>DASXZG010000106.1:0-6674 GCA_036502045.1 Caulobacteraceae bacterium | reverse complement strand
GCTCCGGCGGGCGCCAGCGCCGCCTCGGCCGCCGCCTTCGCGGCCGGATAGTCGGCCTTGCCGTTGGCGGCCCGCAACGATCGGTCGGCGACGACGATGCGCTTCGGCGTCTTGTACCCGGCCAGCGATCTGCGGACGTGGGCCCGCAACGCCGCCTCGTCGAGGCTCGCGCCCTCGGCCAACTCGACGACGCCGGTCACCGCCCGGCCCCACTTCTCGTCCGGCACGCCGACCACCAGCGCGTCCTCGACCGAGGGATGGGTCTTCAGCGCTTCCTCGACCTCCTCGGGGAAGACCTTCTCGCCGGCGGTGTTGATGCAGGCGTTGCCGCGTCCGAGCAGCGTCAGCGAGCCGTCCGCCTCGACCATCACCCAGTCGCCCGGAATCGAGTAGCGCTCGCCGGCGATGGTGCGGAAGGTGCGCGCGGTCTTCTCCTCGTCCTTGTAGTAGCCGAGCGGGTTCGGCCCCTTGATCGCCACCATGCCGGCGACGCCCGAGCCAGGCACGACCTCGTCGTCGTTCTCGTCGAACACCCGGCAGCGCTCGCCGATTACGAACTTGGCGGTGGGCGCCTCACTGCCTTTCATCATCACCGAGGCGCCCATGCCGAGCGCCTCCGACGACGAGAAGCCGTCGTTCAGCATCGCCTGCGGCATGTGCTCCAGAAGGCCGCGCTTGACCTCCACGCTCCACATCACGCCCGACGAAACGATCGCCATGATCGAGGATACGTCGTACTTGCCGGGATTGGCCTCCAGCGCATTGAGAAGCGGCCGCGCGAACGAGTCGCCGACGATCGCCATCGACTGCGGCTTGTGGGTCTCGATTGCGCGGAGCAGCTCCTCGGCGTCGAAGGTCTCGCCCTCCAGCGTCACCACCGAGCCGCCGCCGAGCATCGCGCCCATGGCGGTGAGCAGGCCGGTGCCGTGCATCAAGGGCGGCGCTGGGAGCGTGCGGCCGCCGGGGCCGACCTTGGAGGTGTGGGCCGCCAGCTCTTCCAGCGTCTCCGGCACCGGGCCCATGCGGCGCGCGCCGGCGTTGGTCAGCTCGCGCATGTCGTTGTGCGTCCACATTACGCCCTTGGGCATGCCGGTGGTGCCGCCAGTGTAGATGAAGAACTGGTCGTCGCCGGAACGCTGGATGTCGAGCGGGCCGCCGTTGCCCTCGTCGGCGAGGCGCTCGAACGGCTCGGCGAAGGGCGCGGTCTTGCCGTCGGGGCTGACCTCGATCCAGGTCTTCACCTTCGGCAGGCGCGGGCGGATCTGCGTGACCGCGTCGCGGAATTCCGAGGCGTAGACCACCGTCTGGGCGTCGGAATTGTCGAAAATGTACCAAACCTCGTCGGGGGTGTAGCGGTAGTTGACGTTGACGTGGGTCATGCGCGCCTTGAAGGCGGCGGCCAGCGACAACAGGTACTCTGGCCGGTTGCGCATATAGATGGCGAGCTTGTCGCCAGGCTGGGCGCCGCGGGCGATCAGGCCCCGCGCCATGTTGTTGCTGATCCGCGTCGCCTCGCCCCACGGGATCACGCGGTCGCCATGGATGAGCGCCGGCGCGTCGGCCGGCAGCACCGGGGCGACGGCGTCGAGGATGTCTCCGAAGTTCCAACCCACTGTGGTCTCTTCCCTAAGTTTCTGTTCGTTCAGGCATTGCGCGCCATCAGGCCCCCGTCGACGGGGATGACAGCGCCGGTGATGTAGGACGCGGCCGGCAGGCAGAGGCTGAGCGTGATGTGCGCCACCTCTTCCGGCTCGCCGTAGCGGCGCAGCGCCGTGCGGCGCTGGGCGAAGGTCTGCTTGTCGGCCTCGGCGACGCCGGCGGTCATGCCGGTGCGGATCGGGCCCGGGCAGACGCAGTTGACGGTGATGCCCTCGCGGCCGAGCTCGACAGCGAGCGCCCGGGTGAGGCCAGTGACGCCGGCCTTGGCCGCGGCGTAGGCGCTGTCTCTGGCCGTGGCGCCCAGCGCTTCGGTGGAGGCGATGTTGACGATGCGCGGGCTCTTGGAAGCCCGCAGAAACGGCAGCGCGGCGCGGATCACCCGCTGGTGGGCGGTCAGCAACACCGGCACCACGCGCTCCCACACGGTCTCGTAGTTGTCCGCGTCGATGGCCGCGAAACCGCCGACGCCGGCGTTGTTGACCACGATGTCGAGGCCGCCCAGTTGCGCGGCGATCTGGGGGATGGTGGCGGCGATGGCGTCCGCATCGGCCACGTTCAGCGCCCAGGCCCGCGCCGCGCCACCGCCGGCGACGATCTCGGCCGCCACCGCCTCGCAGGCCTCCTGCTTCACGTCGGTGACCGCCACCTTGGCGCCCTCTCTGGCGAAGACGTGCGCGGTGGCGCGCCCCATGCCGCCGCCCGCGCCAGTGACCAGCACGGCCAGGCCCTTCACGGAGCGGCTGAGATCGGGGACGGGGTCCATCGCAACCACGATTAGCGGCTGACGCCAGGGGAAGGTCCAGCCCCGATTGCTGACGCGATGTGAGCGTGGACGCAGGGGTGTTTGCTGCGGCAAATGCCGCGCAGCATTTCTGCACAAGGAGCGCAGCATGGCCGACCGTTTCGACCTCACCGGCAAGGTGGCGCTGGTCACCGGCGGCTCGCGCGGATTGGGCCACGCCATGGCGCTGGCTTTCGCCGAGGCCGGCGCCGACGTCGCCATCGTCAGCCGCAAGCTGGACGCCTGCGAGGCGGCGGCGCGGGAGATCGAGGCCAAGGGCCGCCGCGCCTTCGCCTTCGCCTGCCACATGGGGCGCTGGGACGAGATCGAGCCGATGGCCGACGCGGTGGAGAGGGCGCTGGGGCCGGTGAGCATCCTGGTCAACAACGCCGGCATGTCGCCGCTCTACCCGTCGCTGGACGCGGTGACCGAGGACGCTTTCGACAAGGTGATCGGGGTCAATTTCAAGGGTCCGTTCCGGCTGACCGCGATCCTGGGCGAGCGCATGCACAAGGGCGCTGGGGGCTCGGTGATCAACATCTCCTCCACCGCGGCGCTGGGCGCCTCGCCCTGGGCGCTGCCTTACGCTGGCGCCAAGGCGGCGCTGAATTCGCTGACCCAGGGCTTCGCCGCCGCCTACAGCCCCAACGTGCGGGTCAACTCCATCATCGTCGGCCCCTTCGCCACCGATATCGCCGAGCACTGGGCCGATCCGCCGGACCACGCCCACCCCGGCTTCACCCGGGCCGGCCTGCGCGTCGGGATGCCGGACGAGATCGTCGGCCTGGCGCTCTACCTCGGCTCGGATGCTTCCAGCTTCACCAATGGCGCGATGGTGCGCCTGGACGGCGGCCCGGTGCGAGCGCGGCGCTAACCTCCCCCGCGAAGCGGCGGGAGGGGGACCGGAGGCCGAGCGAAGCGAAGAGCCGAGGGTGGAGGGGGCAAGCCAAAGGCGCTGTCGCTCTGCTCGCTTCGGACGCTGACCACGGTGGATAGGGCCCGTCGCTCGCTTGCCCCCTCCACCACCCGCTCTTCGGCGGGTGGTCCCCCTCCCGCCGCTTCGCGGGGGAGGTAGGTCGCGGGGGGAGGTAGGCGAAACGCGCTGGCCGCGCTAAGCCGCGCGCATGCTGGATGACCTGAAAGCCAACAACCGCGCCTGGTCGGAGCGCAAGGAAGCGGCGGACCCCGGCTTCTTTCGCCGGCTGGAGTCGCAGCAGGCGCCGAAGTACCTGTGGATCGGCTGCTCCGACAGCCGGGTGCCGGCCAACGAGATCATCGGGCTCGATCCGGGCGAAGTGTTCGTGCACCGCAACGTGGCCAACCTCGCGCCGCCGCAGGACGCCAACTACCTCTCGGTGCTGCAGTTCGCCGTCGACGTGCTGAAGGTCGAGCACATCCTGGTGGTGGGGCATTACGGCTGCGGCGGCGTGGCGGCGGCGGTGGACGGGGCTCGGCGCGGCCTCATCGACCACTGGCTGCACCCGATCCGCGAAGTGGCGCACGACCACCGCGACGAGCTGGAAGCGTGCAACGGCGAGCGGGCGCGGCTGGAGCGGCTGTGTGAACTCAACGTTATCCGCCAGGTGAAGAACGTGGCCTCGGACGTGTTCGTGCAGGACGCCTGGGCGCGGGGCCAGCCGATCTGCGTGCACGGCTGGGTCTATTCGCTGGGCACCGGGCTGGTGAAGGACCTGGGCGTGTCGGTGGGGCGGCCGGACGAAGTGGATCGCCTGCCGTGATCCGGCTCTACGGGTTCTGGCGCTCGCAAGCGACGTTCCGGGTGCGCGCGGCGCTGAACCTGAAGGGCCTCGCCTACGAAGAGACCATGCTCGACCTCGACGCTGGCGAGCAGCTGACACCCCAGCACCTGGCGCGCAATCCGCAAGGCGCGGTGCCGGTGCTCAGCATCGACGACGGGCCAGGCCTGACCCAGTCGATGGCGATCCTGGAATACCTGGAGGAGCGCTTCCCCAAGCCGCCGCTGCTGCCCGCCGATGCGCTGGGCAGAGCGCGGGTGCGCTCGCTGGCGCTGCTGTTCGCCGCCGACCACCATCCGCTGGTGGTCCCGCGGGTGCGGAAATATCTGGCCGAGGTGCTGCACCTCGACGACGCCCAGCGCGCCGCTTGGGGCCAGCACTGGTTGCGCGAAGGGCTGAAGGCGGCCGAAGCGCGGCTGGCGGTCGAGCCGGAGACCGGGCGGTATTGCCACGGCGAGGCGCTGAGTTTCGCCGACCTTTGCCTGACCCATCACGTACTGGCGGCGCGGTCGGCGCGGGTGGAGATGGCGGCGTTTCCGACGGTGAGCCGCATCGCCGAGGCTTGCCTGGCCGTGGACGCGATCGCGAGGGCTCAGCCGCTGCGGCAGGCGGGAGCGCCGGGGCGAGCCGCGTAATGTCCTGCCGCCGCTCAGAGCGGCGGGCCGAAGGTTGGCCACGGAAAACACGAAAAACACGGACTTCCGGGCGTGCCGGCTGCGTTTGCGCCGAAGGCGAAATTGCCATCTAGCCGGCTGCGCCGGCCTCTCTGAGTGAAACGCTGAGTCCGTGTTTTTCGTGTTTTCCGTGGTTGAACTATGGGCTGCTGGCCGCACCCAGACTCTCTCATGCAACCCCCCATCCCCGGCCCTTCCCCTCAGGGGGGAAGGGAGGACTGAGGGCACTGCGCCAGCGCCCTATTCCGCGGCGACCGCTTGTGGTCGCGCGACCTTGCCGCCGTAGACGAACTCGGGGCCGTCGAGGTCGATGGCGGGGAGGTCGACGCGTTCGGACCAGTAGTCCTGGGTGTGGCGCCACTCGGGCTTGTCGAGGCGCCGGGGCATGCGGTGCATGTCGCGCGACAGGTAGCCGGGGTTGAAGTTCTCCGGGTCGATCCACGGGAGCCGCTCCAGCCCGGCGTCCTCGGGGCGAAGCGCCACGGTCACGCGCGCCACGCCTTTCGCATCCATGTGATTGAGCAGGCGGCAGACGAAGTCGCCCATGATGTCCACGCGCAGCGTCCAGCTGGCGCGGAAATAGCCGAACACCCAGACCAGATTGGGAACGCCGGTGAACATCATGCCGCGGTAGCCGACGGTGTCGGCCATATCGACCGGCTGGCCGTCGACCTCGAAGGCGATGTCGCCCAGCACGCTGAGCTTGAAGCCGGTGGCGGTGACGATGATGTCGGCTTCCAGCGTCTTGCCGGACTTCAGCCGGATGCCGCCGGCGACGAAGCGCTCGATCTCGTCGGTGACGACGCTGGCCTTGCCTTCATTGACCTTCTTAAAGAGGTCGCCGTCGGGCACGAAGGCGATGCGCTGCGTCCAGGGTTTGTAGCGCGGCGAGAAGTGCTGGGCGGCCAGCTCCGGCCCGATGATGGCGGCGACGCCGGCCACCAGCTGCTCCTTGGCGGCGTCGGGGTAGGCCAGCGCCAGGTTGGTGAACATCTGGCCGGTCTTCAGCCGCTGGCGGCGGACGATCTCGTGGATCCAGGTCTCGTCGATCTCCAGCGCGCGCAGCTGGTCGGCCATGTCGTCGACGTTGCGGCCGGCCGCCATGTAGGTGGGCGAGCGCTGCAGCATGGTCACGTGCGCCACGTCGTCGGCGATGCTGGGGATCAGGGTCGCGGCGGTGGCGCCGGAGCCGATCACCACGACGCGCTTGCCCTTGTAGTCCAGGTCCCGCGGCCAGTGCTGCGGGTGCACCAGCTGGCCCTTGAAGTCGGCAAGGCCCGGCCAGTCCGGCGTGTAGCCTTCGGCGTGGCCGTAGTAGCCCTGGCACATCCAGAGGAAATTGGCGGTGAAACGAACGCGCTCGTTTGTGTCGGTGCGCTCGGCTTCGATGGTCCACAGATTGGTCTCGCTGGACCAGCGCGCGGCGGTGATCTTGTGCCGGTAGCGGATGTGGCGGGCGATGTCGTTTTCCTCGATCACCTCGCCGACGTATTTGAGGATCTCGCCGCCGGTGGCGATCGGCGTGCCTACCCACGGCTTGAAGCGGTAGCCGAAGGTGTAGAGGTCGCTGTCGGAGCGGACGCCGGGATAGGTGTGCGTGCGCCAGGTGCCGCCGAAGTCATCCAGGGCGTCCAGAAGCACGAACGTCTTGCCGGGCGACTGTTGCTGCAGGTGATAGGCCGAGCCGACGCCGGAGATGCCGGCCCCCACGATCAGCACGTCGAAGTGCTCGGTTTCGCTCAAAGCTCGCCTCCGTCGCAGGATAACTTATCGCCGATAACAAATCCCGGCGGCTGCGCCAAG
>DASXZG010000105.1:0-33813 GCA_036502045.1 Caulobacteraceae bacterium | reverse complement strand
GCCGTCAGAATCGCGCTCGCCCGCTCGATGAACACCTCGCGCTCACGGCCGCGCAGCGCCTTGCCGCGGATGAGCCTTTCCACCAGGAAACCGATGATCACCCCGGCCAGCACCCGGGCGCGCGGCTCGGCGTCCTCGCCGCCCAGCCAATCGCGGATCGGTCCCAGAAAGCGCTCCTGCACCGCGAGGTTGAGCAGCGGGGCGGTGGCCGGCGAAGTCGCCGCCCGCAGCAGGAACTGAAAGCCGTCCTGGTCCGACTCGCCGTCTTTGGGGCCGTTGGCCATGTTTTCCGCCACCGCCCGCACATAGCTTTCGCGATCGTGGTCGCGCAGGCGATTGGGATGGATCGAAGCCTTGAGGGCTTCGGTGAAGAGCCCCTCCTTGCCGCCGAAGTAGCGCCCGATCAGGGCGACGTCGACGCCGGCCTCGGCGGCGATCTCGCGCAGCGAAGCGGTCTCGTAGCCCAGGCGCGCGAAGCGATCCATCGCCGCCGCCAGGATGCGGGCCCGCGTCGCCGCCGCGTCGCGCTTTCGCGGCCGCGCCTCGACCAGGGTGTCCGTCATGTCCATCTGGCGCGAGCCGCGATCAGGCGCGGGCCGGGATCACCACCTGCATGCTCTCGAAGCCGTGCACGAAGGAGGAATAGCTGCGCACCGGCTCGCCCACCAGCTCGATCCTCGGGAAGCGCTTGAGGATCTCCTCCCAGATGATCGTCAGCTGCATCTCGGCCACGCGATTGCCGACGCAGCGGTGGACGCCGAAGCCGAACGACATGTGATGCCGCGGCCGCTCGCGATCGATGATGTAGGCGTTGGGGTTGTCGATCACCGCGTCGTCGCGGTTGCCGGAGATGTACCACATCACCACCCGGTCATCCTTCTTGATGGTCTTGCCGCCGATCTCGATGTCGCGCATGGCCACCCGGCTCATGTGAGCCAGCGGCGTCTGCCAGCGGATCGTCTCGGAGACCATCGGCGTCACCAGTTCGGGATTGGCGCGCAGTTTGTCGTACTGTTCGGGGAACTTGTTGAGCGCGAAGACGGAGCCCGAGATGGTGTTGCGGGTGGTGTCGTTGCCGCCGACGATCAGCAGGATCACGGTGCCATGGTACTGCTCGCGCGACATCGTGCGCGTCTCGGGATGCTGGGTCAGCATCGAGATGAGGTCGTTTCCGCCGGTCCCCTCGATCCGCTCGTTCCACAGCTCCTCGAACCGGCCGAAGCACTCGTAAACCGCCTGCGCTTTCTGCGCCCAGCTCTCCACCGGGCCGTGGCCCGGCATGTTCATGACCATGTCCGACCACCAGGGGAGCTTGCGCCGCTCCTCGAACGGGAAGTCGAAGAGCGTGGCCAGCGTCATGGCCGTCAGCTCCTTGGAGACCAGGTCCACCCAGTCGAACGGCGTGCCGATCGGCAGTGAGTCCAGGATCTCCCCGGCCCGTTCGCGCACCACCGGCGCCATCTTGGCCATGTTGGCCGGCGCCACGGTCGGGCTCACCGCCTTGCGGTGAACGCTGTGCTCGGGCTCGTCCATGGTGATGAAGCCGGCTCCGCCGCGGCGGCGCGGCTCCTGGCCGATGGCCTTCAGCGCCGCTTCCTGCTCCTCCATCGCCCGCCGGTTGGCGAGGCCAATGCCGTCGGCTGAGGAGAAATCGGTGTGGTTGGTGTCCACCGCCATGATGTCGTCCCAGCGGGTGATCGACCAATAGGCGTCGAACTCGCTTTCGGCCGTGTAGTGGACCGGATCTTCGCGCCGCAGCCGCTCGAACACCGGCCAGATGGTGTCGTTCTGAAAGCGCGGCGTGTGTCCCGGGTTCAGCTCGGCGAGCGGCGTGGTCTCCGCTTCGTTCGCGGCATCGATCTTGACGGCGATGTTCATGGCGTTTCCTCGTGGGCGCGCAGAGCTGCGCCGGCGGGCAACATCCGCGCCAACGCCAGCTATGTCAATGTGCGTTGACTTAGTCGGCCGCGGTGGCGGGGCCGCCGGAAAGGGCGTAGGACGCAAGGGCAACCGCATTTCGCCCAAACCAATTTTTGAAGGAGACGAACCATGGCGCAATCTGGCGACACCACCACCCTTGAGCGGTCCTCGCAGCAGGGCGTGCAATTGAAATCCGCGAGCGCGCTCGCTTTCGCCCCGAACGGCGTGCTGCTGGTCGGCGACGGCCTCGGCGCCCGCATCTACGCCTACGAGACCGGCGATACCTCAAACGCCGGCGCCGGCGCGGTGAAGATCGAAGACCTCACCGGCAAGATCGCCGCGCTGCTCGGCACGACCAGCGACCAGATCCGCGTGCCCGACATCGCCGTGAACCCGGCCAGCGGCAACGTCTACCTGGCGGTCGCGAGAGGCGCCGGCGCCGACGCCGAGCACCTGATCCTCAAGGCCGAGCCGTCCGGCAAGATCACCGAGATGGACCTCGACACCACCGCGCACACCAGCGTCGAGCTCACCGACCAGCCGGACGCCGACAAGGTCGACCGCCGCGGCAACGCCCTGCGCACCGACACCATCACCGACCTCGGCTTCACCGACGGCAAGGTGATCGTCGCCGGCCTCTCCAACGAGGAGTTCGCCTCCACGCTGCGCGCCATCCCCTATCCATTCACGGGCTCGACCAAGGGCGCGGCGATCGAGATCTGGCACGGCGCGCACGGCGCCTACGAGACCAACGCGCCGATCCGCACCTTCATTTCCTACGACTTCGACGGCAAGCCGGAGCTGCTGGCCTCCTACACCTGCACCCCGCTGGTGCGGATCGCGGTGGAGAAGCTGACGCCGGGCGCCAAGGTGATGGGCACCACCATCGCCGAGCTGGGCAACATGAACCGGCCGCTGGACATGATCGCCTACCGCAAGGACGGCAAGGACTTCATCCTGATGGCCAACTCCAACCGCGGCGTCATGAAGGTCCACGCCGAGAACCTCGGCCAGTTCGGCCCGATCACCCACAAGATCGCCGCCACCGAGGGCGTGCCCTACGACACCGTGGCCGACCTGCAGGGCGTGCGCCGGCTGGACAAGCTGACGGAGACGACGGCGCTGGCCATGGTGGCCACCGGCGAGGCGCTGGACCTCGTCACCATCGCTCTGCCTTGAGCGAGCCTGCGGGCGCGCCCCGCATCACCCGGGCCGGCGCCGCCTTCCGCGTCGCGCCCTGGGACTTCGAGGCCCCGGCCGGCGGCTGGGCTGACGCCTTCGCGGTCTACGCCGGTGACAACCCCACCGCGCCGCCGATGCTCGGCGCTTATGCCCGGGATGGCGACGGGGTGGCGTTCACGCCGCGCTTTGTCCCCGCGCCGGCCGTCCGCCTGAGAGCGGTGGCGCGGCCGCCGGGCGGCGAGCCGCTGATCGCCTGGTTCGGCGGCGTGCCACAACCCGAGCGCGCCCCTAGCGCGCGGGTCGTCGCCATCACGCCCAGCGCCGACGTCTGGCCCGAGAACGTGCTGCGCTTCTACGTGACCTTCTCCGCGCCGATGCGGATCGGCGTCGCCTGGGACAACATCCGCATGCTGGACGCGAGCGGCCGCGCCATGGGCGGCATGTTCGTCGAGATCGAGCAGGAGCTGTGGGACCCCGAAGGCCGGCGGATGACCGTCCTCTTCGACCCGGCGCGGATCAAGCGGGGCCTGGTCGACAACATCAACGAAGGTCCGCCGCTCAGCATCGGCGAGACCTGTACGCTCGAGATCGACCACACGTGGCGCGACGCCGCTGGCAGTCTGCTGGTGAAGGGCCTGCGCAAGACCATCCAGGTCGCGCCGCCGCTGCGCGGCGCGCTCGATCCGGCCCACTGGCGCCTGACGCCGCCGGCCAGCGCCGGCGCGCCGCTCACTGTCGATTTCCCGCACCCGCTGGACGCCGCGCTGGCCTTGCGCGCCTTCTCAGTGAAGCGCGGCCAGGCCGAGATCGACTGCACTGCGCGCCTGGAAGCCAACGAGACCCGCTTGACGCTGACGCCCGACCACGGCTGGCGCGCCGGCCGCTACACCCTCGTCGCCGACGCCGTGCTGGAAGACATCGCCGGCAACCGCATCGGCCGCCCCTTCGACGTCGATACCCGCGCCACCGGCCGCGTCCTGGCCCACGGCGCCGAGATACCGTTCGACGTCTAGATGATGGTCATGTCGCGCAGGTGGGCGGGCACGCGGTCGTAAGCGACCGGCGCCGTCAGGCCCAGCCGGCGGCGGGCGTCCTCCAGCGGCTCGAACAGCACCTTCTCGTAGTCCTCTCCAGGCAGCCAGGCGGCGCGGCGGCCGCGGCGGCGCGCTTCCAGGATGGCGCGGCGAGCCTTCCAGGCGGCAGGTCCGTGGGCGCGTAGGAAGCCGCCCGCCGAGATCAGCGCCCAGCCCAGGCCATGGGTCTCCTGGTAGGAGAACGCCACCAGGCACATCTCGCCCAGGGCGTCGCGGCTGTAGCCCGTGAGCACGTGCCAGATGTCGTGCAGATCGCGCACGCGGCGGAAGATCCAGGCGTGCGGATGGTGGCGCTCGAGTTCCGCCGGCGGGATGCCCTTGTGGCTCTCGTCGATCATGCCGGCGGCGGACAGGTGCTCCGTCTCCAGGAACTGCACGTAGGCCGCGCCGACGCTGCCGGGCGGAAACTGACCCCGCCAGGCGGGGTCCATCAGCTTTTCCGAGAGCTCAATGCGCTCGTAGGCGATGCGACCGCCGTCCGGGCTGGCCAGCAGCCGCGCGTAGGCCACCTTGCACGCGTCGCCGTCGAGCGCGTGCATGATGGCGAAGACCTGCGAAGTGTCTTCTTTGTCGGCCATCAGTTTCTGAAAAGCGGCGACCGCCCGGCCCCAGTCGCGCCGGTTCTGGCGCAGGCGGATGTCGACGCTTTGATCTGTGGACACCACCGTCATCGGCAGCCCCCCTCCTGGTGGCAAGCTTACGCGGCGGCCCGCCGAATTCAAGACGCGCGGCGCTGGGTCTCAAAGGCGACTTTGAACTGGGATGACTGGTGCTAGACTGATTTCGGGAGAACAGAACCAAGAGCGTGCAAACGCCTGATGAGCGATATTCGCCTGGCCTTGATCAACGGCACCGGCCCGCCTGGCCAGCACTACGACCGGGTGATGGTGAGTTCCTATTGCCACCAATTGGGGCAGCAACTCGGGCCGACAAGCTTCTATCAGCGCGGGCCGCACACCTTCGGCAATGACCTCAGGGATGAGGCTCAGGCCGCCTATCGTTGGCTGAAAGCCGCGCACGAAGACGATCCTGAGCTGCGCCTCATGCTTGCCGGCTACAGTCGCGGCGGCTCGGCGGCGATCATGGTCTGCGAGTGGCTGCAGCAGGACGGCATCGAGGTCGACTCGCTGTTCCTGTTCGACGCCGTCGCCCGGCACAAGTTCCCCGGCGGCGCGGTGATTCCCGCCAACGTCAGGTTCAGCCGCCACGCCCGCAGGCACCTCTCGGAAGAGTTCATCGCCAAGTACGAAGGCACCTTGCGGCAGATCAGTCTGCTTGGCGGCCTGCAGAACCCCGCGCGCCCCAACTTCGGCAATGTGGGCCTGCTCTGGCGCGGCACGGGCGACCACGCGCCCGCCGAAGCGTTCCTCGGTTCGCACGGCGCGATCGGCGGCGTCGGCTGGGGCTTCGTGCTGGAGGACTCAGACTGCGAGCGCCAGGTGGCCACGTGGATGAACGAACACCTGCTCAGCCGCGGCGTCGAAGCCTCGCTGGACGCCGCCCCGCCGCGCGACGACGCCAAGCCGACCCACCCCTCGCATCTTGAGCGCTGGCTGACCCACAACATCTACCAGTTCATCGAGGAGCACGACGAGCCGCACCACAAGGCGGCCGAGTCGGGGGCGGAGGCCGACGGCGCCTCGCGGCGGCCTTAGGGGCTACTTGTCCATCGCCAGGTTGCGCAGCGCCGGCGGCACCGCCTCGTAGGCGAGTGGCGGCGTGAGGCCGAGCCGGCGGCGCGCATCCTCCAGCGGCTCGAACAGCAACGCCTCGTGGTCTTCCGCCGGCAGCCAGCCGCGTGCGGCCTTGCCCCGCCGCCGGGCTTCCAGGATCGCCTTGCGGCAGGCCGGCGCGGCCATCCCGTGGGCGTTCATGAACCCGCCCAGCGCCATCACCGCGCGGCCCAGGTCGTGGGTCTCCTGGTAAGAGAAGGCCAGCAGACACATCTCGCCCAGGGAGTCGCGGCCGTAGCCCGTGAGCACGTGCCAGATATCGTGCAGGTCGCGCACCCGCCGGAAGAACCATGCGTGCGGGTGGCGCTGGTCGAGCTGCTCGGGCGGGATTCCCTTGTGGCTCTCGTCGACCAGGCCTTGCGGCGTCAGGTGCTCGGTCTCGATGAATGTCGCATAGGCCGCGCCGACGCTTCCGGCCGGAAACGTCGCGCGCCAAGCCTCGTCGCCAAGGCGGTCGGCCAGCTCCACCCGTTCGTAGGCGATCCGCCCGCCCTGCTGGGTCTCCAGCAGCCGATGGTAGTCGCGCGCATAGGCGTTGCCGTTGAGCGCATGCATGATCGCGTAGACCTGTGAGGTGTCTTCCTTGTTGGCCCGCAGACGCCGGATCGCGGCCATCGCCGCGGGCCAGTCGCGCTTGCGCCGATGCGGCTGGCGCGGCGGATGCCTGGCAAGCGTGGTGTCCGTCATCGCGGATGCCCCCGGTCCGTTCAGGTCGAGGTTACGCCCCGGCGAAGGGAATTCAATCCGGGTGAAATGCGCCGTGGCGGGCAGCGGCGAGCGTCCTGTTCAGCTTCCCGTGTACGGGGAACCAAACCGTTGTTTGAGTGCTCTGACCTTGGAGGGCGCGGCTTGTTCGCCGCGACCACGAGGAGCGTACGCCATGAAAATCGCGCAGATTCCGCCGCTTTACGAAGCCGTGCCGCCGCGCTTCTACGGCGGCACCGAACGCGTCGTCTCGCAGCTGTGCGAGGCCTTGGTCGACCTCGGCCACGAGGTGACGCTGTTCGCCACTGAAGACGCTCAGACCCGGGCGCAGCTAGTGGCGGTGCGCGACCAGTCGATCCGGCTCGACCCAGCGCCCTTGAAGTCCGATCTGGCCGCGCATCTGGCCATGCTGGCGGAGGTGCGCGCCCGCAAGGACGAGTTCGACATCATCCACTTCCACACCGACATGGTGCACTTCCCTCTGTTCGAGGGCCCGCCGGCGGTTCGCACGGTCACCACCCTGCATGGGCGGCTCGACCTGAAGGACCTGCCTGGCGTCTATCGCCGCTGGCCGAAGTTCCCGCTGGTCTCGATCTCCAATAGCCAGCGCCAGCACCTGCCGTTCGCCAACTGGGCGGCCACCGTCTACCACGGCATGGACGCGGGCCTGGATTGGTTCTCACCCAAGCCGCAGGGCTACCTGGCGTTCCTCGGCCGCATGTCGCCAGAAAAGGGCCCCGACCGGGCCATCGCCATCGCCAAGCGCCTCGGCCTGCCGCTGAAGATGGCCGCCAAGGTCGACACCGCCGACGCACCCTATTTCCGCGAAGTGATCGTCCCGCTGCTGGATCATCCGCTGATCGAGTACATCGGCGAGATCAACGAGGCGCAGAAGCCCGGATTCCTCGGCGGCGCGCAGGCGCTGCTCTTCCCCATCGACTGGCCCGAGCCCTTCGGTCTGGTGATGATCGAGGCCATGGCCTGTGGCACGCCGGTGCTGGCGTTCCGCTCGGGCTCGTCGCCCGAAGTAATCGACCACGGCGTTACTGGCCTGCTCGTCGAGGACGAGGATGCGGCGGTGCGCGCCTTCGCCGACATCCAGGCGCTGGACCGGCGCGAGGTCCGCCGCCGTTTCGATCGACGCTTCTCCGCCACCGCCATGGCGCGCGGCTACCTCGACGTCTATGCTGACCGCCTCGCAAAGGCGCCCTATGCGCCGGAGCTGGCGCCGGATGACACCGCCGTATCGAACCGTCCCAGCGAGCCCAAGTCCTTCGCCCAGATCGCATAAGGGCTATCCGCGCTGATGGAAGAGCGCGCCGAAGTCGCGGCGCCAGCCGCGCCGACCGAATCCAACGCTGCTGACGAGGGCGTCGTCGGCAGTGGCGTGGAGATGCTGTCGCTGAAGGACGGCGCGGCGTTCCTAGTCTGCGACCACAACGGCGACCTCGGCGCGGGCGCCGAGGGGCTGTACGTGGCCGACATGCGGGTGCTCTCGCGCCTGGTCTTTTTGGTTGGCGACCGCCATCCGACCCGGCTCTCCTCCACCCTCTCGCGCGACAACGCGGTCTTCACCTACCACGGCACCAACCGCGCCATCCCGCCGGTCAACGGCCGCGGCACGCCGCGCGGCGCGATCCATCTGGAGCGGCGGCGGGTATTGCAGGATCAGCGCCTGTTCGAGCGGCTGCGGTGCACCAACTTCGGCCTCGACCAGGTCATGCTGCCGCTGGCGTTCGAGTTCGCCGCCGACTTCCGTGACATGTTCGAGGTGCGCGGCGTGAGGCGCCGCAAGCGTGGCGCGGCGCTGGCCCCCGCCATCCACGGCCGCCACGTGCTCTTCGCCTACGACGGCCTCGACGAGGTGCGCCGCACGGGCGCCATCGCCTTCTCAGAGCCGCCGTGGCGCATGGACGCCGGCCGCGCCGACTTCATGTTCACTCTGGCGCCTGGCCAGCACATCGAGCTCTTCCTCGAGGCTGGCGCCAGCGCAGACGACACGCCGAGCCGCGATCGCTTCGTCAAGGCCCTGACCCGCTCGCGTCGCACGCTGCGCCAGCGCGAGCGCCGCGGCGCGGAACTTACCTGCTCCGATGACGGCCACCATGCCTGGTTCGACCAGTCGCGCGCCGACCTCGCCTTGCTGGTCAGCGACCTGGCGACCGGGCCCTACCCCTTCGCCGGCATCCCCTGGTTCTCCACCCCGTTCGGCCGCGACGGGATCATCTCCAGTTGGCAGCTGCTGTGGCTGGATCCGAGCCTGGCCAAGGGCGTCCTGACCTACCTCGCTGGCCGGCAGGCCACCGAGACGTCGGCCTTCCGCGACAGCCAGCCTGGCAAGATCATGCACGAGACTCGCGGCGGCGAGATGGCGGCGCTGCGCGAGATCCCGTTCGGTCTCTACTACGGCGGCGTCGACACCACGCCGCTGTTCGTCGCCCTGGCCGGCGCCTACCTGAAGCGCACGGACGACGTGGCGCTGATCGAGCAGCTGTGGCCGGCGCTGCTGGCCGCCATCGGCTGGGTCGAGACGTATGGGGACAGCAACGGCGACGGCCTCATCGACTACCAGCGCGGCGCCGACACCGGCCTCGCCAACCAGGGCTGGAAGGACAGCGAGGACTCCGTCTTCCATGCCGACGGCCGCTTTCCGGCCGGCCCCATCGCGCTGGTGGAAGTGCAGGGCTACGCCTTCGCCGCTTTTCGGGCGATGGCCGAGATGGCGCGCCGGCTGGGCGCGCTGGGGGCCCCGCGCTGGGACGGCTGCGCCGAGGCGCTGCGCCAGCGGGTCGAGGCCAACTACTGGATGGAAGCCGAGGAGTTCTACGGCATCGCCATCGACGGTGAGGGCGCGCTCTGCACCCCGCAGACCTCCAACGCCGGCCACCTGCTGTTCACGGGCCTCGTCTCGCCCGAGCGGGCTCAGAAGGTGACGCGCCGTCTGCTGTCGAAGAGCTTCAACTGCGGCTGGGGGCTGCGCACCCTGGCGTCCGGCGCGGCCCGCTACAATCCGATGAGCTACCACAACGGCTCGGTCTGGCCTCACGACACCAGCCTCTGCCTCGCCGGCATGGCGCGCTATGGCGAGCGGCGCGGGGTGGCGCGGGTGATGGCCGACATGTTCCGCGCCTCGCAGAACTTCGGCCTCAGGATGCCGGAGCTGATCTGCGGCTTTCCGCGCGAGCCGCGCGGCCCCCCCATCGCCTATCCGGTCACCTGCATGCCGCAGGCCTGGGCGGCGGGCTCCGTCTTCCTGATGCTGCAGTCGTGCCTCGGCCTCTCCATCGACGCCGCCCAGCGCGAAGTCCGGGTGGTGCGCCCGACGCTGCCGCTGGGCGTCGAGCATCTGTCTGTTGAGCGGCTGGATATCGCCGGCCACAGCGTCAGCCTGGTGTTCCAGCGGCTGGACGGCTCGGTGGTGGTCAGCCCTGGCCACGGCTCCGACCCGGCGGTCTCGGTCCTCCTGGAAAGGTGAAGCGGCGGCGGAACCCGCGCCCCGCCGCGCGCCTTAACCCCTAGCCTTGCGTCGCTTGCGACGCCGGGGGGTGGAGTTCGCGCCAATGGGTCGCCTCGTCGTCGTTTCCAACCGCGTCGTCGCGCCCGATCCGGGCAGCGCGGCGCAGGCTGGCGGGCTGGCGGTGGCGCTGAAGGCGGCGCTGCGCGGCCGCGAGGGCCTGTGGTTCGGCTGGAGCGGCGCCCGTGTCGACGCCTTCACCGGCGAGGTCCACCGGCAGCGCTACGACGCGCTGGAGGTCGCCACCATCGATCTCGCCGAGGCCGATTTCGAGCCCTACTACAACAGCTACGCCAACGGCGCGCTCTGGCCGGTGTTCCACGCCCGCATCGACCTCGCCACTTACGATCCCGACGCCTACGACGGCTACAGGAAGGTCAATCGGCAGTTCGCCGAAACGCTGGCCGCGATCCTGGCGCCGGACGACCTTGTCTGGGTGCACGACTACCACCTGATCCCGCTGGCGCAGGAGCTGCGCCGGCTGGGCGCCCGCAACCGCATCGGCTTCTTCCTGCACATCCCGTTCCCGCCGGCGCAGCTGTTCTGCACCCTGCCGCGGCACCGCGACCTGGCCGAAGCGCTGTTCTCCTACGACCTCGTCGGCATGCAGACACCCGACTGCGTGGCCGAGTTCGAGGACTACGTCCTGCGCGAGGCCGGCGGCCGTCGCGACGGACAGCGGCTGCGCGCCTTCGGCCTCGCCACCCGCGCCGCCGCCTACCCCATCGGCCTCGACACCGAGGACTTCGTCGCCCTCAGCCGCTCCGCGCCGGCGGTGAAAGCCTATGATCGCATGGCGGCCCGCGGCGTCTTTCGCCAGCTGATCGTCGGCGCCGACCGCATGGATTACTCCAAGGGCCTGGAAGAGCGGCTGCGCGGCTTCGAGCGCTTCCTGCGCGCGCACCCGGAGATGATCCGCGAGGTGCTCTACCTGCAGATCGCGCCTTCCACGCGCGGCGAGGTCGCGGCCTACCAGGAACTGCGCAATCGCGTGCTGGCGCTGGCCGGCCGCATCAACGCCACCTGGTCCGACATCGACCACGCGCCGATGCAGTGCGTGAACCGCAACTACTCCAGGGCCGAGCTCGCTGGCATCTACCGCGCCGCGCGCGTCGGCTTGGTGACGCCGCTCCGCGACGGCATGAACCTGGTGGCCAAGGAGTACGTCGCCGCGCAGGATCCCCGCGATCCGGGGGTGCTGATCCTCTCGCGCTTCGCCGGCGCGGCGCAGCAGATGAGCGATGCGCTGATCGTCAATCCTTACGCCCGCGATGAGGTGGCCGACGCGCTGTGGCGCGCCATCGGCATGAGCGCCGACGAGCGCCTGCGCCGCTGGGAGGGTCTGATGACCGGCGTGGCGCGCGACGACGTCGGCGCCTGGTGCGATACGTTCCTGGCGGCCCTGGAGATGGCGCGGCAGAGCAGCGCCGAGACCGACAAGCCGGAGCGGACATTCCTGCCCAGTCTGCGGCGCTCCTGGCGCGCCGCCACGTCCGGTCCGTCTCAGCCCCGATAGCGCAGCGTCAGGAGCAGGATCGCCGTCGACAGCGCCAGGCAGGTGAGGTTCGACAACACCAGCGGCCAGCTCTTCAGCATGACCCCGTAGCTGCTCCACAGCACGAACGCCGTCACCGTCAGCGCATACATGCGCAGCGACAGCGCCTCGGCCTCCCGCTCGCGCAGCAGCTTGACCAGCTGCGGCACGAAACTGGCGCACGAGCAGAGGGCCGCGCCGGTTCCGATGGTTTCCACGATGAGCGGGTTCATCCAGGCTCCCAAAGAGAAGAGCCCCCGGATCGTTGTCCGGGGGCTCCTTAGGCGGATCGTGGGCGAGGGGAGGGCGAGCGATCCGCCCAAAGCTTAGTGGGCCTTGCGGGCCTCTTTGTTGACCTTGTCTTGCGCCTTGCCGACGGCGTTCTGGGCCTTGCCGACGGCCTTCTCGGCCGCGCCCTTGGCCTGCAGGCCGACGTTGCCGGTCACCTTGCCGGCGGCTTCCTTGACGGCGCCCGACGCTTGTTTGGCGGCGCCTTCAACTCGATTGGTGCTCATTGGTCGCTCTCCGTTGTTGCGTGTCACAGTAACGTCGAGAAGGCGGTCTGGTTCCGCTTAGAACCTCCCAATCAAGACAAGAATCACGACGACAACCAGAACCAGTCCCAGCCCGCTGCTCGGGTAATAGCCCCAGCTGCGGCTGTAGCCCCAGGTTGGCAGCGCGCTGATCAGCGCTAGAACGAGAATGATAAGCAGGATCGTGCCGAGCATATTCTTCTTCCTGTTGGCGGCGATGGGTATTGTACGATCGCCTATACCAACGTGGCCATGCTTGGCCGGTTCCGGACGCGGCTAGTCGGCGCCCGGGTTGGATGGCGCCGGGTCGCTGGCTGGGAACGTGGCCTTCAGGTCGCGATCGACGTCCTCCTCGGTGCGCGGCGACTCCGCGGGCCGGGCGACGTCCGGCTTGGCGAAGTGGCGGGGCTCGCCCTCGGCCGACTTACGCCTGGCCGCTTCCAGCTCGGCGCGCTCTGGCCCGTCCAGCGCCTCTTCGGCTTCTCGCGCCTTGCGCGCCACCGGGCCTTCCTTGACGAAGCGCCGCTCGGCGTCCTGGAAGCGGCGGCCGGCGACGTAGTCGCCTTCGCCCTGCACAGCGTCGTTCTTGTCAGGCATCGCGTCCTCCTACGACTGGCTCGCGGGCGCCGGGGCGGGGGCCTCGGTCGCATTCTGACCCTTCAGCTTGGCGCCGGCGGTCTCCAGAGCGTCACCAGCGCTGCTGGCGGCGTTCTGCATGGCCTTGGCGGCAGGAGCGGTCGCGCTGGCGACGGTCTGGTCGGCCACCTGGCCGCCGCGCTGGAATGAGCCCTGGCTGACCCCCAGCCAGATCGCCGCGGCGCCGGCGGCCGCGCCGACCAGCAGAATCAGGGTGAGCAGCGGGGCGCCGTGATGACGGCGCTCGCCGTGCAGCCGCGCCCGCTCGTCGCGGCGGCCGCGCTCATAGGCGTTGCGGGTGACGGCCTCGCTCTCGCGCAGCGACTTGCGGTCCAGCGCGACCTGATCGGCGCGCACTTTGCTTTCAGTGACCGGGGCGCTGTCGGGCGATCGCGCGGTGAAGAAGGCGGTCATGGTCGTTGTCTCCTCGTCCGGCGGGCGGTTTGCCCGCTGCGGGGCGGCTCGGCCCTCGCGTCTCAAGAGCAAAAACACCTGGGCATGGCGGCGGGTTCCTCCCCGAGTTCCAACAAGCCTCGCCGGGCTGAGCGGAACCATTCGGCGGAACCAACGCTCCCACCTCGGGGTTTGGGGCTTTCGTCTTTGCTTGAAAGACAACGGAGGGCCCGCAATGGCCGACTTTTATCCAGCCTCGGAACCGCAGATCGATCCGCCACCGCCTGAAAGCGACGCGCCGATGATGGGCAATCCGGTGCTGCTACGCACCAATAACCGCCCGCGTTCGGGCAGCTCAAAGCGCGCCTGGATGATTGGCGTGCCCGTCGCCGCCGTCGTGCTTGGCGCAGGCGCTTTCGTCGCCGTGGGCCAGATGCACGCCCGCGACAGCCTGTTCGCCAACGCCGAGACCACGCCACCGCCTGCCGCGGCCGCGCCGGCTCCCGCGCCGGCCGCGCCAGCGCCAATGGCCGCTGTCGCTCCGCCGCCCGCGAGCCTGGCGCCGGCAGCTCCGCCACCAGCCAATCTGTTGCCGCCGGCGTCCGCGCCGGCGCCGATGGCCGAGGCCGCGCCCATGCACCACGAGCGCGCCAGAGTTCTGGCTCGCGCTGAGGTCCACGCCCGCACTCACCTCGCCAGAGCGCGCGCCGCGACCGACAGCGGCGCTGACGTCAGCGCTCGCGCGCCGGAGGCGGCCATGCCGTCCACAACCGCCGCGCCGGTGTCAGCGGCGCCGGCGTCAGCGCCCCCGGTGATCGACGCCCCGCCGCCGCAATAGCCGCGCGCGCCGCTGCGACCAGAGCCGCTCGCCGGAGACCCGGCGGGCGGCTCTTTCGTGTCCGGCCTCGGTGAGGCTTGCCTCAGTGGAAGGTGAGGTGCATCCGCGCGCCCAGCTCGGGCTCGTGGTGTGTGGCGTTGGCCTTGGCGATCTCCCAGACCGCCTTCATCGGCCCCGACTGCGCCACCCACACCTCGGCATCGTCGCAGTCCATGGCCAGCAGGGTCAGCTTCGGATCCGAGCGGCCGCCCGGATGCCAGGCGGCCACCACCGCGTTCCAGAAGCGGTCGATGCGGGCGCGATCGCGCAGTACCGCCAGGTCACCGGCCAGCGACGCTTGCATATCGCCGTGCTGCCACAGGAACAGGCAGCGCTCGCTGCGGCCGATGCGGCGGACCAGCTCGGTGTCGGTGCGGGCGAAGAACCACAGCCGCCGGGTGTCGCGCTCGACGAACGCGGTCATCGGCTGAGCGTGCAGGTCGGCCGCCCGTGGCAGCACCAGCATGCCGACGTGGCGGCTCTCGATCTCGTCCCAGAGTCGGTGCTCGACGTCGGAAGAATTGCGGGGATCGAACGACATGGCGCGCTCCGTCAGGCCCCAGCCTTCGGGACCTCAACGCGCGGCGCCGCTGTCGGGTTCGAAGTCTAGCGCGCCTGCGCGTTCACCGCTTCGCCATTGCGGCCATAGGTGACGTGCTCGTGGGTGGAGTACCAGGCCCACGCTCCCACCATCGCCACCACCGCCAGGACGGTGCTGAAGCGCAGCACCCAGCGCACGTGGCCAGTGGTCATGCCCTGGCGCGCGTTGGTCTCGGACTTGTCGGTATGACCTGCGGTCATGGCTGACCTCCGTGCTGATGCGGAATCAACCCCCCGGCGCGGCGCAGGTTCCGACGCGCCAGCGCTCCGGGCCGCGCAGGCGGTCGTCGTCGCGCACTTCGACAACTCGGTGCTGTGGAGAAAAGTTCAGCTGCGCCGCCGTCACGCGCACCGGCGCGGCGCTCTCGCAGGTGATCGCATAGAAATGCGGTACGATGTAGCGATCGTCACGCGAGTAGATCAGGTAGATCGTGACGCCGATTGTTCGCTTGTGCTGAGCACCGGGTGCGGAATCTCGCGCTAGCTTGGCTGTAAGCCTCGATAGTCGAGCTTTGTCGGGAACCGTTGTCGGGCATCCGACATTGAATCAGCGAATAACCTTCTACCAACTCTTTCGAAAGGCGCCGGACCCGGCGATGCCTAGAGACACCCTATTGACCCCGACACTGCCCAACCACGTGCTGGACGCCATGGCGCCGGCCGATCTGGAAGCGCTCGCCCCGCACCTGCAGGAGCTTAGCTTGAGCGCCGGCGCGGTGCTCTACGAGCCCGGCTACGAGGTCGAGTGGGTCTACTTCCCGACCACCGCGGTGGTCTCTGTCGTCACCACCATGGCCGACGGCCGCTCGGTCGAGAGCGACACCGTGGGCCACGAAAGCGCCGTGGGCATCCTGGCGGCGCTGGCGGCGGCCGAGTCGGTCAGCCGCACCTTCGTGCAGATCGCTGGCGGCGCATCGCGGCTCTCGTCGGCGCGCCTGCGCGGGCAGGCCGAGCGCAGCAGCTCCCTGCGCCGCCTGCTGGTGCGCCATGCGCTGGCCAACCTCGCCCAGGCGCACCAGTCCGTGGCCTGCAACGCCCTGCACGGCATCGAGCAGCGCCTTTGCCGCTGGCTCCTGATGTCGCACGACCGCACCGGCGGCGACGATGTGCGCCTGACCCACCAGTTTCTGGCCACCATGCTGGGTGTGCAGCGCACCACGGTCACCGAGGCGCTGCGTGTCTTCACCGAGGCGGGCCTGGTGCAGCAGGGGCGGGGCGCCATCCGCATCCTCGATCGACAGCGGCTCGAGGCGCTGAGCTGTGAGTGCTACGGCGCGGTGCGGGCCAATGCGCGCATGCTGACCAGCGGCCCTCTGGCCCAGCGGGCGGCGCGCCGCTGACGGCGCGCCGGTAGCCGCTCAACTACGAGTGCGTCGCCAGCAGATCCTGCATGTCGTTGGCGTGCTCTTCTTCCGTCGAGAGAATGCCTTCCAGCATCACCCGGGTGACCGGGTCGCCGTCGCCGAAGTAGCGGATCAGCTCGCGGTAGTGGTCCACCGCGATGCGCTCGGCGATCAGGTTCTCGCGGATCATCGCCTTCATGTCGGCGCCGGTCTCGTACTCCGAGGCCGAGCGGCCGGTGAGCGTCTGCGGATTGAAGTCGGGCGCGCCGCCCAGCTGGTTGATCCGCTCCGCCACCTGCATGGCGTGCTGCTGCTCCTCGCGGGCGTGCTCGGCGAACTCGTTCTTGACGCTCTCGCTGGAGAGGCCGGTCGCCATGATCGAGTGCTGCGTGTAGCGCAGCCAGCAGACGATCTCGGTGGCCAGCACCGCCTGCAGGATGTCGATCGCCCGCTTCACGTCACCGCCGTAGGTGCTGGTGACGGCGCCCTGCTCGATGTGCTGTCGGGCGCGTTCGCGCAGCGTCTTCACGTCGCTGAGGAACGGCTCGCCCGGCTTTTGGGCGGAGTTGGTGGAGTCCATGATGGCCCTCTTGTGCTGTGATGGGTCAGCCGGCTCTGGCTTGCGCCGGCGCGGCTTGCGGAGCGGGATAGCGCCAGGCCTCGCCGTCACCTCTGGCGGCGGCCAGCTGGCGACCGGCGAAGGTCCAGTCGGGCAGAGCGTCGAACCAGGCCTCCAGGAAGCCCTTCCGGTCGTTCTGGTGGTCCAGGTAGTAAGCGTGTTCCCAGAGGTCGCAGACGATCAGCGGGGTGGCGCCGTCGGCGCTAACGAAGTCGTCGGCGTCGTGTGTGGACTTCACCGCCAGCGCGCCGCCGCGCTCGGCGATCAGCCACACCCAGCCGGAGCCGAAGTGGCCAGCGCCCTCGGTGACGAATTTCTCGCGCAGGCCCTTGAGGTCGCCGAAGGCTTTGGCGATGGCGTCGGCCAGCGCGCCGTTCGGGGTCTCGCGCTTGTCGGTCATCGCCACCCAGAAGAAGCCGTGGTTCCAGGCTTGGGCGGCGTTGTTGAACAGCTTCTTGGTCTGTGACGCCCGCGCCTGCTGGATCACGCTCTCCAGGCTGTCCGGGACCGGCTTGCCCTCCAGCAGCTCGTTGGTGGTCTTCACGTAGGCGGCGTGGTGCTTGTCGTGGTGGAACCGCAAAGTGCGGTCGGATATCACCGGCTTCAGGGCGTCGTAGGCGTAAGGCAAATCCGGGAGGACAAACATCGGGCAAGCTCCACTGGCTGGGTGACAACGCGTCTTGGCCCCACGCGTTCAACCGCCGGCGAGCCGAAGGGTTCGCCCAGCGATCAAAATCTTTTGCGCGAGCTGCGCGCCGGAACTGAGCCGTCGCGCACGCGTTGGCGCCCCATGGCTGTCGAAATCGCTGTTGGGCCGCTGAAGCTGGCCATCAACCAGGGCGCATCGTTCCTGGTCACCGAGCAGGACGGCCAGATCACCTGGCCCACTGACAAGGGCTTCTACTTCGCCGATACCCGGATGATGTCCGTCTGGCGCATCTTCGCCAACGGCGAGGACTGGGACCTGCTCAACGCCAGCGCCATCGCCTACTACGCCTCTCGCGTGTTCATGACCAATCGGCCGCTGGCCAGCGAGGGCGGCGACATTCCGCCCGGCACGCTCAGCCTCACCGTCGGCCGCACCCTCGCCGGCGGGTTGCACGAAGACCTTGACCTGACCAACAACGGCCAGGTTCCGGTCCGCTTCAACCTGGAAATCGTGATCCGCTCGGATTTCGCCGACCTCTTCGAAGTCAAGGCCAAGCACATCGTGCGCCGCGGGCGCATCAACACCACCTGGGCGCCGAACCACCGGCAGCTGCACGCAAGGTACGAGAACGGCGATTTCATCCGCGAGGTGCGGGTGCGCATCCGCGACGCAGGGTCCAACCCGGTCTACGCCAACGGCCGCATCAGCTTCGATGTGCGGCTGAAGCCGGGCGAGCACTGGCACGCCTGCCTGCTCTACGAGGTGTTCGACGGCCAGACGCGTCACCGGCCGCCGGCGGCCTGCATCGATCGCGCGCTGAGCTCGCGCCCCGCCCAGCGTCTGGCCGAGTGGCAGAACCGCGCGCTGAAGCTCACCACCAGCAACGAGGAGTTCTATCGCTTCTATCACCAGTCGGTGGAGGACGTGGCGGCCCTGCGCCTGCCTATCGAGGGCACCGACCATATGGAGTTCGTGCCCGCCGCGGGCGTGCCCTGGTTCGTCGGTCTGTTCGGCCGCGACAGCCTGATCGTCTCGCTGCAGACGGCGCTGGTCTATCCCGACTTCGCCAGGGGCGCCCTCGACGTGCTTGGCCGCTATCAGGCCACGGAGCGCGACGACTACCGCGACGCCCAGCCCGGCAAGATCATGCACGAGCTGCGCCAGGGCGAGCTGGCGCATTTCAAGCTGATCCCGCACACGCCCTACTACGGCACCGCCGACGCCACACCGCTCTACCTGATCGTGCTGCACAATGCCTGGCGCTGCACCGGCGACGACAAGCTCTTGAAGCGCCACTTGGCGACGGCCGAGCGCTGCCTGCAATGGATCGACGAGAGCGGCGATCTCGATGGCGACGGGTTCCAGGAATACCAGACCCGCTCGCGCGACGGCTACGAGAACCAGGGCTGGAAGGACGCCGGCGAGGCGGTGGTCTATCCGGACGGCACGCTGGTCAAAGGCCCCAAGGCCCTGTGCGAGCTGCAGGGCTATGTCTACGACGCCTGGCGGCGCATGGCGGAGATCTACGAGCACCTTGGCGAGCACGCCAAGGCCCACGCGCTCAACGCCAAGGCCAAGGCGCTCTACGAGCGCTTCAACGACGTGTTCTGGGACGAGAAGAGCGGCTTCTACGCCTTCTGCCTCGATGGCGATAAG
This sequence comes from Caulobacteraceae bacterium, assembly GCA_036502045.1. Classification (GTDB taxonomy): domain Bacteria; phylum Pseudomonadota; class Alphaproteobacteria; order Caulobacterales; family Caulobacteraceae; genus Acaudatibacter. The sequence continues at coordinate 14,825 of DASXZG010000105.1, read as the reverse complement.
CAGCCGGTGCTCAGCGTCGCCTCCAACCCCGGCCACTGCCTCTGGTCCGGCATCGTGCCGCCGGAGCGGGCGGCGCGGGTGGTCAAGCGCTTGCTGGCGCCGGACATGGACTCAGGCTGGGGCGTGCGCACGCTCTCGGCCAAACACCCGGCCTACAACCCGCACTCCTACCAGAACGGCTCGGTCTGGCCGCACGACAACGCCTTCCTGATGATCGGCATGCGCCGCTACGGCTTCATCCGCGAGGCCGAGCATCTGGCCCGCGAGATCAGCGGCGCGGCGTCCTACTTCGCCCGCCACCGGATGCCCGAGCTCTACGCCGGTCTGCAGCGCGATCCGACCAGCTTCCCCGTGCAGTACCGGGGCGCCAACGTGCCCCAGGCCTGGGCCGCGGGCAGCTGCTTCGCCATCCTGCACTCCCTGATCGGGTTCCAGCCCGACGCCCAGCACGGCAAGCTCTACATCGACCCGCAGCTGCCGGCCTGGCTGAATGACCTTTCGCTGTCGCAGCTGCGGGTGAACGGCGACGTCTACGACCTGCGCTTCTGGCGCGAGAAGGACGTGACGCGTTGGGAAGTGACGGGCGGCGATGCGAGCGCCGTCGAGCAGCGCTCCTTCGCCAGAGGGGCGGCGATGCGCCCGCCCGAACAGGAAAGCGCGCCAGTCGGGAACAAGCCGCCGGGTCGGCGGTTGCGCCAGAAGGAGCGGACCGACTCGCAAGCCGCTATATGAAGGGGGCGGGGAAGAGGTCATGACGCTGGATCACGCCGCCGAACGCACCGCCGAAACCGCTGCCGCCCGGACGCCCGCCGGCGACATCGACCTCGTCGGCGCCAACACCATCCGCACCCTCACCATCGATGCGGTGCAGAAGGCCGATTCCGGGCACGCTGGCCTGCCGATGGGCATGGCGGCGGTGGGCTGGACGCTCTGGCGGCGCTTCCTGCGTTACGATCCGGATCAGCCCCTGTGGCCCAACCGCGACCGCTTCGTGCTCTCCGCCGGCCACGGCTGCATGCTGCTCTACAGCCTGCTGTTCCTCGCCGGCGTGAAGCGCCTGGGCGCCGACGGCAAGCCGGGCGACCAGCTGGCGGTCAGCCTGGAGGACATCAAGGCCTTCCGCGAGCTCGGCAGCGTCACCCCCGGCCATCCGGAGCACGGCCACACCACCGGCGTCGAGACCACCACCGGGCCGCTGGGCCAGGGGGTCGCCACCAGCATCGGCATGGCCATCGCCGAGCAATGGCTGGCGGCGCGCTTCAACAAGCCCGGTCACGCCATCTTCGACCACCGCACCTACGTCATCTGCAGCGACGGCGATCTGATGGAGGGCGTCTCCGGCGAGGCCGCGTCGCTGGCCGGCCACCTGAAGCTCGCCAACCTCTGCTGGATCTACGACGACAACCACGTCTCCATCGAGGGCGACACCAAGATTGCCTTCACCGAGGACGTGCGCCGCAGATTCGAAGGCTACGGCTGGGCGACGCATCTGGTCGACGACGCCAACGACGACGCGGCCTTCGCCAAGGCCATCGAGGCCTTCCACGCCACCAACGACCGCCCGACGCTGATCCGCGTGCGCAGCGTCATCGGCTATGGCTCGCCGCACAGGCAGGGCACCTCCAAGGCCCACTCCGATCCACTGGGCGAGGACGAGGTGAAGCTCACCAAGCGCGCCTATGGCTGGCCCGAGGACGCGCAGTTCCTGGTCCCCGACGGGGTGCGCGAGCGCATGGATGCTGGGCTGGGCGCGCGCGGCCGCAAGCTCCACGCCGAGTGGGAGACTGCCTTCGCCAAGTACCGCGACGCCTTCCCGGACGAGGCCAAAGAGCTTGAGCAGATCTGGGCCGGCGAGCTGCCGGATGGCTGGGACGGAGCGCTGCCAACCTTCGCGCCCGACGCCAAGGGCGTCGCCACCCGAGAGGCCTCCGGCAAGGCGCTGAACGCCATCGGACCGAAGCTTCCCTGGCTGCTGGGCGGGTCGGCCGACCTCGCGCCCTCGACCAAGACCTTGCTGGAATTCGATGGCGCCGGCGCATTCGAGCCGGACGACCACGGCGGCCGCAACTTCCACTTCGGGGTGCGCGAACACGCCATGGGCGCGGCCATCAACGGCCTCGCGCTGGCGGGTCTCGCCGCCTACACCGGCACTTTCCTCACCTTCAGCGACTACATGAAGCCGGCGATCCGCATCGCCGCGCTGATGGACGTCGCCGCCACGTTCGTCTTCAGCCACGACAGCATCGGCCTCGGCCAGGATGGCCCCACGCACCAGCCGATCGAGCACCTGGCGGCGCTGCGGGCCACGCCCAACCTCACCGTCATCCGCCCCGCCGACGCCAACGAGACGGTTGAAGCCTGGCGCGTCATCCTGCAACGCCGCCGCCCAGCCTGCCTGATCCTCTCGCGCCAGGCGCTGCCGACGCTGGACCGCGGCCAGTACGCGCCTGCGTCTGGCCTCGCTCGGGGCGGCTATGTGCTGAAGGACGCCGACGGCGGCGCGCCACAGGTGATCCTGATCGGGACCGGCAGCGAGGTCTCGCTCTGCGTCGCGGCGCAGGCGGCGCTCTCGCAAAAAGGCGTGCGCGCCCGTGTCGTCTCGCTGCCCTCGTTCGAACTGTTCGAAGCGCAGCCGCCGTCATACCGCGAGAGCGTACTGCCAGCCGCCATCACCGCGCGCGTCGCCGTCGAGGCGGCGTCCGCGCTCGGCTGGGACCGCTATGCCGGGCCGAAGGGCGAGATCATCGCCATGCATTCATTCGGCGCCTCGGCGCCCATCAAGGACGTGATGCCTCGCTTTGGCTTCACGGCCGACCACGTGGTGAGCGCCGCGCTCGCCCAGATCGAAGGGGGATCGCCATGACCAACCCGCTCGCCGCGCTGGAAGGCGCCGGCCAGGCCGTCTGGCTCGACTACCTGCATCGCGACATCCTGGAGAACGGCGAACTGCAGCGCCTGATCGACCAGGACAAGGTCAAGGGCCTCACCTCCAATCCCTCGATCTTCCAGAAGGCCATCGGCGAGGGCGACGCGTACGACGCGCGCATCAAGGCCATGGCCAGGCCGGGCGACAGCACCGAGGCCCTCTATGAGCGCCTCGCCATCGCCGACATCCAGAAGGCCGCCGACATCTTCCGCCCCACCTGGGAGCGCCTCGGCGGCAAGGACGGCTTCGTCAGCCTGGAAGTCTCGCCCACCCTGGCGCGCGACACCGGCGGCACCGTGGCCGAGGCGCGGCGGCTCTGGAAGGCCGTGGGTCGGCCCAACCTGATGATCAAGGTGCCGGGCACCAAGGAAGGCGCGCCGGCGATCCGCCAGCTGATCGGGGAGGGGATCAACGTCAACGTGACGCTGCTGTTTGGTCTGGGCGCTTATCTCGCCGTGGCCGACGCGCACATGGTGGGCCTGGAGGCATTCAAGGCTGGCGGCGGCGACGTTTCCAAGGTGCACGGCGTCGCCAGCTTCTTCGTCAGTCGCATCGACACCCAGATCGACAAGAAGATCGACCAGCGGCTGGCGGGCGCCACCGGCGAAGAGGCTGCCAGCCTGAAAGGCTTGCGCGGCAAGGTCGCCATCGCCAACGCCAAGATCGCCTACCAGCGCTACCTGAAGATGGTCGACGGCGACCGCTGGCGGGCGCTGGCGGCCTACGGCGCGCAGCCGCAGCGCCTGCTCTGGGCCTCCACCGGCACCAAGGACCCCACCTTTTCGGAGGTGCTTTATCCCGAAGCCTTGATCGGCCCCGACACGGTGGACACCCTGCCGCCCAAGACCATGGACGCCTTCCGCGAGAAAGGCGTGGTGCGAGAGACGCTCGCCGCAAACGTCGATGCGGCGCGCCGCGACCTCGACGACGCCCAGCGCCTGGGCCTCGACCTCGACGGCGTCACCGACTTCCTGGTCGATGACGGGGTGAAGCAGTTCGCCGACGCGTTCGATGCGCTGCTGAAGGCCGTTGGCGAGAAGCGCGCCCGCATCGCGGCGGCCGCCTGATGCAGATCGGGGTGGTCGGCCTCGGCCGCATGGGCGCCAACATCGCCCGCCGGCTCATGCGCGGCGGGCACACGTGCGTCGTCTACGACCGTGAGGCCAAGGCGGTGTCGGGCGTCGTCACCGATGGCGCGGCCGGGGCCAAGGACCTTGCCGACATGGTCCGCCAGCTGGAAGCGCCGCGCACCGTCTGGGTGATGCTGCCGGCCGGCCCGATCACCGACGAGACGGTAACCGCGCTCGGCGGCCTGCTCTCCAAAGGCGACGCCATCATCGATGGCGGCAACACCATGTACCGCGACGACATCCGCCGGGCGAAGGCGCTGAAGCCCAAGGGCGTCGACTACCTCGACGTCGGCACCTCCGGCGGCGTCTGGGGCCTGGAGCGCGGCTATTGCATGATGGTCGGCGGCGACGCCGACCAGGTGAAGCGCCTCGATCCTATCCTGAAGACCTTGGCGCCCGGCCATGGCGATATCCCGCGCACCAAGCGCGACGCCAGCGCCGATCCCCGCGCCGTCGAGGGCTACATCCACACCGGTCCGGTCGGCTCGGGCCACTTCGTCAAGATGGTGCACAACGGCATCGAGTACGGCCTGATGCAGGCTTACGCCGAGGGCTTCGACATCCTGAAAGGCAAGGCCTCCGAGGCGCTCCCCGAAGACGAACGCTTCGAACTCAATGTCGCCGACATCGCCGAGGTCTGGCGCCGCGGCAGCGTGGTCTCGTCCTGGCTGCTGGACCTGTCCGCTCAGGCGCTGGCCGGCGATGCGTCGCTGAGCAAATACGAGGGCTCGGTGGAGGACTCAGGCGAGGGGCGCTGGACCATCGAGGCGGCGATCGAGGAGGCGGTGCCGGCCGACGTGCTGGCGGCCTCGCTCTTCGCCCGCTTCCGCTCGCGCCAGGAGCACACCTTCGGCGAGCGGCTGCTCTCGGCCATGCGATTCGGCTTCGGCGGTCACGTCGAAGAACCAGCGAAAGGCTGATCGTCCGTGCCCGGACAAGCGCAGAAGCCTCCGCCCGCGCCGCCCTGTGTCATGGTGGTCTTCGGCGCCCGCGGCGACCTTGCCAAGCGTTTGCTGGTGCCCTCGCTTTACAATCTCGCCCACGCCGGCCTGCTGGACGACAAGTTCCACATCCTGGGCTTCGATCACGGCGACTGCAGCGAGCCTGAGTATCGCAAGCAGATGGGCGATTTCCTCAAGGAAATGGCCAGCGACCCGAACAGCGAGTTCGGCAAGGCGAAGATCGACGCCAAAACCTGGAAATGGCTCGAAGAGCGGATCAGCTACCAGCGCGGCGACTTCGAAGACCCGACGTCGTTCACGGCGCTGGCGCAGCGCGTCGAAGCGATCGGCGGCAAAGGCCCCAGCGCGGTCTTCTACCTGGCTGTCGCGCCGCGCTTCTTCGGCGATGTCGCCGACAACCTTGGCAAGGCCGGGATGGCGGCGGAGCCCCGCGGCGGCTTTCGCCGCCTGGTGGTGGAAAAGCCATTCGGCGCTGACCTCGCCTCGGCCCGCTCGCTGAACGCGCGCCTGCTGAAGACCTTCGCCGAGCCGCAGATCTATCGCATCGACCATTTCCTCGGGAAGGAGACCGTCCGTAACCTGATGGTCACCCGCTTCGGCAACGGCGTGTTCGAGCCGCTGTGGAACCGGCTGCACGTCGACAGCGTGCAGATCACCGCCGCCGAGACATTGGGGGTGGAAGACCGCGGCGGCTACTACGACTCTGCCGGCGCGCTCCGGGACATGATCCCCAATCACCTTTTCCAGCTCCTGGCGCTCACTGCCATGGAGGCGCCCAACAGCCTTGACGCCGACGCGGTGCGGGCCGAGCGCACCCGCGCCATCGAGGCGATCAAGGTTCCCTCGGCCAAGGAGGCCAAAGCCGATGGCGTGCGCGGCCAATACCAGGCGGGCGAAGCCGGCGGGCGCAAGCTGATCGGCTACCGCGCCTCGCCGAAGGTGGACCGCAAGAGCCGCACCGAGACCTTCGCGGCGCTGAAGCTCTACATCGACAACTGGCGCTGGGCGGGCGTGCCCTTCTACCTGCGCACCGGCAAGGCCATGAGCGCCCGCGACACCGAGGTCGCCATCCGCTTCAAAGGCGCGCCGCACGCGCTCTTCGGCGGCGTCACCGCCAACACTCTGGTGCTGCAGATTCAGCCCGACGAGGGCATCTCGCTGGAGTTCGAGGCCAAGGAGCCGGGGCCCGAGGTGGTGGCGCAGACGGTGCGCATGGCGTTCCTGTATCGCGACTGGTTCCAGCACGAGCCGTCCACCGGCTACGAGACGCTGCTCTACGACTGCCTCACTGGCGACCAGACCTTGTTCAAGCGCGCCGACGAGATCGAGTACGCCTGGCGCGCGGTCGATCCGTTCCTGACGGCGTGGAAGACTGGCGAGCCCGACATGTACCACGCCGGCTCGGACGGCCCGGCCTCGGCGGCCGCGTTGCTCAAGCGGGACGGATGGGCCTGGCGCCCGGTGGGCCATGATTGAGCGGGCGCTCTTCGTCTCCGACATCGACGGCACCGCGGTGGCGCCGGACAAGTCGCTGACCGCAGCGGCCATCGCCGCCGCGGGCGAGTTGCGCGCCGCCGGTGTGCCCTTCACCGTCGTCTCCAGCCGCCCACCGCGCGGCATGGCCTCGGTGGTAGGGGGGCTAGGCGTCACCTTGCCGTTCGCCGCCTTCAATGGTGGGACCATCGTCGGCGCCGACCGCAAGCCGATTGAAGCACATCGGCTGCCGGCCAGCGCCGCCGCCCGCGCCCTGGCCATCCTCGCCGAGCGCCAGATCGACGCCTTCGTTTTCGCCGACGATCAGTGGCTGCTGCGAGACGCCTCAGGCCCGCATCAGGACCGCGAGCGCCGCACCATCGGCTTCGAGCCCACGGTGGTGACGAGCTTCGAGGGCGTCATCGGTCGCATCGACAAGCTCACCGCCGTCTCCGACGATCCCGCCGCGCTGGACGCCTGCGAGGCCGAGCTGCGCGCGGCGCTCAGCGCCGAAGTCAACATCGAGCGCTCGCAGACCTACTACGTCGACCTCACCCATCCCGACGCCAACAAGGGCGCGGCGGTGCGGCGGCTGGCGGCGCTCACCGGCGCCGACCTCGCCAGCACCGTGGTCATCGGCGACATGACCAACGACCTGCCGATGTTCCGCGTCGCCGGCTTCGCCATCGCCATGGGCCAGGCCCCGCCCGCGGTGAAGGCGGCCGCCGGCGCGGTCACCGCCTCCAACGCCGATGACGGCTTCGCCAAGGCGGTGCGCGAGATCGTGCTGCCGCGCCTCGCTGGCGCGCCAGCCCCCCAGTGAGCGGCGCGCTCACAGTGCTGGTCACCATGGGCGTTTCCGGCGCCGGCAAGACCACGCTGGGCGAAGCGCTGGCCAAACACTTGGCCTGGCCCTTTGTCGATGGCGACGCGCTGCACCCCGCCGCCAACGTCGCCAAGATGGCGTCCGGCCAGCCGCTCACCGATGCCGATCGCGCCCCCTGGCTCAAGGCCATCGGCGACTGGATCGACGCCCGCGCCGCCGCCGGCGAGCCTGGCGTGGTCAGTTGCTCGGCGCTGCGCCGCGCCTATCGCGACGAGATCGACCAGGGCCGCCCGCAGGTGCGCTTCGTCTACATCCACGGCGACTTCGACCTGATCGCCGCGCGGATGGCGCACCGCAAAGGCCACTTCATGCCGCCGTCCCTGCTCCAGAGCCAGTACGACACCCTGGAGCCCCCCGCCGCCGACGAGCCGGTCATCACCGTCGAAGCCGCCGATGGCACCGAGGCCCAGGTGGCGGCCGTGGTCGAGGCGCTGGGCGCGCGCTGACAGTCCTCCCCGCCCCCTTGCGGGGCGGGGTCGGGGGTGGGGGTGTCAGCTCAGCGCAGGTGATTGGCGGGCTTGCCGGAAGCGCACAGTCGGCGCCCCCACCCCTAACCCCTCCCCGCGAGGGGGAGGGGAACTGGAGTGCGACGTCGTCCCTACGAGTAGTTCGGAAAACAGGAGGTGGTGGTGAGCGACTCGCCGCCCTGCACGCCGGTCGACAGGTGCGGAATCGCGCTGACGAAATTGTAGGTCAGGCTGACGTTGGAGAAGCCCTTCGTCGCGCTGACTCCCCCGCAGGTCGTGGCGGTGCTGCGAGTGAGGGTGATGTTCGACGTGGTCAGGGTCAGGCCCCAGTTGGTGGCTTGGGCGATGATGTAGGTGTTGGTCGAGTCCGAGCTGTAGGACCCGCCCGAGGCGCAGCTGGTCGAACTCATCGCCATGCAGCGCGCGGCCGCGGTGGCGGTTTCCTGCAAGGCCTCGCGGGTCCAGCACAGGCGGCCGAACTCCTCGACGCCGAAGATCATCAGCATCAACGGCGTCAGCACGGCGGCGAACTCCACGGCCGCCGCGCCGCCTTGCGCCCCCCAAAATCCCCGCAGCCGGCGCCTCATTGCACCTGCACCGCGGTGGTCACCGTGATCGTGTTGTTGGCGACGATCCCGTAGCTGGAGAAGATCGGCGAATAGGCGCGGGTGGCGCTGATGGTCACGTACTTGCCGGCAAAGCCGGTGTTGGTCCCGGTGCAGGCGTTGCCGCAGGTGGTCGAGTTGCCGAAGGCGAAGTTCGAGCCGGTGCCCGTGGGGCAATAGCAGGCGTCGGCGTTGGACGCCGTGCCGCTGGTGCTCGGCGTGCCGCCGCCGCTGACCGCGGTGGAGGGGCCGTTGTTGACCACCACCGTGTTGTCCGCCCAGCCGGTGCCTTCGCTGGTCTCGACGATGGTCGAGATGCTGTTGGCCATGGCCTGCCCGCCCGCCGAGCCGGCGTTGGCGGCGTTGACCATCGCGTAGTTGGCGCCGGCGCTCACCGCCGAATCCAGCTTGAACTTGGTGTAGAGCGCCCCGCCCAGGTCGACGGTGCCCGCCAGCAGCAGGCCGAACACGGGGGTGAACAGGGCGAACTCCACCGCCGCGAAACCGCGATTGTCGCGAAGCAGTCGCATCAGCTTCGTCATTGGACCAGCACCACCGACGAGCCCGCGGATGTCCCGACGCCGGTACAGGTGGTGCCCAGCGCCGCGCCCTGGGCCACCGTCACCTGCGAGCCGATCACCATCAGGCATTGGCTCGAGCCGATGCTGCCCATGCTGGAGCCGCCATTCAGGCTGACCGCCTCAGTGGGGAAGTAGAAGGCGCCGGAGACGTCGGCGTCCGACGCGCCCTCGGTGAGCGCCGCGCCGGCCGAGCCCGACTGCGGCCCGATCACCGCCATGTTCGCCGAGGTTCCCGACGTCGGCGCCACCAGCGTCACCTTGCTGTAGCCCGCGCCCATGTAGAATGAGTCGCTGTTGGTCGTGGTGGTGGCGCCGCCGACGACCATCGAGACGTTGTAGGCGTAGAGGCCGAGCAAGGTCCCCCCGCAGGTTACATCGCCGCCGTTGTTGGGGCCGAGCGCGAAGTAGTCGTAGATCGTGTAGATGCCCGAGCCCATCGTGGTGCCGCCGGCGCTCGAGAAGTAGCCGTTGATGTCGTGCTCCGTCGCGGCGCTGACCGTCAGGCAGCTGCCGCCGCCGTTGTTGACGTCGATGTTGCCGGCGGCGACGAACACGTCGCCCGAGCCGGTGGCGTCGCCGAAGACGGTGGTCGCGCCGCCCCCTTGAGCGAACGAGTCACCGTTGGTGGCTTTGCCGAGCTCGAAGCTGTTGGTCGAGCCGGTGCCCAGCGTCATCGTGTAGCCGCCGCTGTTGAAGATGCCGCCGCCGGTGGTCATGGTGACGGCGCCTGCGGTGACGATCGAGGAGACCCCCGTCGGCACGCCGCTCGGCGGCGTCACGCCGAACGTCATGCTGGTGCCGACGTTGCAGATCGAAAAGCTGTTCGAGCTGTCGCAGCTGAAGTTGCCCGCGGCGATGTTGTAGGTGCCGGCGCTGAAATACATGCTGCCGCCGCCGCTGCTGTTATCGAGGCCGGCGCCCATGTTGTAGGTGCCTGGGCCGAACGCCATCGAGTTGCTGCTGAAGTTCAGAAGGCCGCTGAAGTTGAACACCGGCGCCGCACCCGTCGCCGAGATGTAGATGTTCTCGCCGCCGCGCTCGGTGATCGCGCCGAAATTGAATGGCCCGTTGCCCGTGCAGGTCACAGTGTGGGTGGCGGTGCCGCTGTTCCAGACATCGGTGCAGCCGGCGGGCAGGCTCGCGGTGTTGTTCTTGAACGCTACGTCCAGGCCGGTCGGGGGCGCGGTGATGGTCGGCGAGACGATGCCTTTGACGCCGGTGCTCGTGGCGCTGCCGCTGATCGAGCCGGTGGCCAGGCGGGCGACCAGGCTTGAGACGGTGCTGTTGCCCGCCAGCGGATCGCTGACGGCCGACTTGGTCAGCGTCAGCGACTTGCCGGTCGGCGGCGCGATGCTGTTGGGCGTCGTGCATTCGCTGAGGCTGGTGTTGTAGTCGACGGCGATGGTGGTGATGGTGGTGCCGCAGGACGACGTGACCGTCGCGTCGGAGGCCACCGCGCAGGCGGCCGCGGTGATGCTGGTGCCCCCGCTGAGCGTCACGCCGGTGCCCGCGGCGTTCAGCGCGATGATGCAGCCCGGCGCGCCGCCCTTCAGCTCCGCGTACGACGTCGCCGTGATCGACAGGCTCGAGCGGGTGTTGCTCATGATCTTGGAGAGCAGCAGCGACTGGCTGGTGGTCACCGTCACCCGGATCGCGTTGTTGCCGTCGCCGCTGGGGGAGGCGACCAGGGCGGCCGCGATGTCGCTGGACGGCAGACCGTTCACCGCCGCCGCCTGATCCACCGCCGAGGTCAGCGAGTTGGCGGGATTGGCGTTGTAGGCGGTGGCCGCCGCGAACGCGGCCGCGTCGGCGACGCGCTGGTCTTCCACCTTCTGCAGCAGGCCGTTGCCGTATTCGGCCACCATCCCGACCATGGTGATCAGGATCGGCAGCATCATCGCGCTGACGACGCTGACGCTGCCGTCGCGGCGGCGCCCGAAGGCTCGCAATAGTCGCAGAAACATGTCCACCCAGCCCAGCAGCGACGAAAATCGCCCAACACCCCAGGCCAACATGCCTCAGCAGGTCTAATCGCTGGTTTCCAAACGCGGTTAGCGCCGTCTAACCAAGTCGCTCGTGGCGCCGGCCGCCCAGTTAGGCGAGTAAGCCCCCGACACGGAGGCCCACATGGACGAGGCATTGCGCCGCGCCGCGCTCGACTATCACCGCCTGCCGCGGCCGGGGAAACTCAGCGTCGATCCGATCAAGCCGATGGCCACGCAGCGCGACCTGGCGCTGGCCTATTCCCCCGGCGTCGCCGCCGCCTGCGAGGCCATCGCCGCCGACCCCGCCCAGGCCCGCCAGCTCACCGGCCGCGGCAACCTCGTCGCCGTCATCACCAACGGCACCGCCGTCCTCGGCCTCGGCAATATCGGCCCGCTCGCCGGCAAGCCGGTGATGGAAGGCAAGGCGGCTCTTTTCAAGAAATTCGCCGGCATCGACGTCTTCGACCTGGAGGTGGACGCCGCCGACCCCGCCCGCTTCATCGAGGTGGTCGCCGCGCTGGAGCCCACCTTCGGCGGCGTCAATCTGGAGGACATCAAGGCCCCCGAGTGCTTCGCCATCGAGCGGGCGCTGCGCGAGCGCATGCGCATCCCGGTCTTCCACGACGACCAGCACGGCACCGCCATCGTCTGCGCCGCCGCCATCCGCAATGGCCTCAAGCTGCAGGGCAAGCAGCTGACGGACGTGAAGCTGGTGACGTCCGGCGCCGGCGCGGCGGCCATCTCGGTCGTCGACCTGCTGGTGGCCATGGGCCTGCCGGCCGCCAACGTCACCCTCACCGACATCAAGGGCGTGGTCTGGGCCGGCCGGGGCCCGGACGACGGCCCCGAGCTGACCCGGTACGCCCGTGAGACAGATGCGCGCACCCTGCCCGAAGTGCTGGGCGACGCGGACGTCTTCCTTGGCCTGTCGGCCCCGCACGTGCTCAAGCCCGAGTGGCTCGCCGCCATGGCCCCGCGCCCGCTGATCCTCGCCCTCGCCAACCCGGAGCCCGAGATCCTGCCCGAGCTCGCCCGCGCCGCCCGCCCCGACGCCATCGTCGCCACCGGCCGCTCCGACTATCCGAACCAGGTCAACAACGTCCTCTGCTTCCCCTTCGTCTTCCGCGGCGCCCTCGACGCCGATGCTTCCACCATCAACCGCGCCATGGAGATCGCCACCGTCGAAGCCATCGCCGACCTCGCCATGGTCGAAGTCGACGAGACCGCGGCTGTCGCCTACGCCGGCCCCACCCCGGTCTTCGGCCCCGACTACATCATCCCGCGCCCGTTCGATCCGCGCCTCATCCTCCACATCGCCCCCGCCGTCGCCAAGGCCGCGGCCGAGAGCGGTGTCGCCCGCGCCCCCATCGCCGACCTCGAGGCCTACCGCCGCTCGCTGGAGCCCTTCGTCTACCGCTCCGGCCAGCTGATGCGCCCGGTGTTCGACCTCGCCCGCCAGGCCGCCCGGCGCGTGGTCTACGCCGAGGGCGAGGACGACCGGGTGCTGCGCGCGGTGCAGACCGTGCTCAGCGAGGGCCTGGCCCAGCCCATCCTCATCGGCCGCCACGCCGCCATCGAGGCCGCCGCCACCCGCCTCGGCCTCAAGCTAGACCTCGGCGGCGCTGTCCGCGTCATCGACCCCGAGTCCGAGGCCGATCTCTTCGCCCCTATGGTCGCTCGCTACCAGCGCCTGGCCGCCCGCCGCGGCGTGCCGCCGATCACCGCCGCCGCACGCGCCGTCGCCTCACGCAGCGTCGCCGCCGCGCTCCTGCTCATGGGGGGAGAGGCCGACGCCGCCCTGATCGGCGGCGACGGCGACTGGTGGCGCCACTTCACCGACGTCGTGCCCATCGTGCCGCGCCGCCGCGGCGTCGCCCGGCTCTCCTCCATCGCCTGCCTGATCCTGCCCTCGGGCCCGCTCTTCATCAGCGACACCCACGTCAACGTCGAGCCCGACGCCGAGCTGATCGCTCAGATGACCATCCTGGCCGCCGAAGCCGTCGCCCGCTTCGGCCTCGCCCCCAAGCTGGCCCTCATCAGCCACTCCAACTTCGGCGCCAGCAACAGCCCCAGCGCCCGCAAGATGCGCGAGGCCGTGCGCCTGGTCCGCGACCGCGCCCCCGACCTCGAAGTCGACGGCGAAATGCACGCCGACGCGGCCCTCACCGAAACCCTGCGCCAACGCTTCGTCCTCGACAGCCCCATCCAAGGCCGCGCCAACCTGCTGATCATGCCCAACATCGACGCCGCCAACATCGCCCTGACGCTGCTCTCGGCCACCACCGAGGCGCTCCAGGTGGGCCCCTTGCTGCTGGGCATGCAGAAACCGCTGCACGTGCTGGTGCCAGCGGTGACGGCGCGCGGGATCGTAAACATGACGGCGCTGTCAGCAGCGCAGGCGGAGGGGGGCGTGGCGGGGGCGGTGAGGGTTTAAGGGGCTGGGCGCCTGCGCTGGCCAAGCCTGCTGACCGTCGTCCGTCGGGTGATCCAGCAACCCGAACTGCCGTACTACACATTCAATTCCGGAACAGGCGGCGAGCCCAACGCCAGATAGCGCCAATGATATCCAAGTCGATCAACGAAATCGAATTGTCCGACCTCCTTGCGCTTAAAGGCACCGCGCGGGAGAGCAAGACATTGGAATTCAAGCGAGAGCTGCCAACGCGCGACGGAGGAGCGCGAAAGCTTGTGGCGAGCGTCACAGGCCTTGCAAACGCGTCGGGCGGCGATCTTGTCCTCGGGGTGGTGGAAAAAGCAGGCGTCGCGGTCGATGTGCCTGGCGTGCTGCTTCCGGATATCGACGCCTACAAACTACAAATAGAACAGGTCATCGCGTCGCTGGTCGAGCCGCCCCTTCCTCGGGTTGATCTACGTGAAATCGATTGTGGCTACGGTCGCTGGGCAATCGTGATTCGAGTTGCGCAAAGTTGGACTGGGCCTCATCGAAGCCGAGCCGACAATCATTTCTACGTCCGCACGTCGGCAGCGACGGTCCCGCTTGGAGTCAGCGAACTGCGCGCAGCGTTCGGTCTTCGTGAAAACGCAGTGCAGCGTATCGAGGCCTTTAGGACCGAGCGTCTGTTGAGGATCACCAACGGCGCCACACCAGTCCCGCTTCACCCGGGGCCGGTCGTCGTCCTGCACCTTGCTCCGCTCCCATCCTTCGCGAATAGGGATTTGCTCGACATTGTTACCATGATCGCGGAGGGGACTCACATGCCGTTGCCGCTTCGCGGCTTCGGAGACAACCGTCCACGGGTAAACCTGTTCGGTCTACTTGTGGTCGCGGGCGAGACCGTGCCGACAAGCGAATATGCCCAAGTCTTCCGATCTGGTGCCTACGAGGGGACGAGTTGCGCTGCAGAGGCTGACGCTGGGCGCTACCTGGCTTCAGTCCCACTCGCGAACGCGGTTGTCAGAGGCGTCACAAGGTATTTGGCGCTGCAAGACTCCTACGGGATTGCCTTCCCTACTTTCGCGATGCTCTCAATTTGCGATGCGAAGGGGCTACGCATGCGTACGCCGACCGAGTTTGGCGGAGGCTTCTACGAGACCCCACCACTTGAAGAAGAGACTGTGGCTTTTCCTGAGTTTGTCCTTGAGGGACCTAATGTGGATGTCGCCGCCGTCTTGCGTCCCCTCCTAAACATTGTTTGGAACGCTTTCGGCCTAGCTAGGGCGCGTCCTCAATTAGCGGATTCCCTTGGAGGAATCTGAGTGATTCATAGCGGGTCAGCTGATTCGGAGCTGACCGATGCGCCGCTATGGCCTGCGCGACGACCAATGGGATCGGATCAAGGACCTTCTGCC
>DASXZG010000104.1:0-2320 GCA_036502045.1 Caulobacteraceae bacterium | reverse complement strand
GCCGGAGGTGGTGGCGGTGAGCACCTTCTCGCGCTCGGCCGCGTCGTCGCCGAAGTAGTAGAGCCCCAGCGGGCGGTCGTGAGCGTTGACGTAGGCGATGGCCTCGTCGACGCCCTCGTAGGTCTTCACCGGCAGCACCGGGCCGAAGATCTCTTCCTGCATCACCGTCATGTCGTCGGTGGCGTCGATGATCAGCGTCGGCGGGATCTTGCGGTGCTCCTGCTGGCTGAAGTCCTCGCCTTCCGGCTTCAGCTCCACGATCTGCGCGCCTTTGGCCCGGGCGTCCTCGATGTAGCCCATGATCCGTTCGTAGTGTCGGGTGGCGATGATGGCGGTGTAGTCGGGGTTGTCTCGGATGGTGGGGAACATCTTGGTCACCGAGGCGCGGGCCTCGGTGACGAACCCGTCGAGCTTATCCTTGGGGGCCAGCACGTAGTCGGGCGCGAGGCAGATCTGGCCGGCGTTGAGGGTCTTGCCGTTCATGATGCGCGCGGCGGCGGTGGCGAGGTCGGCGGAGCGGCCGACGATCACCGGGCTTTTGCCGCCCAGCTCCAGCGTCAGCGGCGTCAGGTTCTCGGCGGCGGCGCGCATGACGTGGCGGGCGATGCCGGTGGCCCCGGTAAAGAGCAGGTGGTCGAAGGCGAGGCCGGCGAAGGCCTGGCCGACCTCGGGGCCGCCGGTGATCACCGCGATCTCTTCGTCGGAGAAGGCGCCGCCGAACATCTGCGCCATCAGCGCCGATGTGGCCGGCGTGTACTCAGACGGCTTGATCATCACCCGGTTGCCGGCGGCGAGGATGCCGGCGAGCGGGGTAAAGGTGAGGTTCACCGGGAAGTTCCAGGGGCTGATCACGCCCACCACGCCCTTGGGCTGGTAGCGTACCTCGGCCTTGGCGCCGAAGAGGCTGAGCAGCGCGGGCGACGGCGCGCGCTTCTCGGTCTTCATCCAGCCTTTCAGCTTGGCCTTGGCGTGCTGCAGCGGGCCGATGGACGAGGCGACGTCGGTGAAGGCGGTGGCCTCCTTGGAGCGAGCGCCAAAGTCTTCGTTCAGCGCGTCCTCGATCTGCTTGCGGTAGTCGACGAGGAGGCCGACGCAGCGATCCAGCCGCTCGATGCGCTTCTCGGCGCTGGGGGCGCCGTCGCGCAGGTTGGCGGCCTTCTGCTTGGCCAGCAGCGCCTGCATCGAGGCGGCGTCGTGAGTGTCGGGCATCAGAGCCTCCTTGTCGGCGGACGGCGGCGCTGCCCCCTCCACCACTTCGTGGTCCCCCTCCCCCACCTGCGGCGGGGGAGGAGATTGAACACCGATCTCTTCCCCCACAGGGCGAAGTGGCCCGGAGGGCCGAACACCGAACTCTCTTCCCCCTCAGGGGAAGTGGCCCGGAGGGCCGAAGGGGGCGTCAGGCGTGAGCCCTGGCCCCGTACTTTGCGCCCAGTTGCGCGGTGATCGCTTCGAACTCGGCCACGGTCTCGGCGATGATCTGGGCCACCGGCTTTACTTCGTCGATGCGCCCGGCGACCTGGCCGGAGAGAGCGATCGAAGCTTCCATGTCGCCGCCGAAGTAGAGGTCCTTGGCGTGGCCGAACTCGCCCATGATCGGCGTTTCCGGCGGCTGCTTCTCGAACGCGGTGGTCTTCTCGGTGCGCAGGGCTCGCAGCGCCGGGCCGGGGCCGAAGCGGTTGAGGAACACCGTGTCGGTCTCCTTCGCCGCCAGGATGGCGTCTTTCCAGTTGTGGTGGACCGGGCTCTCGGCCGCGGAGACCATGCGCGTGCCCATCTGCACGCCCTCGGCGCCCAGCGCGAACGCCGCGGCCATGCTGCGGCCATCGACGACGCCGCCGGCGGCGATCACCGGCACGCCCACTTTCGAGCAGACCAGGGGCAAGAGCACCATGGTGGCGACCTCGCGGCTGTTCTTGAAGCCGCCGCCCTCGCCGCCTTCCACCACCAGCCCGTCGACGCCGGCCTCGATGGCCTTCTGCGCGGCGGCCAGCGACGGCACCACGTGGAACACGGTCAGGCCCGCGTCCTTCAGCGCTTTGCAGTAGCGGTTGGGATCGCCGGCGGAGGTGGTGACGAACTTCACCCCTTGGTCGACCACGAAGGAGACAATGTCCGGGTCGCGGACGAAGGCCTGGGCGATGTTGACCCCGAACGGCCTGGAGGTGAGGCGGCGCATCTTGGCCACCTCTTCGCGCACCGCATCCAGCTCGCCCGACGAGGTCTCGATGATGCCAAGGCCGCCGGCGTTGGAGACGGCGGACGCCAGCTGCGCCCGGGCGATCCAGCCCATCGGCGCCTGCACGATGGGATACTCGACGCC
>DASXZG010000103.1:0-28624 GCA_036502045.1 Caulobacteraceae bacterium | reverse complement strand
AGGGGTCGCCCCTGTGGGCGACCCCTTCAATCGGGATGAGCGCGTTAGCGCCTACTCCGCGGCTTGCTTTGGCGCGTAGCCGAGCACGGCCTTGGTTTCCAGGAACTCGTGGAAGGCGAAGTCGCCCCACTCGCGCCCGTTGCCGCTCATCTTGTAGCCGCCGAAGGGGGCCATCAGGTCGCCACCGCCGCCGTTGATCGACACCTGGCCCGCGCGCAGCTTCGACGCCACCTTGCGGGCCTTCTCGATGTCGCCGGACTGCACGTAGGCGGCCAGGCCGTACTCGGTGTCGTTGCCGATATCTATGGCCTGATCGAGGCTGTCGTAGCCCAGGATCGACAGCACCGGGCCGAAGATCTCCTCGCGCGCGATGGTCATGTCGTTGGTCACGTTGGCGAACACCGTGGGCTTCACATAGTAGCCCTTGGGCAGACCCTCGGGCCGGCCCGTGCCGCCGATGACCAGGGTCGCCCCCTCATCGATGCCGGCCTGGATCAGCTTCTGGATCTTGTCGAACTGGGTCTTGTTGACCACGGGCCCGAGCTGGCTGTTGCCGTTCGGGTCGCCGACGGTGACCTGGCCGGCGGCTTCGCGCGCGACCGTGATCGCCTCGTCCATGCGGGTCTTCGGCACCAGCATGCGCGAGGGCGCGTTACAGGACTGGCCGGAGTTCGGCATCATCGAGGCGACGCCACGCCCGACGCCCTTGGCGAAGGCGTCGTCGTCCAGCACGATGTTGGGGCTCTTGCCGCCCAGTTCCTGCGCCACGCGCTTGACGGTCGGGGCAGCGGCCTTGGCCACTTCGACGCCGGCGCGGGTCGAGCCGGTGAACGACACCATGTCGATGCCGGGGTGCGACGAGATCGCCGCGCCGACTTCAGGGCCGGTGCCGTTGACCATGTTGAAGACGCCAGCGGGCACACCCGCCGCGTCCATCACCTCGGCCCAGATGTAAGCGCTGAACGGCGCTTCTTCCGACGGCTTCAGCACCATGGTGCAGCCCGTGGCCAGCGCCGGCACCACCTTGCAGGCGATCTGGTTGATCGGCCAGTTCCAGGGCGTGATCATGCCGCAGACGCCGATCGGCTCTTTGACGATGCGGGTCGGACCGCGGTCTTCCTCGAACTTGAAGTCCTTGAGGACGGCCATGCCAGCGTTCAGGTGCGCCGCGCCGATGCCGGCCTGGGCCGTGGACGCCAGACTGGCCGGCGCGCCCATTTCCTCGGTGATCGCCTTGGCGACGTCGCCGTAGCGCTTCTGGTACTCGGCCAGGACCCGCTGCAGCAACTCCAGACGCTCCTCGCGGCTGGTCTTGGACCAAGTCTCGAACGCCTTGCGCGCCGCGGCCACCGCCTTGTCCACGTCGGCGGCGGAGCCGGCGGAGATGTGACCGGCGACGGCCTCGGTGGCCGGATTGATCACGTCCATCGACTTTGGCGTCACCGGGTCGACCCAATGGCCGTCGATGTAGAACTTCATGTATTCGCGCATGGGTCCTCCTAGGGCGCATCCCACCCGAGCCCCAAGTTATCCACAGGGGTCTCGACAGGCGGCGCATATTAGTGATCGGCGATCAGACGGGAAGGGGGCGCAGGCCCCAGAGTTTCTGAAGGGCCCGCCTTCGACGAAAGTTCGATGGTATCACTATCGCGCGGCGGCGTCGCCGCCCACCGCTTCGGCGATGCGCCGGCGGGTCGCCGCGGTCACGCCCGGCGGCAGCGCGTCCGGTGCAAACCAGGCGACCTGATGGATCTCGCCATCGGCGCGCGCCTCGCACGGCTCCCAGGCGTCGATGCGGTAGACCAGAACGTGGTCGCCTTTGAAGGTGCTGTGATTGGCGTGGACGGCCAGCAGCTTCGGCCGGCCAATGGCTTTCAACCCGGCTTCCTCCTGAAGCTCACGGACCACCGCTTCCTCGCCGGTCTCGCCACGCTCGACGCCGCCACCCGGCAGGTGCCAGCCGGGCGTGTAGGTGTGCTCCACCAGCACTATCTCGCCGGCGGGATTGAAGGCGACGGCGCGCACGCCCAGCGTCATGCCGCGGCTGACGCGGGAATAGGCCTGGTAGAGCGGCCTCACGATCGGCTGCAGACGGCGGGGCCAGATCATGGCTCGCTATTAAGCCCAGGTTTCATGCCTGCACAGCCGCAGGCCTTGACGGCGGGCCGGCGCCGGGGGATTTGCGGACCCGAACCGCCGGAGGCCCCATGGAAGCGATCTTTGCGATCCTGATCTTCGTCGTCGCGATCGCGGCGATCAATCGCTACGAGTTTGGCCGCTTCGACTGATCGCGGCTGGGCGCTGGTCACCGGCGCGGGCCGACGCATCGGCCGGGCGCTGGCGCTGACCGCGGCGGGCGCCGGCTTCGACGTGGTCGTGCACCACCACCGCTCCGCTGACGCCGCCGCCGAAACGGCTGAAATGGTGTGTGACCTGGGCCGCGAAGCCGCGATCTGCGCCGCCGACCTCGCCGAGACCGACGCTTGCCGCCGCCTGATCGCCGCCGCGCCGGCCGCGCTGACCTTGCTGGTCAACTGCGCCTCGGTGTTCGAGGAAGACCTGATCGCCACGTTGACGCCGCACACCTGGGACGCGGCGATGGCCGTGAACCTGCGGGCGCCAGTGCTGCTGGCCCAGGCCTTCGCCGCGCAACTGCCGGACCGCACGCAGGGCCAGGTGGTCAACATCATCGACCAGCGGGTGCTCAGGCCCACGCCGCAGTTCTTCAGCTATGCGGTCAGCAAGGCGGGGCTCTGGGCCGCGACGCGGATGCTGGCGCAGGGCCTGGCGCCTCGGGTACGGGTCAACGCGATTGCGCCCGGCCCCACCTTGCCCTCGACGCACCAGTCGCCCGAGGTGTTCGCGGCGGAGAGCGCCGCCGTGCTGTTGCAACATGGGCCGAGCCCGGACGAGATCGCTCACGCCCTCGCCTACCTGATTGACGCCCCGTCGGTGACCGGCCAGATGATCGCCGTCGATGGCGGCCAGCACCTGGGCTGGAGGACGCCCGACATCATCGATGGGCCGCCATGACGCTGCCTCAGCCAACCGGACAGGAGCTTCCCGCCAGCAAGATCGTCATCACCAAGGTGTTTGTCCGCGGCCTCGCCGTCGACGCCCAGATCGGGGTCTACAAGCACGAGAAGGGCCGCGCGCAGACGCTGGTCATCGACGTCGAACTCGATGTCGCCATCACCGCCTGGGACCAGCTCTCGGAGACCGTCAACTACGAGGTGATCGCCACCAAGGCGCGGGAGGTGGCCGCCGCCGGCCACCGGGGCCTGGTCGAGACCTTCGCCCATCATCTGGCCGAGAGCCTGCTGGAAGAGCCGAAAGTGACGAGAGCCCGCATCCGGGTGGAGAAACCGTCGGCGCTGGCGCCGCACGCCGCGGCGGCCGGGGTCGAGATCACCGCGGTCCGAGCGTGAGCCGGATCGGGCGGCTGAGGGACACGCCGGCCGGCTCGCCGGTCGGCGCTCGCACCATCCATCCGGAGTGGTACGTGGGCCAGGCGGCGGCGCAGCTCGGCCGCCCGGTGGGCCTCACCCAGTTCGGCGTCAACCACATGACCCTGGCGCCGGGCGCCCGCTCGGCGCTGCGGCACTGGCACGAGCAGGAGGACGAGTTCGTGTTCGTGCTGGAGGGCCAGCTGACGCTGATCGACGACGACGGCGAGCATGCGCTCATCGCGGGCGACTACGTCGGCTTCCCGGCCGGCGAGGCCAACGCGCACCACCTGGCGAACTTCTCAGACGCTCCAGCCAGCTACCTCGCCGTCGGCACGCGCTACGTTGGCGTCGAGACCGTGCACTATCCCGACGACCCCGAGATGGGCGTGCAGACGGGGGAGCGCGGGGCGAGCGGGTGCGCTAGGGACGCAGAAAACCTCTCAGCCACAGTGTTTCGGGACCGGAGCATCCACCGTAAATCACCGTTGCTAACGGCGCCCAAATTGTGGCGACGCGCGGGACGGTCGGATTGCCGTCAGAGTTTTTCTAAACGAAGTCAAAGATCGCGCGTCGAGACCCGCGCGGACGGGCGGCGACACATTACCGAATGTAATGCCTCGCGCGGCCGATTCAAGCGCGGCCGGCGCGTCAGCCCGCTCTAGCGACGTTCTGGCGGACCGGCGGCGAAACCTCCGTCGGCGCCTTCATCGCGACAGCCGGCGCGTTGCCCCGCACCACTGCCTGACACTCAGCCGACGCCTCGGCGAGGCGCGCGAACAGGCAGCGCATGGCCCCGTCGCGGTCGCCCATCATCGCTTGCCGGGGGCAGAGTCGCAGCACGGAGGGGATGCAGGCGTGACGGTCCAACTCGGACTCGGCCGACGCGCTGGCGGCAGCGGCGGCGACCGCCAGGACAACGACGGCTCGGACAATATTGCGCAGCGCTCTCGACACTTCGACCTTACCGCCGGCTCCAAGGGCCACGCTTGTTGCGATACTGAAATAACACGCCTGGGAGGCGAGCGCGTGCGGCGCGCCGTCGCATGACCGCTGCTCGTACGGCTTCGAGCCAGGGCCAGATCACAGCAGGTGGGGCGTCAGCGCCGCCCGCGGCGTCAGAACGAGAGCGTCACCGCACCGTCCTTGACCGCCGCGAACATCGCGCTGGCCCCGGTGACGACAACGCCGTCGAGCAGGTCGGACGCCTCGTAGCCGCGGGTCTTGGCGCAGGGCGGACAGACCCAGATGACCCCGCCGCGGCTCTGGAAGTCGGCGATCAGCGCCGCGAGCGGCTCGAGCGGCGCAACCTGCGTCAGCGCCTGGCCGCCGCGCCGGACCAGGTCGACGGCGGCGCTGGTGAGAAAGACCGAAGCCTGCAGCCCGGCGGTGATGGCGCCGTTGGCGATGGTGAACCCCACCGACGAGAGTTCGGAGTCGATGCCCTTGGTCATCAGGATCACGACCTTGTCCGCTTGTACCGCCACGATAGTCTCCTCTTGAGTGCGTGAGCGCAGAGCTATGCGCACCGGGGACCAAGGTCTTTGGCCAGGCTGCCGAACCAATTGATCGAAACGCCGCCGCTCGCCGACGACGTGCTGTCCGCGGTGCTGCGGGCGGTGCGACTGTCGGGGTCGGTGCAGTTCTGCTTCATGCCGTGCGGCGACTGGCAGACCGACGCCGCGCCTTCGCTGGCGCGCCTGGCGCGGCCCGGCGGCGCAACGCCCTTCCACATCGTGGCGCAGGGATCGTGCTGGCTGAAACTGGAAGGCCGCACCGTCGAGCTCGCCCAGGGCGACGTGGTCGCCTTTCCGTTCGGGACGGGCCACCAGCTGGGCGCTGGAGACGGCGGCCTCCAGGTCGCGCCGGTGGATGACCTGCCGCCACGGCCCTGGCGTGAGGTTCCGGTGCTAAGATACGGCGCCGGCGGCCAGGGCGTGCGGCTGCTTTGCGGCTACCTCGAATTCGCCGCGGCCAGCTTCCAGCCGCTGCGCGAGGCCCTGCCGACGCTGCTGCACGTGCGCACCCGAGGCGACAACTTCGGCTGGCTGCGGGCCACCATCGAGCGGATCGTCGCCGAAGTGGACCATCCCCGGGCCGGCGGCGTCTCGGTGCTTGAGCGGCTGACCGAGATCACCTTCATCGAGGTGCTGCGCCACCACTTCGAAGCGGCGCGGCCCGGCGCCCGGGGCTGGCTCGCGGCCATGACCGATCCGGCGCTGGCGCGGTGCCTGGCGGCAGTGCATGCCGACCCTGGGCGCGACTGGACGCTGGAAGCCTTCGCGAGCGTCGGCGGCCTCTCGCGCAGCGCCATGACCGAGCGCTTCGAGACGGTGCTTGGCACGTCCCCGATGCGCTACCTGCGGGATTGGCGCCTGTGCCTCGCGGGCGTCGCCCTCAGCACCACCGGCCAGAGCATCGCCGCGATCGCGCACGACGCTGGCTACGGCAGCGAAGCGGCGTTCAACCGGGCGTTCGCGAAGGCCCAAGGCGCGCCGCCCGCCGCCTGGCGCAAGGCGGCGCAGCAGAGTGCGTCAGGCTAGCCCCACGGCCTCCAGCGCCGCGGCCTGCCGCTGGGCCAGCGCCTCGACGGAGAAGTCGGCCAGCGTGGCTTCGAAGTGCCGGCGCCAGTTCATTTCGGCGCCCAGGCGCAGGAAGGCGGCGCCGAGGCCGATGGCGGCGCGCTCCATGAACACGAACTCGCGCGGCACGGTGACCGGGCCCTGCGCCTCCAGCGCCTGCTTCAGCTGAAAGGCCTCGCGGCGGCCGTACATGCCGGGCGCGATCCCGTCGGCGACCGTGCGCACACGGTCTTCCAGCAACGGGCCGTAGATGAAGCGGGCCCAGATGTTCAGCGCCTCGATCAGCGGGCGGCTGACGCTCTTGAAGCCCCAGATCCGATAGGCCTCGGCCTGCGCTTCGTGGTCGTCGTCGATAAGGGCGCGATAGAGGCGCAGCACGCCTTCGACGAAGCTGGGCGGGAAGATGCGGATGCAGCCGAAGTCCAGCAGGTTCAGCCGCTCGCCGGCGAAGGAGTAGTTGCCGAGGTGCGGGTCGCCGTGGATGACGCCGATGCGGATAAGCGGCGCCCACCACGCGTCGAAGAGCAACGCGGCGAGGCGGTTGCGCAGATCCTGGCCCGCGGCCTCGAAGTCGCCGAGACCGCGGCCTTCGAGCCAGGTCATGGTGATGAGGCGGCCGGTGGATAGCTCGAGGATCGGCTCAGGGGCGACCACGTCGCCGCGCTCGGCGAAGAAGTTGCGATAGAGCGCCATCGCCTTGGCTTCGCGGGCGTAGTCCAACTCCTCGCGGATGCGGGCGCTGATCTCCTCGCCGATCTCGGTGGTGTCGACGGCGCCGAACATGCGCCGGCCCAGCGCCATCACCGTGCGCATCTGCGCCAGGTCAGTCTCCACCGCGCTCTGCATCTCCGGGTACTGAAGCTTCACGGCCAGGGCGCGGCCGTCGAGGCCGGTGGCGCGATGCACCTGGCCCAGAGACGCAGCGGCCGCCGGGGTCTGGTCGACGCTGGCGAACTTCGACTGCCAAGCCGGCCCCAGCTCGGCGGCCATGCGGCGGCGGACGAAGGCGGGACCCATCGGCGGGGCGTTGGCCTGCAGGTGCGCCAGCTCCTCGGCGAACTCCGGCGGCAGCAGGTCGGGGATGGTGGTGGCCATTTGCGCCACCTTCATCAGCGGGCCCTTCAGCTGGCCCAGCGCCTCTTTCACCGCCCGGGCGTTGCGGGCGTTGACGTCGCCGCCGCCGAAGATGGCGTTGGCGCCGATGGTGGCCGCCGCGCCGGCCGCGCCAGCGCCGACGCGAGCGAACCGCGCCACGCGGCCGCTAAGCCGATCACGTTCCGGATCGAGAGCCATCAGATCAGGGTTTCGAACTCGTCCACCAGCCGCTCCAGCCTGGCGCACCCCGCCTGCCAGAAGGCCGGATCGCGAGGGTCGAGGCCGAAGGGCGCCAGGGCCTCCACATAGGTGCGCGCACCACCCGCCGCGAGCAGGTCTTCGTAGCGCTGTGTGAAGCCTTCCGGGCGCTGCTGGCGCGCCGCCATCAGCGCTTCCACCAGCAGATTCCCGAAGGCGTAGGCGTAGACGTAGAACGGCGCGTGCACGAAGTGGCTGACGTAAGACCAGTAGACCTCGTAGCCGGCGTTCAGCTTCACCGCGGGGCCGAGGCTTTCGCTCATCGCCTCCGTCCAGATGCCGCCAATCTCGCCGGCCGACAACTCACCCTTGGCCCGGGCGTCGTGGAAGCGGGTCTCGAAGCGGTGGAAGGCGATCTGGCGCACCACGGTGTTGAGCGCGTCCTCGATCTTGCCGGCGAGCAGGTCGCGGCGCTCGGCGCCTGAGGCGTCGGCCAGCAGCCGCTCGAACACCAGGCCTTCGCCGAAGATCGAGGCGGTCTCGGCCAGGGTCAGCGGCGTGTCGGCCAGGAGGGTGCCCTGCGGGGCGGCCAGCGTCTGGTGCACGGCGTGGCCGAGTTCGTGGGCGAGGGTCAGCACGTCGCGCCGCTCGCCCATGTAGTTGAGAAAGACGTACGGGTGCCGCTCGGAGGTGACCGGGTGCGAATAGGCGCCCGATTGCTTGCCGGCGCGCGGCGCGGCGTCGATCCAGGGCGCGTCGAAGAAGCGCTCTGCGGTGTCGGCGAAGCGCGGGGCCAGGTGACGGAACGAGGTGAGCACGATGCCCTTGGCGTCGGCCCAGTCGTAGCGGCGGGGCTGGGCGGCGCTGAGCGGGGCGTTGCGGTCCCAATGGTCGAGCCGGCGCTTGCCCATGAGCCTGGCTTTCAGGGCGTAGTAGCGGTGGCTGAGGCGGGGGTAGCTGGCGACGACAGCCGCTTCCAGCGCGGCCACCGCTTCGGCGTCGACTTCGTTGGCGACGTGGCGGCTGGCGGCGGGGGTGGCGTAGTGGCGCCAGCGGTCTTCCACCTGCTTCTCGAAAGCGAGAGTGTTGAGCGCGAGGGTCAGCACGCCGGCCTTGGCGTCGAGCGCCTTGGCGAGGCCGTTGGCGGCGGCGCGGCGGCGGCCGGCGTCAGGATCGGACTGGCGGTTGAGCGCCTCGGACAACGTCAGGTGTTCGGACCCGAAGCGCACGTCCAGTGTCGCCAGGGTCTCGTCGTAGAGCCGCACCCAGTTGGCGACGGCGGGGGCGCGGTCGACCAGCATACGCTCGAGATCGCCGGTCAGTTCATGCGGACGGCCGAGGCGGACGCGCCGCAGCCAGGGGCGCCAGCGCTGGGCCGGCGTGTGAGCGGCCAGGGCGGCGTCCAGCTCGGCGTCAGTGAGCTGGTTGAGTTCGAGGCTGAAGAACAGGCTCTCGGCGCCGATCTGCGAGGAGCGGGCGCGCACGTCGGCCTCGAAACGCGACCAGGCCGGATCGTCGCGGGCGGTGGAGGCGGCCAGGCTGGCGTAGGCGCCGACGCCCCAGAGCTTGTTGACGGCGTCCTCGAAGAGCGCGACGCCGCGGGCGATCAGCTCGCCCAGCGCGGCCGGCGTGGCGCGCGCCGCAACGAAGGCGCCCTTCAGCGCGGCCAGGTCAGTGTTGGCCTTGGCGGCTGCGTCGAGGTCGGCGGCGATGCGAGGATCTTCGCGGTCCGCGTAGAGGTCGCCCAGGTCCCACTCGGGCAGGGCCGGGTTGTGGCCTTTGGGCGGCGGTCTCACGGGCGCGTTCATCGGGCCATCTAGCGCCTCTGGGCCCGACGCGGAACTGCGGCGGGCGTCAGCTGGTGAAGCCGTGGCGCTTCAGCCACGCCAGCACCAGGTCCGGCCAGGCCGCCGCGGGCTTGCCCACGGCGTAGCGGATGCCGAAGCCGTGGCCGCCTTCTTCGAAGAGGTGCAGCTCGGTGGGGACCTTGGCGGCGCGCAGAGCGGCGAACAGCTGCAGCGTGTTCTCCACCGGCACGGACTGGTCGTCGATGGCCTGGACCAGGAAAGTCGGCGGCATGTCCGGCCGCACGTTGCTCTCCAGGGAATAGGCGGCCTCGTCGGCGGCGCTGGGCGCAGGCCCCAGCAGCTCGGCGCGGGAGCCGGCGTGGACGAACGGATCGCGCATAGTCGCCACCGGGTACATCAGCACCGCGAAACTGGGGCGGGCGGACAGTTTGTCGGCGTCGTCCACCGGGGCGTAGACCGGCTTGTCGAACTTCTCGGCCAGGTAGCCCGCTACGTGGCCGCCGGCGGAGAAGCCGATCACGCCGACGGGGCCGTCGCCGGCCCGCCCCCGGATCAGCCGCATGGCCCGCTGCGCGTCCTGCAGCGCCACGTCGGGCCCCGCGGCCCAGTGGTCGCCCGGCAGGCGGTAAGCAAGGACGTAAGTCGTGAGGCCAGCGGCGGCGAAGCGCTCGGCCGCTTCGTAGCCCTCCTTGTCCATCACCACCCACTTGTAGCCGCCGCCAGGGGCCATCAGCAGCGATGCGCCGGTGGGGTGCGCCGGCTTGAACACCACCAGGGTGGGGACCCGCACATGTTCGATGTAGCGGTCGCGCAGCGCCGGCGGCTGGCTGCGCTCCACCACGCGCTCCTGCGCCGTGACCGCCTCGCCGCCCGGCGCGCCCGCCGGCCAGAGCACGATCACCTCGTGGCCGGGGCCGGCCGGAGACACCGGCGCGGCCGGCGCCGCGAATCCCATCGCCGCCAGCGCCAGTCCCAGTAGCTGCGCTTTCACCACCCGCATCTCCCCGTTCGGAAACCGGTGTCATCATAGGCCGGCCGGCCCGCCGCCGTTAACCCCGCGCTCAGGCTTCCGAAACCCCGCCTTTACCCGGCGCCTGTATCAGGAAGGCACAAAACGAGCGTCGTCCCATGTTGGACGAACAGCCAATTCGGTGGGTGTGCCTGATGAACAAGACGGTCCTGGTCGTCGATGACGACCCGACGCAGCGGCGACTGATCCAGGCGGTGCTGGAGCGCGAGGGCTTCCGCGTCGCGCACGCCGACGGCGGCCGCGCGGCGCTGGACCACCTGGCCTCCGGCGCGCCCGCTGACGTGGTGCTGCTGGACCTGGTGATGCCGGGGATGACCGGCCAGGAAACGCTGGCCGACATGCGCCAGCGCGGCTTCGCTCAGCCGGTGATCGTGGTCACCGCCACCGGCGGCATCGACACCGTGGTCGAGGCGATGCGCTCGGGCGCCTGCGACTTTTTCGTCAAGCCGGCGAGCCCGGAACGGATCCTGGTTTCCATCGGCAACGCGCTTTCCATGGGCGCCTTCCGCACCGAGGTCGACCGGCTGAAGAAGCACGCCGGCGGGCGCACCACCTTCGACGACCTGATCGGCGAGGGACCGGCCATGCGACTGGTCAAGCGCCTGGGCGAGCGGGCGGCCAAGAGCTCGATCCCGGTGCTGATCACCGGCGAGAGCGGCGCCGGCAAGGAAGTGATCGCGCGGGCCATCCACGGCTGCTCCGAGCGCGCCGGGCGCGCCTTCGTGGCGGTGAACTGCGGGGCGATCCCGGAGAACCTGGTCGAGTCGATCCTGTTCGGCCACGAGAAGGGCAGCTTTACCGGCGCCTCCGACAAGCACCTGGGCAAGTTCCAGGAAGCCAACGGCGGCACCCTGTTCCTCGACGAAGTGGGCGAGCTGCCGCTGGACATGCAGGTGAAGCTGCTGCGGGCGCTGCAGGAGAGCGAGATCGACCCCGTCGGCGCCAAGCGGCCGGTGAAGGTGGACGTGCGCATCCTGTCGGCCACCAACCGCGACCTGTCGCAGGCGGTCGCCGAGGGCCGCTTCCGCGAGGACCTCTACTACCGGCTGAACGTCTATCCGGTGGAGGCGCCGGCGCTGCGCGACCGGCGCGAGGACATCCCGGCGCTCACCGAAGCGTTCGTGCGCCGCTTCAATCTGGAAGAAGGCCGCCGGGTCGCCGGGGCGTCGCCAGAGACGCTGCAGATGCTGTGCGGCTTCGACTGGCCCGGCAACGTGCGCCAGCTTGAGAACGCCATCTACCGCGCCATCATCCTGGCCGACGCACCTTACCTGCAGCCGCACGACTTCCCGGCCATCTCCGGCCTCAGTCTGCCGCCGGCGCCCGCCGCCGATGCGCCGGCGATGCTGCCGGCGATGTCCACGCCGCTGACGGTGGCCGATCTCGCCGCCGACATGCCGACGACGGCGCCGGTGAAGATCCTCGATGAGCGCGGCCACCTGCGCACGCTGGAAGACATCGAGCGCGACCTGATCCAGCTGGCCATCGAGATCTACGCCGGCCACATGAGCGAAGTCGCCCGCCGCCTCGGCATCGGCCGCTCCACGCTCTATCGCAAGGTGCGCGAACAGGGGCTGGAGGAGCAGGTGAAAGAGGCGATGTAGCCCCTTCCCTCCCCTTCATGGGGAGGGTGGTCCCGCAGGGACCGGGTGGGGGTGTCCGAAGACAGCCTCGCCGCCATCTGGCTTCCCCACCCCGACCGCTACGCGGTCTTGCCCTCCCCACGAAGGGGAGGGAGGGTCGCCAGCGCCGCATTCTCAGCCCTGATCCGCACGAACAGGATCGCGGCATTCAGCGCGGTGAACAGCAGCGCGTAGCCCCAGAAGCCCCAGACCAGCGGCAGCACGGCGATCTCGGCGCAGACCACGGCGTAGTTGGGGTGGGGGAAGAACCTGTAGGGGCCGCGACGCACCAGCGGGGCGCCGGGCAGGATGATGATGCGGGTGGTCCAGCGCGGGCCGAGACTCATCAGGGTCCAGACCCGCAGGCCCTCAATGGCGAGGAAGAGCGCCGCCGGCGGCCAGCTCAGCGGCCGGTTCCAGCAGAGCCACCAGAGCCCCGCGAGCCAGGCGGCGTGCAGCGCGACGATCAGCGGGTAGTGCCCAGGGGCGACCTCGTAGGCGCCCTGCGCCTTCAGGCGGGCGGTGTTGCGCTGCGCCAGCACCAGTTCGCCCAGCCGCTGGGCGGTGACCAGCGCCAAGAGCGCAATCGAGACGATCACGCCGCCAGCGCGAGCGTCGAAGCGGTGAAGCCAGGACCCAGCGAGGTGAGGATCATCCGCCCTTGCGTCTTGGCCGCCAGCGCGCGCTCCAGCACGAAGAGCACGGTGGGCGCGGACATGTTGCCGTGGCCGGCCAGCACCTCGCGCTCGAAGTCGAGCGCGCCCTGGCCGAGGTCCAGCGACTTCTCCAGCGCCTCGATCACCTTGGAGCCGCCGGGGTGGCAGACGAAGCGGTCGACGTTCTCCATCGAGGTGCCCATGCGCACCAGGCTGGCTTCCATCGCGGGCCGGAGGTTGGCGGTGGCGAAGGTGGGGATGGCGCGGTCGAAGATGACGCCGAAGCCGAGCGGATCGACGTTCCAGCCCATGATGTCGAGACTGTCGGGCCAGGTGTGTTCGGCCGAGCCCTCGATTTCGGCGAGGCCCCCGTCGCCGGCGCGGATCACGCAGGCCGCGGCCCCGTCGCCGAAGAGCGCGGTGGCGACGATGTTGGCGCTGGTCAGTTCGTCGAGGCGGATGGCCAGCGTGCAGAGCTCCACCGCCACCATCAGCACGTTGGAACCCGGCCGCGACTGGGCCAGGCGCCCGGCGATGGCCATGCCGGTGACGCCGCCGGCGCAGCCGAGGCCGAACACCGGCACCCGCATCACGTCCTCGCGGAAGCCCAGGCGGCCCATGGCGCGGGCCTCCAGGCTGGGCGTGGAGATGCCGGTGGAGGAGACGGTGACGATGGTGTCGATCTCGGACGCCGGCAGGTCGGCGCGCTCCAGCGCGGCAGAGGCGGCTTTGCAGAAGAGGTCGACCGCGCCATCGATGTAAGCGGCCGTGCGCTCGGGCCAGGTACGGTCCTCGAAGTACCACTCCATCGGCATGACGCCCTGGCGACGCTCGATGCCGGTGTTGCGGAACACCGGGAACAGCCGCTCGAAGTCGCGATAGCGCTTGCCGAACAGGCGGCGCGCTTCCGTGCCAACCTCGGCCTGATCGAATTCGTAAGGGGGCGAAGCGCTGGCCACCGAGAGCAGCCGGGCGGGATGTGTCAAGGAAACCTCGTTGTCGCCGAGCGCGTCAAGGTTGCGCGCCTCGCCCTTCGCAGGAAACTACCTAATCCGGATCGGTAGATTTCCCAAGTCGGCGACGTGTGCGCAAGCTTTGCTTTGGCTTGCCCTTGGCTTTCTGCACGATCTCTTTGAGCTTGAGCCCCTGGCGAGCGGAAAGCGCGGCGCCGGCCGCGCCCTTGTCGGGATCGGCAAAGGCCCGGCCGTAGGTGGTGACGCGCTCGGCCACGGACCCCAGGAACTCGCCCTCCCAGGCGGAAAGCGTGACGCCGGCGCGGTCGGCGGCGCGCTGGGCCCGTTTGAGGGCGTTGAGCGCCGCCCGCTTGGCCTGGGCGCGCGGATCTGGCGCCGTGCGCTTCAAAGGCCCCCGATCGCCGAAATGTAGAGCTCGATCAGCGCTTCTTCCTCCGAGCGCTTGGCCGCGTCGGATTTGCGCAGGCGGATCACCTTGCGCATGATCTTGGTGTCGAACCCTTCGCCCTTGGCCTCGGCATAGACCTCCTTGAGGTCGGCGGCGACGGCGGCCTTGTCTTCTTCCAGGCGCTCGATGCGCTCGATCAGGCTCTTCAGCTTGCCCTGCGCGGTCGTGCCGAGGGTCTCGATGCTGGAGGAATCGTCGGCCATGGCGGGAACGCTGCTTTCTGGGCTTGGGGGCTTGGAGAGGGTGAGCGCCGCGACCCTAGCGGGGCGCCGGGCGGCTCACAACAGACCGTGCGCCACCAGCGCGGGACGCAGCGCCGCGGGGTCGTCGAAGAGGTGGATTTGGTAGCCAGCGGCGGTCGCGGCGTCGGTGTTGCGGCGCGAGTCGTCGACGAACAGCAGCTCGGCGGGCGCCAGGCCGGCGCGCTCGGCGGTCAGCGCGAAGATGCGCGGATCGGGCTTCACCAGGCCGACCGCGCCGGAGACCACAATGTCGGTGAGCTGCGCGAACGCCGGGCTCATGGCGAAGGTGCCTTCGGAGGTCTCGGCCGACATGTTGGTGAGGCCGAACATCGGCACGCCGCGCCGGGCCATCTCGGCGATGGCGGCCTCGGTCTCGGGGATGACGCCGGAGAACATCTCCCACCAGCGCTCGTGCCAGGCGCGGATGGCGCTCTCGTGCTCGGGGTATCGCGCGATCAGGCCGACGCGGTTCTCGGCGAAGGGTGTGCCCGCGTCATGGGCGATGTGCCAGTCCATGGTGCAGACGTGGCTCAGGAACCAGTCGCGCTCAGCCGGGTCCGGGAAGATCTTGGCGTAGAGCGTGCGCGGGTCCCAGCGCACGATGACATTGCCGACGTCGAAGACGACGCCGCGAACCGGCACGACTAGCCCTGACGGGCTTTGTAGCGCGGGTCGGTCTTGTTGATGATGTAAACGCGGCCCTTGCGGCGCACGAGCTTGCAGTCGCGGTGACGCGTCTTCAGCGACTTCAGGGAGCTGCGGACTTTCATCGTGCGAACTGGCTCGGACTAGGGGCGGCGGACAAGAGCGGGCGCATATAGAGAGCGGCCTTCTGCAAGTCAATCGGGCGCGCCGCCGCTGCCCCGTGGTGGAACCGAGCGCCGGGATGTGACTGGCGGCGTTCATGTGGGGTCGGTTAGCCTCGCGGCATGGAACGCCGAATCTTTCTGGGACTGGCCGGGGCCGCCATCGCGGCGCCGGCGCTGGGCGAGGCCCCGCCGTCGGCGAGCGCCCCGCCAAGCCCGCCTGGGCCGCAGCCCGCCGACCTGTTGGGCGCGGCCGGCGACCCGGCGTTCCTCACATGGCTCAACGGGTTCTATGCGCGGATGCTGGCCGATGGCTGGTCGACCGACGTGCTGGCCAAGACCCTCACCGGGCTGTCGCCCGACCCACGCGTGCTGGCGCACAACGCCTCCCAGCCGGAGTTCGCGCTGCCGGTGAGCACCTACGTGCAGCGCCAGGTGACGCCGGGCGTGGTCTCGATGGGCAAGGCCAGGCGCGATGGCGTGAGCCAGCTGCCGGCGATCCAGCAGACCTATGGCGTGCCCGCCGATGTGCTCACCGCGATCTGGGCGATGGAGTCGGGGTTCGGCGCCTTCCAGGGCGACATGGACGTGGTGCGGTGCCTGGCGACGATGGCGGCGGAGAACCCGCAGCGCACGGGATGGGCCGAGGGCGAGCTGAAGGCCTGCCTGAAGATCATCGCGCAGGGCGGGAGCCGCGAGCAGCTGAAAGGCTCCTGGGCCGGCGCCATGGGGCAGACCCAGTTCCTGCCGTCGAGCTACCTGACCACGGCGGTAAGCGCCACCGGCGCCGGCAAGCCGGACATCTGGGGCAACAGCGCCGACGCCCTGGCCTCGGCGGCCAACTTGCTGATCAAGGGCGGCTGGCAGCGCGGCCAGGACTGGGCGCGGGAGGTGATCCTGCCGGCGGGTTTCGACTACGGGCTTTCGGAAGGTCCGAAGCAGCCGCCGTCCTGGTGGACCGACAAGGGCGTGCGCCGGGCGGACGGCCGCGATTGGCGGGACGCCGACCAGGCCGCGCCGGCGGTGCTGCTGCTGCCCAGCGGGTATGCCGGCCCGGCTTTCCTGGCTTTCCCCAACCACTTCGCCATCCGCACCTACAACGCCTCGCTGGCCTATGCGCTCTCGGTGGGCCTGCTCGCCGACGCGCTGGCCGGGCGCCCGCCGCTGACGACGCCGTGGCCGAAGGAGACGCCGCTGTCGCTGGACGACCGCATGGCCGCGCAGACCGCGCTGGCCAAGGCCGGCTACAACGTCGGCGTCCCCGACGGACTTATCGGGCTGGGGACACGGCAAGCCATTCGCGCCTGGCAGAAGGACAAGGGCCTGCCGGCGGACGGGTACCTGACTCCGGCCATCGTGGCGCGGCTGAAGGGGAGTTGAGGCTCGTCCCTTCTCCCCTTGCGGGAGAAGGTGTCGCGAAGCGACGGATGAGGGGTCGCGCCAACGACGGTGATTTGCCTGCGGGACGCCAACCTCCGACTCATATCGACCCCTCATCCGGCCCTTCGGGCCACCTTCTCCCACAAGGGGAGCAGGAACCGTTCTGCGACATTCTGGCTGTCATATCGCGTCGCCACGCGCCCTGCGCCTTACCTGCGATTAAGCATTAACGCCGATCCTGCGCCCCTGACCGCGCCCGGGGGCTGATCCGACACCCAAATGTTCCAGATTATCGGCATCGTCCTGCTGTTCGGCCTGGTGTTCGGCAGCTACCTGATCTCCGGCGGCAATATGGCGGTGATCATCGAGGCTGCGCCGCACGAGCTGATGGCGATTCTCGGCGCCGGCGCCGCCGCGTTCCTGATCTCCAACTCCATGGACGTGATCAAGGGCTGCGCGGGCGGCATGGGCAAGGTGTTCGGCGGCCCCAAGTGGAAAGCCGGCGACTACCGCGACCTGCTCTCGCTGCTCTTCCTGCTGACCAAGACCATGAAGTCGAAGGGCGTGATCGCGCTGGAGAGCCACATCGAGCGGCCTGGCGACTCGACCATCTTCTCGCGCTTCCCCTCGATCATGAAGGACCACTTCGCCGTCGACTTCATCTGCGACACGCTGCGGATGATGACCATGAACCTCGAAGACCCGCACCAGGTCGAGGACGCCATGGAAAAGCAGCTGGAGAAGCACCACCACGAGGCCGAGGCGCCGGCGACCGCCCTGCAGACCACCGCCGACGGCCTGCCGGCGCTGGGCATCGTCGCCGCCGTGCTGGGCGTGATCAAGACCATGGGCTCGATCACCGAGCCGCCGGCGGTGCTGGGTTCGATGATCGGCGGCGCGCTGGTCGGCACCTTCCTCGGCGTGTTCCTGGCCTACGGCATCGTAGG
This sequence comes from Caulobacteraceae bacterium, assembly GCA_036502045.1. GTDB lineage: Bacteria > Pseudomonadota > Alphaproteobacteria > Caulobacterales > Caulobacteraceae > Acaudatibacter. The sequence goes on along the minus strand of DASXZG010000103.1, from coordinate 11,390 downwards.
CCCGATGGCGACGCGGATGGCCGCGGTGATCAACGAGGACGCCGCGTTCTACCGCATCATCCAAGCGGTGCTGGTGGCGCACCTGCACGGCAACGCCGCCCAGATCTCGGTGGAGATCGGCCGCGGCAATGTGCCCTCCTCCGCCCAGCCCAGCTTCCTGGAGCTGGAAGAGGCGCTGAGCGCCATCCCCGCCGAGCCATAGGTCTCGTTTCGTTCGAACTCGTCGTCCCGGACGTTTGGGGCCCCCAGTCTCGTCCACAGAAAAGGTGGTCACGTCCGGGAACCGCCCCGGCGCGGCCGCGTTTCGGGCTCGCGCCGGGTTCCCAAAACCGTGTTCAATGCTGTCGATGATTGGAATGCTGGCGTGAAAAGTGATCACGCGCTCGTGAACTCGCTCTTGCACTTGCTCGCGAACGCGTCATAGATTGCGCCAGCGTCGCCAGCGGCGCTGCAACCCTTTCCTTGGGACCAGAAACATGACCTCCACGCTTCGCAACATCCTGATCGTCGGGGCCGCTCTGGCCGCCGTGTCCGTCGCCGCCTGCAACAAGGGCGCGGCCAACACCGCCGACAATTCCGCCGCCGCCGCGGCGTCGGACGCCAACGCCGCCATGGCCGCGACCAACTCCGCCGACAATTCGGCGATGGCCGCGAACGCCGCGTCGAACGACGCCGCCGCCACCGCGCCGATGTCGTCGAACGCGGCTCAGTAAGCCGTTTCACGCGTCTAGCGTTTTTGCGAAGGGCCGCCCCTCACGGGCGGCCCTTTTGCTTTGGGCTATAAGGCCGGCGTGGACCGACCGCCCTCCCCGCTGAGCTTCGACACCGACGGCCAGCCGCGCTCGCGGCGCTTCGGCGACGTGTATTTTTCCAAGAGCGACGGCCTCGCCGAGAGCCGCGCGGTGTTCCTGTCCGGCTGCGGCCTGCCGGAGCGCTGGGCGGGACGACGGCGCTTCACGGTCGCCGAACTTGGGTTCGGGACCGGGCTGAACATCGCGGCGCTACTGGACCTGTGGCGGCGCGAGCGGCCGGCGGGCGGGCAGCTGCACATCTTCTCGGTCGAGCGCGAGCCAGTGGACGGCGCCGACGCGGCGCGGGTGCTGGGGCTGTGGCCGGAACTGGCCGAGGTGGCCGCGCCACTGCTGGCGCGCTGGCCAGGGCGCGCGGCGGGCTTCCACCGCATCGACCTGCCGGAGCTGGGCGCGCGCCTCGATCTTGCGGTGATGGACGCTGAAGCAGCGCTGGGCGCCTGGCGCGGCCGCGCCGACGCCTGGTTCCTCGATGGATTCGCGCCGGCGGCCAATCCGGACATGTGGTCGGAAGCGCTGCTCCGGCTGGTGGGCGAGCGCTCGGCGCCCGGCGCGCTCGTCGGCACCTACACGGTGGCGGGCGCGGTAAGGCGGCGCTTGGCGGACGCGGGCTTCGCGGTGGAGCGGCGGCCGGGCTTCGGCGCCAAGCGCCAGCGGCTCGAGGCGCGGTGGCCGCGCGAGTCGCCGGCCGAGGCGCCGCTGCCACGCGTCGCCATCGTCGGCGCGGGGATCGCCGGGGCGGCGCTGGCCTGGGCGCTGCGGGCGCTGGGGGCCGAACCCCAGGTGTTCGACCGCGCCGGCCCGGGCACGGGCGCGTCCGGCAACCCGGGTGCGCTGGTGACGCCGCGGCTGGACGCTGGCTTGGGACCCGCCGCGCAGCTGCACGCCCAGGCCTTCGCCCGCGCCGTACGGCTCTATGGCGACATGCCGGGCGTGGTCGCCGCGCGCGGCGTGCTGCAGCTGGAGAGCGGGCGACGCGATGCTCAGCGCTTCGCCGCCATCGCCGCCAGCGACCTCTTCGAGCCGGACACGCTGGCTTGCATCGATGCGACCGAAGCCGCGGCAAGGCTGGGCGAGCCGGCCACCGGCGGCCTGCTGCAACATGAGGCGCTGGTGATCGATCCGGCGCCTGTCCTCGCCGCCTGGCTGGGCGCCGTGACGACGGCCGACGTCGCGTCGGTGGTTCGCGCCGAGACGGGGTGGCGGCTGCTGGACGCGGGTGGCGCGCTGATCGCTGAAGCCGACGCGGTCTGTCTCGCGCCCGGCGCGAGCCTCGCGGCGCTGGCGCCGGACCTGCCGCTGCAGGCCGTGCGCGGGCAGCTTAACTGGACGCCCAGCGAGCACGTCTCCGCCACCGCCTGGGGCGCCTACGCGGCGCCGTTGCCGACCGGCGGCCTCATGTTCGGCGCGACGCACGACCGCGACGACGCCAGCGACGATCATCGCCCCGCTGACGATGCGCGCAACTTCGCGGCGCTGGCGGCGCGCTTGCCGCAGCTCGCCGCGCGCATCGACCCCGCCAGCCTCGGCGGCCGCGCCTCGGTGCGCGCCGCCACGACGGACCAGCTGCCAATCGCCGGCGCGCTGGCCGAGGGCCTCTTCGTGCTGGGCGGCCTGGGCTCGCGGGGCTTCTGCCTGACGCCGCTGCTGGCGGAGCACGTGGCGGCGCTCGTCTGCGGCGCGCCCTCGCCCTTGCCGGCGGGACTGGCAACGGTCGTCGCGCCCGAACGTTTCGCCCAGCGCGCGCGCAGACGCTCGGGGCGCTTTGTCGGCGCGCCCGCGGCGGTGTAGATTGCCCCTCGCGAGGGACGCCGCACCTGGAGCTGACGCCCGATGAAGACCCTCTCACTGCTCTCTCTGACCGCCGCCCTCACCATGACCGTGAGCGCGCTGGCCGATGCGCAGCCGCCGACCCCACCGCCGGCCAAGCACGCGCAGTCCTGCTTCTGGCAGCGCCAGATCCAGAACTTCGCCGCCAGCGACGACTCGACGCTCTACGTTCGCGTCGGCGCCAGCGACATCTACCAGCTGAAGCTGTTCTCGCCCTGCATCGACCTGGCGTGGGACCATCACCTGGCGATCGTCGCCCACGGCGGCGGCGACGTCTGCGAAGGCAACGGCCTCGACACCGAGATCGTGGCGCCAGAGACCGGCATCGGCCACCAGCGCTGCCAGGTGACCTCGATCCGCAAGCTGGCGCCGGCCGAGATCGCCGCCCTGCCGCGAGACGCGCGGCCCTAGTGAATATCCTGCAGATCCTTGGCGCCGCGCCGGTGATGCCGGTGCTGACCATCGAGGACGCGCGCAAGGCCGTGCCCGCGGCGCGGGCGCTGGCGGCCGGCGGCCTCTTCGCGCTGGAGATCACGTTGCGAACGCCGGCGGCGCTGGACGCCGTGGCGCGCATCGCCGCCGAAGTCCCGGAGGCGATCCCAGGCGTCGGCACGGTGCTGAAGGCGGCCGACTTCGAGGCGGCGGCCAAGGCTGGCGCCAGGTTCGCGGTCTCGCCTGGGGCGACGCCAGCGCTGCTGGCCGCCAGCCGCGACCAGCCGCTGCCCTACCTGCCGGCGGTGGCGACGGCGAGCGAGGCGATGGCGGCGGCCGAGCAAGGCTTCACGGTGCTGAAGTTCTTCCCCGCGGCGCAGGCGGGCGGGCCCGCGGCGCTGAAGTCGCTGGCCGGCCCCCTGCCGCATATCCGCTTCAACCCCAACGGCGGCATCAATGCGGCTTCCGCGCCGTCCTACCTCGCGCTGACCAACGTGCTGAGCGTCGGCGGCTCGTGGGTGGCGCCGATGGACGCCATCGCGGACGGGGATGTGGCCCGGATCGAGCGCCTGGCGCGCGAAGCGCGGGCGATGCGGGGGTAGGTTGGGCTGGCCCCGGCCATCCCCAACCGTCCGTCATGGCCGACCGCCAGTGTCGGCCACCCACCCAGGAACACCCCCTCTGCCGTGGCCGTGCTCTGGCACGGCCACTCTGGCCGTTCGCGTACATGGGTCGCCGGGACTGACGCCCGGCGATGACGGAACTTCGGGAAGGTTGTGAGGGTGGGACGCGACTAGCCGATCCGCCGGCCGGTCATCGGGGTGCGATAGTCCGCGAGAACGACAGCGCTGCGTCCCCCATCCACGAATCTGAACGTGACCTCGGGGTCGCCCTCCAGAAAGAAGCAATCGTCGCCGCAGGGGCGCCAGCGGCTGCCCGCTTCGGGGAACGTCGAGGCCAGGGCGCCTTCCGCCGGCGCCAGGTCCAGGACTTCGGTGGTGTGGAACTGAAAGCGGCCGGCGCAGGCGGCGAGCGCGGCCTCGCCCAGCGTCACGGCGGTGTGGACAACGTCGGTCAGGCCCAGCGCGCGGCGGGCCAGGCCATGAGCCAGCTGCTCCACCGGGAAAGGGTTTGAATTGGCCATCGCGGCGACGGTGAGGTCGTGCGCCGGCCAGTGCGCCAGGTGAGCGCGGAAGCCGAAGATCGCGCCGCTGTGGCAGATCACCGTCTCGCCGCGCACCCGGTGGCGGAAGAGGCCGAGGCCGCGGGTGACATCGACGCCGTCGGCCGGCCGAACTGGCGTGACCATGGCATGATAGCCGGCCGGGCTGACCACGCGGCCTTCCCGAAGCGCGCGCGACCAGGTGAGGAGATCGCTGGGCGTGGAGCCGAGGGCGCCGGCGCCGTGGGGGTTGGTCATCGCCAGCGGCGGCGCGTTCACAGGGCCCGGCGCATAGCCAGCGGCGCGCTGCGGGACGATCGCGCGGTCGTGCAGGTAGTGGGTGTGAGCCAGGCCGAGCGGCGCCAGCATCGCCTCGAGATAACCGTCCAGCGGCTGGCCAGAGCAGGCTTCGACGACGGCGCCGGCCAGCACGTAGTTGGAATTGTTGTATTCGCAGCGCGCGCCGGCCTCGAAGCGGATCGGCAGCGCCTGGATGATGGCCACCAGCTCGGCGGTGGTGTGATCGCGGCGCACTTCGTAGGTCATGAAGTGCGGGTCCTCGGTGTAGTCGCCGAGGCCGGACATGTGGCTCAGCAGCTGGCGGATGGTGACCGCCGAGCCTGCGAGGGCCGGCAGGTGGCTGGCGACGGGATCGTCGAGGGTAAGCTCGCCAGCCTCGGCGAGGCGGACGATGGCGGCGGCGGTGAACTGCTTGCCGACAGACGCGGTGCGGAAGACGGTGTCGGGCCCCACAGCCGCGCGCCACTCCAGATTGGCGAGGCCGCGCTGGGCGACGTAGATGCGCTCGCCTTTCAGCTCGACTGCCACGGAGGCGCCGGGACCCGCCGGGTCAACGAAACGGTCGAACCACTCGTCGTAAGGCGTGGGCATCGCAGCGCCGTTCTGAATTGCTCCCTTCTCCCCTTGCGGGAGAAGGTGTCGCGAAGCGACGGATGAGGGGTCGACGTCCAGCGCAGATTAGCGTCCGGCAAGCAAATCCCGCGCGCCAGTGCGACCCCTCATCCGGCCCTTCGGGCCACCTTCTCCCGCAAGGGGAGAAGGGACGCCAGACCTGTTACGACGGCCCCGGGACGCCGGAAGGGCCTTGGGGCGGGCGTTCCTGGTTGTGCTCGATGTCGGAATCGTCGGGGGCGCGCCACTCGCCGTGGAAGGTGAAGCTGAGCTTGGCGCAGACCCGGGCCGGACCGCCTTTGGGGTCATCGCCCAGCACCCAGACGTTCAGGGGCCGGTTCTCGGCGATGTGGCCGACGGCGACCCAGGCCTGAGTCGAGCCCGGGCAGAAGGCGGCGGTCATGTCCGCGCCCTCATCCTGAGGCTCGACCGCGTAGAGGTCGCGCTCCGGCGCGAAATTGCCGATCAGCCGCGCAAGGCCGCCGCGGCCCAGCACCTTCTCGTCCGCCGGCTTCACCTCGGCGGTGGCGTGCCCCTCGGTGGAGTGGATGCGCAGCACCTTCACGAAGATCAGCGTCTGGCTGAACTCGAAGGTGAGGTCGCCGGCGGTGCGCTCGGTGACCTGGTTGGCGGGGTCGTAGGAGAAGAGGCGGATCTTGGCGTCGGCCGAGCCGGCGGCGGCGCTGACCACCGCCGCGCCGAGCAGCAGGCTGCGCCACGCCCGCACGGTCAGTGCAACTTCAGCAGCCCGACGTCGCCGTCGAAGCTGACCAGGCGCCAGACGCCGTTTTCGTCGGCGAAGGTGATGACGCAAGGACCACCCTTGCCCTTGGCGGCGCAGACCTTGCCGTCGGGTAGCGCCCTGAGCGCCCCGGCGATCACCAGCTGGTCGGGGATCGGCATGTCGGGGCTGTAGCCGTAGTACTCGGCGACCGCGCGGAACACCTGCGGCTGCAGCAGCGCCTGGCCGGCCAGGCGCGACAGCGGCCCCGCCAGCGCCGCGCCGAACGCCGCCACGTTGTCGTTCTGGCCCTGGGTCTTCTGCAGGATGCGCGCCTCCAGCTGCTGCTCCAGCGCCGGGCGGTCGATATGAGCGTCGAAGCCGGCGCTGTCGTCGTCGCGGATGGAGATCAGCAGGGCGTGCACGTCGCCGGCCGCGCCGATGCGCTGAGCGGTGGCGCAGGCCGCCAGCGCCAGGGTCAGAGCCAGGATGGTCCAGCGGCGGATCATGAACGCTTACTATTGCCCCGCTGGCGTGGCGGGCTCAAGGCGCGGCGGTCGGGGACTCGGCGGTGCGCTCCTTGAAAAACGCGATCACCCGCTGTTCGATCTGCTTGGTCGGCCCGTTGGGATCGTCGTCGTCGAGATGCAGCGTCAGCACCGAGTGGGGCGCCATCGGCACGCCCTTGCGGGCCACCGCCGGGTCGAGCTCCACCGTCTCCAGGCGCGGGCCCAGCGCCTCGCGGAAGTTCTCGAAGCGCTCGTCGGACACGAAGGGGTCGCCGCGGAAGCGCAGGGCCATCATGGTGAGGTCCTCGTCGTCCATGCGCTTCCTGGCGCAGGCGATCTCGGCGGGCGAGACGCCCAGGGCCGGGGCGCGCGCCTTGCCGCCGAAGAACATCGGCAGCGGCAGCGAGGGCTGCGACAGCACGGGCGCCACGACGGCGGGCTCGGTCATCATCGCCAGGGCGAAGTTGCCGGTGAAGCACATGCCGACGGCGCCCACGCCGCGGCCGCCGCATTCCTGGTGCGCCTGCCGGGCCAGCGCCCGCAGCCAGTCGACGATGGGGCTGGAGCGGTCCTTGGCCCAGACGTCGAACTCGCGGCGGATGCAGATGCCGCTGATCATCGTGCTCAGCCCGTAGAGCGCGGTTGCTTCGCGGCCCGGATCGCCGAACAGCACCGGGCAGAACACGGTCATGCCGGCGGCGGCGACGCGGCTGGCGAAGCGGAGCACCAGCGGGTGCAGGCCCGGCATCTCGTGGATGACGATCACGGCGGGGCCGACGCCCTTGCGATAGACCGGCCGCGTCCAGCGTCCTTGCGGGTCGGTGAACTCGAACCGCGCGAAACTCTCCAGGCTCTCCTCGTCGGCCGCCATGCCCCACCTCCGGTTCTGCGCCGCAGAATGGTCAAGCCTGGCGGCGTACCGCAAGCCGCTTCGAATGCGTCGGGTCTGTCAAAAAGCGGCCATCGCGGCGCAATGCGGCGTCCATCACTTGGCGGCGGGGCGCACGGAGGACGGCGGATGACAGCGCGCGCAAGAGTTCGAGCCGTGGCGGCGAGGTCGCAGATGCTCGACCGGCTGTTCCTCGGCGGCTGCACGGCGGCCTATGCGCTGCTGATGCTGGCGGTGGTGGCGGCGCTGCGGCTCTACGGCGGCTGAGGCCCCGCCGCTCGGACTTGCAACCGACGGGATTCGGGTTCCACTCTGCCGCAGTTGTCGGGCCCGGTCGGGGAGTGGGCGCATGGGGAAACGGAACGGCCTTCGCGCCGGCTTCGTCGCCGCTGCGTTCGCGCTGGCGGCCTGCACGGTGGGGCCCAATTTCCAACGCCCAGCGCCGCCCACGGTCAGCGCTTATACGCCAGCGCCGCTGGCCGGCGCGCCGTTCCGCTATGGCGCGGCGGTGGACGCCAAGTGGTGGACCGCGTTCGGCTCCACGGAGCTGGACGCCGACGAGGACGAGGCGCTCAGGGCCAACGCCGACCTAGCGGCCGCCGAAGCCGCGCTGCGGCAAGCGCGCGAGCTTTATCTGGCGCAGAAGGCCAGCGCCTTTCCGACAGTGACGCTGGGCGGGAGTGGACTCGGGGCGAAGAACTCCGCCACCATCGCCTCGCCGTTGGCTAACAACGCCGAGTTCTACACGCTCTACCAGGCGCAGCTGAACCTGACCTATCAGATCGACGTGTTCGGCGGGGTGCGGCGGGCCACCGAGGCGGCGGCGGCGCAGGCGGACAACCAGCGCTATCTGGTGGAGGCGGCCTACCTGACGCTGACCACCGGCGTCGCCAACGCGGTGCTGCAAATCGCCGGGCTGAACGCCCAACTGGACGCGGTGCGGGACACCATCGGCGCGGATCAGCACACGCTCGACCTCACCCGCCAGGAGCAGCGGCTCGGCCAGGCGTCCAACGCCGACATCGCCGCCGCCGAGGCCGCGCTGGCGCAGGCCGCGAGCGCCGCGCCGCCACTGCTGAAGCAGATCGATCAGCAGCGCGACCTGCTGGCGGCGCTGATGGGGCGGCCCAGCGCGGCGGCGCCAGCGGCCGATCTGACGCTGGCCAGCGTGCGCCTGCCGGCCGAGCTGCCGGTGAGCCTGCCCGCCGACCTGGTGCGCCAGCGGCCGGACGTGCTGGCGGCGGAGGCCAATCTGCATGTCGCCTCGGCGCAGGTGGGCGTGGCCATCGCCGCGCGGCTGCCGAGCTTCACGCTGGCCGCGTCGCCAGGGGTGACCGCGACCGACGTCGCCAGCCTGTTCAGCGGTGACAACGCGCTTTGGACCATCACCGGCGACGTCGCGCAGACCGTGTTCGACGCCGGCGCCGCCAAGCACCGGCAGAAAGCGGCGGAAGCGGCCTTCGACCAGGCCAAGGCGCAGTACCGCAGCGCGGCGCTGGGCGCGCTGCAGAACGTCGCCGACGTGCTGCAGGCCATCGTCGCCGATAACGACGCCGACCGCGACGCCGAGGCCGCGGCCGCCGCGACGAACCGCTCGCTGGGGCTGGCGGAGGGGGCGTTCAAGGCAGGCGAGACCGGGGTCTTGCCGGTGCTGAGCGCGCAGGGCGCGGCGGCGCAGGCCGAGCTGGCGCTGGCTCAGACTCGCGCCGCCCGCTATGCCGACGCGGTGGCCTTGTTCCAGGCGCTCGGCGGGGGCTGGTGGAATGATCCACAGAGGCAGGCCGATGCCGCGCGCTAGGAGCGTCTGCGCGGCCGTGCTGCTGGCGCTGACCGCCGGCGCTGTTCTCGCGCAAACCGCCGCGACGATCACGTTGAGCGCCGACGCCCAGAAGCGCCTTGGCGTCGCCACGCAGACCCTCGCCGGCGTCAAGCGCGCCACCGAGGTGGACGCCTTCGCCAAAGTGCTGGACCCCGCGCCGCTGACGCAGCTGGAGAGCGACTACGAAACCGCCGTCGCCGCGGCCGCCGTTTCCCACGCCGAAGCGGTGCGCTCGCGCCGCCTCTTCGAGAGCGGGGGCTCGGTCGCCGCCAAGGACCTGGAAGCCGCCGAGAGCCAGGCCCAGCAGGACGCGCTGAAGGCAGCCAACCTGCGTACCCAGTTCGACCTGCAGTGGGGGCCGGGCGTGGGGCGCATGAGCGAGGCGGCGCGCAAGGCGCTGGTGGCGGGACTGGTGAAAGGCGACATCGCCCTCGTCCACGTCGACACTCACAACAACGACGGCCAGGCCGGCGCGCGGGTGGTCAAGGTCGACGTCGGCGACGACTCGGTGGCGGGGACGGTGCTGGGGCCGGCGCGGCAGGCGGAGCCCAGGCTGCAGTCGTCGGGCCTGATCGTCGAGATCGGCGGGCCGGACGCCATCAAGCTCTCCGTCGGCCTCACCAACAGCGCCCATATCGAAGCCGGGACCAATGAGACCGGGGTGACCATCCCGCGCAGCGCGGTGATCCGCTTCCGCGGCTCCGACTGGGCTTATGTGCGCACCTCGCCGACGCGCTTCGAGCGCCGGCTGATGCTGAACCCCGAGGCCGAAGCGGACGGCTTCTTCGTCGCCAAGGGCTTTGCCGCCGGCGACCAGGTGGTGACGGCGGGGGCGATCGACCTCTTCGCCGCCGACCAGGGACGGGCCGACTGATGCTGCGGCGCCTGGTGCGCTGGTGCCTGAGCCGGCCGTGGATGGTGGCCTGGGCCTGCGTCTGGCTGCTGGCGCTGGCGTTCCTATACGTGCGCGACGTGCCCATCGACTTGTTGCCGAACGTGGCGCCGGCTGAGGCCACCGTGGTGACCGGCGCGCCGGGCCTGGTCGCCGAGCAGGTGGAAGAAACGATCACCGACCCGATCGAGGCGGCCCTGCTGGGCACGCCGGGGGTGGCGCGGGTCGATTCGCGCTCGGCGCAGGGGCTGTCGGTGGTGACGCTGCGCTTCGCCGATGGCGCGGACCCGCAGCGGGTGCGCGCCGCGGTCGCCGACGATCTGCAACGCGTGGGCCAGCTGCCGGCTGGCGCGTCGACACCGAGGCTGTCGCCTTTGGTCGCGCCGGGCGACGACCTGCTGACCGTGGGCCTGACCGGCGGCAAGGACGCCATGGCCTTGCGCGACCTGGCGCAATGGACCGTGCGGCCGCGGCTCTTGTCGACGCCAGGCGTGGCGCGGGTTGTGGTGCTCGGCGGCCAGGTGCGGCGGATCGAGGTGCGGGCGCGGCCCAGCGATCTCTCCGACAGCGACCTCGGCTTCCTGGATGTCGTGAACGCGGTGCGCCGCGCGACCAGCGTCGCCGGCGCCGGCTTCATCGACACGCCGAACCAGCGGGTGCTCATCGAGCCGCACGGCCAGGCGCTGACCCCTGACCAGATCGGGCTCGGCCAGATCCAGACCCCCGGCAGCGCACCCACCCGCATCGCCGACGTGGCCGACGTGGTGGAAGCGCCGACGCCCGCCTTCGGCGACGCGCTGATCGACGGCAAGCCGGGCGTTCTCGTGGTGGTGGGTGGCGCGCTGGGGGCCAACACAGTGGCGACCACGCACGCGGTGGAGCGCTCGCTGGCGGTGCTGGCGCCCAGCCTGGCGGCGGCGGGCGTCAGCCTGCGCACGGACCTCGATCGGCCGGCCAGCTTCGTCGCCGTCTCCACCCGCGAGGCGGTGATCGACATCCTGATCGGCGTCGCCCTGGCCTCGATCGCGCTCGCTTTGTTCATGACCGACCTGCGGGTGGTGCTGATCACGCTGGCGGCGGTGCCGCTGGCGCTGGCGGCGGCGCTGGTGGCGCTGAAGGCCTTCGGCTGGTCGCTGAACGCGATGACACTTGGCGGCCTGGCGGTGGGGCTGGGGCTGGTCATCGACGATGCCGTGATCGACGTGGAGAGCATTGTCGGGCGGCTGCGCGGTATCGCGGGGCAGACGCATCTGCGCGCTGAAGCGATCCTGGCTGCCTCGCTGGAGGTGCGGGCGCCGGTGATCTACGCGACATTGGCGCTGGTGCTGTCGCTGACGCCCTTGCTGCTGTTGCCAGGGCCGGAGCGGACGCTGCTGGGGCCGCTGGCGGGGATCATCATCGTGGCCGCGCTGGCC
>DASXZG010000102.1:0-5004 GCA_036502045.1 Caulobacteraceae bacterium | reverse complement strand
CGCGGTCGCTTGACCGCTCGCGCCCCAGTCGCCTTTCGCGCGCTGGCTGGGCGAGGCCTTCAGGTAGGCGCCGAGCTTGGAATAGGCGACGGGCTGCGAGGGGGCGGCGTAGGTTCCGCCGGACTTGTGGGTGGCGGCGTGAGCGGCGCCGGCGCAAAGCGCCAAAGCGGCCGCGCCAGCTATGAGGGTCTTGAGAGGCATGTGGCGATCTCCGCAGGCGGCTACGACCGCCGCACGATGCCCCTAACCCCTGGACCGGCGCTTCGTTGCGACAGCCAAGGTTCAGGCGTCGTCGGAAAAAAGCGCTGCCATGCCAATGGCCTAGCTAGGCGGCAGTCTCCAGGTAGCGCGCGATGGCGGCGTTGCCGCTGAGGTGGGTGACGCTGGCGCCATGGTCGGCGAGCGCCTTTTCGATGTTGGGGCGGTGGACCTTGTCGAAGGTCCAGACCCACTTCAGGAAGTCCAGGTTCAGGTTCTCCTTGCAGCCTTCGGCCATGTCGGGCCGGCCGCGGCCGAAGTCGGTCAGGCAGCGCCAGACCACCCTGAACATGCAAAGCCACCGCGGCTGGTGCAGGAAGATCACCGTGTCGGCGCGCGGCAGGCGCAGCGGGAAGGTGCGTCCGGCATAGATGCCGTCGGTGATCCAGGCGTCCTGCGCGGCCACCGCGGCCACCTTGGCTTTGAACTCAGCCGCGTCCGGCTCGACCCAGCCGGGCTTCCAGAAGAGGGCGTCGAGGTGGAACACCGGCAGGCCGGTGCGCTCGCCAAGAGCGCGGGCGAAGGTGGACTTGCCCGATCCGGAGCAGCCGAGGATCACCACGCGTTGCATGGAGCGGCGCATCGCGCGGCGCGTCGGACTCGTCAAGGGCGGCCCGACGGGTCTATGTCGCTGGCGCGCGCCGCATCTGGTGAGCCGATGACCGACAAGCCCACCATCCTGATCGTTCAGCCGCATCTGGCGCCTGTCGGCGTCATGCTGGAGGCCGACTTCACCGTTTGGCGGCTATGGCAAGGGCCGCCGCTTGAGGCGAGCCACAGCATCCGCGCCATCGTGGTAGCGGGAGAGTTTCCCGTCGAGGCTGCGCTGGTCGACAGCTTGCCGAACCTTGGCCTGATCGCCTGCTTCACCGCCGGCTATGACGGTGTGGACCTGGCCTGGGCCCGCGAGCGCGGCCTGAAAGTCAGCCACTCGCCAGGGGTGAACCACGAGGACGTCGCCGACCACGCCATCGGCCTGATGCTGGCGGCCTGGCGGGGCCTTGTGGAAGGCGACGCCATCGTCCGTGAAGGCCGCTGGCGGCCGACCGAGAAGCGGATGACGCCATCGCTGACCGGCAAGCGGCTGGGCGTGGTGGGTCTCGGCGCCATCGGCGAGGCGGTGGCGAAGCGCGCCGCCGCGTTCGGGCTGGAGGTGGCCTGGTGGGGTCCGAACGAGAAGCCTGACGCGTCTTGGCCGCGCGCGGCCAGCTTGCTGGCGCTGGCGGAGGGCAGCGATATCCTTGTGGTCGCCGCCCGCGCCGGGACCGATAACCGCGGGCTGGTGGACCGGCTGACCATCGAGGCGCTGGGCCCGCAGGGCCTGCTGGTCAACGTGGCGCGGGGCCAGCTGGTGGACGAGGCGGCGCTGATCGCGGCGCTGAAGGACGGGCGCCTCGGCATGGCGGCGCTGGACGTGTTCGCCGCCGAACCGACGCCGCCGGCGCGCTGGCAAGACGTGCCCAACGTGGTGCTCTCGCCTCACACCGCCGGCGCCACCACCGCGGCGCTGCCGAAGATGCTGGCGCTGACCCGCGAGAACCTGCGCCGCTTCTTCGCCGGCGAGCCGCTGGCGAGCGCGGTGGTGGAATAGACGCGCGCCGGCGTGAGCTTCCTCACGCCGGCGCGGCCTTAAGCTTCACTGGATGTGATTTGCGGTCTTACCAGACCGCGGCCAGGGCCGCCGCGACGAATGGCGAAAGGGCCCAGACGATGGTGGTCGCCGCCTCGAGGCGCGCGAGGCGCTGGCGGAGGCGACCGGGCGTCGAAAACGCGACGCGGGGATTGGTGAAAACGATGGGAGACGAGATCGAGTGGCCGGACAGGCTCATGAAGGTCCTTGTGATTGTTGACGACAGAAGACGCCGAAGGCCCGCGCTCCAGTGACGGAGTCGGGTCGGATTGCGGGATTTCGGAACGAGGCGGTTTCTACGCGGCCAAACGTGAATCGCCAATTCTTGAACGCAACTATTTCAGCCCCATATGCTTAAGGTCGGCGGGTCGCGCCGTCCCCCAAAATCGAGCGCTGAAGGTCCGCTGCGTCAGTCGTGGTGGTGGCGATGCACGTCGTGAGTGACGATGCCGCCGTTCTGCGGGGGAATGGCCAGCCAGTCCTTGTGCGAGAGGCTGGCCACCGTGTCCTCGTGGCCGACCCCCCAGCGCTCGCGCATCGAGGTGCCGGAGAACTCGAAGTCGCGGCCGGCGCCCTCGTAAGCGCGGGGCTGGTAGATCAGCTGGATGATCGAGTGCATCGGCAGGTCGGCGAGCCTGGCCAGCATGGCGCGCTCGTCGTCGGTCAGGTCCGCGTCAGGGACCTTCAGCAGCGCTTGATGCGCGCGGTTCTTCCAGCGTTGCAGTCGCTGGAACATGTCGGTCACCTGACGGGTGCGGGACGAATACATGATGTCTTTCTGCCGGCCCTCCACGTCCTGCATCGTGCGCGGGATCGGCCCGGTAGCGCTGAACAGGTCGACCTGGAAGACCAGGCAGTTGGTGTCGTCGTCCTGCGCCAGCAGGTGCTGCAGCGGGGTGTTGGAGACGACCCCGCCGTCCCAGAAATAGTCGGAGCCGATCTTCACCGGCGCGAAAGCCGGTGGCAGTGCGCCGCTGGCCATGACGTGCTCGGGCCCGATCCGGGTGGTAGCGTTGTCGAAGAAGGTGAAATTGCCGCTCTCGACGTTCACCGCGCCCACTGAGAAGCGGCAGCGGGTGTCGTTGAGCCGATCGAAGTCCACGAGCTCCAGCAAGGTCTCGCGCAGCGGCGCGTTGTCGTAGTAGCTGGTCGCGGTCTGGGCGCCGGCGAGCGAGAACCAGGGGCTGACCTGGTGCGGGGCGAAGAAGCCCGGCTGGCCCATCGCCGCAGTCATGAACGAGCTGGTGGCGTTGCGCATGCGGCGGAAGACGTCGCCGTCAGGGGTGTGAAGCCACACGGTGCGGTCGGTGATGCGCTCCCAGAACGCCTTGAGCTTCGCCAGCCGCTGCTCGGGCGGATTGCCGGCGATGATCGCCGCGTTGATCGCGCCGATGGAGACGCCCGACACCCAGTCCGGCTCCAGCCCAGATTCGTGCAGCGCCTGGTAGACGCCGGCCTGGTAGGCGCCCAGCGCGCCGCCGCCCTGCAGCACCAGCGCGATCCGCCCGCACCGCTCCGGTCGCCAGGCGGCCTGCGTGCTCGTGATCTTGGCGTGGGCGTTCATCCCGCGATGCTGCGGTGCGTTGATTGTTTTGCCGTTAATCGGCCGGAGCCCCTTGACGAAGGGGACATAAAGATATCTTTATATCCGATGCCGATGACCTCGGATCAGGCTGTGGACGTTCTGCGCGCGGCGGGCGAGCCGACGCGGCTGCGCATCCTTGCGCTGCTGGCCCGCGAAGAGCTGGCGGTGCTGGAACTGACCCGCATCCTGAGCCAGAGCCAGCCGCGCGTCTCGCGGCACCTGAAGGTGCTCGCCGAAGCCGGGCTGGTCGAGCGGTTTCCGGACGGCGCCTGGGTGTTCTACCGTCTCGCCGGCGCCGGGCCGACGCGCGACCTGCTGGACAACGCGCTCAGCCTGATCTCGCCCAGCGACGCGACGTTGCTGCGCGACGCCGAGCGGCTGGAAGGCGTCGCCGCCGAGCGCGCCAGCCAGGCCGCCAACTACTTCGCCGACAACGCCGCCCAGTGGGACCAGATCCGCTCGCTCTACGTCTCGGAAGCCGCCGTGGAAGCGGCGATCCTGGAGGCCGCCGGCGCCGGGCCATTTCGCCGCCTCGTGGACCTCGGCACCGGCACCGGCCGCATGCTCACCCTGCTGGGCCCGCGCGCCACCAGCGCCGTCGGCCTCGATCTCTCGCGCCAGATGCTCAACATCGCCCGCAGCAACGTCGTGGGCGCCGGCCTGCCCGCCTGCGAGCTGCGCCACGGCGACATCCTCGATGTGGGCCTGGCCAACGGCGAGGCCGACCTCGTGATCGCCCACCAGGTGCTGCACTTCCTGGGCGAGCCCGCCGCCGCCGTCACCGAGGCCGCGCGGCTGGTTTCGCCTGGTGGGCGGCTGCTGATCGTCGATTTCGCTCCGCACGACCTGGAGTTCCTGCGCAGCGAGCATCGCCACCGCCGCCTCGGCTTCTTCGACAACGAGATCGAGCGCTGGGCCACCGCCGCTGGCCTGCCGCGGGTGCGCGCCGTCACCCTGCCGCCCGCCGCCGAGGGCGGGCTCACCGTCAAGGTCTGGGTCGCCGAACATGAGGCGAGCCGCCTGAGGAAGGTCGCATGACCGACGCCACGACCACGTCCGCCCTTGGTCCCATCGCCCGCGCCGGCGGCCGGGCCGATCGCCGGCCCAAGGTCTCCTTCGAGTTCGGGCCGCCGGCCACGCCCGAGGCCGAGGAGACGCTCTGGAAGGCGATCCGGCGGCTGGAGCCGCTGAACCCCGAGTTCGTCTCGGTCACCTACGGGGCCGGCGGCTCGACCCGCGATCGCACCCACCGCACCGTCACCCGCATGCTGGCCGAGACCGGCCTGACCCCGGCCGCGCACCTCACCTGCGTCAACGCCAGCCGCGCCGAGGTCGACGAGGTGGTGCAGGCCTATTGGGACGGCGGCGTGCGCCACATCGTGGCCCTGCGCGGCGATCCGCCCGGCCAGCTCGGCGGCGTCTACACCCCCCGCGCCGATGGCTACGCCAACGCCACCGAGCTCACCCGCGGCGTCCTGGCCGTCGCGCCCTTCGAGATCTCTGTCGGTTTCCACCCGCAGATTCACCCCGA
>DASXZG010000101.1:0-17300 GCA_036502045.1 Caulobacteraceae bacterium | reverse complement strand
GCCGGCGGCGACCGCAGCGAGACCGTGGCGGCGCTGCCCGGCCTCATCGATGCGATCCGCGCCAAGGGCTACCAGATCGTCACCGTCGACCAGCTGGCCGGCATGAGCGCGGCCCAGGCGATGCCGCCGACCTCGCGCTCGTCGCTGGAGCTCCTGGTGGATCGCATGGGCTTCGGCTTCTTCCGCTACATGGACTTCCTGCTGACCAGCCTCTTCATCACCGCGATCGTGCTGGGCGTGGCGCGGCTGGCGTTTCTGGCCGTGCTGGCGCTGTGGCACCGGCTGCGGGCGCCGGGGCGGGCCCCTCCCATGCTGGACCCCGACGCCGGTCCGCTGGTCTCGGTGCTGATCCCCTGCTTCAACGAGGAGAAGGTGATCGTGGCCTCGGTGGCCCGCATCCTTCACTCCAACTGGAAGCGGCTGGAAGTGCTGGTGCTGGACGACGGCTCGGCCGACGCCACCTCGGCCCGGGTCCGCGAAGCTTTCGAGGGCGAGCCGCGGGTGACGCTGATGCGGTTCGAGAACGGCGGCAAAGCCAAGGCGCTGAACCGCGGTCTCGCCGAGGCGCAGGGCGACATCGTGGTCGCTCTCGACGCCGACACGCTGTTCCCGCCCGACACCATCCCGATGCTGGCGCGCTGGTTCACCGACCCCAAGGTGGGCGCGGTGGCCGGCAATGCCGTGGTCGGCAACCGGCTCAACCTTGTCACCCGCTGGCAGGCGCTGGAGTATGTCACCGCGCAGAACCTGGAGCGGCGGGCGCTGGCGGCGCTGGGCGCGGTGACCGTGGTGCCGGGCGCCGTGGGCGCCTGGCGCAAGTCGGCCCTGGCCGCTCTCGGCGGCTATCCGCACGACACGCTCGCCGAAGACCAGGACCTCACCATCGCCTGCCAGCGCGCCGGCTGGCGGGTCGAGTTCGACCCCGAGGCCCGCGCCTACACCGAGGCGCCGGACACGGTCGCCGGCCTCTTGAAGCAGCGCTTCCGCTGGAGCTTTGGCACCCTGCAGTGCATCTGGAAGCACCGTTCGGCGACCTTCAACCCCAAGCGGCCGGTGCTGGGTTTCGTCGCCCTGCCGCAGATCTGGCTGTTCCAGATCATCCTCACCGCGGTCTCGCCGCTGGTGGACCTGGCCATCGTCTGGAGCCTGGTCTGGACCCTCTACGCCCGCGCCTACCATCCGGTGGAATGGTCGCCGGACGACTTCCTGCGCTCGGTGTTCTACTGGGCCGCGTTCATCTTCCTCGACCTCTCGGCGGGCGCGCTGGGGATGACGCTGGAGCGGCGCGCGCCCTGGAAAGACCTGGTCTGGCTGCCGGTGCAGCGCTTCGGCTACCGCCAGCTGATGTACTACGTGGTGGTCAAGTCCATCGTCACCGCGCTCCGCGGCTCCCGCGTCGGCTGGGGCAAGCTGGAGCGCCGCGCCACTGCCCAGATGGCGCCGGACCGTCGGGGGGCCGCGGCGCCGGGTGATGCGGCGGCACAATCGCGCCGGGTCTGATCCTCGGATCTGCCGATGGGAACGCGGCCGCCAAGTCCATAGCGCGCGCTCAATTCGCCGTCCCGACCCGGAATCTGAGACGGACCAGCAGCGACCGCCTCTTCTTCACATCACAACGTGATACAAAATCTGGTCAAGTGACAGAGCGGCTGCCGTAACGTAACCGACAGTGCTGTCCTTTGCGCGGCCACAGCAACGCGGCAATGTATTCGTGATCGGGCCTGCCGCGATGCTCGGTGTCCTTTGCATCGACGGATGACTCACGTCGTTCCGAGTTCCGCCAATCCCTCAGCGATCTTGAAGTGGTCATCAATATCTGTTGGCGACGAAACTGATCTGTTTACTGTTAAGCTTGAACTTGGTCGGCAAGTCGACTCAGTTTTACAGGGGGAATATTTTGTCGGGTCTCCGACAAGGCGAGAAATATTCCACCTCATTCGCTTGACTCCGGCGAACATCGTCTCTTTAACGTCTCGTTAAGAAATGCGCAGAACGTGAAGTAACCGCGAAAAGTTACCGCGACCACCGCAGCGTCGGCGTACGAACATTTAGGTGATTTGACGTGTGCGGAGCTGTGCGTTCAGCAGCGCTTCCGCGGCATCGATGGATTATTGCGCCCTCATCTTGGCGCTTTGATTTATCTTGCCGCGACATCAACAGCGCTCCGGTTCGGGTTTACCAGAACCCTGCTGTTTTTCAGGCTCGCCTGATTCGCGAAGTATTTGCAACCGGGTCGCGCACATCTTGGCGGGCGCCGCAAGCAAGGCTGTCTGCAGTAACGCCCAGAAAAACGGGTGAAGCGACCGGAAGGCCGGGCCGGCTGGCGCGCCGCATCATCGCTGGCGGCGCGCTCGGCCTGGCGCTTGTGGCGCTGGGCGCGGCGCCAACGCTCGCCGCCCCCGCGAATGGCGTGCAGCAGATAAACGCGGCCCCGGCGAGCGCCAGCACGACCGCCGGTGCGATCCTGGCGGCGAGCCTGAACATCGGGGCCGCCGCCCTCGGCAATCAGGTTGCCGTGGCCACGCCAGCTTACGGCTCGGCCGACAGCCAGTCCGACCTGGCGCCCGTCAACGCCGGCGTCGTGCTGAACAACCTGCAGGTCGACGGCGACGCCGTCATCCAGGCGCAGGCGGGTGCGAACAGCGATCAGGTCATCGCGCCGCAGGGCGGGACGTTGCAGACGGTTCAGGCTGTCTCCAACGCTTCGACGGCGGCGCGCGTGCAGATCGGCGACCAGGCCGGCGCCACGCAGAGTTTCGTCGGCGCCGCCCAGGTCAACGCGACCGCCGCGGCCAACCTGCTCGCCTACGACGCAGCGAGCGGGCAGATCGTCGCCACCGCCACTCAGACCAACGCCGGCCCGGTCGCCGCCGCCGCGACCGTCGGCAGCACGGCGTTCAACGGCGTGCTGACCGGCGCCACCACCGCCGCTGGCAATGAGATCGATCTCGATCAGGGCGCCGCGGCGTCCGGAACCATCGGCGATCTGCTCACGATGCAGGTCAACGCAGGCGCCGAAACGGCGCTGACCCGACTGAGCGGCGTGCAAACCACCACCACAGGCAATGTCTACGCCACCTCGGCGGTCGGCAACGCGCTCAACGCCGGCGACCTCGTGGCCGGCGTGGCGCTGACGCAGATCAGCAGCGCGCCACAGACCGCGCGGCTGACGCTGAGCCCGGCGACGCTGAACGGCGACTTCTCGGTCCAAGCGGTCGGCAACCAGACGACGCTGGGCAGCAACGGCGCGATCGGCCTGCACCAGCAGAATGACGCCAACCAGCTTGCCGAAGTGGTCAGCAGCGCCGGGCTGGTGCTGAACGGCGCCACCACGATGACGGCGGTCGCGCTCGGCAACAACTTCTCGGGCACCGTCGCCCCCGCGCAGATCGCCGGGCAGGAACAGCAGGTCAACAGCGGCTTCCAGACGGCGTCGATCAACCTGACGGGCGCCAGCGCGATGAACGGCACGCCGATCAGCCTCACGGCCATCGCCATCGGCAACGCCGCGACGCTGAGCGCGCCGGACTCCGGCTTCGTGCAGGCCAACTACACCGGCGGGCTCGTCGCCCAGACGGCCACCGTCACCTTGTCCAACTGCACCTTCACCAGCTCGGCAGCGGTCAGCACCACGGCCCAGGGCAACCTCATCACCATCCGGCACTGACCGCTATTTTCGGGGAATTTCTTTGAGTTGCACTCGCAGATCGCCGCGCCAACGGCCGTCCGGCAGGCACACGGCCTATTTCGCCGTCGCCAGCCTGGCGGCAGCGCTGTTCGCGGGGGCGGCACACGCCAACAACCTTGGCGAGGACGGGGCCTGGCAATTCCAGAGCCCGGCGCAGGCCCAAATTCAGCAGCAGAATCTTGTCGAGATTCAGGCGCACAACGCGACGGCGGCGCCTTCGCTATCGGGTTCCGGATTGGGGAGTGGCTCGGGCCTGCTCTCGGCCTCGAACGCACCCACCAACAACTACACCCAGGTGGTCAACGAGACGTCGGTGTCGTGCTCTGGCGCCGGCACCGTCTGCACCGCCACGCCGGGCGGCAACACCACGTCGGTGACGGCCACCTCGACCGGGTCGACCACGTCGAACAGCAACAGCGTCACCGGCAACACCGTCGACGAGAGCGCCAACAGCAACAACTCCGCCAGCAACAACGACAATCCGGTGCTGTCGCCGTCGACAACCAACAACGGCACGCAATCGAATGGCACCCAGAACAACGCCCTCGGGACCGGGGGCTTGTGATGTTGCGCAAGATCGCTGGCCTCGCGATGGCGAGCCTGACCGCTTTTGGCACGGTTCCGCCGATGGCCATGGCCCACGAATTCATGGGGGGCTCGGCGCCGGAGACCAACGTCTCGCCGCTCGATCTCGGCTTCACCTGCTTCAACCGCTTCCTGGCGGTGCTGCCCACCCGGCCGGTGTTCAGCGTCGGGCGCATCCTCGACCAGACCGGAAAGTTCTCGAACGAGGCCTCGGCCGGCGGCTTCGCGGTCACGCAAGGCCTCACCAACGAGATCTACAGCGCCTACGGCAAGTTCCTGCCGGACTTCAACGTCGTCGAGCGCACCGACACCGAGATCCCGAACTTCGACATCGGCGTCTGGAAACAGCAGCTGCTCGGCGACCCCAACGAGCCGGGCGAGCGCGATCCGAAGACCGGCCAGATCGTCGGCAAGGGCCTGCGCCAATACCGCGGCGGCCAGATTCTGGCCGACGACTACTACATCACCGGCGCGATCACCGAAGTGAACTACGACATCGGGTCGGGCGGGGCGCAGGTCGGCGTCCAGAACATCGGCATCGGCGGCCGCGTTTATTCGATGAGCGTCGCCATGGACCTGCGCATCGTCGACGCCCGCACCCTGCGCGTCGTCAAGGCCGTCTCCGAGCGCAAGATCTACCGCGGGTACGAGACCACAGCGGGCGTCTTCAACTTCCTCGGCGCCTATCTGATCAACATCAACGCCGGGACCAAGGCGCAGGAACCGCTGGAGCTCGGCGTGCGGGCGACGGCGGAAGACGCCGTTCTGAAGCTGGTCGGGGCGGTGCTCCGCGGATCCGACGGCAGCAACTACGGCGAGACCTGCGCCGACTACGCCGACCGGACCTACGGCGACGGCTCGCCGCCGAGCGCGCCGCGGCCGACGCGCCGCGCCGACGCGGCGCCGCCGGCGCTGCCATCTGGCGCCCCTCAACCCACACCGGAGGCCGCGCAGTGACGCGGTTCCTTCCTCCATGCACGCCACCGGGAACTCCGGGGGCGCGCCAAGACCAGGCTCGGCTCGACCCGCCGACCTGCTTTCTCAACCGGCGTCCATGATCCGGGCGTCAATTTCAGCCTCCCAGGGGGCCCTTAAGGAGCGGAAAACTATGCGTAAACTTCTCTTGGCCGCGACGGCCTTGACGCTGATCGGCGGCGGAACCGCGTTCGCGGAAACCCAGACGGTCGGCGCGCCGGTCAACTCGACCACGACGCTGAGCAACGTGATCGCCAACAGCGGCGTCCAATCCCAGACCCAGTCGCTCGGCAACGTGATCACCGTCGGCGCGCCCATTGGCGCCTACACCGTCGGCGGCGACACCCAGACCACCGGCGCCAACCCGATCTCGTCCACCGCCAGCGTGCAAGGCTCGACCGTGAGCGGCGCGTCGTCGGTCTCGACCCTGTCGGAAGGCAACGACGAAGAGGTGACGCCGACCAACACGGTGTCCTACACCGCCACCAGCTCGACCATCCCCTTCGGCAACTCGCAGACGACCGGTCCTGGTGGCCCGATCACCGCGACCACCCGCGTCGGCAACACCACCGCCAACAGCTTCACCGGCAACACCACCGTCAACGCGGCGGCGGTCGGCAACAATGCCCTCTACTCGTCGCAAAGCGGCACGCTCAGCTTCTGGTCGAGCCAGGCCAATAACGACACCGAGACAGCGTCGGTGGTGCTGCAGAACACCAACGTCGCCGGTGGCGCGTTGAACAGCGAAGCGCAGGCGGTCGGCAATTCCGTCTCGGCCGGCGGCATCCTCAGCAATGCCGGCTACACGGCGGCGTCGCAGGAAAACCTGTACGGCGGCCAGACCGCCAACGTGACGTTCTCCGGCAACAATCTGCTGTCGAGCGGCAACAACGTCGTCGCCTCGGCGGAAGGCAACAGCGCGGCGCTCGGCCAGGCGTCGGGCCTGACGGCCATCTCGCAGGACAACGGCGCTGCCGCCGAACGGGCGACGCTCACCCTCAGCAACGCCACCGTCAACGGCGATTTCTCCGCCCAGGCGGCCGGCGACGTGGCGAGCTATGACGCCAGCAACGGCGAGACGATCCTCAACCAGCAGGATCGCACCCAGTCGGTCTCACGTGTGAACGTGAGCGGCCCGGTGGACCTGAACGCCGCGACCACCTTCGGCTCGCTGGCGATCGGCAACCAGTTCTCCGGCACGCTGGCGCTGGACGGCGGCACGCAGGCGAGCAGCCAGTCGATCTCCGCCAACTCGACGATCTCGGGCGTCAACGGCGGCGGCTTCGGCGCGACGGTGAACACCACCGCCACGGCCAACACCGCTTCGCTGACCGGCGCGCCGGGGAACTTCGTGCAGTCGGTGACCGGCGTTGGTCCCACGGCTGTCGCGAACATCTCCAACGCGTCGTTCACCGGCGGGCTGACCGCCGCGACCGCCGCCATCGGCAACTCCATGTCGATCAAGTAGGTCGCGTTCGGACCGTCGTTCTGACGGGCCACTCGGTCGGGGGCCGGCGCGCAAGCTCCGGCCCCTCGATCATGCAAGGGGTTGAGACGATGCTGAGAGTCGCGGTGACGAGCCTGGCCGGCGTCTGGCTGGCGCTGCTGGCGGCGCTAGCTCCGGCCCTCGCGCAATCGAAGCAAGCCGACATGCTGACCCAGACGGTGCAGTCGGTAACCAACCCACTGTCGGCCTGGCAGGCATCGTTCTCACCCAACATGGTGAGTCGCCTGCGCCCCCTCGAAGCGACGGGCCTCTCTCCGAACTGCCGGGCGGTCGTCGTCGGCCTGGACAGCAAGCCGGTGTCGACAGCCGGCGCAACGCTGGTCGCGGGCGCTCTCTGTATCAACACCTCGCGTGACGGCCTGAAATCGGGCCTTACCAGCGTTGGCGTCAGCGACGGACTCGACGCGAGCCCACTGAAGGGCGCCGTCGCCGGCGGCGGTGACGGCCCAGGCCAGTGAGCCTGCTCGGGCCTCGATTGCTAAGCCTCCGACCCCTTCCTATAAGCACCGCGACCCCTCCGGAGCGCTGCGCATGAACATCCACGAGCACCAGGCCAAGGCCCTTCTCGGCGAGTATGGCGTGCCGGTGCCGCGGGGCTATCCGGCGTTCACCGTCGACGAAGCCGTGGCGGCGGCCGAGAAGCTCGGCGGCGCGGTTTGGGTGGTGAAAGCGCAGATCCACGCCGGCGGCCGCGGCAAGGGCGGCGGCGTCAAGGTGGCGCGCTCGCTGGATGAGGTCCGCGCCGAGGCTGCGCGCATGCTGGGCATGACGCTCGTCACCCACCAGACCGGCCCGCATGGCCGGGTGGTGCGCCGCCTCTACATCGAGGAAGGCGCGGCCATCGCCAAGGAATACTACCTGTCGATGCTGGTGGACCGCGAGACCAGCCGCGTGGCGGTGGTGGCCTCCACCGAGGGCGGCATGGACATCGAGGAGGTGGCGGCCAGGACGCCGGAGAAGATCACCACCTTCACCATCGACCCGGCGACAGGCGTATGGCCGCACCACGGCCTGCAGCTGGCCGAGACGCTGGGCCTCAAGGGCGAGAGCGCTAAGCAGGCCCGTGCGCTGCTCGCGCCGCTCTACAGGGCCTTCGTCGAGAAGGACATGAGCCTCTTGGAGATCAACCCGCTGATCACCACCGCCGACGGCTCGGTGACGGTGCTCGACGCCAAGGTGGGCTTCGACGACAACGCCCTCTTCCGCCACCCGGACGTGGTCGCGCTGCGCGACACCACCGAAGAGAACGAGAAGGAGATCGAGGCCTCGAAGTACGAGCTGTCGTACATCGCCCTCGACGGCGAGATCGGCTGCATGGTCAACGGCGCGGGCCTGGCCATGGCCACCATGGACATCATCAAGCTCTATGGCGCGGAGCCGGCCAACTTCCTCGACGTCGGCGGCGGCGCCACCCAGGAGAAGGTGACGGCGGCGTTCAAGATCATCATGGCCGACCCGAACGTGAAGGGCATCCTGGTCAATATCTTTGGCGGTATCGCCCGTTGCGACACGCTGGCGTCGGGCGTGGTGGCGGCAGTGAAGGAGGTGGGCCTGAAGGTGCCGTTGGTGGTGCGCCTGGAGGGCACCAACGCCGAGCTGGGCAAGCAGATCCTGCGCGACTCCGGCCTCAACGTGATCCCCGCCAACGACCTCGCCGACGGCGCGCAAAAGATCGTCTCGGCGGTGAAAGCCGCCTGACAGGTCTCACGGCTGCGCCTTGCCATCGGCGGATTTGCCCCGCATTGGTGAAGGCGAGGCGACGTCCTAACAAAAACTGAGAAGGCCCAAAGGCATATGACGACCCGTACCCCCGCTCTCCTGGCCGCCGCCGCGGCGCTTGCGCTTCCGCTTGCCGGCCTTGCCGCCAGTCCCGCGATGGCAAGCCCGGCGATGGATGCGTTCAAGACGGTCTGCTGGACTCCGGCCAATGACTACGTGAGCGTGCTGAAGGCCGCCGACGCCGCCGGCTGGTCAAACACCCAGCTGATGCCGGAAATCCAGGACAACGTTTCCGTCACCGATCAGGGCGCGCGGGAAAAGGACGACAGCGACGGCAAGTACACGTTGCTGGTCAGCCGCGGTCTGCGCCACTCCAGCGGCGGCGACGTCAAGGAAGCCGATTGCAAGGTCAGCTTCGACAAAGCCGATCCCGGCCTGCTGGCCGAGGCGCAAAGCTGGATCGGGGTCGCGCCCGATGCCGCGCCGGACGCGACGCTGGCCACCTATTTCGTCAAGCCGGTCCCTGGCAAGCCGCAGCATATCGCCCAGGCCGACCTCAACACGGCGCTGGGCGCGGGCGGGTTCGCGGTGCTGAAGTTCCAGGTCGACGCCAACGCCGTCACGCTGGTCTACCAGACCTTTGCGAAGTAGCCGGCGCGACGTAACTGAAGGACGGGGGACGTTCTCAGCGACAAGGCGGACATGAGCCCCTTTCTTCGATTTGCCTTCTCTCTCGGCCTCGCGGCGCTCACCGCGGGGCCGGCCTTGGCGCAGGACGGCGCGCCGCAGTCGCTGGCCGACTGGAGCGCCACCACCGCCCGCAGCGCCTTCGTGCTCTGCCGCGGTGGCGAGCCGGACGCCTCGGAGGTCACCGAGCACGGCCAGATCGTTGGCTGGCCGTCGTTCACGCCTTATCTTGAGCATCCGGACGGCTTCAAGCGGACGGCGGGCGGCGAGAGCCGCAAAACCGACTCGCTCGGCGACGCCACCGCCTACGTGGAGCTGACCGTGCAGAGCGGCCAGGTGACCGCCGCGCAGCCGGCGGACATCACTTACTTCCGCTGCAACGTCGCCTCCGACCAGACGGTGAACGGGCCGCTGGAAGCCTTCTTCACCGCCTACTATGGCGCTCCGACGTCGAAGACCGACGCCTCGACGGTCTGGGTGGTGGGCGCCCCCGACGGCGCCGCCGCGGCCAGCGACGACGCGCTGCTGAAGGCCGCCGAAGCCGGCGCCGACAACGTCACCCGCATCGAGCTCACCCGCGAGCGCGGCCTCGACCGCGCCAAGATGACCGTCTTCCGCCGCGGCGCTGACTGACCACCCACGGCTTGGCCGCCCTCGCTGGGTCATCACGCCGCTCAGGATGTCGGTTTCCCGCGCCTTCGTCCGTCGTCATGCTGAGGCGCTTGATGCGCCAGATCAGCAGGAGACGAGTCGATGCGGGTGATGGTGTTTGGAACGGCCGTGGAAGGCGCGGGAATGGGCGAGATGCCCACCCCCGAGGCGTTCGAGGCGATGGAGCGGTTCAACGAGGAACTGGTGAAAGCCGGCATTCTGATCGCCGGCGCCGGCCTCAAGCCCACCGCCGAGGGCAAGCGCATCACCTTCGACGGTTCACGCCGCGTGGTCATGGACGGGCCGTTCGCCGAGACGCACGAGGTGGTGGTCGGCTGGTCGATCTGGCAGGTCAAGGACATGGACGAGGCCGTCGCCTGGGTGAAGCGCTCGCCGGATCCCATGCCAGGCCAGGGCGCGATCGAGCTGCGGCCGTTCTACGAGGCGGAGGACTTCGCCGGCATCGCTTCCAGCAGTGAGGCGCGGCAGGAGGGTGAGCGCGGCCAGCTCGGCGCCGCCTGACCGGCCTCACGCAACGGAGCATGGTGTCCGATACCCACGCGCCGGCTTTCCGGGGCGCCGGCCTGCGGTTAGGCTGGAGCCCCGATTTAGCCGACGGATGCATCATGCCGCGCACCGACCCCGCTGACGCGCAAGCCATCGAGCGCAGCCTGGAGATCGCCGCCGAGCGCGCCGGCGACCTCACCGCCCGCGTCTATGCGCTGCTGTTTGAGCGCCAGCCGGAGATGGAACTGCTGTTCTGGCGCGACACCAGCGGCGCGATCAAAGGCGAGATGCTGATGCGTGTGTTCGAGGCGATTCTCGATTTCATCGGCGCGCGCCAGTACGCCGACCACCTTGTCAGTTGCGAGGTCGTCACTCACGCCGGCTACGACGTGCCGCCCACGGTGTTCGCCACCTTTTTCGGCCTGGTGGCCGAGGTCGTCCAGGAAGCCTGCGGGCCGGAATGGTCGCCCGCCATGGATGCCGCCTGGCGGCGCACCCTCGCCGACCTCGACGCTTTCGTCGTCCACCCCGACCGCGTCCCGCAGGCGGCGGTCTAACCGGGCGCGGCGCCGCGGGCGCACCATTGCAACACGAGAAAGCCCGGCGAGTCGCCTCGCCGGGCTTTTTGGGCCGGCGCCGCCGGGTTCCTTGGGGAGGTTGCGACGGCGCCTGAAAGACAACCACGCCTGACCCGCGACGACCATCGCGCGCAGAAACGCAAGCGGCAACGCGAGATTGTGTCGCAGTGGCACAGGTTGATGGGTCTGTGGGGTACGCGCGGCGGGCGTCGGGCGCGGCGCGCACCAGCAAGCTAGAGCGTTCGGCGGGCGAAACGCCAGAGGCGCATCGCCGCAGGCCCCGCCGGGCTTTGCTTGTCACCGCGCATCGCCTAAGGGATGGCCGTCCGCGCCGGCCAATGCCGCGGGAACAAGCAAGCGAGCTACAACGCCTCATGTCCATTCTCGTCGGCAAGCAAACGCGGGTGATCTGTCAGGGCTTCACCGGCGCGCAGGGCACGTTCCATTCCGAACAAGCCATCGCCTACGGGACCCAGATGCTGGGCGGCGTGACCCCCGGCAAGGGCGGCACGACTCACCTCGGCCTGCCGGTCTGGAACACCGTGGCCGAGGCCATGGACAAGACCAAGGCCGACGCCAGCGCCATCTACGTGCCGCCGGCCTACGCCGCCGACTCGATCCTGGAAGCCATCGACGCCGAGGTGCCGCTTATCATCTGCATCACCGAGGGCATCCCGGTGGCGGACATGGTCAAGGTGAAGCGCTCGCTGTCGGGCTCGAAGTCGCGGCTGATCGGGCCGAACTGCCCGGGCGTGCTGACGCCCAACGCCTGCAAGATCGGCATCATGCCGGGCAACATCTTCCTCGACGGCTCGGTGGGCGTGGTCTCGCGCTCCGGCACGCTGACCTACGAAGCGGTGTTCCAGACCACGCAGGTGGGCCTGGGACAGACAACCGCGGTGGGGATTGGCGGCGATCCGGTCAAAGGCACCGAATTCATCGACATCCTGGAGATGTTCCTTGCCGACGACGCCACCAAGTCGATCATCATGATCGGCGAGATTGGCGGGTCGGGCGAGGAGGACGCGGCCGAGTTCATTAAATCTTCAAAAACCAAGAAGCCTATGGTCGGATTCATCGCCGGTCGCACGGCGCCGCCAGGCCGCAGGATGGGCCACGCGGGCGCCATCATCTCCGGCGGCAAGGGGGGCGCGGATCACAAGATCGCCGCCATGGAAGCCGCGGGCATCCGCGTCTCTCCGTCGCCGGCGGCGCTTGGCGAAACCCTGGCCGAGGTCCTGAAAGGGGCCTGAGTGATCCGGCGCACGCCGGATCGCGTCTAACGGGGAGATGGCGGTCGCTGCGGCGCGCCGTCGGCGTAACTATTTACGGGCCCCGCCCGGACCTCCAACCCAGGCCCAGCGGGCCTTTGAGGATGCGAGGACCTAAGTGGCGGACGACGCTGGACGGCTGAACGAAGCTTTGGCCGAGACTTCATTCCTGTACGGCGGCAACGCCGGCTTCGTCGAGGACCTGCAGTCGCGCTGGGCGACCAACCCGGCCTCGGTCGAGCCGTCGTGGCGGGCGTTCTTCGAGTCCTTGCGCGATCGCAGCGAGGAGGTGGCCAGGGCCAACGCCCCGCCAACGTGGACGCCGACCCAGGTGTCCGAGCCCCGCCCCGAGTGGCTCTCCGCCATCGACGGTCTCTGGCCCGCCATGGACGCCAAGCTGGAAACCCGCATCAGCCAGACGGCGCCGGCGGCCAGCGCCGACGAAGTGCGCGCCCGCACGCTCGATTCCCTGCGCGCCATCATGATGATCCGCGCCTACCGCATGCGCGGCCACCTGCGGGCCAACCTCGATCCGCTGGGCCTGGCTGTCACCAGCGGCGACGCCTCCGAACTCGACCCTGCCCGCTACGGCTTCTCCGAGGCCGACTACGACCGCTCGATCTTCCTCGACTACGTGCTGGGCCTGGAGACCGCGACCCTGCGCGAGATCCTGGCCATCCTGAAGCGCACCTACTGCGGCAACGTCGGCGTGCAGTACATGCACATCACCGATCCGTCGGAGAAAGCCTGGCTGCAGCAGCGCATCGAGGGCCAGGACAAGGAGATCGTCTTCACCCGCCAGGGCAAGATCGCCATCCTCAAGAAGCTGATCGAGACCGAGGGCTTCGAGCGGTTCCTGCACAAGCGCTTCCCCGGCACCAAGCGCTTCGGCCTGGATGGCGGCGAAAGCATGGTCCCGGCGCTGGAGCAGATCATCAAGCGCGGCGGCGCCCTGGGCGTGCGCGACATCGTCATCGGCATGCCGCACCGGGGGCGCCTCAACGTGCTCGCCGCGGTGATGGGCAAGCCCTACCAGGTGATCTTCCACGAGTTCCAGGGCGGCTCGTCGCTGCCGTCGGACGTCGAGGGCTCCGGCGACGTCAAGTACCACCTGGGCGCTTCGTCGGACCGCAGCTTCGACGACAACACCGTCCACCTGTCGCTCACCGCCAATCCCAGCCACCTGGAGATCGTCAATCCCGTCGTGCTGGGCAAGGTGCGGGCCAAGCAGGCCTTCACCCTGCGCGAAAACCCCACCACCGGCCGCGGCCACGTGATGCCGCTCTTGATGCACGGCGACGCCGCTTTCGCCGGCCAGGGCGTCATCGCCGAATGCTTCAACCTGATGGGCGTGAAGGGCTACCGCACCGGCGGCGCCGTGCACTTCATCGTCAACAACCAGATCGGCTTCACCACCTCGCCGCGCTACTCGCGCACCAGCCCTTATCCGTCGGACACCGCGCTGATGGTCGAGGCGCCGATCTTCCACGCCAACGGCGACGATCCGGAAGCCGTGGTGTTCGCCGCCAAGGTCGCCACCGAATACCGCCAGCAGTTCGGCAAGGACGTGGTCATCGACATGTTCTGCTACCGCCGCTTCGGTCACAACGAGGGCGACGACCCGACCATGACCCAGCCGCTGATGTACCTGGCCATCAAGCACCATCAGTCGGTGCGCGAGATCTACGGCCAGCGGCTGGTCGATGAGAAGACCATCACCGAGGACGAACTGAACGGCTTCATCGCCGAGTTCGACGCCTTCCTCGAGAAGGAGTTCGAAGGCGGCAAGGACTATCACGCCGACAAGGCCGACTGGCTGGACGGCAAGTGGTCCGGGCTGTCGCGCGAGAACGAAGAGCGCCGCGGCGACACCGCCGTGCCGCTGCAGAAGCTGCGCGATCTCGGCCAGAAGTTCACCTCCATCCCGGGGCGCCTCGACGTGCACCGCACCGTGCGCCGGGTGATCGAGGGCCGGCGCGCCAGCATCGAGGCCGGCCACGACATCGACTGGGCCACCGGCGAGCACTTCGCCTTCGCCTCGCTGCTCGATCAGGGCTACCCGGTGCGGCTCTCAGGCCAGGACTCGGTGCGCGGCACCTTCACCCAGCGCCATTGCGACATCGTCGACCAGACCACCGAGGAGCACTACACGCCGCTCTCCAACCTGCGTCCCGGCCAGGCCCACTTCGAGGTGCTCGACTCCGCGCTCTCGGAAGAGGCCGTCCTCGGCTTCGAGTACGGCTTTTCCCTGGCCGACCCGAATACGCTGGCGCTCTGGGAGGGCCAGTTCGGAGACTTCGCCAATGGCGCCCAGGTGGTGATCGACCAGTTCATCTCGTCGGGCGAGCGCAAGTGGCTGCGCATGAGCGGCCTCGTGATGCTGCTGCCGCATGGCTACGAAGGCCAGGGGCCGGAGCACTCATCGGCCCGGCTGGAGCGCTACCTGCAGCTCTGCGCCGAGGACAACATCCAGGTCTGCAACTGCTCGACCCCGGCCAACTACTTCCACGTGCTGCGCCGCCAGCTGCTGCGCGACTACCGCAAGCCGCTGATCCTGATGACGCCCAAGAGCCTGCTGCGGCACAAGAAAGCGGTGTCGGACCTGGCGGACTTCGCCGAGGGCTCGGCCTTCCACCGGGTGCTGCACGACGACGCCGAGCACGAGCGCAACACCGAGATCCGGCTGGCGCCTGACGCGGCCATCCGCAAGGTCGTGCTCTGCGCCGGCAAGGTCTACTACGACCTGCTGGACGAGCGGGAAAAGCGCGGTATCACCGACGTCTACCTGATGCGGCTGGAGCAGTTCTATCCGTGGCCGGTGAAGTCGCTGACCACCGAGCTGTCGCGGTTCGCCAACGCCGACTTGGTCTGGTGCCAGGAAGAGCCGAAGAACATGGGCGGCTGGACCTTCGTCGACCCGTGGCTGGAGCTCACCCTGGCCCGCATGAAGATCAAGGCCAAGCGCGCCACCTACGTGGGCCGCCCGGCCTCGGCCTCCACCGCCGCGGGCCTGATGAGCCGTCACATGAAGGAGCTACAGACCTTCCTGGCCCAGGCGTTCGCGTGACCCTCCCTCCCCTTCATGGGGAGGGCAGGACCGCGAAGCGGTCCGGGTGGGGATGTCAGGAGCCCCGCACCAGATTAAATCGGGACGTGTTGGTGAATGCGTCGCACACCCCCACCCGACCGCTTCGCGGTCACCCTCCCCATGAAGGGGAGGGAGGAGCCCTGAGATGACCGACATCATGACGCCCACCCTGGGCGAGTCCGTCAAAGAAGCCACTGTGGCGCGCTGGGCCAAGAAGCCCGGCGACGCGGTGAAGAAGGACGACGTGCTGGTCGAGCTGGAGACCGACAAGGTCAACCTTGAGGTGGCCGCGACCGAAGACGGTGTGCTGACCGACATCGCCGCTCAGGAAGGCGACACCGTGGGGCCCGGCCAGGTGCTGGGCCACATGGGCGCCGCTGGGGCCGCTATCGCCGCGCCGGCCAAAGCGAAGGAATCGGTGGCGGCCGAGGCTGCGCCAGCGGCCGCCGCTGCGCCCGCGAAACCTGCACCCGCCCCGGCCAAGCCCGCCTCCGACCTGCCGCTGGCGCCGTCGGTGCAGCGCATCGTGGCCGAGAACCAGCTCGATGCCGCCGCCATCGCCGGCTCCGGCAAGGACGGCCGCATCACCAAGGGCGACGCCCTGGCCGCCGTCGAGTCCCGGGCTGCGCCTGCGCCGGCCGCCGCGCCCGCCCCGGCCGCCAAAGCCCCACCGCCGGCGCCCGCCGCCCCGCGGCCGCCGCAGGAGCGCGAAGAGCGGGTGCGGATGACCCGCCTGCGCCAGACCATCGCCCGGCGCCTGAAGGAGGCGCAGGAAACCGCCGCCATGCTGACGACCTTCAACGAGGTCGACATGGGCGCGGTGATGGCGCTGCGCACCCACTACAAGGACATGTTCGAGAAGCGCCACGGCGTGCGCCTGGGCTTCATGAGCTTCTTCGTCCGGGCCTGCGTGGCGGCGCTGAAGGAAGTGCCCAACGTCAACGCCGAGATCGACGGCACGGACTTGATCTACAAGAACCACTACGACATCGGCGTCGCCGTCGGCACGGAGCGCGGGCTCGTGGTGCCGGTGGTCCGCGACGCCGACGCCAAGAGTCTGGCCGAGATCGAGAAAGCCATCAACGAGCTGGGCGCCAAGGCCCGTGACGGCTCGCTGGCGCTGGACGACCTGCAAGGCGGCACCTTCACCATCTCCAACGGCGGCGTCTACGGCTCGCTGATGTCGACGCCGATCCTCAACCAGCCGCAGTCCGGCATCCTCGGCATGCACAAGATCCAGGACCGGCCGATGGCCGTGAACGGCCAGGTGGTGATCCGCCCGATGATGTATCTGGCGCTCTCCTACGACCACCGCGTGGTCGACGGGCAGGGCGCGGTGACCTTCCTGGTCAAGGTCAAGGAATACATCGAGGACCCGCAACGCCTGCTGCTCGAGGTCTGACGCCGGGCGCGCCGAACGTTTAAGTTAGGTCCATGGGCCTGGCCATCGTCACCCGCATTCCCAGCCTCAGCGAGGCGCAGATCGCCGCCGGCGCGCTGCGCTCGGCCGGCATTGCGGCCGAAGTGTTCGACGCTAACTTCGGGCGCATGGAAGCGCCGGTGATCGAGAGCCTGGGCGGCTACCGCATCATGGCGCCCGAGCAAGAGGTGGCCGACGCCCGCAACGTGCTGCGCCTGCTGCGCGCCAACCCTGGCCTCGGCGAGCCCGACGAGGTCGCCCCCTGGACCGCGTCCCTCCGCGACGCCCGCCGCGAACGCAACCGCGGCATGCGCTGGATCGCCAGCCTGCTCCTCGGCGCTCCCATGCTGATCTGGGTGGTGCGCATGCTGGTGACGCGCTGACCGGTCTTGCCGGCTCGCTCGGGTTTGAGTATATACAGTCTGTGGATACCTTGAAAAAGCGGGCCAAACTCTTTCAGCACGGCGGCAGCCAGGCTGTCCGGCTACCGAAGGAGTTCCGCTTCGAAGGCAAAGAGGTCGCCATTCGGCGCCAGGGCGATCAGGTCATTCTGGAGCCGGTGAAACGCGACTGGGCCGCCTTCTGGGCCGAGATCGACCGCTTACGCGGCGACGAGGAATTCGC
>DASXZG010000100.1:0-135544 GCA_036502045.1 Caulobacteraceae bacterium | reverse complement strand
ACGCCATCGGCGGCGAAGGTGGTGTCGGTCGTATCGAGCGCGATGCGTCGGCCGGTCTCAGATCCGAACTGCAAGGTTCCTGAAGCACAGTCGCCAAACCGAACCACCATGCCGTCCGGACGGCCGGTCCAGCCGTAGTGGCTGGTCCAACCGCCGCTCGGCGCCGGCGAGAGGGCGCCCGTGGCGCCATCGACGCTCCGCCAGCGCAGCGTGCCCGGCTCCGACGGCGCGATATCCACGATCCGCCCATCCGCCAGCCGATAGACGCCGATGTGGCAGTCGTCCGGTGGAACAGGCGCCGCCCTCGCCGCGCTCGCCGTTGCCAGCCCTGCCATGGTCAAGCCGACAACAGCCAGCCAGCAGCGCAAACGCATGACGATTGCAAACATCGGCCGGCCTCCACGGCGGGCCGCGCGACGACGCCGCGCGCCAACCGAACCGACCCAAACACCCCGCGATCCTCTGGGCTGAATGGACAGCCGGCAAGTTAAACCCCGGTCATGCGGCAGCGGATTTGCGGCGGCGGGATGTCGACCGTCGCGCCGGCTTGGTCGCCGACTTCGGCTTGGCTTCGGTCTCGCACTCGGTGCGCATTTCGCCGATCTCGGCTTCGCTATGGCGCTCCAGCCCGATGAAGCGGTTCTGGGCCGTCTCCAGCGCCCGGATCAGCTCGTCGAGCTTGCCTTGCAGCGCCTCGCCCTCGCGGTTCTGGCTGTTCTGGATCAGGAAGACCATCAGGAAGGTGACGATGGTGGTGCCGGTGTTGATCACCAGCTGCCAGGTGTCGGAATAGTGGAAGAAAGGGCCGCTGATCGCCCACACGATCACCACCAGCGCGCAGAGAATGAAGGCCGCCGGCCGGCCCGTCGCTCGCGAGATGGCGTTCGCCGCCTTTTCAAACACTTCTTCCACGGCGCGCCCTCCTCGGAACCTTAGCCGAAGACATCAACGAAGCGCGCGGCAAGCGGTTCAACGCGGTCGTCTGGCGCGCTCGGCCTCGCCGCCCGAACGTCAGCGGCCCTAAGCCGCCGTCGCCAGCGCGGCCCGCGTCCAGGCGACGATCTGGCTCGCCGGCATCGCCCCGGCGGTCTGCGCGATCACCTGCCCGTCGCGGATCAGAAACAGCGCCGGAATGCCCGACACCCCCAGCGCCCCGGCCGCCGCCGGCTCGGCGTCCGAGTTCAGCTTCAACAGCCGCACGTCCGGCTCCAGCGTCTTCGCCGCCGCCGCGAACTGCGGCGCCATCGACTTGCACGGCCCGCACCACGGCGCCCACACGTCCAGCAGCAGCGCCGCGCCCTTGGTCCCGCTCCGATGCGCCCCCAGCTCCACCCCCGACACCTCCACCGGCGCCCCCGTCAACACCGCCTCGTGACACTTCCCGCACTTGGCCTGGCGAGCGTCCCGGCCCTCGGGGATGCGGTTGAGCGCGCGACAGTGGGGGCAGACGAACTGGGACATTGGGGGTGCACTTCCCGGAAAAGAAGCCAATGCGAAGGATATGGGGGCTCAGAAGCGAAGTCGCTCGCCGATAAGCTGGCGCAGGGGCAAGGAAGGGTCGGGAATCGCGCGCTGCAGCGCGCGATTCAATAGTCGCGTCGCGCTTACCAAACCTGAGGGAGCGCCTTGACCACAGCGTGAAAGAGAGGGGGCGGCACTGCGTTGCCGATAACTTGGTACTTGGAGCGAATGCCGGCGGTATCAGGAAAAACCAGGCCGCGCGCGAAGCCCTGCAGACGCGCGGTCTCTACAAACGAAAAGCGCCTTGCTGGGGCGTCGCGGTGGAATTGCCACTTGTCAGTGTGGACCCGTTCCAAGGGCGGGCTCACCGGGTGAAGTGCAGTGTGGCGGCTGACCGCGACTACAGTTCTTGCTCTTTCATGCCAGTCTCGCCAGCGGTTGCGCGAGAGGTAGTACCAGTGGAACGGTTGCCGATCGTAAGTTTCATCCTCAGGCCAGAGCGGCAAGTCACCAATCGTGTCTCGGATGTTGGGGCAAAGAGGTTTTCCTTCACAGCCATCGAGGGCGTGAGTCGCCTCAGGGAATTGATAGCCCACCCCAATATCCGAGCGGATACCGACGAAAAACAGGCGCGAACGCTCCTGCGGCACACCGAAATACCGCGCATCGAGGACGCTGTGCGTGACGCGATAGCCCGCCAAGCGAAAACGCCTTAACTGGTTTTCGAGCAGATGACGGTGACTCGCTCTCACCATCCCCGAGACGTTCTCCACGACAAACGCCTTGGGCTTTATTTGACGAAGCGCTCGATCAAACTCCCGATACAGGTAGTTGATGTGACTATTCGGGTCACGTGTGCCGCCTACGCTGAAACCCTGGCACGGGTAGCATCCGACAAGTAGGTCGGCGGAAGGGAAGGCCCGAATCTGCCTCACATCGCCAAGGCGATAGTCAGTCTCGGGCAAATTGGCGGCGTAGAGATCGCGTGCATAAGGCGAGATATCGCTGGCCATAACCACATCGAATCCGGCCTGAGTCAGGCCGGCGTCACTGCCGCCGCAGCCTGTGAAGAGTGATACAGCTGTGGGCATCCGAGTCACGGCTCTGCGGGCGACTGCAGTAGCCTAAATTCTCCATCGCGGCCACAGATTTCTGAAGCGCGAGATTCTTGAATAATTACGCGGCTTTAGGTAGGGGCAGCACTAGCCTCGTGAGTTCTGCAAGGCGCCCCGCCCACGATTGGAAGTCTGCTTCCTCACATGCCTGTTCTGCGAGTTCCGTTAAGCGTGCCCGATCGAAGACGAGCCCGGCCCGAAGAAGAGCCTCGTTCAGCCAGCCGTCTGCGACATGGTACGGCGTGCTGAAAGCCCGAACAGGCGCAACGAATGAGAGCGGATTAAACCACTTACCGTACCGCTCAAGGTCAACGTCGCCAAACTTGTCGGTCCAATCGTCTCCGCAAGCACATTGTCCGAGGACAAAGAGGCTTCCGGCCCGTCCGTCCGGGGGTGCCTTCCAGACCACAAAATCAACGCCGTGATCACCTGAGTCTGTTGGGTCCTCTGGCAACCCCGGATTGGGGCCCCAAAACCACTCCCGCGTCTCTGTTTCCGCCCGTTGCATGGCGTCTCGAAATCTGGACCCGACGCCTTCGTCGCGCGGCGTTCCCAGGTGCAGCGAACGGGCCGGCCCGCCGAGGAAATATCTAACGAGGATCGCCGACAGTCGCTCGAACGTGCGCGGGAGGTGAACGTGTTGTCCTGAGGTGATCTGATCGGCAAGCGCGATAGCAAGGCAAAACTCATAGAAACCGCTCTTGCTAGCGCGATACGTCAACAAGCCACCGCTTAGAGTGAACGGATATGCGTCACCGAGGAGTCCTCCCCTTCGCTCAATCTCCTCGTGCACTTGGCCCACAGCCGAGTCGATCATGAGATCCTGGCGATGCCATTCTGTCGAAGCGGCCCCTACTTCCGGCTCGAAGTCGTCCATCGCGTCGGCCACTCGGTCATCATAGACGCCCCGATCGACAATCGCGCTCCCTCGCAGAATTGCTTCCAACTCTGCCTGGTCCGCGTCTTTCGTTCGTCGCCGGTCGCGATGGCGGTCAGTGTACGGGTCAGCCATCCGAGGTACCACGTGCGGCTTGGGCGATGCGCCTTGCAATATCTTCAGCTGTGCGCCGGTTCACGCTCGACAAGTTCACCAAGCTC
Source organism: Caulobacteraceae bacterium (assembly GCA_036502045.1). Lineage (GTDB taxonomy): Bacteria > Pseudomonadota > Alphaproteobacteria > Caulobacterales > Caulobacteraceae > Acaudatibacter. Next base: position 131,870 of record DASXZG010000100.1, on the reverse strand, counting down.
TCGGCCAGCTCAGTGGCAAGTTCTTCTCCCGAGAGACCAGCAACGATCTCTGATTGCAGAGTTCTAACCTGCGTCAGGCCTTCGCGCAGTCGCTGATCGATCGGCTTGGTGAGCCGCATAATCTCAGCGACGGACTTGCCGGACTCCAGCATCGCCACTTTGTCGGGGTCGCCGAGGGTGAGGGCCAAGTCGCCCAACTCCCGGGAATCCTCAATGGCAGCGCTGCGCCCGCGCGACTTATCGCCGAACATTGCGCGCGTAATAGTTCCTGCTCTTGACAGCTTATCAGAGGCCAGGAGGGGACTGCGCGGCTCACGCTCCTCAAGACCTAGGTAGGTGCGCGCGGTAGAGTACCCCAGTATGGTGTAAACCCAAGAGAACGGATAGTCCGTCACACTTCCTCGGCCGCGCCGTTGGCTGTCTTGTGGATTAAATTCTCCAGCCCCAATCGTTTGCTGAATAAAGTAGTAGCCCTCAAGCAACCGTCGGATTGTTCGGTGTTGATCGCCGATCATCAAGGCAACATCGGCAAGAGGCAGCTGATTTTCCTCTACTACCCGCGCAACCCAAGCTGCTTTGGCGAAAGAGTCCCAAGGTTGGGCTGACGCAATGTGGCGCACTCCCAAGTAGGACAACAGGGCTTGCTTTCGGTCAGCACCGTCAAAGACGATAGCAGGTATGGGGTCAATTTGCTTAGCGCCATGCTGCAGCCAAATATCGCGGTACTGGGTGGATCGAGATTTCTGACGTGCTGCACGATCGTCACCCACCAGGATCAAACAGGCTGCTAGTCGCCTGTTTCCTTCGACGACCGTTGCAACGCTGCTTCCTTCATCGCGACGGCACACGACGGGTTCAGCAGAAATATATCCGTTTATCGCGATTGAACTTAGCACATCGTCGACACCGAAAGTATTGACTATGTGGTCGAGGATATCTGCTTGATCCAATCCACCGGCCACGGAGTGCCCGAACCGAGGGTTTTCGGCGTCGAGGAGCAAATGCTCCAACGCGATCATTTCAGTCTCTCTGGGAGCCAAAGCAGCGCTCACCGGCGGCTCACTCATTGACGGTCCTGTCTCCGCTGGCTGCGAGCCCTTCGGCGCGTTCGCGCCACCCGTACCATTCCGCAGCACGGCCACATCGTCTAGCACTTCCGCGGACAACGGCGGCCACGACGTCACGTTTGGGGTTCACCTGCTTCCACGACCTCTTGCAGAACTACTCGTGGTCACTACCTTAGGCGCTGGTCAAGATGCGCGACTATGTCGTGGCCCGTTCTTTGACATCGTTCAGAAAAGCTGCACGCGGCGAAGCTCCGCGCGCACCCGGCGCCACAATTTAGCCCCCGTTCCTATCGGTCGTTATCGGTGGAAATTGCGGCGCTGACGCGCGCCGGGGTGTGAGATTTCCTGACTCGGCCAACCGCCGCCGCCCACCATCGCCCCGCCCTTCCCCCCGCCCTGTCCCGCCTCGACGCTTGCTCCTGCCCCTCCGCCCCGCCTAAGCCCTCACCCACAAAAGCAAGGGAGCGATGGGCATGGGCAAGCTGGATGGGCGGACGGCGTTGATCACGGGCGGGAGCCGGGGGATCGGGCGGGCGGTGGCGCTGCGGTTCGCGGCCGAGGGGGCGAATGTCGCCATCAACTACGCCGGCAACGAGAGCGCGGCGCAGGAGACGGCGGCGGCGGCGCGCCAGCACGGCGTGCGGGCCGAGATCTACCAGGCCGACGTCGCCGACCAGGGCCAGGTGGAGGCCATGGCGGCCAAGGCCATCGCCGACTTCGGCCAGGTGGACGCGCTGATCAACAACGCCGGGCTGGGCTCGTCGCACGTGGACCGGCCGACCATCACCGGGGCCAGCGACGCGCAGTACCAGCTCTTGATGGGCGTCAACCTGTGGGGGCCAATCAACCTCTGCCGCGCCCTGGTGCCGCACATGCGCGCCGCGCCCCGCAGCGACGTAATCATGGTCTCCAGCGTGGCGGCCCAGACCATGGGCGCGCGGATGGGGCTCTATTCGATCACCAAGGCCGGGGTGGAGGCGCTGGCCCACACGCTGGCCAAGGAGGAGCGCGCCAACGGCATGCGGGTGAACATCGTGGCGCCCGGTCTGGTCGACACCGACATGGGCCGCAAGCTGATGTCGACCTTCGGGGTGACCAACATCCGCGAGCGCGACGCCACCGCCCCCTTCGGCTTCGTCTGCACCCCGGACGACATCGCCGCGGCCATGGCGTTCCTCTGCAGCGACGACGCCCGCTACATCACCAACGAGCGCATCACGGTGAGCGGCGGGGGATTCTAGCCGGGCGTGCGCGAGTAGGTGACGGTCACCATGTTGCGAAACACGTTGGCCGCCACCGTCGCGGCGCCCGGCTCGGACGGATCTTTGGCCATCGGATCGTGATCGAGAATCTGGCGACCGGCGGCGCCGAACTTCAGACCGAATTCGATGAAGGTCGCCATCGGAGTCGTGCGGTCCGTGATCGGGGCGCCGCCCGCCCAGCGCTGAAGATCGTCGCGCAGCGCGCCGGTGTCGACGTTGAAGCGGCCGCCAACACTACAACTGTGCAGGCCGCCGCCGCTGGACGGCACGTCGCTCAGCACCAGCACCAACACCCCGGCGCCCGAAGTCCGCACCCGGCTCTCCAGCTTGAAGGCGCTGGCGGGCGTCATGTGGGCGACGCCGTCCGCGCCCATCACCGGGATGGTCGGCGGCATGGCTCCCGCCGGTGGCGTCTGCCAGCCGTCCGCGTCGGCGGCCGCCAGCGCCTTGTCCGGATCGCCGTCGGTGTCGCCGCAATACTTCACGAAGCTGGCGACCAGCGCATTGGCGGCCAGCACGTCCGCCGCCGAAGGCGCTGGCGGGGCGGCGCCCGCCACGCCCGCGACCAAAGCAACCAGTCCCAGCATGCCCCGCTCCCTCTGCCGCAACCGTGACACGAGCGCCGCCCAGGCGCCAGCCTGGATGGCTGCCTACCTCCCCCGCGAAGCGGGGTGAGGGGGACCGTCGGCCGAGCGCAGCGAAGAGCCGAGGGTGGAGGGGGCGAGCCGCGCGCACGCCCTATCCGCTGCGATCGCCGCCACCGCGTGCGAGGTCAGCACCCCTGGCTTGCCCCCTCCACCATCCGCTCTACGGCGGATGGTCCCCCTCACCCCGCTTCGCGGGAGCCTCACAGGCTCCGGTAGATGGCCTGGATCAGGCCGCCGTTGCGGGGGTTTTGCCAGCGGGGGCCCATGTCGTTCATGACATAGGCGAAGGCGACGCCGGCGTCCGGGTCGCAGAAGCCGAGCGAGCCGCCGGCGCCGAAGTGGCCGAAGGCGCGCGGGTTGGGGCCCAGCGGCCGCTCCACCTGGGTCAGCTGGTAGCCGAGGCCGAAGCGCGACGGGCGCTCGAGGATCTTGTCCAGGCCGGCGGCGTGCTCGGTGGTGGCCTCGCCCAGCACGTCGGCTTCGATCAGGCCCTCCAGCAGGCCCTGGTAGACCCGCGCCACGCCGCGCGCTGTGCCGTGGCCGTTGGTGGACGGCACCTCGCCCAGCCGCCAGGCCTCGGTGTTGACCCAGCCCACGCTGCCGGAAACGCCGGGCGGGTTGTTGTAGCAGCAGGCCCGCATCAGCTCGTCGTGAGTGGCCGGCGGCCGGGGCGCTTGCGGCGGCGGATCGCCCGGCGTCGGCGCTGGCCGCAGCGCGTGGCAGAAGTCGGCGACGCGGCCGTGCTCGCTTTTCGGCAGGCCGATGAAGATGTCGGCGCCCAAGGGGCCCGCGACGTCGTCGCGCAGGAAGGCGCCGACGCTCTTGCCGGTGACCCGCCGCAGCGGCTCGCCCAGTAGATAGCCGAAGGTGTTGGTGTGATAGCCGTGCGCGGTCCCCGGTTCCCACCAGGGCTTCTGCGCCGCGAGCCGCCCCGCCATCGTGTCCCAGTCGAGAGCCGCGCCTTCCGGCAACAGCGGCAGGCCGATCGCCGGCAGCCCGCCGCTGTGGCTCATCAGCTGGCGCAGGGTGATGTCGCCCTTGTCGGCCTGGGCGAACTCCGGCCAGACGCTCGCGACTGGCGCATCCAGATCGAGCAGGCCTTGCTGCACCGCGCGCAGCACGCAGGTCGCCGTCATCGCCTTGCCGATGGAGTAGAAGTTGACCAGCGTGTCCTCGGCCCAAAGCCGGGTGCGCGCCCGGTCGGCCCACCCGCCCCAGAGATCGACCACCTTGCGCCCGCCGACATAGAGCGTGACGCCGGCGCCGATCTCGTTGTGCCTGGCGAAGTTCTCCGCGAACTGCTCGCGCACCGCCGTGAACTTCGGGTCGCAGACACCGTCGATGGTCGCTGTAGGCGCGTCGGTCATGCAAACCCTTCCTGGTCGCTTTGGCCAAGTTTACCACACCCCAACCGTCCTCCCGGCTGAGCGCTCGCCAGGGCGCCGAGCCGGGATCCAGCCGCCCCAAACCGGAAGCGCCCTGCCGCTGGACTCTTCGTTCACATCAGATATTATTCACGCACTGAACGATATGGAGCGCCTGTGTCGGCCCCTCAGGTCTCACTGTCATTCCTGGCGTCGCAGTTCGGCGCTCACGCCGCTCACACCTTCGCCGTCGAGCTGGCGACCATCGGACTTCGCGTCCAGGACGCGGGCCTGCTGCGAATGCTGGGCGCCCGGCCCGGCATGACCCAGATCGAGATCGCCGAGACTTTCGGCGTGCTGCCGAGCCGGCTTGTGGCCTTGATCGACGGCCTCGAAGCCAAAGGCCTGGTCCGCCGGCAACGCGACACAGCCGATCGCCGCAAGGTGCGGGTGTCGCTGACGCCACAGGGTTCCGAGGCCGCCGCCAAGGTCGCAACGCTGACTCAGTCGATGGAGCGACGCCTGTTCCAGGCGCTGAGCGACGACGAACAGCGCCTGTTCGACCAGCTGCTGCGGAAGCTCGCCGCCGACCAGGGCCTGCAGCCGGGCGTGCATCCGGCGTTCCCAACAATCCTCGATGAGAGGCAAACGTGACCCGACCAAAGCGATCCTGGCTGCCGACGGCGGCATTCGCCGTCGTCTGCCTGCTCCTCGCCGCCGACAGCGCCATGAAGCTGCTGCAGCTGAAGCCCGCGATCGACACCAACGCCCAGTTGGGCTTCGATCGCACGCAGACGGTGCTGCTGGGCGGCTTGCTGGCGGCCTGCCTGGCGCTCTATGTCGCGCCGATCAGCCGCTTCGCCGGCGCGCTCCTGCTTACCGCCTATCTCGGCGGTGCGGTCGCCATCCATCTGCGCGCCCATTCAGGCCCGTTCGAGACCGTGTTCCCGGTGTTCGCAGGCGGCCTCGTCTGGGGGGCCCTGCTCTGGCTCAGCCCCGAGGCCCGCCGCCTGCCTTGGCTGCGGACAATGACCCGGACACCGAACGGAGCCGCATCATGACCACGCAACGGTTCAAGACTCGCATCGTGGCCGGCGAGAGCAAGAACGTCGCCGGGATCGAAGTGCCGGCCGAGGTGGTCGCGGCGCTGGGCCCGGGCGAGCGACCACGCGTCAAGGTCACCATCAACGCCTACAGCTACGTCTCCACCATCGGCAAGATGGCCGGCCGGCACATGATCGGCCTCAGCGCCGAGCACCGCGGCGCCTCGGGCCTGGCCGGCGGCGACATGGCCGACGTGCGCCTTGAGGTGATGACCGAAGCCCCGGACATCCCCGTCCCGCCCGACCTCGAAGCGGCGCTGGCGAAGGCGGGCGCCCTCGATGCGTTCAAGGCCGCGGCGCCGTCGCGGCGCAAGGAGTGGGTGCGCCAGGTCGAGACCGCCAAGGCCCCGGAAACACGAACCCGGCGCATCGAGAAAGTGACCGCCGAGCTGGGCCGGTAGGGCCGCCCCTCACGCTATGCGCTCCTGCATCGCATGCAACGGCGATAGCGCTTAGGGCGGCGGCGACCCACTCGCCGCCCATGGGTTCAGCAAGCGCACGCCCATCGGCTCGAAGTCGCCGACGTTCCGTGTCACGACGGTCAGCCTGTGCGTCAGCGCCGTCGCGGCGATCAGGGCGTCACGCTCTGGCCGGGGATCGGGAACGTGCAAGGCGGCGGATCGTCGTGCGATCGGAGCGTCTATGGGCAGAATCTGGCCGCTGAAGGGCTCAAGCACGCGGTCCTCCAGCCATCGGCGCAACTGCAAGCCTTGCTGCCGATCTCGCCGTTCCATGCGAAGGACGCCGCGTTCGAGTTCAAAGACCGTCACAACGGACAGGAACAATTCAGCCGGGTTTGCGGCATCCGCCCACAATCTGACATGATCGTCGGCGCGGCCGCGGTTGCGCAGCTCCGACCACACGTTCGTGTCGACCAGATAGGTCAGTCGAAATCCACCGGCTTGAAGATCCCGTCGCCCATGCGCGGCGGGTCGAATTCAATGTCGTCGTCCTCGTCCTGCGCGACGATGTCGAGCAAGCTCGGACCACCTCCGGTGAGCTTCCGATACGCCTCGAAACTGAGCAGCACATGCGAGGGCCGCCCGCGGTCGGTGATGATGACAGGCCCTTTGTCGGCCGCTCGCTTAGCGCCTCCGGCGTCCTGATTGAACTCGCGGCTCGAAATGGTGGTGATGCTCACGGTGGTCTCCAACGCGAGCCCTGCCTATCACCAAACAGCGCACCGATCAATCATTGTAGAAACATTGCTACTCCCACTCGATCGTCCCCGGCGGCTTGCTGGTGACGTCGTAGACCACCCGGTTCACCCCCCTCACCTCGTTGACGATCCGGGTCGCGGCCCTCGTCAGCACGTCCCAGGGGAATTCGAAGACGTCGGCGGTCATGCCATCGGTGGAGGTCACCGCGCGCAGCGCCAGTACTTCCTCGTAGGTGCGGGCATCGCCCATCACCCCCACGGTCTTCACCGGCAGCAGCACCGCGAAGGCCTGCCAGATCGAGTCGTAGAGGCCGGCCTTGCGGATCTCGTCGAGGTAGATGGCGTCGGCCTGCTGCAGCACCTTGACCTTCTCGGGGCTCACCGCGCCCGGGATGCGGATGCCGAGGCCCGGGCCAGGGAACGGGTGGCGGCCGACGAAGGCCGGCGGCAGGCCGAGCTCGACGCCCAGCGCCCGCACCTCGTCCTTGAACAGCTCGCGCAACGGCTCGACCAGCTTCAGCTTCATCGCATCGGGCAGGCCGCCGACATTGTGGTGGCTCTTGATTACGGCCGAGGGCCCCCCCCGCGCCGAGACGCTCTCGATCACGTCCGGATAGAGTGTGCCCTGGGCCAGGAACGCCGCGCCCTCGATCTTCGCCGCCTCGCGGTCGAACACCTCCACGAACACGCGCCCGATGGTCTTGCGCTTGTCTTCAGGGTCGGAGACGCCGGCCAGTGCGCCGAGGAAATCCTTACCGGCATCAACGTGTATCAGCGGAATGTTGTAGTGATCCCTGAAGAGGGTCACCACCTCGTCGGCCTCGTTCAGGCGCATCAGGCCGGTGTCGACGAAGACGCAGGTCAGCTGGTCGCCGATGGCCTCGTGGATCAGCACCGCGGCCACCGAGCTATCGACCCCGCCGGAGAGGCCGCAGATCACCCGGCCCTGGCCGACCTGAGCCCGGATGCGGGCGATGGCCTCGTCGCGGAAGGCGGCCATGGTCCAGTCGCCTCGGAGCCCCGCGATCTCGTGGGTGAAGTTGCGCAGTATCAGCGCGCCGCGCGGCGTGTGCGCCACTTCGGGGTGGAACTGCACGCCGTAGAGCCGACGCCCCTCGTCGGCGATGACCGCATAGGGCGAGCCCGGCGAGGTGGCCGCCACTTCGAAGCCGGGCGGGATGGCGACGATCTTGTCGCCGTGGCTCATCCACACGGTCTCTTCGTGACCGACGTCGCCCAGACCCGCCAGCAGCGGGCTTTCGCGGGCGATGCGTATCTCGGCGCGGCCGAACTCCCGGGTGTGGCCGCTCTCCACCGCGCCGCCCAGTTGCTCGCACATGGTCATCTCGCCGTAGCAGATGCCCAGCACCGGCACGCCCAGCTCGAACACCCGCTGCGGCGCCGCCGGGCTCTCGGCGTCGTGGGCGCTGGCCGGGCCCCCAGAGAGGATCACGGCTTTCGGCGCGAAGCCGTCCAGCATCGCCTCGACCCGGTCGAAAGGATGGATTTCGCAGTAGACGCCGCTTTCGCGCACCCTGCGGGCGATCAGCTGGGTCACCTGGCTGCCGAAGTCGACGATCAGCACGCGGTCGTGGTGGGGGGCCGTCATGGCTGGGATGTAAGGGAGAATCAGGCCGTCGTCATCGGGGCGCTGGACTCAGCCCGCTTGGTTTACCGGCGGGTAAGGTAGACAGGATTTAATCAACTCAGCGTTGTGGGTATTAACCCTCAATTCCGCTCGACTCAACGTCTGATCGTGCGCATGCTGCCCACGATTCGGTATGTGACAAAGTGATGCTGGAGCGAGCCGTTGGTGGTGGCGAGCGAAGACATCGGCCGCAAGGCGGCCGGCGAGGAAACCAGCGTGGCGCGGATCGCCGCGCGGTTGAGCTCCGAGTACGTGCTGCGGGTGCTGAAGCTGATCGCCGATCTGCATGATGGCGACATCCTGGCAGCGATCATCACTCAGGCGATCATTGGCGCGAACACCGCCCATCTCGACACCCGCGACGGCGACGGCGCCCGCTTCGCCGGCGCCCCGCCCCCTGACGAGTTGCGCCGGCCGATCAGCGTGCTCGCGTTGTCGCGCTCGCTGGGCATGCCGTTCGAGACCACGCGCCGCTATGTCAGCCGGCTGGTGGAGTCCGGCCGCGCCCAGCGAGTGAAAGGCGGCGTGATCGTCCCTGCTTCGGTGCTGCATGACCCGATCTCGGGCCAGGCGGCAGAGACCAATCTGCTTTATCTGCGTCGCCTCTGCCGCAATCTCGCGGCGGCGGGCGTCGCCGTGACGTAGGGATACCCGAAATGGGTAGCCCGCGCCGGCCTGTTACAGTTCCTTCAAGTCGATGGGGTGGAGCCTTGCCGCGCAACATTGGGAGGGTGCTGGCCATGACCACGACCGGGCGACAGACCCGACGCCCGTTCACGATCAGCGCGATGCACCCCAGCGCCGCTCTGGCGCTCGCCGGCGCCGGTCTCGTCAGCGCTCTGCTGGTCGCGGTGATGTGGCGCTAGCGACGTAAGCGCCGCAGCCCGATCCGGGCGAGGCCAACCAGCGCGATCAGCGCCCAGGCGCCTTCGACGATCGCGGCCGACAGGTTGAAGGCGCGGCTCAGCGACAACAGGATCAGGCTGGCGCCAGCGAAGTTCAGCGCCAGCGACGGCGCGGCCTCCGGATGCAGACGCCCGGTGGTGGCCAGAGCATAAGCCGCCAGAATGATCGCCACCCCGATCAACCCGCCAACATCGAACAGGTTCATGGCCCGCGAACCAGCATCGCCACGAAGAACCCGTCAGTGCCGGCGCTGCGCGGGGTCAGCCGGAGGAACCCGTCAGGCGTCCGCCAACGCTCCGCCCCTTCGATGGCGACCGGTTCGGCCGCAAAGTCGGAGTGGCTCGCCAGGAAAGCGCCGACGCGATCTTCGTTCTCCTCCGCCAGCAGCGAGCAGGTGACGTAGACGAGGCGGCCGCCTGGCTTCACGAACGCCGCGGCGCCGGTCAGCACCGCGTCCTGCTCGGCCATGCGCCGCTGCAGCTGCGCTTCGGTCAGCCGCCACTTGGCGTCGGGATGGCGCCGCCAGGTGCCAGAGCCCGTGCAGGGCGCGTCGACGAACACCAGGTCCATGCGGCCATCCAACCCCTCCAGCGCCTTCGGGTCGATGGGCGAGCGGACCTGCAGATTGCGCACGCCGGCCCGCTGAGCCCGGCGCACCGTGTCGGTCAGCCGCCGGGCGTCGGCGTCGTAGGCATAGAGCTGGCCGGTGTTGCGCATGGCCGCGGCCAGAGCCAGCGTCTTGCCGCCCCCGCCGGCGCAGAAGTCCAGCACCTGCCGTCCGCCGATGTCGCCCGCGGCCAGCGCGGCGATCTGCGAGCCGGCGTCCTGCACCTCGAACCAGCCGCGCTCGAACGCCGGCGCGGCCTCGACCGGCGCGGCGCGCTCGCTAGCCGCCGGCGCGGCGACGCGCACCGCGTCCGGCGGAAAGCCCAGGGCCTCGGCCCCGAAAGGCGCCAGCGCCTTCAGCACATGCTCGCCGTCGCTCTTCAGCGCGTTGATGCGCAGATCGACCGGGGCCCGGGCCGTCAGCGCCTGCAGTTCCAGGGCTCGGCTCTCGCCGAGCGCGCGTTCCAGGGACGCGTCCATCCAGTCCGGATAGTCGCCCCAGACTGGCGCCGGCGCATCGTCGAGGGAGCGCGGCGCCGCCAGCCGCGCCTGTTCTTCGGCGGTTAGCGCCCCAGGACCATGCTGCTCTTCAGCCGCCGCGCCAAGCCGCTCGGCGGTCCAGCCCCAGCCGAAGCGCAAGGCGCCCAGCGCCCGGCCCCGGTCGGTCTCGACCTCCATCATCCAGGCCAGCGACCGGCGCCGGCGCAGCACGTCCAGCACCAGCCCAGAGACGAAGGCGCGGTCCTTGGCGCCGGCATAGCGGGCGTCGCCGCCCCACGCCCTCAGCGCCAGGTGCGCCGGCCGATGCCGGGCCTCCATCTCGCCCAGCACCTCGATGGCCGCCGATATTCGTCCGCCGTCACGCATGCTCAGAGCAGCTGCGCCAGCACCATCACGATGCCGACCAGCGCCACGTTCCACACCAGCGAGCGCAGCAGCGGAACGCCCGCCAGGTAGAGGCCCAGGTAGACGATGCGCGACCACAGGTAGACGTGCGCGCCGATGAGGCTCCACGGGTCGAAGCGGCCGGCAACGCCCACCGCCAGCACCGCGGCGACGAACACCGGGAAGGTCTCCAGCAGGTTCGACAAGGCCCGCTGGGCGCGGCCCAGCAGCACGCCGGGCGCGGCCGGCTTCTCGTCGCGAGGGCTCGCCGCCCAGCGCAGGCCGTACTCCCGGTTGCTCAGCTGCGCCTGCAGCACGATCTGGGCGACCACCAGGAGGCCGCTGCCGGCCAGCACCATCAGCTCGCCTGGAACTGGCGGCTTCACACCTGGCTCGGGTAGTTCGGCGCCTCGCGGGTGATCATGACGTCGTGAACGTGGCTTTCGCGCAGGCCGGCGCCGCTGATGCGGATGAAGCGGGCGCGCTTCTGGAACTCGGCGATGTCCGGCGCGCCAACGTAGCCCATGGCGGCGCGCAGGCCGCCCACCAGTTGGTGGATCACCGGCGAGATCGGGCCCTTGTAGGGCGTCTGGCCCTCGACGCCTTCCGGCACCAGCTTCAGCGCGTCCTCCACTTCCTTCTGGAAGTAGCGGTCGGCCGAGCCGCGGGCCATGGCGCCCACCGAGCCCATGCCCCGGTAGGCCTTATAGGAGCGGCCCTGATAGAGAAAGACCTCGCCGGGGGCCTCGTCGGTACCGGCGAACATCGAGCCCAGCATGGCCGACGATGCGCCGACGGCGATGGCCTTGGCCAAGTCGCCGGAATACTGGATGCCGCCGTCGGCGATCACCGGCGCGCCGGAGCCTTCCGCGGCCCGCACCGCTTCGGCCACCGCCGTCAGCTGCGGCACGCCAACACCGGCCACGATCCGCGTCGTACAGATCGAGCCCGGCCCGATCCCCACCTTCACCGCGTCGGCGCCGGCATCGATCAGCGCTCGCGCCCCTTCGTAAGTGGCGACATTGCCGGCGACGATCTGCACCCGGTTGGTCTCGCGGGCCAGCCGCCGCACGGCGTCGGCGACCTGCTTGGAGTGGCCATGAGCGGTGTCGATCACCACCACGTCGACCCCGGCGTCCATCAGCGCCAGCGAACGCTCGAAGCCGGCGTCGCCGACGGTGGACGCCGCGCCCACCAGCAGCCGGCCTTGCGCGTCCTTAGCGGCGGCCGGGTGCGCCTCGGCCTTCTCCATGTCCTTGACGGTGATCAGGCCGACGCAGCGATAGGCCTCATCCACCACGATCAGCCGCTCGATCTTGTGGCGGCGCAGCAGGTTGCGCGCTTCTTCCTGGCCGACGCCTTCGCGCACCGTCACCAGGTCCTCGGCCGTCATCAGCGCCGAGGCCGGCGTCTTGTCGGACGACTCGAAGCGCATGTCGCGGTTGGTGAGGATGCCGACGAGCTTGCCGCTGCCTCGCTCCACCACTGGGAAGCCGGAGACGTGGCGCTGGGCCTTGATCTCGCGGATCTCGCCCAGCGTGGTGTCCGGGTGGATGGTCAGCGGGTTGATGACCATGCCGCTCTCGTAGCGCTTCACCTGCCGCACGTGGTCGGCCTGTTCGAGGATCGAGAGGTTGCGGTGCAGGATGCCCAGCCCGCCGGCCTGCGCCATGGCGATGGCAAGGCGCGCCTCGGTCACCGTGTCCATGGCCGCGGCCACCAGGGGGATGTTGAGCGCGATCTCTCGGGTGAACTTGGTCGCGGTGGACACCTGGGTCGGCATCACTTCCGACGGACCCGGTTCAAGCAAAACATCGTCGAAGGTAAGCCCTTCGCGAATCTCCATGAGACTCTCCGTTTTGCGAGCCGCGTATGCCTGAGGGCCGCGCGGAGAGCAAGCGTGGGCCCCACCGTCGCAACAACTTCACGGAAATGCGCCGGCGCCGCCGAAAGGCCCTGACAGCGGCGCGCCGGCTGTGCTTAAGGGCGCCGGACCATCCGCGAGGGACGCCATGACTGAGAGAGCCGGGCTGAACGTCGATCCCGAACTGGCGAGCTTCATCGAAACTGAAACGCTGCCGGGCCTCAGCGTGACCGCCGACGTCTTCTGGCAAGGCTTCGCGGACCTGGTGGCCGACCTCGGCCCTCGCAACCGCGCCCTGCTCGACCGTCGCGACTCGTTGCAGGCGACCATCGACGAGCGTCGCCGCGCCACGGCGACCAAAGCCTTCGACGAGGCGGCGGACGCGGCCTTCCTGCGCCAGATCGGCTATCTGGTCGACGAGCCGGCGCCTTTCGCCATCGAGACCGCCAACGTCGATCACGAGCTGAAGGACACGCCCGGGCCGCAGCTGGTGGTGCCGCTTTCCAACGCCCGCTATGCGCTCAACGCCGCCAACGCCCGCTGGGGCAGCCTCTACGACGCGCTCTACGGAACCGACGTCATCGACGAGAGCGGCGGGGCGACCCGCGGCGGCGCTTACAATCCGGTGCGCGGGGCCAAGGTGATCGCCCGGGCCAAGGCGGCGCTGGACGCCGCCGCGCCGCTGGCCGGCGCCAGCCACGCCGACGTCACCGGCTATCGCGTCGAAGGCGGCCAGCTGGTCGCCAACGTGGGCGGCGCCGACCACCAGCTCGCCGATCCGGCCCAGTTCGCCGGCTATCAGGGCGACACGGCCGCGCCCTCAGCGGTGCTGCTGGTGAAGAACCGGCTGCACCTCGAGATCGCCATCGACCGCGCCCACTCGATCGGCAAGGACGACCCCGCCGGCGTCGCCGACGTGATCCTGGAAGCGGCGGTCAGCACCATCATCGACTGCGAGGATAGCGTCTCGGCCGTCGACGCCGCCGACAAGACCCTGCTCTACCGCAACTGGCTGGGCCTGATGAAAGGCGACCTCGCCGCCGGCTTCATGAAGGACGGGCAGCGGATGGAGCGCCGGCTCGACGCCGACCGCGTGTACACCGGGCCCGATGGCAAGCCGGTGACGCTGCACGGCCGCGCCATGCTGCTGATCCGCAACGTCGGCCATCACATGTACACCGACGCCGTCACCGACGCGGCGGGACAGCCGATTCCCGAGGGGTTCCTCGACGCGGCGGTCACCAGCCTGATCGCCATGCACGACCTGAAAGGCGCGGGGCCGGTGAAAAACAGCCGCGTCGGCTCGGTCTACATCGTCAAGCCGAAGATGCACGGGCCGGAGGAAGTGGCGTTCGCCGTCGAGCTGTTCGGCCGCGTCGAGCAGATCCTGGGCCTGCCGCCCGAGACGCTGAAGATCGGGGTGATGGACGAGGAGCGGCGCACCAGCGCCAACCTCGCCGCCTGCATCCACGCCGCCCGCAAGCGGCTGGTGTTCATCAACACCGGCTTTCTCGACCGCACTGGCGACGAGATCCACACGGCGTTCGAAGGCGGCCCGGTGGTGCGCAAGGGCGAGATGCGCAACTCGGCCTGGATCAAGGCCTATGAGGCGCGCAACGTCGCCATCGGCCTTGCCTGCGGCCTGAAGGGCAAAGCGCAGATCGGCAAGGGCATGTGGGCCGCCCCAGACCGCATGGCCGACATGGTCGAGCAGAAGATCGCTCACCCCCGGTCCGGCGCTACCACCGCCTGGGTGCCCTCGCCCACCGCCGCCACGCTGCACGCGCTGCACTACCACCAGGTCGACGTGCTTGCGCGGCAGGACGAGCTGATGGGCGTTCCGGCGGAAGGCCTGAAGGGCTTGCTGACGCCGCCGCTGCTGGGCGGCCGCAACGTCTCCCCCGACGACGTTCAGGAAGAGCTGGACGACGCCGCCCAGAGCATCCTCGGCTACGTGGTGCGCTGGGTCGATCAGGGGGTCGGCTGCTCCAAGGTGCCGGACATCCACGACGTCGGCCTGATGGAAGACCGCGCGACCCTGCGCATCTCCTCGCAGCTGCTGGCCAATTGGCTGCGCCATGGCCTGCTCAGCGCCGAGCAGATCGAGACGGCGCTGCGCCGCATGGCGCTGGTCGTGGACAAGCAGAACGCCGGCGACGCGGCCTACGCGCCGATGGCCCCGGCGTACAATGGTCAAGCTTTCGATGCGGCGCGGGAGCTAGTGCTGGAAGGCGCCAAGCAGCCGAACGGCTACACCGAGCACGTGTTGCACAAATGGCGCCGTGCCGCGAAGAAAACCCAAGGCGCCGCTTAGCACGCCAGTTCCTCCGGAACCTGAGCGTCGGCTCAGGGCTTGAGCGACAAAACTGTCACGGCGGGACGCTTTCGAACGCCTGACCCTAACCTACGGCTGCAACGCCGTGGCGAATGGGTCTACGCGTCGACCGCCGGAGCAGTTGCCGAAACAATGGTGCGCTCGGCGTCATCACTAGGGGTTAGGTCGTATGAAGAAGTCGCTTTTGGCCGGTGTCGCGCTGGCCGCTTTCTCCACGGTCGCGGCGCATGCCCAGCCGGACGACGTCTACCGCTGGCAGGGCCTCTACCTTGGCCTGGAAGGCGGCGGCGCATGGCACAAGGACCAGACCTCCGATCCGGTCCCGCCCACCGGCCAGACCGGAACCGGGCACGCCAGCCTGCAGAACACCGCCGGCGTTGGCGGCGGTCTGATCGGCTTCAACCTGCAGCGCGGTCACTGGGTGATCGGCGCCGAGGGCGACGGCGAATGGACCGGCCTCAATGGCAGCACGACCTGCTTCATCGAGAATTCCGGCGGCGGCAACACCAACCCCGGCGGCTGCTTCCCCAATGCCGGCCCGGCCGCCGGCGGCTACCTGCTGTTCGACAAGATCAACTACGACGCCTCGGCGCGGCTGCGGCTGGGCTATGCCGCCGGGCGAGCGCTGATTTACGCCACCGGCGGCGCGGCCTGGGGCAACGTCGCGACCTACTATCGCGACAACTTCGTCCAGTTGCAGCGCGAGCAGACCCGGCTCGGGTGGACCGCCGGCGGCGGCGTCGACTACGCCGTGACCCGCCACTGGCGCCTCGGCCTCGAGTACCGCTACGCCGACTTCGGCAACTACAACGACAGCGTGGCCTTCGTGCCTGGCCTCAAGGGTGCGGTGTTCAACCACGCCGTGACCGAGAACAAGGTGCAGGCGCGGCTGGTCTACCTGTTCGGCGCCGAACCGCCGCCGCCTCCCCCGCCTCCGCCGCCACCCCCGCCGCCTCCCCCACCACCGCCGCCTCCCCCGCCGCCGCCTCCGCCGCCCCCGCCTCCGCCGCCCCCACCCCCGCCGGAGACGAAGCAGTTCATCGTCTACTTCCCGTTCGATCAGTACGTGCTGACCCCGGACGCGCAGCAGGTGGTGACCGAGGCCGCGCAGTACGACAATGGCGCTTCGCAGCACGTGGTCGTGGTTGGCTACACCGACACCTCGGGCTCGGTGGCCTACAACCTGCGGCTCTCGGAGCGGCGGGCGAAGGCGACGGCCGACCAACTGGTCGCCGACGGCGTCGCGCAGTCGACCATCGACGCCAGCTGGAAAGGCAAGAGCGACCCGGCCGTCGCCACCGGCGATGGGGTGAAGGAGCCTCTGAACCGCCGCGCCACCATCGACGTGCAGTTCTAGCGTTAAGTCCAAGCGTGAGACGCGAGAGCCCGGTCGCAAGACCGGGCTCTTTGCTTTTGAAAGATGCAGTCTCCTGCATTGACCTGGGTCGGCTTACGCGAAGGCAGAAACCGGCGCGCCGTTTTTGGCCAACCGTGCCGAATATTGCGTCGTTAAGCTTTCGCTCATCTTTCCGGCATCAGTCCGAGGGCTGTTCGCGTCCGGCGTTTGCGCCGGCCGACAGCCCACCGCTTCCCGGGCATTTTCATCAGGAGAGAGACATGCGCATCGAACGAAAGCTGCTGGCGACGACGGCTGCTCTGGTCATCGGGTTTTCGGCGGGCGCTGTCGCCAACGCGGCGCCCACGTCGGCGCCCTGGGACGGCGCCTACATCGGCGCGAACGTCGGCGCGAACATCGCCAGCGGTAACTTCTCGCTCCCCGGCGACCAAGGCGACGTCTTGCAGGGCGCCGACAACACCCAGACCGCCGTCACCGGTGGCGGCCAGATCGGCTTCAATCACCAATTCAACGGCCCCTACGTCATCGGCCTCGAAGGCGACATCGTCGACACCTCGGCCACGCCGACCGTCACCGCCTGCAACGTGCGCGACGGGTGCTTCACCTCGGCGCATGACTCCTTCACCACCTTCAACAACCTGCACGAGGGCGTCGGCGGGCACGTGCGGGCGCGCCTCGGCTATGCAGCCGGGCCGACGCTGTTCTACGTTGCTGGCGGCTACAGCGTCCTCGACACGCGGATGGACCTGATCGGGGACTGCTTCAACGCCGCCAATCCCACCGTGCCGCTGATCTTCAACTTCAGCCGGGAGAAGACAGTGTCTGGCTACAACATCGGCGCCGGCGTCGAGCACGCCGTGACCAGCCACATCACCCTGCGCGCGGAATACCTCTACGACGACTACGGCTCGCAGCTCTATGCCGGCGACGGCGCGGAGTGGAACGATCGCGTCATCCATCTCACCAACTCGAACATCCGGGTGGCGGCGAACTACCGCTTCTAGCGGCAGTGGGCGTGGGGTCAGCTCTGCCGAGCTGGCCCTACTCCTTGGCCCGTTCCATGTAGTCGCCGGTCTCGGTGTGGACGACCACTTTGGTGCCGACGGTGATGTAGGTGGGGACCATGACCCGCAGGCCGTTGGCCAGCACCGCGGGCTTGTAGGAACCGGACGCCGTCTGACCCTTCACCGAGGGCTCGGTCTCGACGATCTCCAGTGTCACCCGCGCCGGCAGCTCCATGGAGATCGGCACGCCGTCGTGCGTCGAGATTTGCACCAGCATGCCGTCCTGCAGGTAGACCTGCGCATCGCCGACGATCTCGGGCGGCACCGCCACCTGGTCGTAGTTGGTGGGGTCCATGAAGTGGTAGCCGTCGCCGTCGTTGTAGAGGAACTGGTACTCGCGCTCGTCGACGAAGGCCCGCTCCACCTGCTCGGTGGTGCGGTAGCGCTCGGAGACCTTCACGCCGTCGGCGATGCGCCGCATGTCGAGCTGGGTCACCGGCGTACCCTTGCCCGGGTGGATGTTCTGAGCGGTCAGCACGACGTAGAGCTTTCCGGCGAGATCGACGACGCTGCCCTTGCGCAGCTGGCTGGCGGCCACTTTCACGAATTGTCCTCGAATCTGGCGCGCCGCTGGCGCGAAGTTGGGCGCACCTATCGCAATCGGCGGCGGATCGCCAGCGCCATGCCGCCGCGCCGCCGTGCTACCAACCGGCCATGACGACCCCCTGGTGGCGCCGAGACGTGCATGAAGACCGCCGGCCGCGGCTCGTGGCCCGCAGCCGCATCGGCGCCGCGATGCGCGGCTGGTTTGGCCGCCAGGGCTTCGTCGAGGTCGAGACGGCGGCGCTGCAGGTCTCGCCGGGCAACGAGACCCATCTGCACGCGCTATCAGCCGAGCTGACCCAGCCGACCGGCGAGCGCCAGCGGCTCTACCTGCACACCTCGCCGGAGTTCGCCTGCAAGAAGCTACTGGCGGCGGGCGAAGAGAAGCTGTTCACCCTGGCCCGGGTCTGGCGGGACCGCGAAGCCGGACCCCTGCATTCGCCCGAGTTCACCATGCTCGAGTGGTACCGGACCCGCGCCCCCTACCAGACGCTGATGGACGATTGCGCGGCGCTGCTGGCGCTGGCGGCGGAGACAGCGGGGGCCGCCGGCTTCAGTTTCCGGGGCCGCGACTGCGATCCTTTCGCGGCGCCGGAGCGGCTGACCGTGGTCGAAGCGTTCGAGCGGCATGCCGGCGTCGCGCTGATGGCGAGCGTCGCCGCCGATGGCTCGGTGGACCGAGAGCGGCTGGCGCACGACGTCGCCGCGACCGGCATCCGCGTCGCCGAGGACGACACCTGGTCGGACATCTTCAGCCGGGTGATCGTGGAGAAGATCGAGCCGGCGCTGGGCGTCGGCCGTCCGACCATCCTTTGCGAATACCCCCTCGCCGAGGCGGCGCTGGCGCGGCCGAAAGACGGTGACGGTCGCATCGCCGAGCGGTTCGAGCTCTATGCCTGCGGCGTGGAGCTAGCCAACGCCTTCGGCGAACTCACCGACCCGGCCGAGCAGCGCCGCCGCTTCGAAGCCGACATGGCCGAGAAGGCGCGGCTCTACGGCGAGAGCTACCCCATCGACGAGGACTTCCTGGCGGCGTTGGCGCAGATGCCGCCCGCCAGCGGCGCCGCGCTCGGCTTCGACCGCCTGGTGATGCTGGCGACGGGCGCCACCCACATCGACCAGGTGCTGTGGACGCCGCTGGCCGGCGCGCCTACCTAGCCGCGGTGAACCGCACCCTGCGCACCCCCGCTGACCTTGCCGACGCCGGCCTCACGGAGGCCGCCCGCGCCGCCTCGCTTGGCGAGGTCGCGGCGCGCTACGCTATCGGCGTAACGCCGGTGATGGCCACGCTGATCGATCCGGCCGACCCCGCCGACCCCATCGCACGCCAGTTGATCCCCACTGCCGCCGAGCTGATCGGCGCGCCCGGGGAGAACGCCGACCCTATCGGCGACGAGGCCTTCAGCCCCGTCCCCGGCGTCGTGCACCGCTATCCGGACCGGGTGCTGCTGAAGGCGACGCACACCTGCGCCGTCTACTGCCGCTTCTGCTTCCGCCGCGAGATGGTGGGACCCGGCGCGGCCCAGGCCCTGACGCCGGCCGAGCTGGACGCCGCCTTCGCGTACATCGCCGCCGCCCCCGCGATCTGGGAGGTGATCCTCACCGGCGGCGATCCGCTGGTGCTGTCGCCGCGCCGCATCGGCGAGATCGTGCGGCGCCTTGCGGCGATCCCGCACGTCAAGATCGTCCGCTTCCACACCCGCGTCCCGGTCGCCGAGCCGGCGCTGGTCACCGACGCGCTGGTCGCCGCGATGCGCCACCCACGCCTGACGAGCTACGTCGCTCTGCACGCCAACCATCCCCGAGAGCTGACACCGGCGGCCCGCGCCGCTTGCGCCCGGATCGTCGAGGCCGGCATGCCGATGGTGAGCCAGACGGTGCTGCTGGCGGGCGTCAACGACGACGCCGAGACGCTGGCGGCGCTGATGCGGGGCTTCGTCGAAGCGCGGGTGAAGCCCTACTACCTGCACCACCTCGACGCGGCGCCAGGCACCGCCCACTTCCGGGTCAGCGTCGAACGAGGGCAAGCGCTGGTCGCCGCCCTGCGGGGCCGCGTCTCAGGCCTCTGCCAGCCGACCTATGTGCTCGATATCCCTGGCGGCCACGGCAAGGTTCCGCTGACGCCGGACTACCTGACGGATGGCTGCGTCACCGACCCGTGGGGAGAAGCGCACCCATATCCGCCGGCGCCGTAGCCGCCGCGAGCGCGCCGCGGCGCAGGATCAGCACGAAGAGCAGGCCCAGCACGGCCGGCGCGATCGGAATGTGCGCGGTCATGGCCAGGGTGCGCGAGATCGCCGGGAGCACGAACGCCGCCGCCAGCACCGTCTTCTCCCAATCGCGGAAGCCGCCCTTCAGGCCCTGCGAGACCATCCAGGCCATCGGCGCGGCGAGCAGCGTCTGGTCGTAGTCGAGCATGAAGGGGCTGGCCAGCAACGCGGCGACGATCATCGCCGGCCCCTCGGCGCCGCTCCGGGGCGCCTTGCGTTGCAGCCACACCAGGCCGGCGACCAGGCCGGCGACGACCAGCGCCTGGACGGCGTAAGCCAGAATCAGCGATCCGCCCCAGAGGCGCACCGCCGCGAACGCGCTCTGCATCTTGGCGTCGCCGACGAGGGCTTGCTCCAGGGTGGCCCGGGCCAGGCTCATGTTCGCGGCGAACGCCGCCCAGGCGCCGAGGCCGAACACGGCGGTCGAGGCCGCCGCAAAGACGATCACGGTGGCGGCCGCGGCGGCGAACGTCTTCCAGCGGCCGGAAATCGCCAGAGCGACAGGAATCATCAGGCCGAGTTGTGGCTTGTAGGCCAGCAGGCCCAGGCAGGCGCCAGCCACGATCGGGCGCGTTTCCAGCCACAACGCGCCGGCGCCAAACAGCGCCGCGGACAGAAAGCCGCTCTGCCCGTGCCCGGCGTTCAGCATCACCGCCGGAAAGGCGAAGATCGGCGCCGATCCGACCTTTTCGCTGAGCCAGGCCCTGGCCATGCGCCAGTAGGCCAGACCGGTCACGGTCAGCCAGCCGAGCAGCGCCGGGAGATACGGGACCAGCGCCAGCGGCAGACAAATCAGCAGCTGGGGCGGCGTGTAGAAGAACGCCGCGTAGCCGGTGTCGCGGCCGAATAGTGCGATCTCCTGGGCGTGGTGGGCCGCGACGTTCCAGGGCGCGAGCGGATGACCGGCCAGCGCCAGCTTGGAGGCGGCATAGAACGTGATGAAATCGGTGCCGAGCTGCTTGCCGGTGAGGTCGAGGCCTCCTCTGGAAAGCGCAACCCAGCCGGCGCCGATGGCCACCGCGACGATCAGGAAGATCCAGGCGTAGGCCCGGGCCCGCTCAGCGGTCAGCCAGTCGCCGCTGCGCAAAACCGCCAGAGGATCGCGACGAGGTTCGAGGGGACGAACGGCGGCAAGGGTCATGGCGGCTCGGGGCGGTGATTTGCCTGACGCTAGGGCCGAATCCCTTAAGCAGCGGCGAACGGCTGGCGCCGGCGGCGACCCGCCGTCATTGTCGCCGTGACGGAGGTGGCGCGGATGCTTGAAGGTCTGAAGGTGGTGGAGCTGGCCACTTATGTCGCCGCGCCCAGCGCCACGGCGGTGATGAGCGACTGGGGCGCCGACGTGATCAAGATCGAGAGCGGCCGGGGCGATCCCACCCGCCGCACCTTCGCCGGCCAGCCGCACCTGGAAGGCAATCCGGTGTTCGAGTGGGAAAACCACGGCAAGCGCGGCGTGGTGCTCGACACCGGCAAGCCGGCGGGCCGCGAGGCGCTGCTGCGCATTCTGAAGGACGCCGACATCTTCGTCACCAACCTGCGGCCCGGGGCCCTGAAGCGGGCCAAGCTCGACTACGACAGCCTGAAGGCCGAGCTGCCGCGGCTGATCTACGTTAGCATCACCGGGTACGGGCTCGAAGGACCGGGCGCCGACCTGCCGGCGTTCGACATGGCGGCGCTGTGGTCGCATGGCGGCATCGGCGGGGCGATGACGCCGCGCGGTCACGAACCGCCACAGTGCCGGCCGGGCATGGGCGACTCCATCTGTGCGCTGTCGGCTGTCTCCGGCGCCCTAGCCGCTGTGATTGAGCGCAGCACCACCGGCAAGGGGCGGCTGGTCGAGGCCTCGCTGATCCGCGCCGGCACCTTCGCCATCGGCTGGGACATGGCGATCCAGCTGAAGTGGAGCCGGCTCGCCACTCAGCGCACCCGCAAGGAGGTGCTTGACCCGCTGTCGAACTACTTCCGCACCAGCGACGAGCGCTGGGTGGGCATCTTTCCCCGCGATGGCCGCGATGAGTTCGAGCACATCGTCAAAGTGCTGGATCTGCCGGCGCTGGCCAGCGACCCGCGTTTCGCCACCGCCAGAGACCGGGCTCAGAACGTCGCCGCGCTGGTCGAGGCGCTGGACGAAGGCTTTGCACGGTTGACCCTGGCCGAAGCCGGACGCCGGCTGACCGACGCCGACATGATCTGGGGCCCGCTGAACGCGCCGCGCGACACCGTGGTCGACCCGCTGGCCGAAGCGGCGGGTTGCTTCGTCGACATCGTCGACGCCGACGGCGTCGCTTATCGCCAGCCGACCTCCCCTGCCCGCTTCCCTGGGGCGCCGGAGGGGCCGCAGCGGCCGGCGCCGAAGCTGGGCCAGCACACGCGCGAAGTGCTGGCGGCCGCCGGCTATATGAGGGACGAGATCGAGACGCTGATCGCCGAGGGCGCCGCGACCTAAGCGTCTTCGGCTAGCAGCTCGCCCAGCACCTGCAGGCCGCGCTCGGCCCGCGCTGGTTCTGCGTGGCTGAAGTTGAGGCGCATGGCGGCGGGCTGGCCGTCCGGCGCGGCCCAGAAGTGCTCGCCGGGCGTGAACAGCACGTTCCTGGCGATCGCGCGCTCCAGCAGGCCGGGATGCTCGCCCCGCAGCCTTGCCCAGAAGAAGAGGCCGCCGGGCGGCGTTTCCCAGTCGGCGAGGCCGCCCAGGTGGCGGTCCATGGCGCTGGCGAAGGCGTCGCGCTTGGCGCGGTAGCCGGCGACCAGGCGGCTCAGCCGCTGGGCCCGCGCCGGGTCTTCGAGATAGCGCAGCGCGATCCACTGGCTGAGGCGATTGGTGTGCAGGTCGGCCGCCTGCTTCAGGCGGACCAGGTGCTCGAACAGGTCTTCCGAGGCGGCCAGGAACCCCAGGCGCAGGCCAGGCGCCAGGGTCTTGGAGAACGAGCCCTGGTAGATCCATGACGCCTGGCGCACGAGGCCGCAGATCGGCCGCCGCTCGCAAGAATCGTAGGCCAGGTCGCGGTAGGGGTCGTCTTCGAACAGAGTGACGCCGCGAGCGTCGCAGGCCTCGGCCAGCGCCTGGCGCTGCTCCAGGCTCCAGCAGGCCCCTGTAGGGTTCTGGAAGGTCGGGATGACGTAGGCCAGCCGCGGCGTTTCGGCGGCGCCCAGGCAGCGGTCCGGATCGGCCGGGTCCAGGCACGAGAACGCCGCGCCGAAGAAGCGGAACACCTGCAACGCGGCGAGGTAGGTCGGCGCCTCCACGGCCACCGGAGCGCCGGCGTCCACGAACAGCTTGGCGGCCAGGTCGATGCCCTGCTGCGAGCCGGACAGCACCAGCACCCGCTCGGCCGGGCAGTCGAGGCCGCCGGCCTGCAGCTCCGCGGCGATGGCGCGGCGCAGCTCCGGCTCGCCTTCGGAGGGGCCGTACTGGAGCAGGGCCGGCGGCGGCGCGGGAAGCTCGATGTCGGCGAAACTCTCTGGCGACGGCAGGCCGCCGGCGAAGGAGATCACCTGCGGACGCTGGCTCACCGACAACATGGCGCGCACCGGCGAGGCATGCAGATCGCGGACACGGGAAGAGAGCATCGCCACACACGTCAAATCGATTGACCTATCGACACGCTAAGGCTCGGCTCGCTATTATGTCAATATGCCTGACCTAAATTCCGATGCGGCGCGGCGCGAGGCCATCGAGCTTTTCTACTTCGCCTACCGCGCCTTTACCGACGGCCCGGACCGCATCCTGGCGCGGCGGGGCCTGGGGCGGGTGCACCACCGCATCCTCTACTTCGTCGGCGGCCGGCCCGGGATCACCGTCGGCGGCCTGCTGGCGGTGCTGGCGGTGAGCAAACAGGCGCTCAATGCGCCGCTGCGCCAGCTCGGCGAGATGAAGCTGGTGGAGGCCATCGCCGACGAGGCCGACCGGCGCGTGAAGCGCCTGCGGCTGACGCCTGAGGGTCAGCGGCTGGAGGCCGAACTCACCGGCGTGCAGGAGCGGTTGCTGGACACGGCGTTCGCCGGCGCCGACGCCGCCGGCTGGCACACCGTCATGCAGCGCCTCGCCGCGGCTTGATTCCGCCATAACCGCAGTTATGGTCGCGACCCTTCGACCACAGCCACGGCGTCAATTATGTCGCTCAATCCCCGCCGCGCCCTCGATACGGGCGCCAGCATCACCCAGATGGGCCGCGAGTTCGGCGTCACAGCCCGGGCCCTGCGCTACTACGAGCAGCTCGGCCTGCTGTCGCCCGGACGTCGGCGGGAAGCGCGGGTCTACTCCTACCGCGACCGGGTGCGGCTGAAGCTGGTGCTGAAGGGCCGCCGGGCCGGCTTCACGCTCACCGAAGTGCGCGACCTGCTGGAGGTCTACGACAAGCAAGGGCTGGAGGCGCAGCAGGCGATGGCGCTGCCGCGCTTCAAGGCTCGGCTGGAAGCCCTGGAGCAGGACCGCGCTCACCTGACCGACACCATCGACCGGCTGAAGGACGCCGCGTCGCGCATGGAAACGCTGCTCGGCGACGACCTCGATGACTGACCGCACGGCCGAGTGCGTCGCCACCATCGCCGATCCGAAAGCCCACGCCGACCCGGCGCGGCTCAACGACGCCTACGCCTGGCTGCGTCAGCACAACCCGGTCGCCCGCGCCGAGATCGAGGGGTTCGACCCGTTCTACGTGGTCACCCGCCACGCCGACATCCTCGAGGTCAGCCGCGACAACACGGTGTTCCCGTACGGGAGCTACCCCTCGACGCTGGCGCCGATGCAGGCGGTGGCCAACGGGCGCGCCGCCAGGGCCGCTGGCCGTCCACTGCTCTACACCCTCGTCCAGATGGATGAGCCGGACCACATGAAGTACCGGGCGCTCACTCAGGGCTGGTTCATGCCGCAGAACCTGCGGGCGCTGGAGGCCGGCGTTCGCGACCTGGCCCGCGCCGCGGTGGACCGGATGGCGGCGCTGGGCGGCAAGTGCGACTTCGTCAGCGAGGTGGCGCTGCACTTCCCGTTGCGGGTGATCATGCAAATCCTGGGCGTGCCGCCGCAGGACGAGCCGCGCATGCTGCAGCTGACGCAGGAGCTGTT
Organism: Caulobacteraceae bacterium; assembly: GCA_036502045.1. Taxonomy (GTDB): domain Bacteria; phylum Pseudomonadota; class Alphaproteobacteria; order Caulobacterales; family Caulobacteraceae; genus Acaudatibacter. Next base: position 106,728 of record DASXZG010000100.1, on the reverse strand, counting down.
CGGGGCCACCGATCCGGACCTGCGCCGCCGCCCCGCTGATGAGACGCCGCAGTCCCGGCAAGCCGCCATGCAGGCGACGATGGCCGACTTCTTCAACTACTTCAACGGCCTGACCGAGGACCGCCGCGCCAGTCCACGCGACGACGTCGCCAGCGTCATCGCCAACGCCAGGATCGACGGGAACCAGATCTCGGCCTTCGACGCGGTCTCGTACTACCTGATCATCGCCACCGCCGGCCACGACACCACCTCGTCGTCCACCGCCGGCGCGCTTTGGGCTCTGGCCGAGCGGCCGGCCGAACTGGCCAAGGTGAAGGCCAATCCGGCGCTGATCCCGGGGTTGGTGGACGAGTCGATCCGCTGGACCACGCCGGTGCGCCACTTCATGCGCAGCCCGGCGGTCGACACCACCGTCGGCGGCCTGGCGGTGAGCAAGGACGAGTGGCTGATGCTCTGCTACCCGTCGGGCAACCGGGACGAGGCGGTGTTCGACGATCCGCTGGAGTTCCGCGCCGACCGCACGCCCAACCGGCACCTCAGCTTCGGCTACGGCGCTCACCTCTGCCTTGGCCAGCACCTTGCCAAGATGGAGATGCGCATCCTCTGGGAAGAGCTGCTGCCCCGGCTGCAATCGGTGGCGCTGGACGGGACGCCGCAGCTGTCGGAAGCCAACTTCGTCAACGGGCCGAAGAAGCTGCCGATCCGCTACGAGCTGGCTTGAGCGCCACCCTTCCCCTGACGCGGCGCGACTGGCTGGAGGCCGGCCAGCGCCTGCTGCGCGACGGCGGCGTGGCGGCGCTGAAGCTGCGTCCGCTGGCGGCCAGCCTCGGCATCTCCACGGGCAGTTTCTACCACCATTTCAAGGACTTCGACGCGTTTCTGGTTGAGCTGGCCAAGTACTACAGCGGCGAGCAGCTGGCCGGAAACCTGGCCCGGGTGGCGCGCGAAGCTGCGACCCCGTTCGAGCGCATCGTCAGCGCCTCGCGCATCGCCGGCGAAGTGGCGCTGCCGGAGCTGATCGCCGCGATGCGGGCCTGGGCCGCCAGAGACCCCCGCGCCGCGGTGGAAGTGGAAGCGCTGGAGCGGGCGCTGCTGGATTTTCTCGGCGGCTGTTTCGCCGACATGGGCTTCTCGGCCGACGAAGCGGCGGCGCGGGCCTTCGTGCTGCTCTCCGCCGCCAGCGGCCAGGTCTGCCAGCCCGAGGTCACGGGCGGCCGCGGCGCGCTGGGCCGGCTGGTGATCGAGATGACCGTGGCCGGCGCGGGGCGGGGCTAGGCGCCGCGCTTTGTTTCAGCGCCGCAACGTTCACCGTAAATCGCCGATAGGAACGGCGTCCGAATTGTGGCGACGGACGGGCAGCCGGCGGCCGTTCGTGGCGTTGGCTACGATTTTCACGATGTCAAAGAGCGGTGCGAATTATGGGTCTCGCTGCCCCTAGATAGTTACTACCGGTGCTTGTGCAAGGTCCTTCTCCCCTTGCTTGCGGGAGAGTGTGTCGCGAAGCGACGGATGAGGGGTCGACGGACGGCAGCGGATTATCGTGCGGCAGGCAAGCCAGAACCGCTGGCGCGACCCCTCATCCGGCCCTTCGGGCCACCTCCTCCCGCAAGGGGGAGAAGGGACCTCAAGCGAACACCGCGACCGTTTGCCGGCAGGCCATGACCGGCGTGCCGTCGGAACTCCACACCGTCATCGCCTGGCTGGAGTAGCCGCCGGCGGCGGTTTCGGCGCGGGCGTCGATCAGCCACCAGCCATCGGGGCTGATCGGCGCTTCGGTCAGCACGTCCAGCGCCCAGGTGGCGGTGGAGAACGGGGCTGGGGCGGCGAAGAGGATGAACGCGGCCGGCGGCACGGCGTCGGCCAGCGCCACCAGCCCGGCGATGCTGGCCCGCGCCGCCTCGTCGCGGTGGCGGACCCAGACCCGGGCATGGGGCGCCGCGCCTGGCGTCATCGGCCGCGCGCCGGCGGCGAGGCGGGTGTCGAAGTGCTGCGCGAATCCGGGCGAGCGGCCCGGCGCGAAGTAGGGCTGGCAAGCATCTGGCGGCGGCGCGTCCGGCATCGGCAGCGCGCCATAGTTCAGCGCCGACTCGCGGCCGGCGCCGAAGCAGAGCAGCGCCCTGGCCGCCGGCCCGGCGTCGCCGGCCACGTCCACCCCGGCGAACACCGCCGAGCGACCAGCCCGCAGGGTTGTCGGGATGACGCTGAGCGCGCCCGAGGCCGGGCCCATCAGCGCGAAGTGGGCCGAACGCAGCGGCGGCAAGTCGGCGCCGGCGCGGACCGCCGCTTCGGTGCAAAGCCCCGCCGTGAGCCCGCCGTGCGCCGTGCGGCCCTGGCGCCAGTCATCGGTGACGTCGACGCGGGACGCGCCGCCGCCACGGGCAAGGCCCTCCATGAGTTCGGTGAACGAGGTCAGAGCGCGGCTCCGTGCTGGCGTAAGCGACGCGTCCGTCTCTATCGAAAACTCACCAGCGATCCAGCGGGAATTGCTCACGAAGGCTTTAGCGCGCTTGAGCGCCGCGCCCTTGCCGACTCAGGCGGACGGCGAGCAAGCAAGGGTCCGGGCGCGGAGGTCGGGCGCGCCACGGGAGAGCGGATGCTCAGCTGGATCGACGACGTGTTCGGACGGACCTTCGGGCCGTTGCGTCTGTTCAACTCGTTCTTCTTCCTGGCCGCGGTCGGCTACGCCTTCGCCGCGCTCAGCACCTGGATCGCCCTGCCGCGCCTGTGGAACCGGCTGCCGCGCGACCAGGGCCGCGCCTTCGCCGTCGGCGCCGAGGCCAGCGTCGGCAAGCCGGTCAGCGCCGGCATCATCTTCGTCAGCCTGTTCTGCGTGGCGGGCGTGCTGTTCATCCCGCTGGGATCGATCGCGCTGAGGGCCCTGCCCTTCATCGTCGGCGCGATGCTGGTGGGCTTCTACGACGACCGGCGCGGCGGCTTTTCCGAATACCAGCTGGCGGCGATGGACCTTGGCATCGCGTTCCTGGCGTCGCTGGCCATCCTCGGGTTCCAGGACTGGATGGTGTGGCTGCCGGGATGGAAGCCGGCGATCCCGCTCAGCCCCTGGCTGGCGCTGCCGCTCTCCACCATCCTGATCTGGACCTCGATCAACGCCACCAACTGCTCCGATGGGGTCGACGGCGTCTCCGGCAGCCTCACCGGCACAGCGATCCTGATCCTGGGGGCGCTGCTCTATGCGGTGATCGGCAACGCGGACGTGGCGGCGCACCTCAGCATCCCGGTCAATCCGCAGGGCGCCGGCTGGGCGATCATGGCCTTCCTGATGGTCGGCTGTGTCTCCGGCTACCTCTGGTACAACGCCCCGCCCAGCCAGGTGCTGATGGGCGACGCCGGCTCACGGCCGCTGGGCCTGCTGATTGGCCTTTTGGTGGTGGCGACCGGCAACCCGCTCTTCCTGCTGCTGGTGGCCTCGATGATTGTGGTCAACGGCGCCACCGGCCTGGTGAAGGTGGCGATCACTCGTTTCCTCGGCATCAAGGTGCTCGCCGGCATCCGCTTCCCGCTGCACGACCATGCGCGCAAGGAACTCGGCTGGTCCAACAGCCAGGTGCTGGTGCGCTTCCTGCTGCTCCACCTGGGGGTGTCAGCGCTGCTGGTGATCCTGGTGCTGAAGATCCGGTAGTGGGGAATCCCACCCAGCTCACCCACTCGTCCGTCATCCCGGCCAAGCGCTCCGCAGGAGCGTGACGAGCCGGGACCCAGCAGTTCCGAACGCGACGCAGGATGGCCCCCACAGCCCGCAAGACGGCCCCCGCGAGGTGTCAAAATCAGAGCTGCTGGGTCCCGGTTCTGCGCGGTCCTGCGGAACGCTTGACCGGGATGACGGGTGTTGGGGTCTGGCGCCCAGCTACGTGCTCGAACCGCCCTGGGCCAGGGCGCGGAGCATTTCGGAGGAGAACAGGCTGCTGACGGTCTGGCTGGCCATGCCGGTGTCGTCGTTGGCCTCGGGGCCGCGCAGCACCATGGCGACCAGCGACTGTTCCTCCTGCAGGCGCTCGATGCGGCCGGCGTCGGCGTATTCGACGAAGCCTTGCGAGGTCTGGTCCGGGGTCTGCACCGGCGCGGCGCCAGAGCCAGATCCGCCGGAGGTGAGGTTGGCGTAGACCTGCGAGACGCTGGCCGCGCGGCCGCCGGGATAGAAGATGGCGCGGTTGGCGCCCGCCGCATCCGGGAACAGCGCCGCGGCGTTGGCGCCGGGCGACTTCTGCACCGCATCGATCAGCCGGGCGCCGCCTTGCGGCCCCAGCACGTGCGCCACGTAGAGTTCGCCGGCGGTGGGCTCTCGGCCGACCCGGCCACGCAGATAGGCAGCGTGGTCGGCCGCCAGCTCGCCGGCCATCAGCGCCGAGGCGTTGGGGTCTTGCCGCAGGTCCATCACCGCGGCGCGGGCTTCGGCGCCGGCCACGTGATAGCGGCCGTCGGCGCCCTGCTGAATCAGGTCGGCGTAGCGGGCGTAGCCATATTTGGCGCCGTGCTGCTTGAGCGTGGCGAGCCAGGTCTGGTCGACGAACTGGAACAGGCCCGAGGCCGACGAGGTGCGGGCGTGGGCGCTGGGATTGTAGCCGCTTTCGCGCTTGGCGGTCCCCATCAGGTAGCCGAAGTCGACCCCCGTCGCGCTGGCCGCGCGCTGGATCGCCGCCGCGACGACACCTCGGATCGACTCCACCGTCATGGGCCAGACCGTGAAGATTCATGGTTAAGCGGGCCTTAACCGGCCCTGACCCGCGACATTTGGAACACCGCCTACGCAGATCGGGAAAACTCGGCATCGGGCGGCGGGCTGGACAGGCTTAGCCTTGGCCTCGCCGGGCGTCCGGCCCGGAAGGGAGCAACGCCATGGTCATTTCCCCCGCCGTCCAGCCCGCGCTGGCCAGGGCCCTCGCTGGCCCCGATCCGCGCCAGCGCTCGCGGGCTCTGACGCTCGCCATCCTGGGCTCGGTCTGCGCCCACGCCATCGTCGGTTTCTACGTCTGGGAGGCGAAGTACGCGATCCCGGCCGCGGCAAAGGAGCCGCCCGACGCCACTGAGAGCACTTACCTGATCCCCGACGTGTTGTTGAAGCGGACGCCGGCGCCGCAGCAGTCGACCACCAAGCCAGCCTGGTCCCCGCGCCACTCGACGCCCACCGCCACCGCTCAGGCGACGGAAACGCTGACCGTCCCGAACCTGGGCCCCGTGACGCCGCTGACGGGGACGCCGACCTTCACACCGCCGACGGGCGGAACCCTCATCCAGCCCGTGCCGGCGCGGCCGCACATCACCGATCCCGACTGGCTGGAGCGGCCGGGCGTCGACGCCTTCACCAAGTGGTATCCGGAGCGCGCCATCAACCTCAACGCATCGGGCGCGGTGACGCTGCAGTGCGCTGTGGCGGCCAGCGGCGCCGTGCGGGACTGCCAGGTGACGGCGGAGACGCCAAAGGACCTCGGCTTCGGCGCGGCGGCGCTGCGACTGGCCCCTTACTTCCGCATGAAGCCGCAAACGCGGGACGGCGCGGCGGTGGACGGCGCCCAGGTGCTGATCCCGATTCGCTTCGCCATGCCGAGCTAGCTCGGTCCGTTCCCTTCCCCCTTGCCGGGAAGGGTCAGGGATGGGGGTGCAAGCTCGGTCTATGTGGCTGGCCCGCCAATCACACAGCGCTGAGCTTGCACCCCCACCCCCGACCCCGCCCCGCAAGGGGGCGGGGAGCTAGAACCGCGCCGGGTCGAAGCGCGGATCCGGCGCGGCGCCGGCGACGGTGGCGGCGATAGTCTCGGCGATCAGGGGGGCCAGGAGCCAACCGTTGCGGCGGGCGCCGGCGGCGACGATGACCCGCCCGGTGCGCGACCAGCCGACCATCGGCAGGCCGTCCGGCGTGGCGGCGCGGACGCCGGCGGCCGGACGCCAGGCGGCGTCGGCGAGGCCGGGGGCGAGCGCCGCGGCGCGGGCGGCCAGGGTTGCGATCTGCGCCTCGTCGATCTCGGCGTCGCCGCGGCCGGCCTCCATGGTCGCGCCCACGACCACCTCGTCGCCCGGACAGATGTAGACGCCGGGCGCACGCACCACCGGGCCGGCCGGCAGCGATGCCGGGGCGCGCAGGATGTGGCCCTTGATCGGGGCGAGCCAGGCGAGCTCCGGCGCGATGCCGGTCGCGGCGCCCGTGGCCAGCACCATGATGTCGGCCGCGAGGTCGCCGCTGTCGGCGACGCGGACCTTGCCGCGGGCGAACCCGCTGACCTCGCCCGCTGCGAAGCTCACACCTTGCGCCACGGCGGCGCGGCGGAGCGCCAGCAACGCGGTCGCGGCGTCCAGCCGCCAGTCGGCCGGCGTGGCCGCACCCCAGAGGCCGGGCGCCAGCCATGGCGCAACGTCAGCGACATGTTCTGGCCGGACCATGCTGGCGGCGGCGCCCAGGTCACGCAAGCGCTCGGCCCACGCCTGGGCGTCAGCCACCTCGCCAACCGCGATCGCACCGCGGCGATCGAGCGACAGGCCGATCCCGGCGGCCAGCGCCGGCCAGCGGTCGCGCGCTTCGATGAGCAGTGCATAGTCCGCTTCGTCGAACAGGCTCTCGAAGGCCGGCGCCAGCATGCCGGCGGCGATGGCCGAGGCGTTGACGCCGCTGGGATCGACGAGCGTGACCGCATGGCCGGCGCGCGCCAGCGCCAGCGCCGTCGCCGACCCCAGCGCCCCCGCTCCCGCCACCACGATGTTCGCCAGAGCCATGGCGGGTCTTGCACCTGCTCCGAGCGGCAGGGTCAAGCGCCCCCTCCACCCCTTCGGGGTCCCCTCCCCCACCTCTGCGGGTGGTGGAGGAGATTGAGCGGCAAGACGCGCGCTTATTCCCCTGCCCCACAGGGGGAGGGGGACCGCGAAGCGGTGGAGGGGGTTAGGCCATGCGAAAGCGGATCGGCAGGTGCTTGGGGCCGCCGACGAAGCTGGCGCGGGCCAGCCGGGGCTCGCCCGCCAGCTCCAGCGATTGGAGCCGCGGCAGCAACTCTTCCCAGAGGATGCGCATCTCCATCTTGGCCAGGTGCTGACCGAGGCAGACGTGCGCGCCGTAGCCGAACGCCAGATGGCGGTTGGGATTGCGGTCGACGTGGAAGCCGTCTGGATCGTCGAACACCTCCTCGTCGCGGTTGCCGGAGGGATAGGCGAGCCACAGCCAGTCGCCGGCCGCGATCTTGCGGTCGCGCAGCTCGTAGGGCGCGGTGGCCGAGCGCATGAAGTGCTTCACCGGGGTGATCCAGCGGATGGACTCGTCGACGAGACCGGGGATCAGCGACAGGTCGGCCTTCACCTTGGCGAACTCGGCCGGATTCTCGGCCAGGCCCCACATGCCGCCGGCGGTGGAGGACGAAGTGGTGTCGTGGCCGGCGGTGGCGACGATGACGTAGTAGCTCATCGCCTCGAAGTCGCTGATCGGCGCGCCGTCGATCTGGCCGTTGGCGATGACGGTGGCGAGGTCATCTCGCGGCGAGGCCTTGCGGTCGTCGGTGATGGCTTTGAAGTACATGAAGAAGTCGGCGACGGTGGCCTGCAGTTCGGCCAGAAAGTCGCGCTGCTGATCCACCGCTTCGCCGGATCGGTTGAGCTCCGGATCGCCGGCGCCGAACAGCTCCTGGGTCAGCTTGAGCATGCGCGGCTCATCGCTCTGCGGCACCCCCAGCACTTGCATGATTACCCGTAATGGGTAGGTCATGGCGACGTCGCGAGCGAAGTCGCACTCGCCGCCCAGTTGCGCCATGCGACCGACGTGGTCGCGGGCAATCTCGCGGATACGGGCTTCCAGATGGCGGATGTTCTGCGGCAGGAACCAGGCCTGGGTGAGCAGGCGATGCTTGGGATGGTCGGGCGCGTCCATCTGCACCAGCGAGCGCACCAGGTGGGGGCTGCCGCCGGTCATCTGGCGCACGCGGGCGTCGCCGGCCATGTCGGTGAAGGTGGTGGAGCGGTCGCCGGAGTGGAACAGGTCGTTCTGGCGCGAGATCTCCAGGATGTCGGCGTGCTTGGTGACGATCCAGAATGGAAACAGCCCCTCGGCCTCGACGCGGCCGAGGGGATTGTGAGCGCGGAGCCAGCGAAACGCGTCGCGGGCGGTGACGCCATCGGCGTAAGCCGCCGGGTCAATGCAGTCGCGGGCGATGGCCTCGGGGATCAGTTCGTCGGTCACGGGCGCAAGTCCTCCTCTGACGTGGGCGCGAGGTTCGCCGCCCGCCGCCACGGCAGTCAACAGCGCAGCCTGGCACGCGCCGAACAGTCGTTTGGCGTTCTTGCGACGCAATGTCGGGTGGGAAACAGGCTTCCGCAGAGTAAATGCGGCTCATCTAGTCAGTCCTGACTAGTCAGTTGATGCAATCGGCGGCGAGGCGACTAGCCTGAGACGCGAAGTTCGACCAAGCGTGACAGTTGCGGCGAATGTTCGCGACGCCCCGTGACATACTAGCGTCACATCTGAAACGGCGTTAGGACACGTTACGGCTTCAGTTCCAGGAGACTCAATTCAATGGCCATGACGCGCGAAGGGCCCGACCCGATCGATGTCGCCGTCGGCGCACGCGTCCGGATTCGCCGTCGCTGGCTTGGCTTCAGCCAGACGCAGCTGGCCACGGCGCTCGGCATCACGTTCCAGCAGGTGCAGAAGTACGAACGCGGCGCGAACCGGATCTCGGCTTCGATGCTGGTGAAGATCGCGGGCAAGCTCGAAACCACGGTCGCCGCCCTGGTGGGCGAGGACGGCCAGGCGCCGGTGGAAGCGATCATCTATGCGCAGTTGTCGACGCCGGGCGCGACAGAACTGCTGGCGGCGTTTGCCAACATCGCCGACGGCGAATCCCGCCGGGCGCTGCTCACGGTCGCGCAGGGCCTGGTCCCCATGCGCAAGGCCAAGGCGGCCTGAGGCCGCCCCGCCTCACTGAGACTCAATAGCCGGTAACGCCGCCGCCGCTGTTCGGGCTGGTGCTCGACGATGCGCCGCTGGAGGTCGCGCCGGTCGAGGTCGAGCCTGACCAGCCGTGCTTCTTCTTCGTGCTGGAGCTTGTGCTGTTCGTCGCCGACCCGTCGGTGCTGGGCCCGCTCGACGGGGCCGATGCGCTGGCGTTCGCGCCCGATTGATCGGCCGAGGGCGTCGCGCTGGGGTCGGTGGCGCCGGTCGTCGTCTGACCGGCGCTTGGCGGCATGGCGCTGCCGGAGGCGTCGGTTCCGGGTGGGGTCGCCGCACTGGCGCTTGCCACAACCAGTGCGCCCGCGGCCATGGCCGCGACGAAGCCTGCGATCTTTTGCATGTTGGAGGGTCTTCCTGCTTACGGCGACACGCTGTCCGCGCGGCGCCAAGCCCACCAGCCCAGGGCCTGCAAACGCCCAAGCCGCGGAAAGGCTCCCCGCTCAGCTGCGCAGGTGACCGATGTCGTTGAGCGAGACCAGGTTGCGCTCGCCGGAGCGGGCGCAGAGGAAACGGTGGACGCTGGCGTACTTCGGCTCGAAGAACAGCCTGGGCGGCATGCCGAGCACATGGCTGGTCCAGGCGTTGATCACCCCGCCATGGCAGAACACGGCGACGGTCTTGCCGGAGTTGTCGGCGACGATGCCTTCCAGCGTCTCCACCACCAGCCTGGCGAAGACGTCCATGTCGCCGTAGCCGTTGTCCACGAAGGCTTTCCAGGCCGCGTAGTCTTCGCGCTTCAGCACTTCCATCGGGGTGTAGGCGCCCGAGCCGCGGTCGAACTCGACGATGCCGGGGCTGGTCCGCACCTCGTGGCCGGCGGCGGCGGCGAACGGCTGCGCGGTCTCGACGGCGCGGCGCATGGTGCTGGCCCACACCGTGTCGATCTTCTCCGCGCCGAGACGAGCGCCGACGCGCCGGGCCTGGTCGTGGCCTTCGTCGGAGAGCGGCGGGTCGTCGGTCTCGGCGCTGCGGACGGGCAGTCCATGGCGGATGAGGATCAGCTCCATCAGCCCAGCGCGCTCTGCAAGAGTTCCATCGCGGCCTTGGCGAAGGCTTCCATGTTGGCGGCGCGGTCGTCGCTGCCGGTTTCCAGGGTGAACGCCATCTCGGCCGGGCCGGAGACGGCGACGCAGGTGTGGCCGGAGGCGTCGCCATAGCCGTTGCCGCGCGGGCCGGCGGCACCGGTCTCGGAGAGACCCCAGGTGGCGCCCAGGTTCTCGCGCACGGTGCGGGCCAGCAGCAGGGCATAGGGCTCGCTGGACGAGCGCAGGCCGGCGACATCCTCGCGGCGAAGTCCCAGCAGCGCCATGCGCGCTTTGCCGGTGTAGATCACCCCGCCGCCCAGAAAGTAGGCCGAGGCGCCTGGCACGGCGAGCAGCGCCGCCGAGATCAGGCCGCCGGACGAGCTCTCCGCCACGCCCACGGTCTCGCCGCGCGCCTTCAGAACTTCGGCCAGCGCTTCGGCCAACGGCGCCAGCGCGGTCATGCGGCGATCTCGGAACTGGCGCGGACGGTGTGGCGCAGATAGTCAGGGGGCAGCATGACGGGTCGATCCCTCCTCGCTCTCGCAGCGATCCTCCTCGGACTTAGCCTGACGGCTTGCGGCCCGCAAAGGGTCGAACGGGCGGCGTGCCCGGCCGGCCAGCGCTGCCTGGAGTATGGCATCGCCTCGGAGCCGACGGCGCTCGACCCCCAGCTAACCCAGTCGATTTACGAAGCGGCGATCGACCGCGAGCTATTCAACGGACTGTACACCGACGATGCCGCCGGAAATCCGACGCTGGGCGCCGCCGACAAGGTGACCACCAGCCCCGACGGGCTGGTCTGGACGTTCCACCTGAAGCCGGCGACGTGGTCCGACGGGGTTCCGGTGACGGCGAGCGACTTCGTCTACGCCTACCGCCGCATCCTCGATCCGAAGACCGCCTCGCCCTACACCTACCTCGTCTACCTGCTGAAGAATGGCGAGGCGATCACTGACGGCAAGGCGCAGCCGAACACGTTGGGCGCTGTCGCCCTTGATCCGCAGACGCTGCAGCTGACGCTGGAGCACCCGGCGCCGTTCCTGCCCCAGATCCTCAAGCACCAGAGCTACTTCCCGGTGCCCGAGCATGCCATCGAGCGCTGGGGCGACAAGTGGACCGAGCCGGCGCACTTCGCCAGCAACGGCCCCTATGTCGTGCAAAGCTGGAAGCTGGGCGAGCAGGTGCGGCTGGCGAAGAATCCGCGCTATCCCGACGCCGCCGGTCTCTGCTTCGACCGCGTCGACTTCGTCCCGACGCCGGACCCGGTGACCGGTGAGCGGCGGGTGCTGCGCGGCGAGTTGGATGTGAACGCGGGCATCCAGTCCAACCGGGTCTCGCGGCTGCGCGCCGATCCCACGGCCGCGCCGTTTGTGCGCAGCCACCCCTACCTGACCACCACCTATGTGATCTTCAACACCCGCGACGTGGTCCCGCTGCAGGACCGGCGGGTGCGCACGGCGATCGGCATGGCCATCGACCGCCAATTTATCGCCGACAAGCTCGGACGCGCCGGCCAGGTCCCGACGACGTCGTTCGTGCCGCGGGGTATCGCCGGTTACCTGCCGCCGGATGGGCCGCACCCACAGCCGGTGTGGGCGGGCTGGTCGCTCGACCGGCGCAAGGCGGCGGCGCGCGAGTTGATGCGCCGCGCCGGCTACGGACCGGACCGGCCGCTCAAGCTTGAGATCAAGATGTTCAACTCGGCCAGCACGGTGCCGTTCGCCGAAGCGATCCAGGCCGACCTTCAGGACATCGACGTCGACACCACCTTCCGCCTTGAGGACGGCGCGGTGATCTTCACCAGTTTCAACATCCGCGACTTCCAGCTGGGGCTGGTGGGCTGGGTGGCCGACTACGACGACCCGATGACGTTCCTTGGACTGATGAAGTCCGACACCGGCGCACAGAATTACGGCGATTACGACAACCCCGCCTACGACGCCTTGCTGAACAAGGCCGACAACGAGCCGGATGGGGCGAAACGGGCCCAATACCTAGCGGCGGCGGAGCAGATGATGCTCAACGACGCCAACGTCGCGCCGGTGCTCGTCGGCGTGAACCTCAACCTGGTCAATCCGCGCATCTCCGGCTGGGTGAACAACGACAGCGACATCCATCCCATTCGCGACCTGTGTCTGAATGCCGCACCCCCGGCAGTGGAAAAGCCGCAGGGTTGAGGCGTTTCGCCAAGGCTTCGCTCACCAAAAGCGGTTAGGGCAAAGCTTCGCGAGGGGCGTCGAACGTGACCTTTCAGGCCGACCTGCTCGAACGCGCCGTGGCGCAGCCACTGGCGGACGACGAGCAACCGCTCGAAGCGGCGCGGTGGCGTCTCGCCTTTCAGCCAGAGGTGTTCTTCCTCGGGCGCACCGAGGGCGCGGGGCTGGTGCGCGATCCGCTGGGCCGCATCGTGCGCCGCTGCAGCGTCACCACCCAGGGCCAGATCAACGCCGCGCGCGGCTCGCTGGAACTGGAAGAGGTCTATGCTTACGACGACGGCGAGATCGACGTCTGGCGCTGGGCGATGACCGCCGGGCGCGATGGCCGCTACGTGGTCGCCGAAGCCAAGGCCGGCGTCGCGTCGGCCGCCGAACGTCAGGGCGACGACTATCTGGTGGTGTTCCGCCGGCCCTACAGGCGCGCCACCGGCGCCTTCGCGCCGCGCTACGCCGCTCGTTTCTCGCTGCTGAGCGCCGACACCACGCTGAAGCGGGCTGACATCAGCCTCTACGGCGTGCCGCTGGGCTCGCTGACGGCGGTGCACCGCAAGGTCGAAGGCTGACGCCAAGTCATTATAGTTAAAGCGGATTCACTGCTTTTTTCAGCCAACGCTTAAGCTATCCGGCGGCAACCTACGCCCTGGGACAACTCCAGTTGCGAAGGCCCGTGGCATGGGCGCGCTCGGCGAATTCTTCGGCTTCGAGGGTCGTGTCACGCGGCTCGGCTACCTGTGGCGCTGCGTGGCCATCGGTGCGGTCATGCTGCTGCTGGCCGGGCTGGCGACCTTCACACTAACGCGTTGGCTCGTGCCGACCGGCGTGATGGGCCCGGAAGACGCGCTGAACATCGCCATCACCAGCGTCTACCTGCTGTCGCTGTGGGCTGGGTTCGCGCTGGCGACGCGGCGGCTGCGCGACATGGGCATCGAGCCGGTGCATTTCGTGCCGCTCTACGCGGCGTTCTGGCTGGTCAACGCGGTGCTGGTGGAGCCCATGGTGCGAATCGACCCGGCGGACTTCCGCGTGTTCGAGAACGGCTGGATTGCGTTTCACTGGGTGGCGGCGCTGCCGCTGCTGTTCTGGCCGTCGACTCACGACGACCGGCACGCGGCCGCGAGCGGCATGAGCTACGACCCCACCCAGCCGACCGCTTACCTCGACTGGCGCGAACACGCCTGACGGCTTGACGTCGCGGCGGTTCGACCGCAACTGAGGCCGATCATGGCCGCCAACGAACCGCCCCCCGCCCTGCTGGAAATCCGCCACTCGATCGACAACATCGACGCGGCGCTGATTCACCTGCTGGCGGAACGATTTAAGCTGACCCGCAAGGTGGGCGAGTTGAAGGCGGCGGTGGGTCTGCCGCCCGGCGATCCAGCGCGCGAGGCCCGTCAGATCGCCCGGCTGCGGGCGCTCGCCACCGACGCGGACCTCGATCCGGAGTTCGCCGAGAAGGTCCATGCTTTCCTGGTGACCGAAGTGATCCGCCACCACGAGAGCATCGCCGCGGAGGCCGCGGCCAAGGTCGGCTGAGCAGCCCTTTCTCCTCCCCGCTGAGGGAGGCGTCAGTCCGCAAGCGGACTGACGGAGGGCGCAAGTCTGAGCATGGCCCCGCGAGCCCCCTCCACCGCTACGCGGTTCCCCCTCCCCCTGTAGGGGAGGAGATTCGTCAGCTGAACGCCTCCGCCACGGCCGGATTGGCGGTGTGGGCGCGGTAGAGGTAGAGCTGTAGCCCGGCGAGTAGCGGCGGGCTGATGGCCCCGCCCATCGCCGCACCGGCGATGCCGCCCCACAGCCGCGCGCCAGCGCTGCCGCCGGCGAGCCCGCCGACCATGCCAGCGAAGAAGCCCGCGATCGCGCCCAGGGTCACCTCGGCGACACCGATGACGATCAAGGCGCCAATCGTCGCCAGCACCGCGCCACGGGTCAGCGCCCAGGCCTTGCCGAGATCGAACCCGCCACCGTCCGCCGCCAGCGGCGCGAACAGGATGAAGCGCGCGAACAGGAAGAGCAGCAGGCAGACCGCCGGGACGAGCAGGATGACGGAGGCCATCAGGCCAGGACCCAGGAACAGGTGCATCAGGGCGGCGTTGCGAACCGCCGGGTCGGTGCTGTTGACGCTGCCGAGATCGGCCACGTGGCCGCCGACGCTGGCGGCCAGAGCGATGCCCCAGATGAAGCACGCGGCCAGGAAGATCAGGATCAAGATCAGGCCGATAATGATGTTGGCGCCCAGCACCCGCCACTCCAGCCCGCCCCATTGCAGCCCCGCCTCATGCGCGGCGTAGGCGCCGTCGCCGGGATGGTTCCGCTGCAGCGTCAGCCGATAGAGCGCGCCGCTGGCCGCCGTGGCGGTGAAGATCGAGATGATGGCGCCCAGCGCGGTCACCAGCGCCAGGTCCGGGCGCAGCACCTTGATCGCCTGCAGGATCGCCGCCAGCCAGACGGTGATCATCAGGATACCCCAGGCGCCCCGCCAGCCGGACCGCAGGTAGCTGAAGCTCGCGCCGATCGCCGCGCCGACGCTGACCTTGCCCATGACCTGCTCCTTGCCGCGGGGCGCAGCCTGACGCCCCGGCTGCGCGGTGGCAATCCGTCAGCTCTGAGCTTCGAAGAACTCGTCCGGGTCGTCGACTTCCACCAGCTTGCCTCGGCGGATCTCCAGGAAGCGGGTGGCGGCGGTGCGAGTGAAGTAGCGGTCGTGCGAGACGAAGACGCAGGAGACGTCGGCTGAATCCAGCTCCTCCTCCAGCGCCTCCTGGCCCTCGATATCGAGGTGGTTGGTGGGCTCGTCGAGCAGGTAGAAGTTCGGCTTTTCCAGCTTCAGCCGCAGGAACTTCAGCCGCGCCCGCTCGCCGAACGAGAGCAGCCCGATGGCCTGGTCCTGACGCTTGAACGGGAAGCCGGCCTTGATCAGCGCCTGGATCGCGCCGCGCTCATCGACGCCGTCGACCGCCTTCAGATAGCTCACCAGGTCGCTGCCCAGCGGCAGGTCGCTCATCGCCTGGTCGAAGACAGCCAGGCGTGACGACGGATTGAACCGCACCTTGGCCTTGCCGTCGTAGTGGCCGCCGGCGTTGGCGGTGAAGCCCTCGGCCAGCACGCCCAGCAGCGTCGACTTCCCGGCGCCGTTGGCGCCCAGCAGCGCCACCCGGTCGCCGGCGCGGATCGCCAGCCGGTCGATGGTGAGCAGGCGCCGGCCATCGGGCGTCGACACCACCAAGTCCTCAAGCCGCAGCGCCACCTTGGCCTCGATGTCGCCGTCGGCCAGCTCCAGGCGCCGCTCGCGGGCGGTGTAGACCTGGGTCTTCTTGTCCTCGATGTGGCGGATGCGGGTCTCGGTGGCCTTGCGCCGCTTGTCGAACATCTCGTTCTTCTGCGCCCACACCTTGTAGCGAGCGCAGACGGCCTCTAGCCGCTTGATCTCTTTGTCTTCCAGCGCCCGGCGGCGGGCGTCGGTGGCGTCTCTGGCCAGCAGCGCCTGCCTGGCCTCGGCGAAGGGCTGCTTGAACGCGTGAGCGCCGTCCGCGCGCAGGAAGATGGTGCGGTCGGTGATGCGGTTGAGGAACTCGCGGTCGTGGCTGACGATCAGCATCGGCAGCTTGATGGTCTCGGTCAGCCAGCGCTCCAGCACCGCGATGTTGCCAAGGTCGAGGTGGTTGGTGGGCTCGTCGAGCACCAGGATGTCGGGGTCTTCCAGCAGCGCGGCGCTGGCCACCAGCACCAGCCGCTGCCAGCCGCCGCTGAGCGAGGCGAAAGACTGGTCGGCCGTCGCCTGGCTCATGCCGATCTCGTCCAGCATGATGTCGATGCGCCAATCCTCGCCCTCGGACCCGGCGCTGGCCAGCGCCCGCTGCATCACCTCACGCACCGTGAGCTTCTGATAGCTGGCGGGCGCCTCTTGCGGCACATAGCCGACCTTGGTCGAACGCGAGCTCACCAGGCGTCCTTCGTCGAGCTCGAACTCGCCAGTCAGGCACTTCAGCAGCGTCGACTTGCCGGCCCCGTTCTCGCCGACCAGCGCCGTGCGCGCGTCGTCGAGCAGGAAGGAGATGTGCCGGAACACAAACCCCTTGCCGTAAGCGAAGCCGGCGTTGTCGACGCCGAGAACGGACCATTTGCCGGACATGGGGCGCTCTAAGGCCCCGGCGCGGCGGCCTTCGTCAAGCGGTGAAGCTGGCGCTCATCCCCACTTCGCCGTCACAGCGCACCGCAACGACCGTGTTCGGCTCGTCGCCTTCGCGCAGATAGATCGGCTGGTCCACGAACATCGGGGCCAGCGCGCGGAAGCTGAAGGTGGCGAGCGGCGCGCCGGCCACGCGCCGCGCCAGCATGTACAGCTTTGTCGCCGTGAACGGGCCGTGGACGACGAGGTCCGGATAGCCTTCCTCGCCGGTGGCGTAGGCGCGGTCGTAGTGGATACGATGGCCGTTGTAGGTGGCCGCCGAGTAGCGGAAGAGGTCGACGACGCCCGGGCGCCAGGCCTCGCCAGCGGGCGGCGCAGCGGCCGGCGCGACCGCGGGGGTCGGCTCGCCGGCGGCGCGATAGGCGATGGTCTGCACTTCGGTGAGGCGCACGCCGCCCAGCTGCGCCAGCTCGCGTTTGACGTCGACCAGCAACAGCTCGCCGGAGCGGCCGGTGCGCTGGCGCACGTCGGTGACGGTCACGCTCAGGCGCGCCGGCGCGCCGAGCCCCAGCGGTGCATGAAAGGTGATGGTTCCGCTGGCGAACATGCGGCGCGGCAGCGGCGAGGCCGGCATGAACAGGCCGCGGCGTGGATGCCCGTCGGGGCCGAGGTTGGCGGGTTCGACCGCGTCGTTGAAGTAGGCCCAGTGGCCGAGCGGCGGGAACGTCGCCTCGACGTCCAGGCTCGCGCCAACGGCGGCCGCATAGCGCCGCGCCACCTCCGCGTCCAACGTCGCAGGCTGAGCCCGGGTGCGTCCGATCCAGCTCTTGGGGTCTTCGCTCACGCCACCACGCCTCTGTCATGTAGCCGACCAATTTCGGCGCTGGAGAGCCCTAGCAGATCAGCCAGGACTTCGTCTGTGTCCGCGCCCAGCCGAGGCGCCGGCGCGGGCGGACCGCGCTCGCGGCCGACCACCGTCGCCGCCGGGCCGGGCACCGGATAGTCCATGCCGCTGGGCTGATCGGCGCGGCCGAACACCGGGTTGCCTTCGAACAGACGCGCGTCCTTCGCCGCTTCGGTGAGCTTCTGGTACTCCGACCAGCACACCCCCGCCGCTTCGAACGCCGGGGCCAGTTCGGCGGCCGTGCGGGTGGCGAACGCCGCTTCGAACAAGGGGTAGAGCCGGTCGCGGTGCTGGTAGCGCACCGCCTCGTGCGCGGCGAAGCTGACGCCAACCTCGGCCTCGAGCGCCGCGACAGCGGCCTCCAGTTGCAACGTCTGCACCAGCGCGCGCCATTGCCGGGGCGTGATCGCCACTACCATCAGCCGCCGCCCGTCCTTGATGGCGAAATCGCGCCCGAAGGCGGCGTAGACGTCGTTGCCCAGCCGCGGCCGGTCGGCGCCGTTCATCAGCGCTTCGGCGAGGTGGCCGAAGTTGGCGAGCGCGGTGGCGGCGATGTCGGAGAGTGGGATGCGCACCTCGCAGCCGCCGGCGCCGGCGCACCGCGACCGCTCCGCCGAGACCAGCGCCAGCGCCGCGTAGGCGCCAGTGATGAAGTCCCAGGCCGGGAAGGCGTGGCCCACAGGGCGTGGATCGTCGGGGAAGCCGGTCATCCAGGGCACGCCCACGGCGGCGTTGATGGTGTAGTCGAGCGCTGGGCGGCTATCGGCCCAGCCCATTACCCGCACGCAGATCAGGTCGTCGCGCAGCGCCTTCAGCCGCTCGTAGGCGAGGAATCCGTCGGCGGGGAAGTTGGTGACGAAGAGGCCCCGCCCCTCCCCTGGCGCCGTCGCCAGCCGCTGCGCCAGTTCGCGGCCTTCAGCGCCCGCCAGGTCGACGCAGACCGACTTCTTGGCCTTGTTCAGGCCCTCCCAGTAGAGGCTGTCGCCGGCCGGCGTCAGCGGCCAGCGCTTGAAGTCCGGCCCGCCGCCGAGCTGGTCGATGCGGATCACCTCGGCGCCGAACTGGCCCAGGTAGAGCCCGCACGTCGGGCCCGCGATGAAGGCGGCCGCTTCCACCACCGTGAGGCCCTTGAGCAGATCGTACATGCCGGCATGCGGTGGCCTCACCCCGCGGCGGAAGTCAACGCCGCCGCGTTCTCGGATCGTCCTTCGCCAACCTGGAAGCCGGCGCTGAGCCACGCGGAACGATCCCTCAGCTGACGGCTTCCGCTTCGGCCATGTCCGCCGATCCACAGCCCAGCCCCACGCCGTTCGAGTTTCCGCCCGTGCGTCCCGACCAGCCGCCCTCACCTGCGGGGCCGGAGTTTCCGCCCGTGTCGGAGCCGCCGTCGGACGCGCCACCGCCGGAAATCCCGCCGAACCCAGCGCCATCCCAGCCTGACGGCGCGCCCAGCGCCTAATCCTCGAAGATCGCGACCACGCGGCACCAGCCGGCGGAAGCGGCTTTGATCTTCACCGGGAAGCAGCAGATGTCGAAGCCGTCGGGCGGCAGGCTGGCGAGGTTGCCGAGCTTTTCCATCTGCCAGTAGGGAATTTCGCGCCCGGCCTTGTGGCCTTCCCAGATGATCGCGGGATCGCGCGTGGCGGCCCAGCGCTTGGCGGTGTGGCTGAACGGCGCGTCCCACGACCAGGCGTCGGTGCCCACAACCTTGACGCCGCGCTCGGTGAGGTAGAGCGTCGCCTCGCGGCCCATGCCGCAGCCGGCGTGGATGTACTCCGGCTGGCCGAACACCTGCCCGGCGCGGGTGTTGACCACCACGATATCAAGCGGTTGCAGGGCATGGCCGATGCGCGCCAGCTCGGCCTCGACGTCGGCGGCGGTGGCGACATAGCCGTCGGGAAAGTCGCGGAAGTCCAGCTTCACGCCGGGGCGGAAGCACTGGTCGAGGGGCGTCTCGTCGATGGTGGGCGCCGGGCGCGCGCCGTTGTCGGTGGTGGAGTGGAAGTGCCACGGCGCGTCCATGTGAGTGCCGTTGTGCGTGGAGATCGACACCCGCTCCACCGCCCAGCCTTCGCCGTCCGGCAGGTCGTCGGCGGTGAGGCCCGGAAACGAGGCCGCCATGGCCGGCACGCTCTCCTTGTGATGCGTGTAGGTGATGCGCGGCTCCATGCCCGGCGGATCGGAATGCACCCCGACTTCGAGCGTGATGGAGAGATCGACGATGCGGCGGGCCATGCTCACGTCCTCCGTGGCGGCTAAGACCTAGCACCGATCAGCGGCGCGGGGTGAACGGACGGATCGTGGCCAGGTCCTGGTCGGCGTCGGGCCAGCGGCGGCGCAGCCAGGCCGCCACTCGCTCCGACCAGTCCGCCAGCGGCAGCAGCGCGCCGTGGCGACGAGCGACGGCGGCGGCGCTTTCCAGGGTCGACACCATCTGCAGGCGGCTCTGGTGACCGGCCGGCCGGCCGTCCATCAGCGGGAAGCGGATGATCCGATCGCACGCCTCGGCCAGCGCCGACATGGCCACGCCGAACGCGAAGGCCGCATCGTCGGCCACTTGCGGGATGCCGGGCGACGCAGCGGCGCGCCACGCGTCTTCGAGCGCGGGCGAGCCGTCGTGCGCCACCGTGATCCACGCCGAGCCCGGCATGCTGATCCAGTTCGTTGTGGTGAAGGCGTTGCGGAAGGCCGCCCACTCGAAGTCGATCAGCGCCCCGGACTGGCCATCGGTGAGGAAGTTGTTGGTCTGCGGGTCGCCGTTGGAGAGCGCGCAGAATGGACCGGGATCGACGAGCGCGGCTTCGACGCGCGCCAGCTCCGCCGCGGCTGCGCCTTCGATCGGCAGCCCGAAGTCGGCAAGCCATTGGCGGGCGTTCGGCCAGCCGCGGCCCAGGCCCTGCGCGCGGCCGACCTCGGGGTCCGCTTCGCCGTGCCGGGCTCGCACGGCCTCAAACGCCGCCTCCTTGCCAGCGGTCGTGGCGCAGAGGCGGCCGATGGTCGTGGCGAAGGCGGTGAGGGACGCCATGTGCGGTGCGGGACCGTCGTCTCGCAACCGGTCGAGGAGCGGCGTCATCGGCGCGAGGTCTTCCACGGCGACCAGGCCCGACGCGTGATCCACCGCCAGCAGCCGCGGCGCCTGGTCGAAGCCGATCTCGGCGAGGAACTCGAGCGCCGCCGCTTCGGCCGCCGCCTGACGCAGATCGACCCGGAAATTGACCGGGCTGTCGCGGATCCACTTGACGAGGACGGTCGCGCCGCTCGCCAGCGTCACCCGCGTCACCGCCCAGGGCGCGACAGGCGCGACGCCCGCCACCGGCGCGTTCAGCAGCCGCTCGATCTCGTCGATGCTGGGCGCCGGCACGCTGTTCCCCCGAAAGCGCGCGGGTCTAGCGCGGCGGGGCGTGGCCGACCATGGCCACCAGCGGATCGCAGCGGCTGCCGTCGGCGAGCAGGTGCGCGGTGATGGCCTCGAAGCCGGCCTCTTCCATGTAGCGCTGCACCAGCTGCGCGTGGCCTTGCGTGCCCAGCCGCAGCCAGAGCGCGATGGCCTTGGAGGGAAAGCAGCGGTTGGAGAAGCTGATCACCAGCGGCGCGCCGGGTTTGAGCGCCCGGGCGATCTCGCGGAACACCGGGATCGGCTTTTGCAGATACTGCACGCCGACGCAGATGGTGGCGGCGTCGAGGCTCTCGTCCGGCAGCGGGGCCAGCACCGGGTCGAGGTTGAAGTCGGCCAGGAACGAGCCGGTGAGCCGCGGGTTCGCCGCCAGTTCTTCGGCGTTCATGCCGTGTCCGACCACTTCGAGATACTCCACCTCGTCCGGCAGGTGGCTGACGCAGCTGCTCATCAGGTCGGCGATGACGCCGCCGGCCGGCAGCACCTGGCGATAGAACTCGGTCAGGGCGGCGATGGCGCCGTCGTCGATGTGCGTGACCAGTCGCGCTTCGGCGTAGAACGCCATGTCGTCTCTGGGGTCCTCCTTGAGGAAGGCCCAGGGCGGCAGGTCGGGCAGGTCGTCTGACATAGTCGACGCTTTGAGCGGGCTTGCGACGCGCTGCAAGCCTTGAGCCGCCGGGCGCTGCGTCTTCCGCCTCGACAACTCGCCTTCAAGCCCGCAGAAGGGATGGGTAAATCGACTAGGAAACGCGAGGAATTTTCGAAATCATGGACCGAGTTCTCCCGCAGCCAACGCCGGAGACCCAGAGTTTCTGGGACGGCTGCAACGCAGGCGAGCTGCGCCTGCAGCGCTGCACATCATGCTCAAAAACCTATTTCCCACCCCGTCCGTTCTGCCCCACTTGCGGCTCGCGCAAGGTCGAGGAGTTCAAGGCCTCGGGCAAAGGCGTTCTGTGGAGCTACGTGATCAACCACCGCCCGCGCCCCGACCTGGGCCCGGACCCGTACGCGATCGCCGTCGTGAAGCTCGAGGAAGGGCCGCAGATGATGACCAGCATCGTCGACTGCCCGCAGACGCCGGAGGCGCTGCAGCTCGACATGCCGGTGAAGGTGAAGTTCACCTCGTACGGCAACATCGCCCTCCCTCTGTTCGCGCCAGCGGGAGCGTAAGAACACCATGAAGCAGAAAACTGTCGCGGTCGTCGGCGCCGCCGAAACGACCGACCTTGGCACGATCCCGAACCTCTCGACGATCGGCCTGCATGCGGACGCCGCCCTCAACGCCATGGCCGACGCGGGCCTGAAGCCGTCGGACATCGACGGCGTGGCTTGCGCGGGCGCCAGCCCCACCGAGCTGGCCTACTATCTGGGCATCACCCCGACCTACGCTGACGGCACCTCCGTCGGCGGCTGCTCGTTCATGCTGCACGTGCGCCACGCTGCGGCGGCGATCAACGAGGGCTTGGCCAACACCATCCTGATCACCCACGGCGAAAGCGGGCGCTCGCGCGTCGGCTCCGCCCGCGGTGGCCCGGGCGGCGGCGGCGGCAACTCCAGCCTCGCCGGCCAGTTCGAGGCCCCGTATGGCCCGGTGGGGCCGCCCTCGATGTTCACCATCCCGGTGCTGCGCTACCTCAAGGTGCGCGGCTACACGGTGGAGGACCTGGCCCGCGTCAGCGTGATCCAGCGCGAGTGGGCGGCGCTCAACCCGCGCGCGTCGATGAAGGCCCCGATCACGGTCGACGACGTGCTGAACGCGCGGATGATCGCTTATCCGTTCACGCTGCTGATGTGCTGCCTCGTCACCGACGGCGGCGGCGCGCTGATCCTCACCAGCGCCGAGCGGGCCAAGGATTTTCCGAACAAGCCCGTCTACATCGTCGGCACCGGCGAGAGCGTCGAGACGCCGATGGTCAGCCAGATGGAGGACTTCACCTCGTCGAAGGCGTTCCGCGTCTCCGGCAAGAAGGCCTTCGACGAAGCCGGCATCAAGCACAGCGACGTCGATCACCTGATGATCTACGACGCCTTCGCCCACCTGCCGCTCTACGGCCTGGAAGACCTCGGCTTCTGCAAGCCGGGCGAAGCGGCCGACTTCTACCGCGATCGTCGCACCGCGGTGGAGAACGTCGGCAAGCCTGGCAGCCTGCCGCTGAACACCAATGGCGGCGGCCTCTCGTTCATGCACTCGGGCATGTACGGCATGTACGCCATGCAGGAGAGCGTTCGGCAGCTGCGCGGCACCGCCGCGGCGCAGGTGCCAGGCGCCAAGATCTCGATCAGCCACGGCGTCGGCGGCATGTTCGCCGCCTCGGGCACGGTGATCTGGTCGAACGAAGCGCCGTAAGCGCTTCAGACGGCTGTACGATTGCGCCCGCGGCTACCCGGCCGCGGGCGTTTTCTTTGGCGCGACGTTCGAAGTCCGCGCGTTGACCGTTCGGTGATCCGCCCCACATACTCCGCACTTCAAGGAGCAGCCCGTGTCCACCGCACCGAAGACAACCGCGAAGTCGACAAAACACCCGGTTAAGCCGCGGGCGGAGCGGGTGGATCCTGTTGAGTCCTACAAGCGGCTCGCGGCCAGGTTCCCAAAGACGATGGCCAAGCTTGCCGAGTGAATTCCTCTGGCCGACGCCGGAGGAAGCGATTGCGATCAACCGCGCTGTCGTCGCCGACACCGGCGAGCCTTTCGGACTTCTGGACGAAAACCGCCTCGCCAGCGCACTGGCTAGCGCGCGCAATCACTGGGCCTACGAGCAGGAAGACGACGCGATCACGCTCGCGGTGATCCTGCTCCTCGCCGTCGCGCGCAATCACCCGTTTCGGCAGGGCAACAAGCGAACGGCGCTCGCCATCGCGTACAACTTCTTGAACAACGCCGGCCACGACCTCGTCGGACCGAACAGCACCGATCTCGCCGACGCCATTGTCGGCGCGCTGACGGGCGAACTCGGTCAAGGCGAGCTTGAAGACCGCGTTCGCAGCCAAGCGGTCCCGTTCGCCTGAGCCCGAACCTTATTTCACCCCCGCCGCGATAAGGCTGCGGGCGCAGTCGAGGGCGCTTTCGCGGCCAGGGCGGGGCTTCCAGCCGAGCACCCGCTGGGCCTTGGCGGAGGTGAAGTCGTGCTTCTTGCCGAGGCCGTCGGTCACCGAGGCGATGTCCTTGTCGAAGAGACCGGCGAGGCGCAGCACGAAGTCGGGCACCTTGCGGGTGGGAATCTTGGCGCCGTCGGCGCCCAGCTCGGCCTTCAGTTGCACGGCGAGGTCGGCCATCCACGCCCACTCGTTGGCGGCGATGAAGCGCTCGCCGGCCGCTTCGGGCGCAGTCATGGCGCGCAGGTGCAAGTCGGCGACGTCACGCACGTCCACGAGGTTGAAGCCCAGGCGGGGCAAGCCAGGCACGCGGCCCGTCACCAGCCGCTCGACCACTTGCACCGAACCCGAATAGTCGGCCGCGTCGAGCACCGGGCCGACCACCAGCGCCGGATTGACAGTGGCCAGCGTGGTGGCGCCGCCGGCCGAACCGATCAGCTCCCAGGCCGCGCGTTCGGCCAGGGTCTTGGACTGAGCGTAAGCGCTGACGCCGGGCAGGTCGGGATCGGTCCACTGGGTCTCGTCGCTGACGCTGTCGGGGCCGCCGGGCGGCTTGCCGGTGGCGGCGACGGACGAGGTCTGCACCACCCGCTTCACGCCGGCCTTGATCGCGGCGCGGATAGCCCTCTGCGCCCCTTCGCGGGCAGGCTTGATCAGTTCCTGCGGGTCCTTCGGCTCGGCGACCGCGATCGGCGAGGCGACATGGAGGACGTAGTCGCAGCCGTCCGTCGCTGCGTCCCAGCCGTCGTCGGCGAGCAGGTCGACCGCGTGGAAGCTCAGAGCTGCGGTGTCGGCCACCTTGCCGAGCCTGGCGCGCACCTCGGCTTCGCGCGAGAGGCTGCGGACGGTGGTGCGCACCTGGTATCCCGCCTGCAGCGCGGCGACGACCACCCAGCCGCCGATGTAGCCGGAGCCGCCGGTGACCAGCACCGTTTCCTGCCCGCTCATGCAATGCCCCTCGCGATGTTGACATCGCTTAGATAGGGCCGCCGGACCCGACAAGATAGCTCACTTGTGCGGCGTGACCCGCGGCGCGCCCCAGGCGAGGTCGGTGAGGATATCGAGCGCGATCAGGCCGTCAGCGCCCGCATGGGGCGTCAGCAGGTCCGAGAGCGCGGCGTCGAAGGCGGCGGCGAGGTCGGGTCCCATCATCTGGCGCGGCCAGCTGACCCGGGCGTGGCAGCTGGCGATGAAGGCTTCGACGCTCTGGCGGAAGGTGAAGCGGAAGCGCTCGCGGCCAGCGACGTCCATCCAGATTTCGTGCGGCGCGGCCGGCGATGGGCGGCTGTCCGGCGCCTCGCGCCAGGCGGCCGGCGTCTTGCGCCCCACTTTGGCGTTCCAGGTCTCCAGGAACCCGAGCCACGCGTCCATGCCGCAGGGCGGCGGCGGCCAAGGGAAGAGCGCGTCGTTGCCCAGCGTGGCGAAGACTGGCGTTGCCCGCGCCAGCTTGGGGAACATCACCGCCGGGTCGACCCAGTGGACCGAGCTGCCGGCCACCGCCAGGTCGAAGCCCGCGCTCAGATCGACGTCCTCGGCCTTGGCGCAGACCCAGCGAATGTTGGCCGCCGGCGCTGACGCTTTGCCGGCGGCAATCATGCCCGGCGACGGATCGACGGCTGCCACCTCGGCGAAGTGCGGCGCCAGTTCGCGCGTCACCACGCCGGGGCCGCAGCCGATGTCCAGCACCCGCCGACGCCCCGGAACCACCGCCAGCAGAGCGGCGATGGCTGCCGGCGCATAAGGCTGGCGGCCGTGGTAGCTGGCCACGACGTCGTCCTGCGCGAAGATGGCCGCGCCTGCCGCCCGCGCCGCCGCCAGTTCATCCGTCATCGCCGCCGTCTCCCTCTTTGCCGCCCGATGATGGCGCACTAGGTATGCCGGCGGTGCTCGCCTTCGAGGAATCCGTCCCATGGCCGCAAAAGACTCAGGCAATCAACGTCGTAACCCCCGACAAGCGCGGTCCCGCGCCACCTGCGAGGCGATTGTCGAGGCCGCGGCTCAGATTCTGGAGCGGCGCGGCGCGGACGGGTTCAACACCAACGAGGTGGCGGAGCGGGCCGGCGTGAGTATCGGCACGCTCTACCAGTACTTCCCCGACAAGCGCGCGATCCTGGTGGCGGCGGCGCGCCGCGAACTGGGCGAGACGCTGGCGGGCCGCCAGCAAGTGTTGGTGCGGGCGATAATCGACATGATCGAGCGGCTGGGCGGCATGGCCGCGCCGAGAGCGGCGTCCAGTGGCGGCGTTGCGCCGCGGCGCCGCCATCGCGCGTCCGGCGCGATCGAGCGGCGCGTGAGCGAGGCGCTGGACCTGGCCCTCGACTGGCTGATCCCGGCGACGCCCGCGTTGCGCCCCATTCCAATCCGCCGCGAGGACTCGCGATGATCAATCTCTACGACCACCCGCTGTCGCCCTACGCGCAGAAGGTGCGAATCGCCCTGCGTGAGAAGGGCGTCGACTTCGAGTACGCGGTCGCGACCGGCGTCGGCGCGGGCGGCGCCAGCGGCGACTTCGCCGCCGCCAATCCGCGCGCGGAGGTGCCGGCGCTGGTCGACGGCGAGGTCCGCATCTTCGATTCCACCATCATCCTCGAATACATCGAGGACCGCTGGCCCACCCCGGCCCTGCTGCCCGCGACGCCCGCCGAGCGGGCCCGGGTGCGGATGATCGAAGAGGTGATGGACACCCACTACGAGGCGATCAACTGGGGTCTGGGCGAACTCAACTGGTTTCGCCGCGCCGAGGGCGAACTGGCCGAGACGCTGAAGGCGGCCGCCGCGCGCCAGACGCAGGGTTTTCTCACCTGGCTCGAAGACCAGCTGGGCGATCGCCCCTGGTTCAACGGTGAGACCTTTGGCTGGGGCGACCTCAGCGTCGCGCCGTACGTGATCTCGTCCTATGGGCTGGGCCACAAGCCGGGCGACAGCTCGCGGGTCGCGGCCTGGCTCGCCAAGGTGCGGGCGCGGCCGTCGGTGGAAGAAACGGTGGCTGAGGCGCGCAACTTCCGCGCCATCGGCCAAGTGGCCGACGCGCTGAGCGCCGGAACCTTCAAGCGCGAATACCGCGACCACCGGCTGGAGTGGATGATCAAGTCCGGCGGCATGGAGGTGGTGCTGAAGGGACTGGAAGCCGGCAACATCCGCTTCACGCCCGACTTCGGGGCCTGACCCGGCGACAATCTTGCCAGGGTCGGCGGCCGGCGCGCTAATCGGTGGAAGCCTGCCAGGGAGCCCCGCCATGCCCGACGACGCGCCAAAGCTGATCAACCGCCTGCTGCCCGAGGACGAGTACACGCACACGCCGGACGCGGCGTCGAACTACAACGAAAGCATGTACTTCAACGTCTTCGACGCGAAGACCCAGGTCGGCGGCTGGTTCCGCATCGGCAATCGCCCCAACGAGGGCTACGCCGAAATGAGCGTGTGCCTCTACCTGCCGGGCGGCCGCGTCGGCTTCATGTTCGGCCGGCCGAAGATCTCGAACAACGACGAGCTCAACGCCGGCGGCCTGCGGGTCGAGGTGGTCGAGCCGTTCAAGCGGCTGCGCGTCACCTACAAAGGCAAGGTCTGTCTGCTGGACCGCCCGTTCGAAATGGCCAATCCGTCCAAGGCTTTCCGCGACAATCCGCAAGTCGATTGCGAGGTGACGCTCGACTACGAAGGCGTCAGCCCGATGTTCGGCGGCGAGCAGGTGCGCGAGGACGGCAAGC
Source organism: Caulobacteraceae bacterium (assembly GCA_036502045.1). GTDB lineage: Bacteria > Pseudomonadota > Alphaproteobacteria > Caulobacterales > Caulobacteraceae > Acaudatibacter. The sequence goes on along the minus strand of DASXZG010000100.1, from coordinate 79,322 downwards.
CGCGCGACGACATCGACCCCTCCAAGTCGTTCGCCCGCGCTCACTACGAGCAGCACGTCGCCGCCAAGGGCACGTTCGTGGTGGACGGCCAGAGTTATCCGATCGACGGGCACGGCCTGCGCGACAAGAGCTGGGGACCGCGCTTCTGGTCGGCGATCAACTGGTATCGCTGGTGCCCGCTCAACTTCGGCCGCGACTTCGGGATGATGCTGTCGGTGGTCACCGGCGAGAGCACGCCGCGCGAGGGCGGCATGGTGTTCCGCGACGGCGTCTACGACCTCATCACCGCGTGCAAGATGGACACCGACTGGGACGAGAACGGCTACCAGACCGGCCTGCGCGCCAAGGTGACGACCAAGAGCGGCAAGCACTACGAGGTCGAGGGCAAGGTGATCTCGCTGATCCCGCTGCGCAATCGGCGCACCACGCCGGACGGCCAGGAGCTGAACACGCGCATCACCGAGGGCTTCACCGAATATCGCTGCGAAGGGCTGGTCGGCTACGGCCTCTCGGAGTACCTCGACCAAATCGTCGATGGCAAACCGAGCGGCATGGGAGCGTGAGCGTGGCCGAGGAGCCCTACAAGACCTTTCAGTGCGGCACTTGCGGCTTCATCTACGACGAGGCCGAGGGGCTGCCCGATGAGGGCTTCCCGCCCGGCACCCGCTGGGCCGACATCCCCGACGACTGGAAGTGCCCCGACTGCGAAATGTCCAAGGCTCAGTTCGAGATGGTGGAACTGGAGGACTAGCTGCCCCCGCGCGTCCCTGCCCGCCCCGCAAAGCGGCGGGAGGTGGGATACACGGCGCGGCCGCTCAGTTCGGCGCTGGGCACATCTCGGGGGCGTTGGGGTCGTCGGAATCGCCTTCCTGACAGGTCGGCGTTGTGGGCGTCTGGTCGGTGTCGCTGCTGTCCGACGAGCTCGTGTCCGAGCTGGAATCGCTTGAGCTGTCGTCGCTGCCGCCGCCGGACGAGGGTGCGGTCGCCCCGTCCTCTGTCTGGGTGATCTGCTGGATCTGCTCGTTGAGCAGTTCCATGAGTGCGCTGGCGCCTGGCGCGGGATAGGACGCCATGATCGCGCGCAGCGATTGCATACAGGACTTGATCTGCTCGAGGCTCAGGGCCGCGGCGTTGTTGCACCGGTCCATGATCGACGAGAGTTGCTGGTCCTCGTCATCGGCGCGCGCCGCGCCGGCGCTCGTCAGCACGACCACCCCCAGTCCCACCGCCGCCAGCCGCGACAGCCCCCACGTCAAACGCATCTTCCCCCCCAGGCTGCCGAGCCAGAGAACGCACGTATACGGATGAGTTCGCCCCGTCTCACTGCGGGTTGTTTACGGCGACGAGCGATTCCGTAAAGCCTGACCTAGCGGCGCCTCGCCGGATTGTTTGCGCTTGCCCTCCCCTGCGTCGCGCGCGCCAGATGGCGGCCACGCGGAGGACGGAAGCATGGAAGACCGGGTCAGGATCACCATCGAAGGCGGTGTCGCCGACGTGAAGATGGTGCGCGTCGACAAGATGAACGCGCTCGACAACGCCATGTTCGAGGCGCTGGTCGCCGCTGGCGAGCGGCTGAAGACCGAGAAGGGCGTGCGCTGCGTCGTGCTGTCCGGAGAGGGCCGCGCCTTCTGCGCCGGGCTGGACATGGGCAACTTCGGGCGCATGGCGGAAGGCCCACCCGGGCGCTCCACCACCACGGAACGCGCCGACGGCGAACTGGGCGCGCGCTCGCACGGCGTCGCCAACCGGGCGCAGTACGCCTGCTGGGTGTGGCGCGAGGTGCCCGTGCCAGTGATCGCGGCGGTGCATGGCGTGGCGTTCGGCGGCGGCTTCCAGGTCGCTCTGGGCGCCGACATGCGCTACGTCGCGCCGGACGCGCGGATGGCGGTGATGGAGATCAAGTGGGGCCTGGTGCCCGACATGGCCGGGACCCAGCTGATGCGCCACCTGGCCCGCGAGGACATCGTCCGCGAGCTGACCTACACCGGCCGCATCTTCTCCGGCGAGGAAGCCTTCCAGTACGGGTTCGCGACCCGCGTGACGCCTGAGCCGTACGGCGCGGCCATGGAGACGGCCCGCGAGATCGCGGCCAAGAGCCCCGACGCCATTCGCGCCGCCAAGCGCATCCTCAACGACGCGGTGCTGGTCGACCCGAAGACCGGCCTCACCCAGGAGTCCGTGGAGCAAGGCCGGCTGATCGGCTCAAAGAACCAGGTCGAGGCAGTGATGTCGAACCTGCAGAAGCGCGCGGCGGCGTACACCGACGTCTGAGTCTTCAGATGTGCGGGTGGGAATGGCGCGGCCGATAGGCGGCAATGCGCCCCCAGTCGCCGCGAGGGTGGTGCTCGCGCGGCTTTGGTGGCGGGCGTGGGGCGCGGACGATCTCGACCACGACCCGTTCGCGAGGCTCGCGCGGGCTGCGGAAGCCGGTGGCGACGCGCCCGCCGCTGTGGGTCTTCGGCCCGAAGTCGAGCAGCGTTCGCGAGTAGGTCTCTTCGACGAGGCTGAACGGGACGCCGTCCGGGGTCTCCAGTAGCGCCTTGTTGCGGATGATTTCGGCCGGGACCTTGCCGGCGTCCGGCTTGATCAGCAGCTTGGCCTCCAGGCTCTCTCGGTGGAACGACAGTGGCTTCACCACGAGGCCGAACGGCGTGTCGGTGTCCTCCAGCGTCGCGTTCATCTCGGCCGTCAGCTTCAGCGGGAGGTACCAGTTGTCGGCCCGCGACAGCACCCGGCCGCCGCAGGTCAGCGAGACCCGGCGATACTCGATGTTTTCGTTCGGACCGGCCTGCAGCAGCGCGCGGACCTTGGCGCTGGCGGGTTTGTACGGACCCGGCTTGCGCTCGGCGACGATCGCCGGCGCGTCGGCCAGGCGGCGCTGCCAACACCACTGCTTCAGCACCTCGGTGGCGCTGGGATTGCCGGCGAGGTCAGCGGCCAGTTGCGCGGTCAGCGTTTGGGCGTCGGCGACACTGAGATCGTCCGCCGTGGCCGGCGCGCCGCCGACGAGCGCAAGCGCTGCCAGCATGGCGACCCACCTCGCGGCCAAAGCGGCGGCATGCTTTAGGTTGCTCATGCTCTACCTTGTGGGCGGCTGCGGCCGCAGTGGCAAATCGACCCTGGCCGAGCGCATGCGTCAGCGGCACGGCGTGCCGTGGTTTCCCCTCGATGCGCTGAAGATGGGTCTGCATCACGGCGCGCCCAACCTGGGTGTCGAGCCCGGCGACGACGACATGGAGACGGCCGACCGGATGTGGCCGATCGTGAAGGGGCTGATCGAAGACCTGGCGTGGGACGGGCGCGACTACCTGGTCGAGGGGGTCAACCTGCGCCCGGCGAGCGTGGCGGCGTACATGGCAGACGCACCGCAGACCCGCGCCTCTTTCCTCGGTTATCCGGGACTGACACCGCAGGCCAAGCTGCCGCACGTTGTCCGCGCCGCCTCGCCGGCGCCCGACTGGCTGATGAAGCACGGCGAGAGCTACGCGCTGACCTACCTCACCCAATGCCAGCAGCTCAGCGCCGAGCTGCGCGACGCCTGCGCGACGGTCGGCTTGCCGTTTTTCGACACCGGCGCCGACTACGAGGGCGCGCTGGCGGCGGCCGAACAGGCGCTGACCGCGAGGTAGCTGCGTCGCGCGCCTTGTGCTGCGCCCCTGTTCGCGGTGAAATCCCCGTCAGACGAGGGAACCTGACCATGCCGTATGTGGAAAACCGCATCGTTCACGACGCCGACAGCCACCTGATGGAGCTGCCGGACTGCCTGGACCCGTATTTCGAACGCCGCCTGCTGGGGCGCTACCACGACCTGCCGATCTACAAGCACAAGCTGGGGCGCCCAGGCTGGGCCGCCGCGGCGGACCGCCAGCACGACGATCCGGAGTTCAAGGCCGGCGCCGAGGCCAACGTGCTGCTGCGCAAGAACTACCAGGCGTTGGGCGCCTTCCGGCCCGCCGACCGGCCGAAGACCCTCGACTACCTGGGCTTCGCCAGCCAGCTGGTGTTCACCACCTTCTGCCTCGGCAACTTTCAGCTGGAATACGGCGACGACGTCGAGCTCGCTTACGCCGCGGCCTCCGCCCACAACCGCATGATGACCGACTTCTGCAAAGTCGACCGGCGGCTGCTGGGCACCGGCTACGTGCCGCTGATGGACTTCGAGCGCTCGGCGGCGGCGGCGAGAGAAGCCATCGAGCTGGGCGCGAAGGCGCTGCTGATCGCCTCGCGCTGCCCGAAGGGCCATTCGCCCAGCCACATCGGCTTCGATCCGGTCTGGCGGCAGGCCGAGGAAGCCGGCATCCCGATCCTGTTCCACGTCGGCGGCGAGGAGAAGCTCAACCCCGCCTACTTCGAGAACGGCCTGCCGCGGGTGAAGGACTTCCACGGCGGCGAGGAGAACTTCACCTCGGTGAGCTTCATGCCGATCCCCAACTCGGTGATGCAGACGCTGGCCTGCCTGATCATCGACGGGGTGATGGACCGCTTCCCGCGGCTGAAGTTCGGGGCCATCGAGCTCGGCGCGTCGTGGGTTCCCAGCTGGATGCGGTTCATGGATTCGGCGGCCGCGGCGTTCCTCAAGAACGAGGAGCGGCTCGGCAAGCTTTCGGCCAAACCCAGCGAGATCGCTCAGCGGCAGGTGCGCGTCACGCCCTACCCGCACGAGGACGCCGGCTGGATCATCCGCAACACCGGCGAGGACATGATGCTGTTCTCGTCGGATTTCCCGCACGTCGAAGGCGGCCGCAACCCGCTGAAGCGGTTCAACGAATCGCTGGAGGGCCTCGCGCCGGACACCATCGACCGGTTCTACCGCGACAACTTCATCGATCTGATGGGCGAAGGCCTGGCGCCCGACCTGCGCCGTCCGAAGCACCTGATCGCCGCGTGAAGGCGCCGAGGGGGACGAGAGCTGCGGCCAGACCAGCGGCCGCCAAACCGGTGGCCGCGCCCGTTCTGGCCGTCGAAAGCGGGCCGCCGCTGACCAGCCTGGAAGGGCTCTCGGCAGTGCGCGCGGCCGTCATCTTCCTGGCGGTGGTCGTCGCCGGCGTGCTGGTGAAGATCTTCCAGGAGCTGCTGGCGCCACTGGTGGTGGCGGTCTTCCTGACGCTGCTCATCGATGCATTGTCGCGCGACCTCGACAGGCGGTTTCCGAACACGCCCCGGGCATTGCGCGGCGCCGGCGCCGGCGCGGCGATCATTCTGGGGTTCACCGGGATCACGCTGCTGCTGGTGTTCCAGGGGCCGCCGTTCGCCCTGCAGTTCGCGGTGATGGAGCCAAGGCTCAACACTGCGCTGGCTCAGGTGACGGCGATGGTCGGCCAACAGCCGATGACCGTGCACGATCTCTTCCGCACCGCCGACCCCGGCCGCTTCCTGGGCGGGATTTTCGCGGCGGCCAGGGGCGCGGTTCAGTTCGCGGTGCTGGTGATGATCTTCCTGGGCTTCATCTTCGCCTCCAAGCGCGCGTTCTCAGCCAAGCTCGACCGCTTCTACGACACCGCGCGGCACCGCTCGCAAGCCGAGCGGGTGTTCGTGTCCATCGAGAACGCCATCGAGAACTACGTCCGGCTGGTGACGCTGAAGGCGCTGTTGATCGCCGTGGTGGCGTTCGGCTTCATGACCGTGATGCACATCAACTACGCGCCGTTCGTCGCCTTTTTGGTGTTTCTCTCGGCCTTCGTGCCGATTGTGGGGGCCTTCGCCGGCGCACTGATCCCGGCGATGGTGGCGCTGGCCCAGTTCGGCGATGTCACCCCGGCGGCCATCGTGGTTGGCGGCCTCGGCGGCTCGGTGTTCCTGATCGACAACGTGCTGATGCCAAAATGGCAGGGCGACGACCTCAACATCGATCCGCTGCTGGTGCTGATTTCCCTGGGTTTCTGGGGGTTGTTGTTGGGCCCTACGGGCGGCCTGCTCTCGACACCGCTGACAGTGATGGTGATGGCGGTGGCGGCGGAGTTCAACGGCACCCGCTGGCTCGCCGTGCTGATCTCCAAGGACGGACAGCCGATCAAGGAGATCGCGGCCGAGGCCTGAGCGATGCGTATCCTGATCACCGGCGCGGCCGGCTTCATCGGCTTCCACCTCGCCGAGCGGCTGATCGCCAATGGCCACGAGGTCACCGGCCTCGACGGCATGACCGCCTACTACGACGTGGCGCTGAAGGAGGCGCGGCTGGCGCGGCTGAAGGTCCACAACGCCTTCGCCGTCGAGCAGGTCATGCTTGAGGACATGGACGGCATGACCGCGGCGGTAGACCGGGCGCGACCGGAAGCCATCGTGCACCTCGGGGCGCAGGCCGGCGTGCGCTACAGCCTGGAGCGGCCGCGCGCCTACGTCGACGCCAACCTGGTCGGGACGTTCAACGTGCTGGAGCTGGCGCGGCGACTGAACGTCGGCCATCTGCTGCTGGCGTCGACCAGCTCGGTCTACGGGGCCAACGAGACCCACCCGTTCCGCGAGACCGACCGCGCCGACTATCCGCTGACGCTCTACGCCGCCACCAAGAAGGCCGGCGAGTTGATGAGTCACGCCCAGAGCCACCTCTGGGACCTCCCGACCACCTGCTTCCGCTTCTTCACCGTCTACGGGCCGTGGGGCCGGCCGGACATGGCGCCCTGGCGCTTCGCCGAGGCGATCCTCGGGGGCGACCCGATCGACGTCTACGGCGAGCACGAGATCTGGCGCGACTTCACCTATGTCGATGATCTGGTCGAGGCCATCGTGCGGCTGATCCCGCACGCGCCGCAAGCCGGCGAGCCGGTGGGGCCAATGGACACGCTGAGCCCCGTTGCGCCCTGGCGGGTGGTCAACATCGGCGGCGGCGCGCCGCAGAAGCTGGACGACCTGATCGCCGCCATCGAGGCAGCCCTGGGCCGTAAGGCGGAGCGGCGCGTGCTGCCGGCGCAGGCCGGTGACATGGCGCTGACCTTCGCCAACGCCGACCTGCTGCAGGCGCTGACCGGCTACAAGCCGGCGACGCCGCTGGCGGAGGGCGTGGCGCGGTTTTGCGAGTGGCTGCAGGGGTATCTGGCTTGAGTCTCCTCCCCCGCTGGGGGAGGCGGCAGTCCGCCTGCGGGCTGCCGGAGGGGGCGAGTTGGGGACTGCTCACACATGCCCCCTCCGTCGCTTCGCGACACCTCCCCCTGCGGGGGAGGAGATTTCACGCACGCTCCGGCGTGGTCCGCCACTGATCTTCGGGGCAGCGCCAGTAGACGCCGGCGTCGCGGGCCATCATGCCGTAGCCGATCAGTTCCCGGCGCAGGGTGGCGCAGTCGGGGTGGCGGCGCTGGATGATCTCGTTGACCTCGTGCTCGCGGTAACGACGGCCTTCCTCGAAGTTCTCTGTCAGCCACTTCAGCACGATCCAGCGCTTGCGGCGGCTGGCCGGCATCGTGGTCAACCGGCCGCCGGCGTCAACGAAGCCCTCCAGCACCTTGTCCTCCCAGGAGGTGGCGGAGACCTCGCGCGTCAGCTTCTCGACGCCTTTCTGGTCCAGCATCGAGCGGTTGAGCGTCGTCAGCGCCTCCAGCCGGAGCGCGTGCCAGCGGGTGACGCCTTCGGCGCGGGCGCTGACCAGGCCGAGCGCCTTCAGCGACGCCAGGTGATGGGAAACGGTGGGCTCCTTCAGGTCCAGCAGCTCGGCCAGTTCCTGCACGCTGCGCTCGCGCTCGGCCATCAGGCCGACCATGCGCAGACGGCTCTCGTTGGACATGGCCTTGAAGAAGGCCAGCAGGGTGGCAAGGTCGGCGTCGGACATCGTCGTTCGATCAAGTGGTCCTAAGGTCTTGTAGCTCGATAGCCGTCTAATTAGATGGGCGTCGAACTATTGGCAAGCCGCGGGATAGCGACGCCACAAGACGTCACCATATGCGGAGGCCGGACGCCCGGCCGCCGCGGACCCTGAGGAAGCGCATGACGTACGACCCCGACTGGATGTGGTCCGAGGCCCTGCAGATGCTGGCCCGCGCCGAGCGCATGCACCAGCAGCTGTTTCAGCCCATGGTCCGCCACGCCCAGGTGTGCTGGGAACCGCCGATCGATCTGCTCGAGACCGACAAAGAAGTGCTGGTGTTCGCCGCCCTCCCCGGCGTCGAGGTGGGCAAGGTGGGCGCGGCGATCGAAGGCGGGACGCTGGTGATCAGCGGGCACCGAATGCTGCCGCCACAGCTCGCCACCGCCACCATCCACCGGCTCGAGCTGCCGCAAGGCCGCTTCGAGCGGCGCGTGCCGCTCCCGCCCGGCCGCTACGACGCCGTCACGCGCAGCGAATCCAACGGCTGCCTCGTTATCAGCCTCTCAAAGGCCCAGTCATGACCGATGTTTCCGCGCCTGAAGGCGCCATCCCCCCGCAGGGCGCCGACGCCCAGCAACCGCCGCCGCAAACCGCGCCGGCGCAGACCGCCGAGCCGCAAGTCTCGGCCCGCGCCCCCACCGCGCCCAGCGACGCCATGATCGTGCTGCCGGTGCGCTCGACGGTGCTGTTCCCCGAGATCGTATTTCCGATCACCATCGGCCGGGCGCTGAGCGTGCAGGCGGCGCAGGCCGCGGTGCGCGAGCAGCGGCAGATCCTGATCGTGTTGCAGAAGGACCCCAGCATCGACGAGCCGGGGCCGGACGACCTCTATTCGGTGGGCACGGTCGCCAACATCTTGCGCTACGTCACCGCGCCCGACGGCGCGCACCACGTGATCTGCCAGGGCGTGCAGCGGGTGCAGATCACCGAATACGTGCCGGGTTTCCCCTACCTGGTGGCGCGCGGTGTGCATCTGCCCGAGCCGCAGGGCGCCACGACCGAGATCGAAGCGCGCTTCCAGGTGCTGCGCGAGCAGTCGCTGGAGGTGGTTGGCCTGCTGCCGCAGGCGCCGCAGGAGCTGCGCATGGCCATCGAGGGCGCGCAGAGCCCCGGCGGTCTGGCCGACCTGGCGGCCTCCTACATGGACATCAGCCTGGCCGAGAAGCAGGACATCCTGGAGACGGTCGAGCTGAGCGCGCGGCTGGACAAGGTTTCGCGGCTGCTGGCCCACCGGCTGGAAGTGCTGAAGCTGTCGGCCGAGATCGGTCAGCAGACCCGCGCTTCGCTGGAAGGGCGCCAGCGCGAGGCGCTGCTGCGCGAGCAGATGGCCTCGATCCAGAAAGAGCTGGGCGAGGACTCAGGCAACGCCGCTGAGGTCGCCGACCTGGAAAAGGCCATCGACGCCGCCGGCATGCCGGAGGAAGTCGACAAGGCGGCCAGGAAGGAGCTGCGGCGGCTGCAGCGGATGCCCGATGCGTCCGCCGAGTACGGCATGATCCGTACCTACCTCGACTGGCTGATCGAGCTGCCATGGAAGAACCCGGAAAGCCCGCCGATCGACATCGCCGAGGCGCGCAAGATCCTCGACGCCGACCACTTCGGCCTGGAGAAGATCAAGACCCGCATCATCGAGTACCTGGCGGTGCGCAAGCTGGCGCCGGAGGGCAAGGCCCCGATCCTGTGCTTCGTCGGCCCGCCCGGCGTCGGCAAGACCTCGCTGGGGCAGTCCATCGCCCGGGCGCTGGGCCGGCCGTTCGTGCGCGCCAGCCTGGGCGGCGTCCACGACGAGGCGGAGATTCGCGGCCACCGACGCACCTACATCGGCGCCCTGCCCGGCAACATCATCCAGTCGATCCGCAAGGCCGGGTCGCGCGGCTGCGTGATGATGCTGGACGAGATCGACAAGATGGGCGCCAGCATCCAGGGCGATCCCGCCTCGGCCATGCTGGAAGTGCTGGACCCTGAGCAGAACAACACCTTCCGGGACAACTACCTGGCGGTCCCGTTCGACCTCAGCCGCGTGGTGTTCATCGCCACCGCCAATGTCATGGACACCATCCCTGGACCTCTGCGGGACCGGATGGAGGTGATCAGCCTCGCTGGCTACACGGCCGGGGAGAAGGCGCAGATCGCGGCGCGCTACCTGGTGCGCCGGCAGCTGGAGGCCAACGGGCTGACGGCCGAGCAGGCGAACCTGGAGCCCGCCGCTATCGACGCGGTGATCTCGGGCTACACCCGCGAAGCCGGGGTGCGTGGGCTGGAGCGCGAGATCGGCCGGCTGCTGCGGCACGCCGCGGTGCAGGTCGCCGAGGGCAAGGCTACACATGTGGACATCACCCCCGCCGACGTCGCCGAGATCCTGGGCCAGCCTCGGTTCGAGAACGAAGTGGCCATGCGCACCTCGACGCCTGGCGTCTCAACCGGCCTGGCCTGGACCCCGGTGGGCGGCGACATACTGTTCATCGAGGCCACCCGCACGCCCGGCGACGGACGGCTGATCCTCACCGGCCAGCTGGGCGACGTGATGAAGGAGAGCGCCCAGGCCGCGCTCAGCCTGGTGAAGAACCAGGCCGAGACGCTGGGCGTCGAGCCCGGCGCGTTCCGGCAGACCGACATCCACGTGCACGTGCCGGCTGGCGCGACGCCCAAGGACGGGCCGTCGGCGGGCGTCGCCATGTATATGGCGCTGTCGTCGCTGATGACCGACCGCAAGGTGCGCTCCGACACGGCGATGACCGGCGAGATCAGCCTGCGCGGCCTCGTTTTGCCGGTTGGCGGCATCAAGGAGAAGGTGGTGGCGGCGGCCAGCGCGGGGCTCACCCGGGTGATGCTGCCGGCGCGCAACCGGCGCGACTACGACGACATCCCGACCGAGGCGCGCGACAAGCTGGAGTTCGTCTGGCTGGAGCGGGTCGAGGACGCGGTGGCGGCGGGCATGGAGCCGGCGGCGGTCAACTGACCGCTTCGGCTTCGGCCGCGCGGGCCAGCAGGTAGCGCTCGTACTCGAAGATCGGCAGCCGCTGGGCCAGCAGCTGGTTGAGGGCGTCGTATTCGTCGCCCTCGAACCGCGTCTCGGCCATCTGCATCTGGCGTTCGAAGTGCGCGGCGTCCCAGGTGTTTCGCCCGGTGACCGCGTAGACGTATTGCAGCGGCGCATCGAAGAGCACGATCTGGCGGCTTGCGGCGAGGTATTCCAGGACGGGCGTATCCTCGCCGCGCTGCAAGGCCGGATAGATGGTGGCGTGGGCGCGCCAGACGGCGATCGAGCCCTCCCAGACGCGGCGGTTGCTGACACCCGCCAGCCGGCGCGCCGGCCACCAGAGCAGCCAGCGTTCCAGGAACACCGCCGCGGCGTCGGTCTTCAACATCACTGACATCGTCAGCTCGATGCGAAGCGGGTCGTACAGATCGTCGTCGTCCCACTGCAGCATCACGTCGCCGCGGGCACGGGCGATAGCGAAGTTGCGGAGGTCGCCCAGGGAGACGCCTTGCGGCGCAGCGAACAGGACGATGTCCAGCGCGCCCAGCTGCGCGGCGAGCGTCTCGATGCCGGCCAGGGTCGCGGCCGGCGCGACGACCACCAGCTCGCGCTGGGCCCAGGTTTGAGCGGCGTAAGCGCGGATGGCGAAGGCCACTTGATCGAGGCGGCCGCGCGTCACCATCAGACACGACACCTTGGGCGTCTGGCCGAAGCGCCTGGCGTCTTCCGGCCTGACGCGCCCGCCCGGCTCGCCGAAACGGCGCAGGCGCACGTCGTAGTGGGCTGGATCGTAAGGCGCGCCGACCGCGGTCAGGCGGGCGATCACACTGTCCATGGCGCCGGTCATGAGCTCAGGTGGGTGCGCTCACGTGGCGGTGCAGCTGCAGCGGCGCGGCGATGTTGCGAACCGGCTCCAGGCCCGCGCCGACGCCGCGGATGATCACCGTGCCGTAGTCTAGCATGCGGCCGACGAGGCCCTGCTGCACCAGCACGCTCTCCACCTTGTCGAGGTTCATCTCCACCGTGTTCCTGGAGATGAAGCCGGTCTTGTAGATGATGCGGCGCGAGGTGACGGTGATCTCGGTGTTCACCGCGTAGAGCCAGGCGCGGATCATCTGGAACAGGCCCAGCATCAGCGCGATCAGCGCCAGCACGATCAGGCCGACGCGCAGGCCCTGCGCCTTCAGCACCACCGCGCCGACCGCCAGGCCCGCCGCCAGCACCACCAGCACCAGCCCGACGAGGTAGATCACCCAGTGCAGATGCGCGCGGTAGGCGATGGTCTCGCCCGGCTGCAGCACCTTGTCGGCATAGCCCATCGAACGACGCCCCAAATGGAGCGCCGAACCTACCGGCGCGGCGACAGCCGGGCAACGGCGCTCAGGGGGCTGGAAGCGCCGCCGCGATGGCGTTGGCCGGGTCCAGCATGCGCGCGTAGCCGACCGGCGAGTGGTTGTTGGCCAGCGAGTTCGGCAAGCCACCGGCCGTTGGATAGGAGATGATGTGAACGTCGTGGCTGGGGCCGCCGCCGTTCAGCGCCGAATACCCAAGCAGGTCGGGCGGCACCATCGGCACCACATCCACCGCATAGTTCACCAGCGAGTAGGTCGCGATGGTCCGCTGGTAATTGGCGACATAGTCGCCGGTGCCGGTCTTGGGAGAGGCGAAGAAGTACGGGTCCATTTCGACGGCCGGCGCCGCCGCCTTCAACGCTGGCTGCAGGTCGGCCGCCAGGTAGGTCGCGAGGGCCGCGCCCAGGCTGTGCCCCACGACCCAGACCTTGCCCGGTCTCGCCGCCACCATCGCGGCGATCGCGGGCGCGACATTGGCCTGTGCGCCGCCGCCGGCGAGGTCGTTGAGCGTCATGGTGTCGTAGATGTCCCAGAAGCCCTCGCCCACCTGCCCTGGTCCCCGTGGCGAGTTCCTCGGCAAGAGCGCCAGCGCGTCGTTGAACCATTCCTCGGTGTCCATGGTCCCGCGCACCGCCACCAGGTAGTCGCCGGGCACGAACGGCGCCGTCGCTGTGTGGCAGCGCAGGACGAGGCCGTAGTAGACGTTGTTGCCCTTGCTGATGATGGTGTCGTCGCAGCGGAGCTGGGCCAGCGCGTCGAAGCTGGCGGCGGTGACGTAGCCGAGGCCGGGCGTGCCGGCCGGCGGCAGCGCCGGGTTGCCGCCCTGGTTCCCCGCCGCGTCCAGCACGTGCCAGATGACATCGACATCGCGCGCGCAAAGCACCATCACCGCGTAGATTTGATACGGCGTCATTTCGCTCTCCCGTTTCCTGCGTGGGTTGCAGACCCGCAGTAACAGCTAAGCTTAAGGCTGTTTCACGGCAGCGCTTACAACTGGCGGGCGCTGAGCGTGAATTTCATCCCAGCGTCACACGCTCTGGCCGCATCGTCGGCGGCGCCCTATATGAGTTTAACGACTTATGCTCAATTTCAGCATAAGGGAGATCGGGTGACCTTCCACAGCCTCTACGCCCACGACTTCGTCCGCCTCGCGGCCGCCACGCCGCGCGCTCACGTCGGCGATCCCGCCGCCAACGCCGCGGCGATCCTGAAGCTGGCCAGGCAAGCGGACGCGGCGCGCGCGGCCATCTGCGTCTTCCCCGAGCTCAGCCTCTCCGGCTACGCCATCGACGATCTGCTGCACCAGGAAGCGCTGCTGCGCGCCGTTGAGGCCGAGATCGCCGGCCTGACCCAGGCCTCGAAGTCTCTTTTCCCGGTGCTGATCGTCGGCGCCCCCCTGCGCCATGGCGCCCGGCTCTTCAACACCGCCGTCGTCATCCACCGCGGCCGCGTGCTGGGCGTCGTCCCCAAGTCGTACCTGCCCAACTACCGGGAGTTCTACGAGAAGCGGCACTTCACGCCGGGCGCCGGGGTGGCGGGCGAGACCATCGCGGTGGCGGGCGCCGAGGCGCCCTTCGGCGCGGACCTGCTGTTCGCGTCCACCGGCGACATCCGCGTCACCTTCCATGCCGAGATCTGCGAGGACCTGTGGCTGCCGATCCCGCCGTCGAGCCACGCGGCCCTGGCGGGCGCCGAGGTGCTGCTCAACCTCTCGGCCAGCAACATCACCATCGGCAAGGCCGACACCCGCCGCCTGCTCTGCACCAGCCAGTCCGCCCGCGGCATCGCCGCCTATCTCTACACGGCCGCGGGTCTGGGCGAATCCACTACCGACCTTGCCTGGGACGGCCAGGCCGAGGTGTTCGAGAACGGCGTCGAACTTGCCGCCTCGGAGCGCTTTATCGCTGACAGCGTCACGTTCGCCGATGTCGACGTCGGACGCCTGCGGGCCGAGCGCATGCGGGTGAACAGCTTCGCCGACAACGCCGAGGCCGAAGGCTCCGCCCTCGCCTTCCGCACCATCGGGGTCGAACTCAACGCCCCCGCCGAGCCGGTGCGGCTGCAGCGCCGGGTGGAGCGGTTTCCGTACGTGCCGTCCGACCCGGCGCGCCTCGCCCAGGACTGCTACGAGGCCTACAACATCCAGGTCGAGGGCCTCGCCAAGCGGCTGGAGTCCACGGGCTCCAAGACCCTGGTGATCGGCGTCAGCGGCGGGCTCGATTCCACCCACGCGCTGATTGTCTGCGCCCGCGCCCTCGACAAGCTGGGCCGGCCGCGCAGCCAGATCATGGCCTACACCCTGCCCGGCTTCGCCACCTCCGACGGCACTAAGGCCAACGCCGTGGCGCTGATGGACGCCATCGGCGCCACCGCCGGCGAGATCGACATCCGTCCGGCCGCCCGGCACATGCTGAGCGACATCGGCCACCCCTTCGCCAACGGCGAGCCGGTCTATGACGTGACCTTCGAGAACGTGCAGGCGGGCCTGCGCACCGACTATCTGTTCCGCCTCGCCAACCACCACCACGGCATCGTCGTCGGCACTGGCGACCTGTCAGAGTTGGCGCTGGGCTGGTGCACCTATGGCGTCGGCGACCAGATGAGCCACTACAACGTCAACGCCAGCCTGCCGAAGACGTTGATCCAGCACCTGATCCGCTTCGTGGCCGCCAGCGGGGATGTCTCGAGCGAGACGGCGACGCTGCTGGAAGCGATCCTGGCCACCGAGATTTCGCCGGAACTGGTGCCGGCCGACGCCAAGGGCGCGATCCAGTCCACCGAGGCCATCGTCGGCCCTTACGCCCTGCAGGACTTCAACCTCTACTACACGCTGCGCTACGGCTTCGCGCCGTCGAAGGTGGCGTATCTGGCGGAGCACGCCTGGGCGGACGCCGACGCCGGGCTCTGGCCGCCGAACATCCCGGACGCCGGACGGCGGGCTTACGATCTGCCCGAAATCCGCAAGTGGCTGACGGTGTTCCTGAACCGCTTCTTCGCCTTCAGCCAGTTCAAGCGCTCGGCCGTCCCCAACGGCCCGAAGATCTCGTCCGGCGGCTCGCTCTCGCCCCGCGGCGACTGGCGCGCCCCCTCCGACGGCAACGCCGCCGCGTGGCTGGCGGAACTGGAAGCCAACGTGCCGGATCGGTAGTGCTGAGCGCCGCCGTGCCCAGTCGGCCCGATCCGCGACTTGGTCGGGCATCTGAAGAGGTTCACACAAAGGAAGACAAAGGAGGCGCGAAGCACACGAAGGTCGCGCTTTGCGCGACGGCTAGTCCCAACGATCCTTGGTGACTTGCCGCGCGCAGAGCGCGCCTTCGTGCCCTTCGCTGGCTTCGTGCCTTCGTGTTGGCCTTTTGACAGCCCCGCCCTGACAACCGCGTCCTGACTGAACCGCGGCCCGCGCCCGATGCGCGGCGTCGTTTGCTCAGCTACCGCCAGAACAGCGTGGCGCAGAATGCCAGGATGGCGACGGTGAGCGCGAGCAGCAGGTACGGTTTCAGCCGGCGCCTGGGCGCTTCGGGTTCCTCCGCGAACTTGACGGGCATCCGGGCCATGACGCGAAGGGTGCGCGGGCAGGCTTGTCCGGAGTTTAAGAAAGCTGGTTAGCCAGCGCGATTCAGTGGTTACGCGGCAAGATGTCGCCAACCGTCTACCCAACAGACGGCAGCGCTCATCTGTATTGTGGTCAGACTGCGGCGTACCGCACCCGGACTCAACTCACAGTACTCACTGCGCGTCGGGAAACACCACTACGAACGTCTTCTGCCCGTTGCCCGAAGCGGAAATGGTGCTGGTGCGAGGCGCCGTCGGGGGATCGGTGAGCCGGGCCTCGATCTTGTAGGTCTTGCCCGCCGGCAGATTGAGCAGCAGCCAGGCGCCCTCGCAGCTGACGTCGGCGACGGTATCGCCCTTCGGCCCCATCAGCGTGACGTCCTCGCCGGCGAAGTAGGCGCTCTTGGGGTTGGCGAACTCGATGCGCACCGAATAGGCCTTCCACTTGGGATCGTCCTTGGTCTGGCCGATGCCGGTGCACGCGAACGGGATGCCGCCCACCTGCGTCTCCTGATCAAGCGGCACGCGGGTCGGATCGGCGGCGGCGCCCGTGGCCAGGGCAAGCGTGGCGAGCCCGGCGGCGACAGCGGCGAAGGGGCGGCTCATGAGGTGCGTCTCCGGTGGAAGCGCCGGCAACCGGCCACGTTCCGCCGGATGGGTCAAGCCAGGCGCGGGGCCAGCGCCGCCCAGACGCGATCCGGCGACAGGCCATTGAGGCAGTTGAAGTGGCCTAGCGGGCAGACCCGCTCGAAGCACGGGCTGCAGTCGAGATTCTCGCTGAGGATCGCGGCGTTGGCGCTGAGGGGCGGCGTGAAGGCGGGCGAGGAGGAGCCGTAAAGGGCCACCAGCGGCCGGCCGAGCGCGGCGGCGACGTGCATCAGGCCGCTGTCGTTGCTGACCACGGCGCTCGCGGCGGCGATCAGGTCGGCGGCTTCGGTGAGCTTGGTCTTGCCGGTGAGATCGACTGCGGCCCCCGCCGCGAGGGCGGCGGTTTCAGCGCCGCTCGCCGTGTCGCTTGATCCGCCCAGGAGCCAGACAGCACGACCCGACTCGGCGATGCGCCGGGCCAGCGCCCCAAAGTGCGCCGCCGGCCAGCGTTTGGCGGGGCCGTACTCGGCGCCGACGCAGAGCGCGACGCCGCCGGCGGCGAGGCCGAAGCGCTGCAGCGTGGCGGCGACCTCGGCGGGGTCGCTGGCGAGCGTCGGCGCGGGCGTTTCCGCGGGCGTCACGACATCAGGCGCCTCGGCCAGCAGGCAAAACTGGTCCACCAGGCGCGGTAGCCGCGCCTCATCCAGCCGGCGCAGGTCGTTCAATAAGCCGTAGCGACTTTCGCCGACGAACCCAGCGCGGCGGCGAATGCCGGCGAACGCCGGGACCAGCGCGGACTTCAGCGAGTGTGGCAGCACGATCGCCTCGTCGAAGCGCCCCGCCAATGTGCGCCCCACCCGCCAGCGCTCACCGAGACGCAGGGCGCCGTGCGCGAAGGGGTTGAGGATGGTGTCGTCAACGCCTGGCAGGCGGCGGACCAAGCCCTCCAGATGCGCCGGGGTGAACACGGTAACGCGCGGCGCGGGGACCCTGGCGTTCAGGCGCTGGATCAGCGCCCCCATCATGATCGCATCGCCCAGCCAGCTGGGACCGACGATGAGAGTCGCTTCGCCCGCCATCCGCTAGTTGAGGCGCCGGCGCCTCTGCAGCGCGCTGCGGTCCATGGTGCGGACTTCGACGTCGAACACGTCGTGCTCGCGCTGGATGGTCAGCGGCGCGATCGACCCGGGCGGACCCAGCGCCCACAACTGCTTGTAGAAGCTGGCGAGGCTGTTGACGCGATTGCCGGCGACGCGGTGAACGATGTCGCCGCGCCTGAGTTCGGCCCGCGAGGCGGGACCACCGGGCGAGACGTTGGTGATCACCACGTGGCGCTGGATTTCCTGCGAGCGCACGCCCAGCCAGGGCCGCGGCGGGCGCTGCCGGCCATGCGACAGGTCCTCGCGGATGGGCGCCAGCAACTCGGCCGGCACGAACATGTTGAGCGAGGTGACGCCGCCGCCCTCGGCCTCCTGCTCCATGTAGAGCGAGCCGACGCCGATCAGGTCGCCGGTGGGGCCGAACAGGCCCGCACCGCTCCAGTGCGGATGCGCCGGCTCCACGAACAGCGCCTCCTCCAGCATGTACTCCCAGTCGCCGGCGAAGGGCTCGCGGGCGAAGATGCGGCCGCAGGAGGCGTGCTCGCGGCCGCCACCGCCCACAGAGACCACCGCGCCCTCCCCGCGCACCTGGCGGGAGTCGCCCAGCGGCGCGGCCGGCAGGCCCAGTGGCTCCAGCGCATGCACCAGGCCAAGGCCGGTAGCCTGGTCGACGCCCAGCACGTAGCCCTCGGCGCGGAAGCCGTCGTTGGTGGTGAGGATCACCTGCTCGGCCTCGGTGAGCAGGTAGCTGATGGTCAGCAGCAGGCCCTCTTCGCCGATCATGATGGCGTTGCCCTGGCGCAGGGTCCCGAGGTTGCGGGCCGAGTTGGCGCTCTGCGGCACGTGCGCTTCCAGCGCCACCACCGAGGCCAGGCGCGCGTCGAGGTCGAAGTCGAACAATTGCGCGACCGGACGCAGCTCTTCTTTCACTTCGAAGCCGGCAAACGGCGCCGCCACGCGACCTCCTGGGATGAGTCAGCCACCTGGATCGTACGCCGGGCCGCCAGCGAGGTCGAGGCGCGGGGCGGCTGTCAGAAAAGACTTCAGCCTGGTCCCGTTCCGGGGAATGATGCGTCAAAACATGAGCGGAGGACGGCGATGAGCCTGGTGGAAGACACAGTGCGGCAAGGCGCGTGGGATCATCCGGCGCTGCGCGGGCAAGGCGGCGAGAACTCGATCCACAACGACGAGGTGGCCAAGCGGGTCGGCATGCGTGGGGCGACGATCCCCGGCGTCGTGCACCTGCGCCACTTCGGGCCGCTGCTCGACGAACTGTTCGGCGACCGCTGGCTGATCGATGGCGCGGTGAGCATGTACTACACCTACGCCACGCTGAGCGGCGAAGCAGTGCGCGGCGTGATCAAGGCGCCGGACGGCCGCTGCTGGGACCGCGACGCCAGCTTCCCGGCCTGGGTGGAAACCGAAGACGGCAAAACCGCCGCCAAGGGCACCGTCTCCATCGGGCAAGGCGCGGGCTATGTGCGCGGCCTGCCGCTCGAGAGCGCGCCCGAGGGCGCCAACCGCATCGCGGCGACAGTGAAGAGCGGCACGGAGTTGAACCGGATCGAGGGATTCATGGTCGAAGGCGGCGCCGACGACGACGGCATCCTGCGCGATCCTTCTGTCATGTACCGGGCGCTCTCCACCAACTTCCTGCGCGGGCACATCGCCCAGCCATCGGTGGGCTTTTTCGGCGCGACCGAGGTGACGTTGCGCAACGGCCCGATCCGCACTGGGACGCCGTACGTGAAGACCGGCCGCATCGCCGCGGTGGGCGTCACCGACAAGACCGAGTTCGTCTGGGTCGACTCGGAGCTGACCGACGAGCGCGGCAAGCTGATCGCCGAGATGCGACACATGACCCGCTGGATGAAGGTGTCCTCGCCGCTCTGGAAGGACTGACTCCGCCAGCGATCCGCTTGACCCATAGTTGAGCGCGAGCCTAGCCTCGCAACCCTGGTCCGTGGCGCTGGGGAGCATTCGGACATGGGTTCGCTTACGAGCTTTTTCAGCACGGCGGGGTTCCTGCCGCACGGCTACTGCATCCTATGGCGACCAGACATCCTGGCGCTGCATGTCGTCTCCGATGTGATCATCGCCGCGTCCTACTTCAGCATCCCGCTGGCGATCGTGGCCTTCGTGCGCCAGCGGGCCGACCTGCTGGCCGAGCACCGGCGGGTGGCGCTGCTGTTCGGAGCGTTCATTCTCGGCTGCGGCCTGACCCACGTGATGAGCGTGGTGGTGCTGTGGGACCCGCTCTACGCCGTCGACGGACTGGTCAAGGCGTTCACCGCCATCATGTCGGTGATCACGGCGATCGCGCTCTGGCCCATGCTGCCGCGACTGGTGGAGATCCCTTCGCCGCGGGTCCTCGCCCAGGTCAACGCCAAGCTGGAGGACGAGATCGTCGCTCGCCGCGCCGCGCTCGATGAGTTGCAGGCGATCCGGGTTTCGCTGGTGGCGGAGGTGGAGCGCCGCACGCAGGAGGTGAAGGCGCTGGCCCGTCGCTTCGAGGTCGCCACCGAAGGCTCGGCGATCACGGTGTCCGAGCAGGACAGCGAGCTGCGCTACACCTGGCTGCACAACCCCCACCCGCCGTTCGCCCAGAACGCGGTCGGGCGCACCGACGCCGAGATGCTCGACGGCGCCGCCTCGGCGGTGCTGACGGCGCTGAAACGCCAGGTGCTGGAGAACGGCAAGGCGGTGCGCGCAAGCGTGCCGCTCGCGGTCAACGACACCGAAATGCGCTACTTCGACATGAAGATCACGCCGGCCGAAGTGGACCGGCGCGGACCCGGCCTGCTGGTGGCGGCCGTCGACATCACCGCCGAGCGACGCCAGCAGCAGCAGCTGGAAGTGATCACCGGCGAGTTGGCCCACCGCGCCAAGAACCTGTTGTCGCTCGTCGACGGCATCGCCCGCCAGACCGCCAAGGCCGAAGGCGCCCCCGAGGAATTCAGCGACCGCTTCGGCGCCCGCCTGCGCGCCCTGGCCGACGCCCACGACCTGCTGGTCAATCAGGATTGGCGTGGCGTCGACCTGGAGGAGCTGGTGCGCGCCCAGCTCGCGCACGTGCTGCCCGAGGCCCAGAGCCGCATCGAGATCGCTGGCCCGCCGGTCACGCTGCGCCCGGAAGCGGCGCAGTACCTGGCGTTGGCGTTGCACGAGCTGGCCACCAACGCCGTGAAGTACGGCATCCTGGCGCGGACAAACGGTCAGCTGGCGATCCGCTGGACGCCCGAGGCCGAAACGCGCGTCCGGCTGACCTGGACCGAGACCGGTGCGGCGCTGACGCCGCCGGAGCGCAAAGGCTTCGGCCGGCTGTTGCTGGAGCAGCTGGCGCCGCGCGCGCTCGGCGGCGAGGTCGAGATGACGTTCGACAGTTCCGGCCTGCGCTGGCGCATCGATTTCGACGCCGGGTCACCAACAGCGGGGGATGCGCGTTAACCCGGGCGGATCGAATCGTCGCCTAAACGGTGCGGGTCATGGCTCAGGTGCTGGTTGCAGAAGACGAATCGTTCACGGCAATGGCCCTGGTCGACCATCTGGAGGACCTTGGACACCGGGTGCGCGACGCCGCCGACGGCGCCAAGGCCATCGCCCTGATGGCAAGCTTCCGGCCAGACGTGCTGGTGACCGACCTGACCATGCCCGAGGTCGATGGCTACCAGCTGATCCAGTGGCTGCGGGCGCAGCCCGGGCCGCTGGTGCCGGTGATACTGATCACCGCGGTGCCGCAGTCACGCCTGCCGCGCGACCTTCCCTACGACGGCTATCTCGGTAAGCCCGTCAACCGCGACGCGCTCGGGCAGATGGTGGCGCGGCTGGCGGCCGGCTAGCCACACTCACATCGCCTCCAGCGCCCGGGCAAGCCGCCGCGCGCCGCTGGCCATGGCCTGGGGCGGATAGCCCGAGAACCCCAGCATCAGGCCACTTCGAGGCGCCGCGGCGCGGTGTAGCGGCCCGATGGCGCGAGCAATGACGCCGGCGCGGGCCGCGGCTGCTTCGGCGGCCGCATCGGAGAGGTCTTCGCGCAGATAAGCGACCAGATGCATGCCTTGATCGGGCGCGTGCGGCGCCAGCCACGCGCCGCAATGCTCGCGCAAAGCCTCGACCAGAGCATCGCGCTGGGCCGCGTAGGCGAGCCGACGGCGGCGGATGTGGGCGGCGAAGTCGCCAGCGCGCATGAACTCCAGCACGATGGCCTGGGTGAGCGACGGCGGCTGGCGATCCTGCAGTTGCCGCGCCCGCGTCAGCGCCGGAACCAGGGCGGCAGGCGCCACCAGGTATCCCAGCCGCAGCCCAGGGAAGATCGCCTTGTTGAAGGTGCCGACGTAGAGCACGCGCTGGCCGCCATCGAGGCCCTGCAGCGCCGGGATCGGCGCGCCGGCGTAGCGGAACTCCGAGGCGTAATCGTCCTCGATGATCCAGGCGCCGGCGGCGCGCGCCCAGGCCAGCAACTCCACCCGGCGCGCCATCGACAGCGTCACGCCCAGCGGAAACTGGTGCGAGGCGGTGACCACCGCGGCAGCGGCGCGGGGCGAAGCGCGCTCGCCTTCGCCAACGATCAGCCCAGTGTCGTCCACGGGGACCGGGATCAGGTCCGCGCCCAGCGCCGCCAGGGCCAGCGCCGTCGCGGTGTAGCCGGGGTCTTCGACCCACACTGGCGCGCCCGGCCGGATCAGTACGCGCGCCGCCAGGTCGATGGCCTGCTGGGCGCCGGCGGTGACGATCACTTGCTCGGGCGAGGCCACGACGCCGCGGGCGGCGCGCAGGTAGTCGGCGATGGCGGCGCGCAAGGCCGGATCGCCGGCCGCGTCGGCGTAGCCGAAGTGCTCGGGGCCCAGCTGCCGTGTGGCGCGGCGGACGGCTTTGCTCCAGGCCACGCGCCCGGCGGCGTCCATCAGCGTGCGGCCGGTATTGAACAATGCGTCGCCGGGCAGACCGGTGATCTGCGCGCCCTGGACGAAGTCCAACGCGCGCTCCGGCAGGCTGGGCGGCGCGGCGACTGGCGGCGGCTCCGGCGTGCGCAGCGCCATCATCGGCGCGAGGTCGGCGGCGACGAACGCGCCGGCGCCGCGGCGGCTCTCGATGTAGCCCTCCGCCGTCAACTGCTCGTAAGCGGCGACCACCGTGGCGCGGGCCACACCCAGCCTCGCCGCCAGATCGCGGCTCGACGGCAGCCGGGCGCCGCTGCCCAGCGCACCGCCAACGATGGCGCCCCGCACCTGGTCGCAGACGCCGCGCCGCACGCCCGTCCCCGGCGCCGGTGCTGACCAGGGAAAGACATTCGCCCAGCTCAAATGCGTCTCCGATTGGTCTGCTTCACCGTGAGATATTGGACCTATCAGACAGACCACCTCGCGGCTAGGTCAGCCACGCGAAAGGAGACCGCCGTGAGCGAGCCAAGCTTCACCCCTACCGTGCTGTCGAAGGTGCGCCGGCATCCGGAACGCGCCGCTTATGACGAGGCGACGGTGAACGCCGTGCTCGACGCCAGCCTGGTGGCGCACATCGGCTATGTCATCGATGGCCGCCCATTCGTCACCCCGACGCTGTTCTGGCGCGAAGGGCGCACGCTCTACTGGCATGGGGCGGCGGTGAGCCGGGCGCTGGACGCCGCCAACGGTGCGCCCGTCTGCGTCACAGTCAGCCTCGCCGACGGGCTGGTGCTGGCGCCGTCCGGCTTTGCCCACTCGCTGAACTACCGGGCGGTGATGGCGTTTGGCCACGCCCGCGCCATCGACGACCTGGACGTGAGGCGGGCGTGCGTCGACGCCTTCATCGAGCGGGTCTATCCGGGTCGGGCCGGCACGCTGCGGCCACCATCCGAAATGGAGCTGAAGACCACCCGCTTCATGGAGATGCCGATCGAGGAGGCATCGGCCAAGATCCGCGCCGGCGGCGTCGCCCATCTCGCCGCCGACGAAGGCTGGGGCGCCTGGTCCGGCGTGCTGCCCATCGAGACGCGCATCGGCGCGCCGCAGCCGGACACCGCCATCGGCGCGTTGGCGCTGGGACTAAGTGGGGCGCCACCGTTCCTTGAAGGAATGCGACTCGATGAGGCGCTGGGGCGCTGAATCTCCCTCCCCTTCATGGGGAGGGTGGTCCCGAAGGGACCGGGTGGGGATGTCTGGTGACGCGCGTCGGCGCATTCGCGACGTCCGTTGACGCGTCGGACTCCCCCACCCGACCGCTTCGCGGTCTGCCCTCCCCATGAAGGGGAGGGAGGCGCTAGGCGCTGACCCGCTGGCCGCCGACGCTGAAGTCGAACGGGTCGGCGACGTTGTAGCGAGGCGCCAGGTGCTCCTTGAACAGGCGGATCGAGCGCATCGCCTGCTCGTGGCTGAGGCTGCCCCATTGGAACGACAGCACCATGTAGTTGGCGCCCGTGGCCATGTACTCGTCGAAATAGTCCTTCACCGTCTCCGGCGTGCCGACCACGAAGCCAGGGATGTTTCCGGGCGAGCGGCGGCGGGCGTCGCGCTGCTCGCGCTCTTCGGCCGCCAGCTTTTCCAGCGAAGCGTCGAGGTCGCGGCGCTCTTCCACCGCGCGGTGCCGCTCAGGTCCCGCCGGCCCGCGCCCGCCGGTCTGGCCGCCTTGTGGCTGAAACTGGGTGAGGCCGCGGCGTTCGGCTTCCAGGCGGCGCGGCGCCGACAGGTTCCAGCGATAGGCCTCGGCGGCGGGCTTGGCTTCTTCGATCGCCTGCTGCTCGTCCTCGGCCAGCAGCGTGTGCACGACGAGCCCGATCATCGGCTCGCGGCCCTGCGCCGTCAGCGGGCCGTTGTTCTCGTTCCAGATGCGGTGGTAGCGCTGGACGTTGGCTTCCAGCGTGTCGAGCGAGCCCACCACGATGCAATTCATGCCGCCCAGCGCCGCGGTCTCGGGGTTGCGCATGTACCAGAACGACGGCGTCGGCTGCTGGTAGGGGCGCAGGCGCATCGGCACCCGGTCGAAGTTGAAGTACTTGCCCTGGAAGGTCAGCTCGTCGTTGGCGAGGCCGTTCTTCAGCGACGCCAGCACCTCTTCGTAGCGCTGGGCATTGGCCGCCTCGTCGCCTTCCTGGCCCCAGAAGAACGCCTCCAGCACCCCGCCGCGGCCGACGCCGATCTCCAGACGCCCGCCCGACAGGTGGTCGAGCATCGAGACCTCCTCGATCAGGCGCAGCGGGTGGTGCAGCGGCAGCACATAGACGCCGGGGCCGAAGCGCAGGCGCCGGGTGCGCTGCGCCGCCGACGACAGGAACACGTTCTGCGACGGCGCCATCGAGTGCACCGCCGGCGTGTGGTGCTCGGCGAGGTGGTAGGCAAAGAAGCCGGCGTCGTCCAACGCTTCCATCTGCGTCAGGCGGTCGTTGTAGAGCTTGCTCAGCGGCACCCCAGGCAGGTGCTCGATGTGGTCGAAGATCCCGAAGCGGATACGGTTCATGCGCGTCTTCCCTGGCGCGCCGCGAGTGTGTCTGCGGCTGGTGTAAACGTTTGCGGCCGTCAAACTCGCGGTCCGAACGCGGTTAGGCAACCGTTTTCTGCGCCACGCACGCCTCACGCATCCGCGTTTTGACCCGGGGCGCGATATTATGGCAGAAACCGTGTCATATCATCGGAGCAAGGCTCATGGACGTCATCCTGCTCGGCACCGGCTCGCCCCTGCCAGATCCCCGGCGCGCCGGCCCGGCGACGCTGGTGCGCGCCGGCGGGGCCAACATCCTGTTCGACTGCGGCCGCGGGGTGATGATGCGGCTGGCCGGCGCCGGCGTCGCCGCCCCGATGCTGAGCGCCGTGGTCATCACCCACCTGCACTCCGACCACGTCACCGACCTCAACGACATCATCACCACCCGCTGGGTGATGAGCCAGGCGCCGGCGCCGCTGCGGGTGTTCGGGCCGCCGGGCACAGCGCAGCTGGTGGCGGACACCCTGCGCATGCTGGGTCCCGACATCGGCTACCGCATCGCTCACCACGACGACCTCAACGAGGGCCCGGACGTCATCGCCCGCGAACTCGAGCCGGGCGAGGCCTTCGATATCGGCGGCTGCAAGCTCACCGCCCACGCCACCGACCACGCGCCGGTGGCGCCGACGCTGGGCTACCGGGTGGAGGCCGGCGCGGCGGTGGCCGGCATCGCCGGCGACACCGTCCCCTGCCCTGGCCTCGATGCGCTCTGCGCCGGCGCCGACGTCTACGTGCAGACGGTGATCCGCGACGACCTGGTCAAGCTGGTGCCGGCCCAGCGCTTGCGCGACATCCTCGACTACCACTCGACGGTGCAACAGGCCGCCGAAACCGCGCAGCGGGCCGGGGTGAAGACGCTGCTGCTCACCCACTACGTGCCGCCAATGGCGCCCGGCCAGGAAGACGCCTGGCGCGCGCTGGCCGCGCCGCACTTCAACGGCCAGATCGTGCTCGGGGACGACCTTACGAGCGTGACGGTGGCGGAGTAGCGGCCATCGCGGCGATCCGCTCGTCGCGCAGGGCGGTGCGGCGGACCTTGCCGGCGTCGTCGCGGATGTTTCCGGTCACGAACTCGTACGAGCGTGGCTGCTTGTAGGGCACGAGCAGGTCCTGCAGGTGGGTGCGCAGCTCGGCTTCGGTGAGGTCGCCCTTGGGCTGGACGATGGCGTGCAGTCGGTTGCCCATGTCCTCGTCCGGCAGGCCGACGACGGCGGACGACTGGACGGCGGGATGCTCGTCCAGCGCGGCCTCGATCTCGGCCGGATAGACGTTGGAGCCGCCCACCAGGACCATGTCGGTGCGGCGATCGGCCAGGTAGAGGTAGCCGTCAGCGTCGAAGGAACCAATGTCGCCCAGGCTCTCCCAGCCGCCCGGCAACGTGCGGGCGCTGGCGCCGCGGTAGTGGTAGGACGGCGGCGCGCCTTCCGGCCGGCGCAAGTAGATCTCACCGATCTCGCCCAGCGGCAACCGTTCGCCGGCCTCGTTGAAGGTCGCCATTTCGCCGGCACGCACCTGGCCGACGCTGCCGCGGTGGTCGAGCCATTCGCGGCCCGTGATGATGGTGGCCGACTGCGCTTCGGTGCCGGCGTAGAGCTCCATGATCGCGTCGGGCCCGATCCAGTGGATCCAGGCCTCTTTCAGCCACGGCGGGCACGGCGCGGCCATGTGCCAGACGGTGTGCAGGTGAGAGACGTTGTAGCTGGCCTTCACCTCGTCTGGCAGCTTCCAGATGCGGCTCATCATCGTCGGCACCACGTAGAGCCAGGTGGTTTTGTGGCGATCGACGGCTTTCAGCGTCTCCTCGGCGTCGAACCGGGGCAGCAGCACGACATGAGCGCCCTGCATCAGCGCGTTGGTGGAACAGACGAACGGGGCGTTGTGATAGAGCGGCCCGGGCATGACGCAGGTGTCGTCCGGGCCGATGCGGTAGACGCCCATCCCCGCCGCGGCGGCGACACCGGGGCTGCCCGACATGATCAGCTTCGGGCGGCCGGTCGAGCCGCCGCTGGTGGCCGCTTTGAACACTGGCGCGGTGACGTCCGGCAGCGGCGCGTCATCCTCGCCAAGCGCCAGCAGCGCCTCGACGCTGTAGCTGAGGCGCGAGCTCTGCACCGCGCCGTCGGTGACCAGGATCGGCGCGCCAGCCAGTTCCAGCACGGCGTCAGCCTCGTTGGCCGGCAGCCGGTAGGACAGCATCTGCGGCGTGGCGCCCGCCTTCCAGAGCCCGAACGCCACCTCCAAGTAGCCGGCAGTGTTCGGCAGCGCGATCGAGACCACGTCGCCAAACTTGACGCCTGCCTTGGCGAGGCCGCGCGCGATGCGGTTGGTGCGGCGATCGAACTGCGACCAGGTGAGTGTGCCGCTGGCGTCGGTGATCGCCGGGGCGTCCGGCTTGGCTCGGGCGATCTGCGTCAGCCGCGCGCCGAACGAGGTCGTAGGTTCGAGGGCCGCAACGTCCGCCATATGACCTCCAAACGCCTTCCGCCGAATTCTAGCAGGGGGCACGCAAGGTCAGGCAATCGCTCAGCCGATCGGTCAAAGCGGACCGGCGATGGGCGCCGCTTGCATTGGGCAAGTCGTCGGGCGCGTGATGGTCTTCGCGAGGCTTCGAGCCCAGCGACAGGCGGCGCGAACGAAGGATAGCTGGCGGTCGGGTAAGTGAAGAATGTACAGACGTCGCGTGTCGCGGGGGCGCCGGCCGAGTGGGTCTGAAAGCACACCGAGGCGTCACACAGGACCGCGTGTTGAACAGTCATGGCGATGGATCCCGAGCGTTTCAGAGGGCTGGCTGGCTTCCGCCGCGGATTGCGGCGCTTTCTGTCAGCGAGTGAGAAGATCAGCCGCGAGGCCGGCGTCACGCCGCAACAGTATCAGGTGATGCTGGCGATCAAGGCGGCCGACGACGACCGGCTGGCGATGAAGGACCTGGCCGAAGAGCTGGAACTCGCCCCGCACGCAGCGGTGCAATTGATGGATCGGCTCGCCAAGCTGGGGCTTGCGGAACGGCGCCCATCGGAAGGCGACCGCCGCCTCGTCTTCGTGGCGCTGACAGCCCAAGGGGAAGCATTGATCTGTGACCTCGCGGACCGCCACCTCGAGGAAATGCTCCGCCAGGAGCCGCAACTGCGGTCTTCGCTGAATCGGCTGAAGCGGCTCTCGCCGTAAGCGCCGCGTAAGACCAAGCTGCGTCAGCCCCGCGGATAGAGGCTGACGCTCTCGGCGACCGAGTCGGCCACGTGCTCCTTGGTGACCACCCCCGCCACGTCCTGCCCCCGCGGCACGCCTTTGCCGCGGACCACCACCGCCATGATCGCGCCTTTGCGCCACATGCGCTCGATCACGTCGAAGGCGACATCGTCCTCGCCGACGATGGTGAAGTTGCGATTGGCCACGTCACCCAGCTTGATGCCCGTGTAAGCGCTGGCCAGCCCGCGCCGCAGCCCTGTGTTGACCCGGATCACCCCGAAGAGCCGGCCTTTGTCGGTCACCACCACGTGGCGCATCTGGCCCTCCGCACCGTACTCGCTGAGGAACGCATCGAAGCTGGCCTCGCGGGGCAGCACGAGAACGTCGCGATCCATCACCTCTCGCGCCCGCCGCACCAGGAACATGTTGGCGTGGCGGACCTTGGGGATGTCCTGACCGCGGCGCACCAGCTTGAGCGTATAGATGGTCTCGCGCGACAGCATGCGGCGGACGCCGACGCTCATGGCCACCGCGACGATCATCGGCATGATGATGTCGTAGCTGAGCGTCATCTCGAAGATCATCACCACCGCGGTCATCACCGCGCCGGTGCCGCCGCCGACCATGGCCCCCATGCCGACCATGGCGAAGGCGGGCACGCTTAGCGGCGTGATCAGGCCGGTCGCGTTGAGCAGCGCGGCGAAAGCGCCGCCGAGCGTGGCGCCCATGAACAGCGACGGCGAGAAGATGCCGCCGGATGAGCCGGAACCGAGACTGAGCGAGGTCGCGACGAGCTTGGCGGCGAACAGCAGCGACAGGAACCAGTAGACGGCGAACCGCCCGGTCAGGATCGCCTGCACCGTGGCGTAGCCAACGCCGTCGACGAAGTACTGCCCGAAGCCGACGAACAGCGCGTACATCAACGCCCCCATCATCAGCATGCCGACGATGTGGCGGATGTAGCGGTAGGGGACCTTGTCGAAGAGGTCTTCAACGAGATGCAGGCCTCGAATGAAGCCGGCTGCGGCGACGCCGGTGAGGGCGCCCAGCGCGGCGTAGAGGACCAGGATCACCACGCCGCTGGCGTTGGCGGTCATCGGCGTCAGCGACGGCACCAGGAAGGCGGGCGCGTCGCCAATGAACCACCGGCCGATGAACGTCGCCGCGCCCGTGGCGATCGCCACCGGCAGGAATGTCGCCACGCTCACTTCCGGCAGCATCAGCTCGATGGCGAACATCACCCCGCCGATCGGCGTGTTGAACGTGGCCGCGATGCCAGCCCCGGCGCCGGCGGCCACCAGCGTGATTCGCTGGCCCGCCGGCATGCGCGCGATCTGGCCGAAGGTGGACCCGAGCGCCGAGCCGATCTGGATGATCGGTCCCTCGCGGCCGACCGACGAGCCCGTCCCGATCGCCACCGCGGAGGCCAATGACTTCACCACCGCCACCACCGGCCGGATGATCCCACCTTTGTAGTAGATGGCGTCCATCACCTCAGGCACGCCGTGTCCCTTGGCTTCAGGCGCGAAGTTCTCGACCAGGAACGTCACCACGATCCCGCCGATCACTGGGACCAGGATCACCCAGGGTCCCCAGCGGGCGGCGCCGGTGAACACGTTGGCGTCGTATCTGAACGAAGCTCTGCCGAAGAAAGCGAGGTTGTGGATGAGACCGATCAAGTCGCGGAACCCCACGGCGCCGAACCCGGTCACCACGCCGATGGCCAGCGCGGCCAGCGACAGCTCGACGAGGCTCAGTCGCCGGTCCGGCTGGCTGAAGCTTGTCGGCGGAACTCTCTCAGCGCCGCGCGGCACGGCGGTAGCGGCTTGAATCATTCGGTCTCCTTGATGCGTTTACGACTCATGCCGTGATGCATCCCTATCACGCAGCCGGCGACGATCTGTCGACGCGCAATCCGCTGTATTCGCGCAACACGTCATACAAATCCATCACGGCGTGATCGAAAATCTCCCGCTTTAGTCACGGCGTGATGTAAATGCGGCCTGGGACGATCCTGGACGAAAGATGGCGCCAGTGAACCTTTCTGCCTGTTCGAGCCTGTTCCCTCGAACCCCGGCCGCTCGGGCCAGCAACTGCGACGCCCGCACGGCCATCGCCGCCGGCATGAGCGGGGCGGCGATGCGTCTGTCGCGGATCGCGCTTCTCGTCGTGGCTCTGTCACTGGCGGCGTCGCCCGTCGCGGCGTTGGGCTTCGACAATGCCGAACTCGGCATGAGCCTTGCCGCCTGGCGAACCGCCGCGCCGCCGACCGGTGATGAAGCTGCGGCGCGGCCGGTCTGCTCGGATGACCCTTCTACGTCCGGCCGCCAGGGCCTCCCGTGGCGGCAGGCTAGCCTGGCCAGGAACGAAGTGGTGTGCACCTACGCCGATGTCCTCGGACAATATGCGATGCTGCAGACCGTCCCGCTCGACCAGACGTTCAGCGCCGCCGACATCGCGTATCGCTTTATCGACGGCCGCCTGGACGAAATCTCTTTCACGACGACGGTGGACGCTTTCGACAATGTGCTCGCGCTCGTCGACCGCGAGCTGGGCCATACGGGCACGATGACCGTCGGCGCCGTTCAAACCCCGCTGGGCAAGATGAGGCAGGTCAGCGTTCGCTGGTCGGCGCCCGGTGGCGACGTGCAGCTCATCGACCCGGTCAAGCCGTACACGGTGCTGCAAGTAAGCTTCGACGCCGCCGGCGGTATCGGCGTAAGCCACACTGCGGCTTCCCACGACTCCGACCGGCCGGGCTGACAGCTTCTCGATGTCACAGAGCAAAACGATCTGACGCGCGGCAGCTCAGAGCGATGCTCCAACAGACGCACGCAAGGCTGTGGGTGACTGACGGTGAGATGGTCAGCTTCTTCGGAGCCCCCTATCCGACGCGCTCGGCGATCGCGCGTCTGGAGAACGGCGACCTATGGGTATGGTCGCCGGTCAAGTTGACGGCGGCCTTGCGCGCGGAGGTGGATCGGCTCGGCCCCGTCCGCCACCTCGTCAGCCCGAACAAGCTCCACCATCTCTATCTGCGGGAATGGAAAACGGCGTTTCCGGCGGCGCAGCTTTGGGGGCCGCGATCGACGGTCAAGAAGTGCGGCGATCTGACGTTTCGCGACCCGCTGCGGGACGATCCGCCATCCGAGTGGCTCCCCGACATCGACCAGGCCTGGTTCCGGGGCTCGTTCGCGATGGACGAGATCGTGTTCCTGCATCGTCCCTCAGCCACCGTGATCGTCGCCGACCTGATCCAAACCTTCAGTGACGCCTTTCTCCGAGAGCACTGGCGTTGGTTCGGCTTCCTGGCCTTCCTTGACGGTCTCACCGAGGCTCAGGCCAGCGCGCCACGCGAATGGCGATTGTCGTTCGTCAAGCGCGCCGCCGCGCGGCGGGCGCGCGACAAAGTCCTGAACTGGCAGGCCCGCGACCTGATTGTGGCCCACGGAGAGCTGCCGGGCTCGATCGACCGGGAGTCGCTGGCGAGATCGTTCAGATGGCTTGGGCCCTGAGGTCTGTCGGCGGCGCGGGCTGACGAAGCCAGTCTCCGCGCGGACGGCTTTCGGAGCCGTAGCGCCTTGCGATGGTACCGTCTCCCCGGATCGAACGGGGGACCTCCAGAGCCACAATCTGGCGCTCTAACCAACTGAGCTAAGACGGCGTGTCGCGAAGGGGTCGTCTACGCGCGGGGCGGCTCGCGATCAAGCCGGCCCCTGAAAAGCGAAGGGGCGCGAGCCGAAGCCCGCGCCCCAAGGTCCGACGGCTTCCGGCGCCTGCTATTGGGCCGGCGGCTGGAAGCGGATCGGGATGGTGATCTCGCCGCCCGCGGTGGGCACGCCGTCGGACGTCGCCGGCGACATCTTGAAGAGCCTGGAGATCTTCAGAGCCGCGGAGCCGAAGTCCTGGTCGGCGGGGTCTTCGGAGACCACCGAGCAGCTGAGGGTGCCCGAAATGCTCACCGTGCAGTGAAGCACCACGCGGCCCCCGATGCTGAGGCGCGAGGCCCGATCCGGGTAGTACTCCGCATAGTCGTCGCCGTTGGGCTGGCGGATCCAGTGCGGATTGCTGATCACCGCGGGCTTCGGCGGCGGCGGGGCCGTCGGCGTGATCACCGGGGGGGCCGGCGGCGGCACCGGGTGCTCCACCGGTGGCACGTTGAAGGTCGCCGGCGCCGGAATGTTCAGCGGCACCGCAGCAGGCGGACGCGGCTGCAGCGGCGGCGGCTTCACTTCCACTTTCGGCGGAGGCGGCGGGGGTGGCGGGGGCGGCGGCGGCGCAACCGGGTGGAAGATCTCGGCGTTCACCTTCTCTTCCGAGTACGACTTGTAGTTCGGTTTGAACTTCGCCGTGCCGATGAAGTAGAAAATGAAAGCGTTGAAGGCCAGCGCGATCACGAACGACAAGATGAAGATCTGAGTCTGACCGCGCTGATTGGTCGGCAGATCGAACGGATTGTGGTGCGAATGGGCGACGGTGTCGGTCATTTCGGTTTCACACCCGACTTGTCTTCACCCACCAGCGCCACGCTGTAGAACCCGTTGTCCTGCAAAGTGTTCATCAGATCGAGGAATTTGCCGTATTCCACGTTCTCGTCCGCGCGGATGAAGATCCGTTCGGTCGCCTGGTTCGGACCCACCGCCAGCTTCAGGGCGTCGGGCAAATCCGCGGAATCGGTGGGGAAGTCGCCCACGTACAGGTTCCCGTTGTCCTTCAGCGAGATGTAGACGATGTGCGGCGGCTTGGTCTGCGGCTTGGCGTTGGCCGGCGGCAGCGTGACCTTGATCGAAACCGAAGCCAGGGGCGCCGCCACCATGAAGATGATCAGGAGCACCAGCATCACGTCCACGAAGGGCGTGACGTTGATGTCGTGGTTCATCTCGACGGCGTATCGGCCGCCGCCGGCTGGACCTGCGAGTTTGGCGGCCATCTAGCCTCAGACCCCCTTGTCGAGCTGGCGCGAGATCGCATTCATCAGCTCGGCGACGAAGCCTTCCGTACGCGAGCCAAACGATGTGATCTGGGTCTGGAAGTAGTTGTAGAACACCACCGACGGGATGGCGGCGAAGAGGCCGAGGCCCGTCGCCAGCAGCGCTTCGGCGATGCCGGGCGCCACCACGGCCAGGTTGGTCGTGTTGGTGTTCGCGATGCCGATGAACGAGTCCATGATGCCGTACACCGTGCCGAACAGGCCGATGAACGGGCCGGTCGAACCGATCGTGGCCAGGAACTGCATGCCGCTGGAGAGGCGGCGAGCGAGCGAGGCCTGAACGGCGGCCACGGCGGCCTGGGCGCGCAGGATGGTGCTCTCGCGGTGCTCGCCGGCGACGTGCAGGCCAGCCTGACGCGACAGCTCCACTTCGGCGGCGGCGGCGGCGGCCATGTCGGCCAGCGGCGTGCGCCCGGCGAAGTCTTCGCTCTCGGCGATCCGGCCGATCTCGGCGATCGACTTGGCGCCGCGGAACTGCTCGAGGAACGAGTTGGTGACCCGCGTGATGCTGGAGAACTCGAAGATCTTCACGATCAGGATCGTCCAGGAGAACAGCGAGCAGACCACCAGGCCCACCATGACGATCTGCACCACGAGGCGCGCGTCGAGGAACATTTCCCAGGGGTTGAGGTGGCCGGCGTTCTTGCCGCCGACCGCGGTCGGGGCGTCGGCGCCAGCGGCCGGAGCGGGAGCCGCGGCCGAAGCATCAGCCGGAGCCGCCGCCGGAGCGTCAGCCGGCGCCGCAGCGGCCGGCGCGGGCGCGGCCGGCGCGGGTTGCGCCAAGGCGGGCGCGGCCGTCAGCAGCGCGAAGGCGCCGAACAGCGCGAGAATGGGGGTGGTTCGTTTCTGAAGCATCGTTTCGCCAGTTCCTGCTTGGTCTTGCGCGCGCTACACGTCGCAGCGCGGGGCCGCTGTCCGCCCTAACTGAAGGCCTGGCGCGCGGTCGCCTGAGGCGACATCGCGTATCCAAAGCCAAAATGGCCGCGCCAAATCCGCAACGTCGCTCCGTTCCAATCTCATAGCCGGTCTAGAAAGCTCACGTCTCGAAGGCGCCGTTCACGACCGGCCGAGGGCTGGAGCCACGGCAAGTCTTACCGCGTTGTTAGACTTGCGGCTTGGACCCTTTGGCAACCGGATTGGGGACCGTCAAGTGGGCGCAGCAGACCGCGGTTTCGAGACAGAAATGTCACACCAAGCGACTGTTTGCGGCGCAGCATGACCGCAACGCCTGCGTGAGCTTGGCTTTCAGGGGTGCAACGCTCGCTCAGTATCGCATTGCACCATGGCCGTAGCCACGCCGCGAACGGCGTTAACGGCAATGAGAAGCACTCGCCCGGAACGCCCCGCGCCCGGCGATAGATTGGACCGCACGGTCAAACCCGCCCTGCCCGTCAGGTAGGGGCTCGGAGCGGAAATGGAAGGCCAAGCTTGACTTGATGCGCGCGCCTGCGGCGTCTGCGCCACGGGGGATCAGCGACATGCCAGGCCTGCGCGGCCACCGCGACTTCATGCGCCTGTGGGCCGCCCAGGCGATTTCCACGTTCGGCGCGCGCATCGCCCGTGAAGGCCTGCCCATGGCGGCGGTGGTGACCTTGCACGCCGGGCCAGCGGCGGTGGGCCTGTTCGCGGCGTTGCGCCTGGCGGCCCAGGCGGCGATGGGCTTCTTCGCAGGCCACCTGGCCGACCGCGCGCCCAAGCGCACATTGCTGATCGGCGCCGACCTGGCGCGGGCAGCGGTACTGACGCTGGTGCCGCTGGCGGCGCTGGCCGGCCAGCTGACGCTCACCGAGATCTACATCGCCGGCCTGCTCACGGCGGTGTTCAACGTGATGTTCGACGTCGCCGACCACGCTTTCCTGCCGGCGATCCTGGCGCCGGCGGACCTGATGGACGGCAACGCGCGGCTGGGCGCCACCGAAGCGGTGGCCGAAGTCGGCGGGCCGGCGCTCTACGGCGCGATTTTCAGCGTGCTGGCGCCGCCGGTGGGCGTGGCGGTGACCGCCGTCACTTACCTCTGCTCGGCCGCCCTGCTCAGCACCGTCCGCGCCCGCGGCGCCGTCGCCTCGACCGCCGACGACGACGAGACGCCGGCCGGCCTCGCCGCGGGCTTCAGGCTGGTGTTGGGCAACCCGCTGGTGCGACCGCTGTGGCTGGCGGACGTGACCCGCACCTTCTTCGGCACCTTCTTTTCGGCCCTCTACATCGTTTGGGCGTTCACCTGGCTGCACCTGACACCCTTCATGTTCGGCCTCACCGTGGCTTGCGGCGGGATCGGCGCGCTGGTCGGCGCGGCCGCTGCACCCAGGCTGACGCGCGCCATGGGCGCTGGCCGGACGATCCTGGTGACCGGCGTTGTGGGCGGGGCAATGCAGGCGCTGGTCCCACTGGCTTCGGGGCCGCCGTTGACCGCGATGGCCTTCCTGATGGCCGCCCAGTTTTTCGGCGACATGCTGCAGAGCGTGGCCGAGATCGGCTCGGTGACGCTGCGCCAGACCTTGATCCGGCCAAGCGAGCTCGGCCGCGCCGCCGGCGCATTCGCCTCGGGCGCTGGCGCGGTGGGCGTGGCGGGCGCCTTGATCGGCGGCGGACTGGGCGCGGCGCTCGGACCGCGCGACGTGCTCTATGTTTCCGTGGCCGGCATCTGCGCCGGGTCGCTGTTCATCGCCTTCTCGCCGCTGCGGCGGATGTCAGCCGAGACCTGAAGCGACAAGCGCGACGCCGGCGTTCGCCAGCCGCCGCGTCGCATCCGCTTTCGAGCCATCGAGATCGAGCGCGCGGCAGGCGTCCTCGATCACCATCGCCGCGAAGCCCAGCCGCCGCGCGTCTTCCGCCGACCAGGCGACGCAGTAGTCGAAGGCGAGACCGGCGAAAAACAGCCGTGTCAGGCCGCGCTCGCGCAGATAGCCGCCGAGGCCGGTGGCGGTGGCGCGGTCGTTCTCGAAGAAGGCCGAGTAGCTGTCGATCTCGCGGCGGAAGCCCTTGCGCAGCACCAGCTCGGCCCGGGGGATCTCGAGCGCTGGATGGAACGCGGCGCCGGCGCTGCCTTGCACGCAGTGGTCGGGCCACAGCGTCTGCTCGCCGTACGGCATGCGCACAGTATCGAACGGGGCCTTGCCAGGATGCGACGAGGCGAACGAGCCGTGGCCGGGCGGGTGCCAGTCCTGCGTCAGCACCACGTGGGCGAAGCGTTCGGCGATGCGCGTGATCAGCGGGGCGACAGCGTCGCCGTCCGGCACGGCCAGCGCACCACCGGCGCAGAAGTCGTTCTGCACGTCGACGACGATCAGCGCGTCGCGCTCGGGATCGATGTCCGACAGGCTCATCCGCCCTCGCCTTTCAGGCCCAGCCGCCGATCGACCTCGTCCGCCAGGCGCCGCACCGAGGCGGCGATCTCGACGGGGTAGTCGGAGCGCTCAAGCGCCGCGAGCGGCGGCGGCAGTCGGCCGAGGTCCTCGGCCGCCAGCGCCCGGCTCTCGGCCAGCGCCGGCGGCGGCTCGAGCCGTCGCCCGCCCCGCATCACCGGGATCAGCAGCGGCTCGCCCTCCCCGGCCTCGCCCTCCAGCCTGACGGTGTCGCCGGCCATGCGGCCGTCGGCGCCGAGCCGGCGCCACACTTGCTTCGCGCCGGGCCAGCTCGCCTTGCCCTCCGAGCGCTTGCGACGGGCGACGCCAGCGTAGCTCTCCAACTTGTAGGCGCAGTCGAGCGAAGGCGCGTCCGACGAGGTGGCCAGGGCGGTGCCAAGGCCGTAGCCGTCGATCGGCGCGCCCGCTTTCGTGAAGGCCAGCAGGTCGTCCTCGTCCAGGCCGCCGCTGGCGAAGATGCGCACGTCGCCGAGGCTGCCGGCGTCGAAGATGGCCCTCACCGCACGGCTCAGCGCCGCCAGATCGCCGCTGTCGATGCGCACCGCGCCAAGCTCAGCGCCGGCCGCGGCAAGCTTCGGCGCCAGCGCCACCAGCTTCCGCGCCGCCGCCAGCGTGTCGTAGGTGTCGATCAGCAGCGTCAGGTTCTGCGGCCGGGCGCGGGCGAAGGCCTCGAACGCCGCCGCCTCGTCGTCGAACACCTGCACGAACGAATGCGCCATGGTGCCGGCCAGCGGGATGCCGAAACGCTGGCCGGCGAGCACCGTGGCCGTGCCGTCGAAGCCCGCGATCCAGGCCGCGCGCGCCGCCATCAGGCCCGCTTCAGCCCCGTGGGCGCGGCGCAGGCCGAAGTCCATCAGCGTCTTGCCGGGCGCCGCCAGCCGCATCCGCGCCGCTTTCGACGCCCCCAGCGTCTGGTCGTGGATCAGGTTGATCAGCCGGCTCTCGACGAACTGCGCTTCCATCAGGGGCGCCGTGACCCGCAGGATCGGCTCCTCGGCGAACACCACCCGGCCTTCGGGCACGGCGTCGACGTCGCCAGTGAAACGGAAGTCCGCCAGCCGCGCGATCAGCGCCGGCGACACCGCGCCGGTCTCCGTCAGCCACGCCAGCTCCAGCTCCGAGAACCGCAAGCCCTCCAGCCATTCCAGCGCCTGCGCCAGGCCCGCCGCCATCAAGAACCCGCGCCGCTCGGGCAGACGGCGCACGAAAAGCTCGAAGGTGGCCGTGCGGTCCTCGCCGGCGGCCAGGTACGCATCCAGCATGGTCAGCTGGTAGAGGTCGGTCAGCAGCGGGCTGGTGGCGGCGTCCATGCCCTAAAGCTAGGCTCGCGTGCGGCGAACGCCAGCGCTTCAGCGCCAGCTCGCGGCCTCAGCCTTCGCATCTGGCGCGCCGGCCAGCACGCCCACCGAGACGCCGTCGGCCACGCAGACCCCGCGCACGCCGCCGCCGTCCGCCGCGCCAGCCGTGACGCAGATCACGTCGCGGGAGAAGGCCGCGGCCATCAGCGCGCCCTTGGTGGCGCCGGCGCCGGCGTCCGCCAGCACCACCCGCACCCATTGCGTCGGCGAGGGGCCCAGCGCCACGCAGACCGTGTCGC
Source organism: Caulobacteraceae bacterium (assembly GCA_036502045.1). GTDB lineage: Bacteria > Pseudomonadota > Alphaproteobacteria > Caulobacterales > Caulobacteraceae > Acaudatibacter. Next base: position 41,368 of record DASXZG010000100.1, on the reverse strand, counting down.
CGCTCTCGACCTGCAGCACCGGCCCAGCGATGCTGGCGCCGTCAGCGGGCGCCGCGCCGGCGCAGGCCGCCGTTGCGGGAGGGCTCAATGTCACCGGCGTTGGGCACGACAGCGCTACCGGCGTGGCGAACGCCGCCACGGCCTGCGCAAACGCCAGCACCGCGCCCAGAAACACCGCTGCGAGGGTCGCCCGCGTCACCCGTCCCACTCCCGTCTCGCGAGGCGGCCCAGCCGCCCGCTGCCTATCGACGAGCCTCACAGCTTCAACGCGCGAAACCGCTTCTCGTCTCCAGGCTTCAGATGGTGTTTCGCGGGGCCCCGCCCAAGCTTGCCGAGCCTGCCCTGGTGACATCCTGTGTCAGTAGCTTGGCGGCGTGTCGCGCGGGCCACAGGATCGCTCCGTCCGCTGCGGCAGCGCATCTTCTGGACACGCCGCGTGGGGCTCCCTATAGACGCACCCCTTCGGCGCAGAGCCCCGCTCGACGGCCTCTATGCCTGGGTAGCTCAGTTGGTAGAGCAGCGGATTGAAAATCCGCGTGTCGGTGGTTCGAATCCGCCCCCAGGCACCACCGCTTCCGCCTCTGATCAGTCATCGTCCGGGTCGTACGGCAGCGCCCCGTCGTCCTCGCTCTCATCCTCCACCGCCGGCACCGCGTACTTGCCGGTGAGCCAGCGTTGGAGGTCGAGGTTGGCGCAGCGGCGGGAGCAGAAGGGGCGCGCGTCCGGCTCCGCCGGGCGGCCGCACATGGGACATTTGCTCATCGCACGTCAAACGCTTCGCGAGGGCGGCCGGGTTCCGGCGTGAGCGCGATGCGGCCGCCGAAGCGGGCGGTGAGCGCCGGCAGATAGGGGCCGGCGGCGGCGGCGATCTCGGGCGCGGCGTAGGCGGCGAGGCGGGCGCCGCGGTCGGCCTGGGCGGCGTGCTCGATGGCGCGGACCAGGCGCAGGGCCAGCGTCAGGTCGGTGGGGCGGCCGGCGGCGTCCAGCAGCGTCTCGGCGGCCGAGCGGCGGCGGCGCGGGATGGTCAGCTCCAGCGTGCCGAAGCGGCTGATCGGGCCGAAGGCGACGCCGGCGTCGGGGCCGAACGCAGCCCTGGCGGCGGCCAGCAGCGGCGGCCCGTCCTGGCCGCGCCCGGCGAGATCGATGACGACGAGACCGCCCTCGCCTTTCAGCCGCAGCAGCCGAGCGGCGGTCGTGAGCGCGGCCAGATTGGCGGCTCTCGTGACGCGCTTGGCCTCGGCGCCGGGGCGATCGCCGACGTCGACATCGATGGCGACGAGGGCGCGGGTGCGCTCGATGGCGACCGCGCCGCCGCCGGGTAGCGGGAAGAGGGTTTCCAGCGCCTCGGCCTCGGCCTGGTCAGCGAAGTCGCGGGCGCCGGCGCCGGTCCTGGGCGGCCCGGCGATGATGGCGGCGAGTTCGTCGGCGAGGCTGGGCGCAGGGGTCAGCACCCGCGGCGCGCCCTGCCCCTCGCCGATCAGCCGCAAGGTGGCGCCCTTGCCGGCGCGGGCCTCGGTGCGGACCTCGAGGTGCAGCGCCTGGCCCTCGGCGATGCGGCCCATCTCGGGGCGCAGGTTGAGCACCGCGTCAGGGCCGGCGCCCAGGTCCACGAACGCCAGCGCCAGCGCCCGCTCCACCTTGCGCACCCGGCCGACTACTTCGGCGCCCATCGCCTGGCAGGCGGCGTCGCCGTCGCGGGCGATCAGCAGCCGCTCGGGGCGGCCATCCAGCGTGACCACACCGCGAGTCTCGCCAATGCCGACGTCGAGGTAGGCGCGGCGCTCAGCCATCGGCAGGGAACCCCAGGCCCACGAGCAGCGCCCGCGTCTCGTAGAGCGGCAGGCCGACCACGCCGGTGTAAGAGCCGCTGAGCGCGGTGACGAAGGCGCCGGCGCGGCCCTGGACGCCGTACGCGCCGGCCTTGCCCTGCCACTCGCCGCTGGCGAGGTAGCCAGCGATCTCGCCGGCCGTGAGCCGCTTGAACTTCACCCGGGTCTCCGAAAGCCGCGCGGCGGTGCGTCCGACAGGCGCCGCGACCGCGACGCCAGTCAGCACCCGATGCGCCCGGCCGGAGAGCAAAGCCAGCATGCGCGCGGCATCGGCTTCGTCGGCCGGCTTGCCGAGCAGGCGGCGGCCCAGCGCCACCACGGTGTCGGCGGCGAGCACATAAGCGTTCGGATGACGGGCGGCGGCGGCGGCGGCCTTGGCGGCGGCGAGGCGCACGGCCAGCGGCCGCGCAAGTTCGTCCGCACGCGGCGTTTCATCGATTTCGGCGGGGTCGACCAGGTCGGGCGCCAGGCCCATCTGGGCCAGCAGCTCGAGGCGCCTGGGGCTCGCGCTGGCGAGCACCAGCGGGGGCCGGGGCGGCTGTGGGTCGCGAGCGATGGGAAACTACCTGAACCGGCGCGCCGTTGCGCCGCGCTTCATACGACAATCGGGTGTCGGTCATCACCCCCCGAACGTGACCGTTCTGCCGAAGCGCGCCTCGATCCGGGCCGCCAGCGCGTCACGGACGCGGCGGTAAGCCTCCAGCACCTGCTCGCGCGTGCCGAACTCGGTGGTGGGATCGGCGGTCGGCCAATACTCAAGGTCGATGGCGGCGGCGCGGGCCAGCTCGACGGCGCGGTGCTGGGCCTCCGGCGTCAGGGAGATGACCAGGTCGAACGCGCCTTCGTCGATGTCGTCGAAGGTCTTCGGCCGATGGCGCGACAGGTCGACGCCGAGTTCGTCCATCACCGCGGCGGCGAAGGGGTCGATGGCCTGTTCCTCGTCGTTCTTCACCCCGCAGCTGTCGACGTAGACCTCGGCGCCGAACATCAGCTTCATCAGGCCCTCGGCCATCGGCGAGCGCACGCGGTTGTGGTTGCAGGCGAACAGCACCGCGCCAGGCAGTTGGGAGGCCATGGAGCTTATCCGCGCCAGTGCAACGCGCAGATCAGCGTGAACAGGCGCCGCGCGGTGTCGGAGTCGGTCTCCACCTTGCCGGCGAGACGCTGGCGCAGCAGCTCCGAGCCCTCGTTGTGCAGGCCGCGGCGGCCCATGTCCAAGGCCTCGATCTTCTGCGGCGTGGCGTTGCGGATGGCCTCGTAATAGCTCTCGCAGATCATCGCGTAGTCGCGCACCACGCTGCGGAACGGCGACAGCGATAGAATGTGGCGGCGCTGGTAGCCGGGGCCGCTGATGTCCAGCGCCAGACGGTTGTCGATCAGCGAGATCCTCAGGTCGTAAGGTCCGCCCTCGGCGCCGTCGGGCTGGAAATGGTTTTCTTCCAGCAGATCGAAGATGGCGATCTGGCGCTCCTGCTCCTGATCGCGCGAGGCCGCCGACAGCGACTCGTCGTCGAGCTGCACGGTCTGCAGGCGGTGGTTGTCGGAATCGCCGCTCATCGCCCCCACCCCTTACCGCGACAAGGCCTTTGGCGGGAGAGCCAGCGCTAGTGGTTGCGGCGGATCGAGATGCTGCGGGCGTGGGCCGGGAGGCCTTCGGCGGTGGCGAGGGTCTCGGTGGGGCCCGCGAGCCGGGCGAAAGCGTCGGCGTCGCAGCGGATCACCGAGGTGCGCTTGAGGAAGTCGTAGAGCGATAGTCCGGACGAGAACCGCGCGGCGCGGCTGGTGGGCAGCACGTGGTTGGAGCCGGCCACGTAGTCGCCCAGCGCCTCCGGCGCGTAACGGCCGAGGAAGATCGCGCCGGCGTGGCGCACTTTGGCCGCCAGCGCGTCCGGCGCCTCGACGGCGAACTCGACGTGCTCCGGGGCGATGCGGTTCACCAGTTCGGGCGCAGAGGCCAGTGGCGCGACCACCACCGCGCCGTGGTCGCGCCACGAAGCGGCGGCGTCGGCGCCGGTGGCGAGGGTGGTCAGCTGGGTCTCGATGGCGGCGCAGACCGCGTCGGCGAAAACGGCGTCGTCGGTGATCAGGATCGATTGGGCCGCCGGATCGTGCTCGGCCTGCGAGAGCAAATCCGCGGCGATCCAGGTCGGGTCGTTGGCGGCGTCGGCCACCACCACGATCTCGGATGGCCCCGCCAGCGCGTCGATGCCGACAATGCCGTAGAGCCGGCGCTTGGCCGCGGTGACGAAGGCGTTGCCGGGGCCGACGATCTTGTCCACCGGCGCGATGGGGCCCGCGCCGAAGGCGAGCGCCGCGCAGGCCTGCGCCCCGCCGATGCGCCAGATCTCGTCGACGCCAGCGGCGTGCGCCGCCGCCAGCACCGCCGGTTCCAGTTTGCCCGGCGGCGTCACCATGGCGATGCGATCGACCCCGGCGACCTTGGCCGGGACCACGTTCATCAGCACCGTCGAGGGATAGGCGGCGCGGCCGCCGGGCACATAGACGCCCACCGCCTCCAGCTGCGTCCAGCGCCAGCCGAGTTCGACGCCGGCGTCATCGGTGAACTGCAGGTCCGCCGGGCGCTGGCGCTCGTGATAGGCGCGAATGCGGGCGGCGGCGAACGCGATGGCGTCTTTTACCTCGGCCGGACAGGCATCGACGCCGGCGATGATCTCGCGGGGGGTGACCCGGATGCTGGTCTCGTCGAGGCGCACGCGGTCGAAGCGCTCGGTGTAGCGCAGCACGGCGTCCAGACCTTCGGTGCGCACCGCCTCGATGACGCCGGCCACGGCAGCGTCGACGTCGGCCGGCGCGGCGCGGCGCTCGGCCAGGAAGGCGTCGAAGTCGGCGCTGAAATCGGGGTCGTCGAAGCGGAACCGGCGCATGGGCGCGCTTGTGGCGGCTCAGGGGCGAAACTCAAGGAGTTTGTGGCGGCTTGCCCGCCCGGACCTTACTGTTCGCGCATGACCGAAGCGCTCGAAGCCCAGTACCGCGACTCCCGCAACCTCCGCGCACGCCAGGGCCTGCATCAGAAGTACGGCAAGGGCGACGGCGTCTGGGACCTGCTGGCGGACCTGCCGCTGCCGGCCGGTGGGCGGGTGCTGGAGGTCGGCTGCGGGCCCGGCCGGTTCTGGGCCAGCCCCGCGGCGGCCACGCTACGGACGGACCTGTCGCTGACACTCACCGATTTCTCGCCGGGAATGGTCGATGAGGCGCTGGCGCGGGTGAGAGATGTCGGGCGCTGGCGTGAGGTCGACGGCCAGGTCGCCAACGTTTGCGCCCTGCCCTACGCGGACGCGGCGTTCGACGCCGTCTTCGCCATGCACATGCTCTATCACGCGCCGGACATCGAAGGCGCGGTGGGCGAGATCGCCCGGGTGCTACGGCCGGGCGGCCTCGGCGTGATCACCACTAACAGCGGCGACAACTTCAAGGCGCTGTTCGAGTTGCGCGCGCAGGCGCTGGCAGGGCCATCGATGGACGGTTTCTGGCGCTTTAGCCTAGAAAGCGCGCCGCCGATCCTGGCGCGCCACTTCGCCAGCGTGAAGCTGCTGCACTTGGTCGACGAGCTGGTCGTGACCGACCCGGAGGACGTCGTCGCCTACCTGCTGTCCGGGCACGAGACCGCGCGGTCCGAGGAGGCCAAGCTGCGCCAGGTCACCCGCGCGGCGTTCGCTGCGGACGGCGGCGTCTTCCGCGTCAGCCGCGACACCGGCGCTTTCCTGGCGCGGAAGGCTTAGGCGACGTCGCCTGCCTTGTAGGCAGCCAGCACGTCGTCCCACTTGCCCAGCACCGCCTCGCAATAGGCGCTGTCCATGTACTCGATCTGCTCGGCGATCTGGCCGTCCTTGAAGACGTAGATCAGGCAATAGTCGTTTTCGTAGGGCGCGCCTTCGGTGGTGACGCCCGCCCCCTTGCCTTCGACGATGACGACACCACCGTCGGCGCTGATGCGGCTGGGGGTGGTGCGGATGGCTTGGCTGAGGCGCGAGTTGAGCGGTTTCAGGAATGCCTCGCTGACCGCGCGCAGGCCGCCGCCATGGCGGCCGGACCAGCTGCTGCTGCCCGTCACCACCCAGGCGAAATCGGGGTGCAGGGCGGCGGCGAAACGGCGGCTGTCACCGCGCGCCAAGTCATCGAAGATGGCGGTGATCAGCGCCTTGTTGTCGGCTGCGGCCATGGCAAACCCCCCCATTGGCGGGCCGCATATGGGGCGGCCCGCACTGTGCCGCCAGCGCGAGCCCTATTCCTTATGTGTCGGCTGACTGGCGGTCGGCCAGGGCTGAGAGACATCGGCCAGGGCGGCGTCCACGCACTCCACGGTCAGCACCACGTCGCCGCCGCCGGAAAGGTGCAGGCGGATGTCGCCGCCCGGCGGCTCGCCGGCCGCCTCGAAGCTGACCGCGAGAAGCGAGACCACCGCGTCCGGCGCCTCACGGCGCAAATTGCGCGATTTCACCGCCAGCACGCCGCCGAACTGCAGACCGGCGCGCACCCGCTCGCCCAGCAGCGCGCCGGGCGCCTCCCAGCGGAAGCGGTTGAGCGCCAGGGTGAAGCGCCGGCCCTTGGCGTCCCACTCGATGTCGCCGACCTTGGCCACCGCGTCCTGCAGCGCCGCGGAGATCACCGCCAGGTCGTCCTCGTCCTCGGCCAGCAGCCGAAGCGGCGCGGGCTTGGTCATTCGCCCTCCTCGCCGGTGTCGTCCGGTCCGCGGATGCGGCGCACCTGCGCCCCACAGGCGCTCAGCTTCTCTTCCAGGCGCTCGAAGCCGCGGTCGAGGTGGTAGACGCGGTTGACCACCGTTTCGCCCTTGGCCGCCAGCGCCGCGATCACCAGGCTGACGGACGCGCGCAGGTCGGTGGCCATCACCGGCGCGCCCACCAACCGCTCGACGCCGCGCACCCGCGCCTCGCCGCCAGAGACGGCGATGTCGGCGCCCAGGCGGGCCAACTCCGGGGCATGCATGAAGCGGTTCTCGAAGATGGTCTCGCGGATCACGCTCTCGCCACTGGCCAAAGTCATCAGCGCCATGAATTGCGCCTGCAGGTCGGTGGCGAAGCCGGGAAAGGGATCGGTGGCCAGCTCAACGGCGTTCAGCCGGGCGCCGTTGCGCTTCACCGTCAGGCCGTCGTTGCAGCGCTCGATGTCGACGCCGGCTTCTTCCATCTTCACCAGCAGGCTCTCGACGAAGTCGGCGCGGGTTCTGGTGAGCCGCACTTCGCCGCCGGCCATGGCGGCGGCGAGCGCATAGGTGCCGGTCTCGATGCGGTCGGGGGTGACGTCGTGGCTGGCCCCCGAGAGCCGCGAGACGCCCAGGATGCGGACCACCGGCGTGCCGGCGCCCTCGATGCGCGCGCCCATCTTGATCAGACACTCGGCCAGGTCGGCGATCTCCGGCTCGCAGGCGGCGTTGGAGATCACGGTCTCGCCCTGCGCCAGCACTGCGGTCAGCAGCGCATGCTCTGTCGCGCCCACCGATACCGACGGGAAGACGATGGCGGCGCCCTTCAGGCCGCGCGGGGCCTGGGCGTAGACGTAGCCTTCGTTGAGGTCGATGCGCGCGCCCAGCGCCTCCAGCGCCATCAGGTGCAGGTCGACCGGCCGCGCGCCGATGGCGCAGCCCCCCGGCAGCGAGACCTTGGCCTGCCCGGTGCGCGCCACCAGCGGCCCCAGCACGTTGAACGAGGCGCGCATCTGCCGCACGAGGTCGTAGGGTGCGATGGCCGAGACGATCTCCGACGTGGTCAGCACCGTCTCCGGCCCGCCCGGCCCCTCGTGCTCGTCCACCTGTGCGCCAAGGCGTTGCAGCAGCTTGCCGAGGAAGCGGGTGTCGGCAAGGCGCGGCATATTCGTCAAGCGAAGGGGCTCGTCGGTGAGCAGGCTCGCCACCATCAGCTTGATCGCCGAGTTTTTCGCCCCGGAAATCGGGATCACGCCTTCCAGCCTGACGCCGCCGGTGATGGCGATGCGATCCATGCGATGAGCCTCCCGGCGCGAGCTGGCGCGTCGCGCCTCAAAGCGCTTCATAGCCGCGCCCCGCGCGCCCGGTAAGTGGGTTGCTGCGCTGCAACGATTGTGCGTCAGCGGCCGGTTGTGCATGGTGCCCGGCGGGGACCTTCCACGCCGCCTCGGGAGCGACGTTGACCATCAGCACCACCGCGCCAGCCCGCTCCGTGCGGCCCTGGCTCTTCTTCATCCTTTACCTGCCGTTCGGCGGGTCCGGCGGCTTCATGGCCGGGGCGCTGGAGTACTTCTACTCGAAGGCCGGCGTCAGCACCGCGGCGCTGGGGGCGGTGCTGTCGATCGCGCTGCTCCCGTCCGTGCTGAAGGTGTTCTGGGCGCCCCTGGTCGACGTCACCTTGACCACCAAGCGCTGGTTCGTGCTCTCGATGGCGGTGATGATCCCCGGTCTGGCGGCGACGGCCTTGCTGCCACCGGGAACGGCTTCGCTGCCAGCCCTCACAGCGTTGGCGCTGTTGGTCTCCGTGTCCGGTTCGACCGGCGCCATGGCGGCCGAGAGCCTGATGGCGCACGGCACCGCGCCGGAAGCGCGCGGGGCCGCTGGTGGCTGGAGCCAGGCGGGCAACGTCGGCGGCTCGGGCCTCGGGGGCGGCGCCGGGCTGTGGCTCGCCGCGCACCTGCATTCGCTGGCGCTCTCCGGGCTGGTGGTCTCCGGCAGCTTCGTCGTGTTCGCGGCGGCCATCCTGCTGGCGCCAGCCTCCACGCGCTTCACCAGCCATCCGAGCTACCTGGCGATGCTCAAGGCTGTCGCTGGCGACTGTTGGCAGGCATGTCGCAGCCGGCCCGGGCTGCTGACGCTGCTGCTGTTCGTGCTGCCGCTGGGCTCCGGCGGCGAGGCCTACATCAATTCGGCCATCGCCAAGGAGTGGCATGTGGGCGCCGACCTGCTCGCCGGCATCAACTGGGTGGTGGGACTGGCCACGGTGGTCGCGGCCGTCGGCGGCGGCCTCCTCTGCGACCGCATGGACCGCAAGACCGCCTATGTGCTCTTCGGGGTGATCGGCGGGCTTGTGGCCGGCGCGACGGCGCTGGCGCCGCGCACGCCGGAGGTGTTCGTGGTGTTCGTGTTCGCCTACTCGGCCGCGCTCGGCCTCTCTTACGCCGCTTTCTCCGCCACGACGCTGGAGGCCATAGGCGCCGGCGCGGCCGCGACCAAGTACAACCTCTTCGCCTGCATCTCGAACATCCCGGTCTTCATCATGCCCGCCCTCGACGGCTGGGCTGACACCCGCTGGAACGGCGGCGCGGTGATGTGGACCGAGTTCGCCGTGGCGCTGGGCGGCGCGGCGCTCTTCAACATCGTCGTCCTGGCGACGCGGCCGCGACGGGCCTTGGCGCCGGCTTGAAGTCCGCCTGCCTGATGCCCTCGGTCAAAGCTCTCAGAGCGTCGACCAACCGCCGTCGGAGGCGAGCACCGCGCCGTTGATGTTGCCCGCCTCGTCGCTGGCTAGGAAGGCAATGGCGGCGGCGATGTCGTCCGCTTGGGCTGGCGGCGGGACCACGGTGCGCAGCAGCGGCCCCTGCCGCTCCACCGCCAGCGCCGACTGCATCGGGGCCACCAGGCTCGTCCGCACGCCGCCTGGCGCAATGGCGTTCACCCGCACGCCGTCCCTGCCGTACATGAAAGCCGCGCTGCGGGTCATTCCGATCACAGCGTGCTTGGAGGCGGTATAGGCGAAGCCGGCCGCCGAACCGCGCAACGCCGCTTCAGAGGCGATGTTGACGATGGCGCCCCGCCCCGCCTGCACCATCGCCGGCAGCACGGCCCGCATCAGGCGCATGAGTGAGGTCACGTTCACCGCCATCACCCGCTCCCAGGTGGCGTCGTCGACCTCCGCCGCGGGCAGGAAGCCGTCCATGATCCCCGCCACGTTGGCCAGGATGTCGATCCGGCCCTCGGCGACCGCGACCACGGTTTGCACGCTGGCTTCCATGACGAGATCGCCGGCGACGGCGACGACCGATCCCGCGGGGCTTTCCGGCAGCAGCGCCGCGAGGCGCTCCGCCGAGATGTCGGCGGCGACGACCCGCGCGCCTTCACGGGCGAAGCGCAGCGCCGTGGCGCGGCCGATGCCGGCGCCTGCGCCGGTGACGATGGCCGTCCGCCCGACGAATCGGGGCGCCTGTTCGCTCACGTTCGATTTCCTGGCCCAGCCTTGCAGCATTGACAGAGCAGCCCAGGCCGCCGCTGGCTAGGCCCCGTCGGCCGCGGTCGAGAAAATGCCCCTTGTTGGTGGGCAACGCTGCTTTACCCATCAGCCGGGTAGCTAGCCCGCGTTGGCGTCTAGCCCGATTTCCGCTCGGCCGCCTTGCGCCGGCGCAGGTTCGCGCGCAGCGCCGCGGCCAGGCGCGCTTCGCGGTCGTCCGCGATGGGCGGCGCTAGCGGAAGGGCCGGTTTGGCGGGCTCGTCGCTGGCCATGCCATCGCCTAGGCCGTTAGTCCGTCCTGAGTCAAAGCCGCCCTTGACGAACGGGGCAATCCAGCGGCCACGTAGCGAACGAAGGACCGCAGGATCGTTTTACTATGCCCGAAGACCGGGGCGCGCCGCGCGGTCCGCGCGGCCCTAACGCCGAGCGCCGCCAAGCGACCCGCGACAAGCTGCTCGCCGCCGCGGTCAAGTGTCTCAACGAAGCCGGCTATGCTCAGACCAGCACCGTGCGCGTCGCCGCCGAGGCCAAGGTCGCGCGCGGCTCGCTGCTGCATCAGTTTCCCACCCGCATCGACCTGATCCTGGCGGTGGCCGAGCACGCCGCGGAGAAAGAGCGCGACTTTATCCACGCCAAGATCCGCAACCTGCCGAAAGGCCGCGAGCGTTACGTCGGCTCGGTCGACGTAACCTGGAAGGCCTTCCAGAGCCCTGAGTCGCGAGCGCTGCTGGAAATCATCATCGCCACCCGGCATGACCCTGAACTGGCTGAGCGCCTGCCCGACTTCGCGGAGAACCTCAACGCCCGCCGCCTGCGCGGCGCCACCCGCTTTGCCGCCTCCAGCGGCCTCATCGACGAACTCGGCGAGGCGCCGGCGGAGCGGCGGCTGATCCTGGTGGCGTTGCGGGGCCTGGCGGTGGAAACCATGCTCGCGGGCCCTCTGGCCGACCCCGACGCCGTGCTGGCGCTGCTGCGCCGCATGCGCACGCAGTTCTACGACAGCCATGTTGAAAACGGTCGGCCTGTAGTCAACATTGACTAGAGGTCCGAACGGCTTAGGTTTCGCGCCCTGTTCGAGGGGAGCAACCACATGTCCAATGAGAGCAAACACGCCGCCAGCCGTCGCGACCTGCTGATCGCCGCGCCCGCGCTGATGGCTGGCGTCGCAGCTGTAAGCGCGGCCAGAGCCCAAACCGCCGCGCCGGCTGCGGCGCCTTCACCGGCCGCGGCGCCTGCCGCGCCGTCCGGCCCGCCGGCGGCGCCGCGTCCTGGTCTCGGCGGCGGCGCGCAAGGCCAGATCTTCTGGACCGTCGACACCACCGCCGGGAAGGTCCAGGGCATGGCCAACACCGGCATCAAGGAATTCAAGGGCGTGCCCTACGGCGCGCCGACCGGCGGCAAGAACCGCTTCATGCCGCCGAAGAAGCCGGATCCATGGCCGGGCGTGCGCGAGTGCTTCGCCCACGGCCAGGTCAGCCCGCAGACGCTCAGCGACCTCCGCGGCGAGTACGGCATGATGATTGAGTGGGACCAGCAGTCCGGCGGCATGGGCGAGGACATGCTGACGCTGAACCTCTGGACGCCGGGCGTGAACGACAACGCCAAGCGCCCGGTGCTGGTCAGCTTCCACGGCGGCGGCTGGTCCACCGGCTCCGGCAATGCGCCTGGCTTCGACGGCGCTCAGCTTTCCTACTTCGGCAACGTGGTGGTGGTGACGGTGAACCACCGCCTGGCCAGCTTCGGCTACCTCCACCTCGCCGACCTCGGCGCGCCGCCGGAGTTTCAGTACGCCGGCGTCACCGGCGTCATGGACATGGCCGCCTCGCTGGAATGGGTGCGGGACAATATCGCCAATTTCGGCGGCGACCCCGGCCGCGTCTTCATCTTCGGCCAGTCCGGCGGCGGCGCGAAGACCACCACCATGCTCGCCAATCCGGCCGCGAAGGGGCTCTTCCACCGCGCCGCGGTGCAGTCAGGCTCGGCGCTGCGGCTGACCACGCGCGATCGCGCGACCCAGGACGCCCAGGCGCTGCTGACCACGCTGGGGATCAGCAAGGACCGCATCGGCGACCTGCAGAAGCTATCCTGGCAAGACCTGCTGCAGGCCCAGAGCGTCACCCGCGCCGGCTTCTCGCCGGTGATGGACGGGAGCTACCTGCCCCACCACCCATTCGATCCCGCCGCGCCGCCGGAGAGCGCCGCCGTGCCGATCATCGTCTCGACCACGCTGGAAGACGCGGCCCTCGCGCTCACCAACTTCGACCTCGACATGGCGGGCCTGAAGACGATCTGCGAGACCCGCTGGCCCGGCAAGGGCGACGAGATCCTGGCGCTCTACCGCAAGCTCGATTCGCAGAAGTCGCCGTTCGCGCTGCAGGCGCAGATCTTCACCGACAGCGGCGCGCGGCGAGCGGCTGTGCGCCAGGCCGAGCTCAAGCACGCGCAGGGAACGGCGCCGGCGTGGATGTACATCTACTACGCCGCCCTCGGCGGGAAGTTCGGCGCGGTGCACGGCCTCGACGTCGGCTCGACGTTCAAGAACGACCGCGCCGATCCCAACCGCAAGATCATGAGCGACCGCATGGCCGCCGCCTGGTGCGCCTTCGCCGCCACCGGCGATCCCAACTGCGCGGCGATCCCGCATTGGGATGCGTACGAACCGACGGCTCGCAAGACCATGGTGTTCGACCTCGACACCCGCCAGGAGGACGACCCGCGCAGCGCCGCGCGGCAGTATTGGGACCAGGTCCCGATGGGCGCGGGCCTGAGAGGGTAGCCCGCGACGATAGACGCCGGGCGGCGCGGGGCTTTTTGGCTTCACACCGCCCGGTGCGTCCGCTAACTACCCGCCTCCCGCTCGCCGGGAAAACGCCGCCGTAGCTCAGGGGTAGAGCGCATCCTTGGTAAGGCTGAGGTCCAGAGTTCGAATCTCTGCGGCGGCACCAGCTTCACAGGTCACAGCACTTCGTAGACCGTAAGCGTGACGCGGGCCGCCTCGCGGCGCGCCGTGCTGACGGCCAGGATGGTGTTGAGCCACGCCAGGGCCGGCGCGCCGGTGCGAAAGCGCACGGCGGTGCGGAAGTAGTAGTCGGCCGGATCGACCGCCTCGCCGCGCGCCAGCTGCCCCAGCACCTCCGGCCGCCCGGCGCGCAGGCCTTCCGAGGTCACCTCGATGCGCTCGCCGGCGTCGGTCTCCAGGGCGTAGTGGGCCGAGAGCTCGATGGTCCCATCCTGCAGGATGGTCTGCCAGTCGGCGCCCGGCAGCACGCGCCCGGACGCGACACCGCTGAACGACCCGCCGGTGATCGGGATGGCGCGCCGGCGGCCGGCTCCGGTCTCGCCGATGTCCACGGGCGCTGCGACGTCGACCTCGATGAAGAACAGCGGGCGGGTCTCAAGAGTCATGCGGTCGCTCCAGCGCGGCCCGGGCTGAGCGATGCGCGCGCGTTCAGGCTGGCGACGTCGAAACCGGCGGTCCGCTTGTAGTCGCCGGCCGTGGCTTCCAGCTCGGCCTGGGTCAGCACGTCATGGACGTGGGCGAAGCCGCCGGGGGCGCGCTCGTGGGCCAGCTGCATCACCTGCTCGGGGCCGTTGGCGCGGTTGAGCAGCACCAGCCGCGATGTGGCCGGGCGGCGCGCGGCCTCGTAACGGGCCAGAGCCGCCTCCACCGACGGGCCGGCCGCCAGTTCGAAGGCCAGCGTGCGGGCGTCGAGGATGGCCTGCGAGGCGCCGTTGGAGCCGATCGGATACATCGGGTGCGCGGCGTCGCCCAGCAGCGTCACGCGGCCGAACGTCCACCGCTCGATCGGGTCGCGATCGACCATCGGGTATTCGAACACCTCCGCCGCCCCGCGGATGATGGCCGGGACATCGAGCCAGTCGAACCGCCAGCCCTCGAAGCTGGGGAGGAAGTCCGCCAGCCGGGCGCGGCGGGTCCAGTCCTCGCGGCGCCAGGTGTCGGTGTCGCCGAAGCTCAGCTCGGCGATCCAGTTGATGCGCGAGCGGCCGCGCGCCGCGGCCTGCGGATCGATCGGATAGCAGACGAACTTCTGCGCCTGATGGCCAGCCATCACCATGGTGGCGCCGCCGAGGAATGGCGTGCTCTCGGTGACGCCGCGCCAGAGCACCCGCTGGTTCCACTTCGGCGGCCCCTCGTCCGGATAGACCTGCGCCCGCACGGCGGAGTGGATGCCGTCCGCCGCGACCACCACGTCGGCGTCCGCGCTGGCGCCGTCCGTCGCCCAGACCCGAGCAGAATCGCCCTCGTTTGCAGTGCGCGTCACCCGGCAGCCGGTCGTCACCGCGTCCGCGCCGAGCCGCGTCCGAACGGCGTCCAGCAGCAGCGTCTGTAGCGCGCCTCGGTGGATCGAGATCTGCGGCCAGTGGTAGCCAGCCAGGCGGCCGCGCGGCTCGCGCCAGATCTCCTGACCGAAGCGGTTGGCGTAGACCAGCGCCTCCGTGGCGATGCCGCGCGTCGCCAGTTCCTCGCCGAGGCCCAGTTCGAGCAGCTCGCGGGCCGCGTGCGGCAGCACGTTGATGCCGACGCCCAGCGGCTGCAGCAGCGGCGCGGCTTCGAGCACCTGCGCCTCGATGCCGGCGGCATGCAGGCTGAGCGCCAGCGTCAGGCCGCCGATGCCACCGCCAACCACGATCACGCGCATGTCAGACGCCCTGCGACGCCGGCCCTAAGCCAGAGCCGTGTGCTCCAGACCGACGCTGGCGGCGGCGTCCTTGATCTGGCCCCAGGTGTTGTCGTCGATGTCGATGCCGTCCGCGAGCCGCTGCGCCATGCTTTCACGCTCCGGTTCGCCGGGAATGCGCACACGGTCTATGCCCGTCGCCGGCTCGGTGGAATGCACGTAATCCAGCATCGCCTCGCACTCGGCCTCGAAGGCGGCGCGATCGCCGAAGGCGTCCGGATCGATGGCGATGGTGAGCATGTTGTTCACCGCCGCGCCGTAGCCGCGGTTCGAGCCTGGCTGCATGGTCCAGAGCCCCGCCAGGCCGCCGCCGAGCAGTTCGCACAGCAGCTGCAGCCCGCCGCCCTTGTGCAGACCGAACGGCGCCAGGATGGCGCGCGACTGGCCGTCGAAGAACGCGCGAGGATCCGTCGTCATTGTGCCGTCGGGCAGCATCAGCGCGCCCTCCTGCACCTGCTGGCCCTTCATGAAGGCCACCCGCACCTTGCCGATGGCGATGGCGCTGGTGGCGAAGTCGAGCACCACGTGCTCGCCGTTGGTGCGCGGAATGGCGCAGCAGTAGGGGTTCGTCACCATCCGCGCCTCGCGCCCGCCGTAGGGCGCCACGGACGGCCCGTGGCCGACCACGTTGACGTAGTGCATCGAGATCAGACCGGCGTCGGCGCACTGCTCGCCGTAGCCGCCGATGCGTCCGATGTGGCAGGCGTTGCGTAGGCCCACGCAGGCGACGCCCATCTGTTTGGCCCGCGCGATGGCGATCTCGGTGGCTTCGCGGGCGACCGGCGCGCCGAGCCCGAACTGGCCGTCGATGACGACCACCGCGCCCTTGTCCTTGATGATCTTGGGCCGCGCGTTCGGCGCCAGCTTCCCGGTCTTGATCCAGCGAATGTACGACGGCGCCATGCCGACGCCGTGGGAGTCGTGGCCCTTGAGGTTCGCGGTCACCAGATCGGCGGCGCAGACCTGCGCCCGCTCCGGTTCGGCCCCGGCCTTCTCGACGATGGCGGCGATGAGCGCCGTCAGGCTCTTGGCGTCGATGATCATGGCGTCTGGCTCCCGGTCGTTTTGCCTCGACCCTGCGGGCGCCGGCGTCGCGCCGTCAACGCCTGGGCGTTGTGCCGCCCGCTCGCGACGCTAGAACGGACGGCAAAGACAGATGCGACGAACCCAGGGAGGGGACGCTCATGAACGGCGCCGAAAGCCTCGTGCACACGCTGCTGAAGAGCGGGGTCGACACCTGCTTTACCAACCCGGGCACCTCGGAGATGCACTTCGTGGCGGCGCTGGACCGCATTCCGGGCATTCACTGCGTGCTGGGGCTGTTCGAAGGCGTGGTCACCGGCGCGGCGGATGGCTACGCGCGCGCCGCCGGCAAGCCCGCGGCCACTCTGCTCCACTGCGGCCCTGGCCTCGGCAACGGCCTCGCCAACCTGCACAACGCCCGCCGGGCAATGACGCCGATGGTCAACATCGTCGGCGACCAGGCCACCTACCACCGCGCCAACGACCCGCCGCTGACCGCCGACACCGAAGGCTGGGCGCGCGGCGTCTCCGGCTGGGTGCGAACCGCCAGCAAGTCGGCCACCGTGGGCGCGGACGCCGCGGCGGCCGTGCAGGCCTCGCGCATGAGTCCCGGCCAGATCGCCACGCTGATCCTGCCGTCCGACACCTCGTGGGATGAAGGCGGCGTGGTGGCCGAGCGCTTGCCGACGCTGGCGACACCGGCCTCCGCCCCCAGCCAGATCGACGACGCGGTGAAGATCCTGCGCGCAGGCGGCGGGCGGAAGGTGGCGCTGATGATCGGGGCCAATACTGTCACCGAGGAAGGGCTGGAGCTGATGGGCCGCATCGGCGCGGCCACCGGCTGCCGGCTGATGGGCGACGTCTCTGGCACGACGCCGCGCGGCCACGGCCGGCTGCAGCTGGAACGCGTGCCTTACGCCGTCGACGCCGCCGTGCCGGCCATGAAGGGCGTCGAGCACCTGATCCTCTGTCAGGCCCGCAAGCCGGTGACGTTCTTCGCTTATCCCGGCAAGCCGACGACCGGCATGCCGGCGGACTGCGAGTACCATGTCCTCGCGCGCAAGGATCAGGACGGGCTGGACGCGCTGCGCCGCCTCGCCGACGCGCTGCGCGCGCCGCCGGCGCCCAGGATCGACAGCGGCGAGCGGCCAGACGTCGGCCGCGGCGCGATCAGCCCGGAGGCGCTGGGCGCCACCGTGGCGGCTCTGATCCCCGAAGGCACGATCATGGTCGAGGAAGCCATCACCTACGGTCGCGGGCTGGGCGCGGTGGCCCGGACGGCGCGCCATCACATCGCCATGGCCCCGTCGGGTGGCGCGATCGGCGGCGGCATGCCGATGGCGGTTGGGGCCGCGGTCGGCGCGCCGGATCGGCAGATCGTCAACCTGCAGGCGGACGGTTCGGGTATGTACACCGTGCAGTCGCTGTGGACCCAGGCACGGGAGAAAATGAACGTCACCACGGTGATCCTCTCCAATCGCAAGTATCAGATCCTGCTGGGCGAACTGGCTAACGTCGGGGCGAACCCCGGCCGTACCGCGCTGGAGATGATGGACCTCGGCAATCCGGACCTGAACTGGGCCAGCATCGCGCAGGGCATGGGAGTCGAAGCGGCGCGCGCCGACAACGCCGACACCTTCACCGACCTCTTCCGCGCCTCGCTCGGGCGCCCCGGCCCGTTCCTGATAGAATTGATCGTCTGAGCGCGTGACAGGGCCCTCACAGTGACGCCTTAGCGTCGCCGTCTTTTGCGAACGATTTGCACTTGCAGCCTGGCCCGACCTGGCGATATATCGAAGATAAGATATATCTGGAGAATGACTGATATGCCCGATGACGTCGCAGAGCAACGCCGCGGTTTTGGCTTCCGGATGATGCGCCCGCCGATGCCGGCGTGGCGGCTCACGGTGGTGGAGGGGGCGCTGACGACCCCGCGCACCATGAGCGTCAGCTTCGCTGGCGCGGCGCTGGACGATCTGGCCTGGAACGCCGGCCAGGACCTGGTGCTGAACCTGCCGCAGCCGAACGGCGAGGCCGCCCGGCGTCACTACACCATCCGCGACCTCAAGGCCGGCCGACTGGTGATCGACTTCGTGCTGCATGGCGACAGCCCCGCCACCCGCTGGGCGCGTGGCGCCAACGCCGGCGACGCCCTCGATGTGCAGGGCCCGCGCGGCCGCACCCGCCTGGCGACGAATGCCGACAAGCACCTGTTCGTCGGCGACGAGACCTGCTTGCCGGCGATCTTCGCCATGATCGAGCGCATGCCGGCCGGCGCCGAGGCCCACGCCCTGATCGAAGTCGCCGACGAGGCCGAGGTGCAGCCAGTGGCCACCAACGCCGACGTCAAGATCGACTGGGTGTTCCGCGGCCATGCGCACCCCGGCCCCAGCGACCTGCTGCTGGGCCGGCTCAAGGCGCTGGCCCCCTCCCCGGCCGGCGTCCACGCCTACACCATCGGCGAAACCAGCAACGTCCGCGCCCAGCGCCACTACCTGCAGGAGCGCGGCTTCGCGCGCGAGCAGATGACCGCGGAAGGCTACTGGCGCCCCGGCCGCATCGGCGGCCACGACCACGTCTAGATTGGCTCCTCCCCCGCCCGCAGAGGCGGGGGAGGTGGCGGTCCGCGCAGCGGACTGACGGAGGGGGCGCTTAGCGCCGCCTGCGCCAAACGCCACCTCCACCACTTCGTGGTCCCCCTCCCCCGCCTCTGCGGGCGGGTGGGGAGATTCAACGCACGACGATCTGGCCCTTCATGCCGAGCATGGCGTGGAAGGGGTGGGTGCAGTGCATCTCGTACGTGCCCGGCGTCTGCGGGGTGAGGCCGACGTCGACGGCGTCGCCGCGCTCGAGGTCGATGTCGCCGTCGTCCAGCTTGGCCGCGGCGCCGGGCGCGAACGCCACGGTCTTGAAGAAGTCTCGGGCGCTGAGATCGTGCGCCTTCGTCCCCACGTTGGTTACGTGGAAGACGTAAGCAACGCCGTGCGTCAGCTCGATCTGCATCGGCGCGTACTTGTATTCCGACAGCTCGACATTGATCACGGTGGGGCCGGGCTGAGCGGTCGCCGCGCCGGCGACCAGCGCCAAGCCCAGCGACAGAGCTGTGAGAGAGACGCGCATCGATCACCTCCAGCGCTCATCGAGCGCCATCAAACTCGCTCGTCCCCGCGCCGCCCTAGGGCCCCGCGCCCCGGGACGCAAGCTTAACCGCAACCTTTGCGAGGCCTCGGCTTTATCCTTCGCGGTGAAGGTTTGGTCCGCAGGCGGAGAGACGCCGATGGTGCAATACGCGGTCACGCAGAAGAGCGGCGAATGGACGGTTTTCCGGGACGGGTCGGAACTCGCCCACGGCATGTCCCGCTCCGCCGCGATCGAGGTCGCCGAGGCGCTGGCGTTCCAGGCCGAGGAGTCCGGCGAAGACGTGGAGCTGTTGATCCAGGACTACGTCGGTCTCCTCGGGGAACGCCACTCCGGCGGATAGCGTCCGCTTACGAAGACTGGTGATCCAGCGCCCGTTTCTCGGCAGCCGCGCGCTCGGCGACTTCGCGGCGATGACGCTGGGCGGCTTCAGCGAGCAGCCGCTCATGGCGCTTCTCGGCGGCGACCCGGCGTTCGGTCAGGCGCGAAATCATTGCTTCACGAGAGCTGGCGGCGGCCGAGACGGCGGCGGCGGCGTGGTGCTCGGCGCTGTGCGACAGGCTGAGCGCGCGGTCGCGGGCGGCCCGAGCCTGAGCCTCATCCTGCTGCGCCGCTCGGCTGGGGGTCTGGGCGCTGGTCTCCGCGAGAGCGGCCATCGGGGCGAACCCCAGGATGAGACAGCTGCCCAAGGTCACAAGGCGTTGCATTTGTTCTTCTCCGTACACCCTCGCTTGGAGTGAACGGGCCGCCCCACGGCTTAGTTTCAAGCTTAGCCGGCGACAGGCCGCACCAGCCCAGCGGCGGTGCGGGCGCGCTCGCGCGCCTCGTCCACCGTGGCGCCTCTCGCCAGCGCCACGCCCATCCGACGACGCTCGAAGCTCTCCGGCTTGCCGAACAGGCGAAGCTCGGCCGTCGGCACGCCCAGCGCCTCGGCCACGCCCTCGAACGCGATGCCGCGCGCTTCCAGGCCGCCGTAGATGACCGCGCTGGCGCCCGTCTCGCGCAGGGCCACATCCACGGGCAGGCCGAGGATGGCCCTGGCGTGCAGCGCGAACTCGCTCAGGGTCTGGCTGACCAGCGTCACCAGGCCGGTGTCGTGCGGGCGGGGGCTCACTTCGGAGAACCACACCTCGTCGCCTTTGACGAACAGCTCGACCCCGAACACGCCGACGCCGCCAAGCGCGTCGGTGACCTTGCCCGCGATCTCCTGCGTCCGCTGCAGGGCCAGGGGCGACATCGCCTGCGGCTGCCAGCTCTCGACGTAGTCGCCCTTCACCTGCCGGTGGCCGATCGGGGCGCAGAAGTGGGTCTCGACCGCGCCGCCAGCGCCGCGCGCCCGCACCGTCAGCTGAGTGATCTCGAAGTCGAAATCGATGCGGCCCTCGACGATCACCCGCGGCAGCTCCACCCGCCCCGCCGCCATGGCGTAGTCCCAGGCCGCGACGATCTCGTCGGCCGTCTCGACATACGACTGGCCCTTGCCCGACGACGACATCACCGGCTTGACGAACAACGGATAGCCGATCCGCGCCGCCGCTTCTTCCAACGCTTCGGCGGTCGCGGCGAAAGCGTAAGGCGAGGTCGGCAGGCCGAGCTCCTCTGCGGCGAGGCGGCGGATGCCCTCGCGGTTCATGGTCAGCTGCACGGCGCGCGCGGTGGGAATGACGGTGGCGAGACCCTCAGCTTCTATGCGCGCCAGCTCATCGGTGGCGATGGCCTCGATCTCGGGCACGATCAGATGCGGCTTCTCGGACGCGATCACCGCGCGCAACGCCGCCGGGTCGGTCATCGCGATGACGTGGGCCCGGTGCGCGACCTGCTGGCCCGGCGCGCCCTCGTAGCGGTCGACGGCCACCACCTCGACGCCCAGCCGCTGCAGCTCGATCACCACTTCCTTGCCGAGCTCGCCGGCGCCCAGCAGCATCACCTTGAGGGCGGAGGGCGAGAGCGGGGTGCCGAGACGCATCATGGCGCGGCTTTAGCGGCGCGCCGCCGCCGGAACAACGCCCGGGCGCGGACGTTCCTGCATGCCCCGGCGCGGCCAAGCTTCGCGTCGCCATCAGCGAGCCTTCCGTGACGCACCCGCAGATGCTGTCCTTCGGTCTGCTGGCGGCGACGGTCGCCGCCTTCATCTGGGGCCGGCTGCGCTACGATCTCATCGCGCTCCTGTCCCTTGTCATCGGACTTTTGAGCGGCGTCGTCCCGACCAAGCTGGCGTTCGACGGTTTCAAGAACGACGTGGTGGTGATCATCGCCACCGCCCTGGTGGTCAGCGCCGCGTTCGCCCGCAGCGGCGTGGTCGAGGCGCTGCTGCGGCCGCTGCTTGGCCGACTGAAGAGCGAGCGCGGGCTCGCGCCGGTGCTGACCGTCGCCACGGCACTGGTCTCGATGACCACCAAGAACGTCGGCGCGCTGGCCATGCTGATGCCGGTGGCGATGCAGGCGGCCCGGCGCACCGGGGCGTCGCCCTCCCGCCTGTTAATGCCGATGTCGTTCGCGTCTCTGGTCGGCGGCCTCGTCACGCTGGTGGGCACCTCGACCAACATCATCGTCTCGCAAGTGCGCGAGCAGACCGTGGGCAAGCCCTTCGGCATGTACGACTTCGCGGGCGTGGGCCTCAGCCTGACCGCCGTTTGCCTGGTCTACCTGGTGTTCGCCTACCGCCTGCTGCCGAAGGGCCGGCAGGGCGAAGCCGGTATCGAGACGGCGCTTGAGGCCAAGAGCTACGTCACCGAGGCCAGGGCGCCGGCCGATTGGACCACGCGCCGCGTCGCGGACCTGGTGGCCGACGCGCCCAAAGGCGCGCGGGTGGCGGCGCTGGTTCGGGGCGGGCAGCGGCGCATCAAGCCGCACGCCAACACCCAGGTGAAGGCTGGCGACCTGGTCGTGCTGGAAGGCGAGCAGGAGACGCTGCACCGGCTGATCGAGAGCGCCAAGCTGAAGACCGTGCACCCGGAGCACGAGGCCGAGACCGCGCCGCGCGAGGAGATGCGCTCTATCGAGGGCGTGGTGGGCGCAGATTCGCCGCTGGTGGGCCGCAACGCCAAGCGGTTGAAGCTGGCGGCCGACTTTGGGGTCAAACTGGTGGCGGTGGCGCCGGCCGGCCGGCGCGTGGCCGAGCCCATCGGCGGCGCCTCGCTGCGCAGCGGCGACGTGGTGATCCTGCGCGGCGGCGAGACGGTGCTGCCGGCGGCGCTCACCGGTCTGAAGGTCCTGCCGCTGGCCGAGCGCGAGGTGCGCCTCGGTGGACCCACCAGCCGCTGGATCGCGCCGGCGATCCTGGCTGTGGCCATGGTGCTGGTGGCGTTCAACGTGGTCCCCGTGGCCATCGCGTTCCTGGCGGCCGCCACCGCCATGGTGGCGACCCGCGCCATCCCCATGCGCGAGGCCTACAGCAGCCTCGATGCGCCGGTGCTGGTGCTGATCGCGGCGCTGATCCCGATCAGCGAGGCGATCCAGGCGAACGGCGGCGCTGACCTCATCGCCAGCAGCCTCGCCGCGGCGTTCCACCTTCTGCCGCCGCTGGCGATCGTCGCGGCGTTGATGCTGGCCGCCATGGCCTGTGCGCCGTTCATGCACAACGCGCCCACCGTGCTGATCCTGGCGCCCGTCGCCGTTGGCGTCGCGCACCGCCTGCACCTCTCGCCTGACCCACTGTTGATGGCGGTGGCGACCGGCGCCGGCTGCGACTTCCTCACTCCCATCGGCCACCAGTGCAACACGCTGGTGATGGCGCCCGGCGGCTATCGCTTCACCGATTATCCGCGCCTGGGCACCCCCCTCTCGGTGCTGGTGATCGGACTGGGCGCCCCGATCATCGCCTTCTTCTGGCCGCTGGGCGGCTAGATCGCGATGGGTTCAGCTTGAACGCCGGCGCGCGATCTACATTTTGAAATCGAGCAAGATGGTCTCAGGCGTTTCCGCCTGAGACCATCTTGCTCTAGCCGATGCGATCGCGGACCGCATCGCGCGCCTTGTAGAGCGCCCAGAACTTCTCGGCGATGGCCGCGCCCTCGATGGTCGGCATGGCGGGATTGTCGGGGCCCGTGCCCTTGACGACGCCGGCGATGGTGACCTCACCGACGTAGACCCCTTCGCTCTTCAGGCGCACCGCGAGCAGGCCGACGAGCTTGGCTTTGGCCGCGTTGCCCAGCGGCACGCCGGTCTCGTTGAGAGCAATGGCGATAGCGTCGATCATCGGGTTGGACTCACCGAAGGCGCCGTTGGTCACCAGCACAGCGCCGTCGCCCGCGGCCTTGAGGTCCGGCAGCGCTTCCTGCACGGCGCTGAGCAGGCCGGCGATGGCGACGTTGAACAAACCGGGCGCCTTGGCTGGATCGGCCGTGAGCAGGTCGCCGAAGCCGCCGCCGCCATAGGCGTTCCAGTGGAGAACGCCGATGGGGCCCAGTTGGTCGTGAGCCGCAACGATGGCGCGGCGGATGGAGGCCGGATCGCCGGCGTCGGCGGGAAACGCCGCGGACGCGATGCCCTTCGCCTTCAGCGCCGCGGCGCCGGCGGCGAGCCGCGCTGCGTCGCGCGCCACCACCGCCACGGCGAAGCCCTCGGCCCCGAACTTCTCGGCCACGGAGGTCGAGACCCCCGGTCCGAAACCGACAACGACAATCGTCTTGGCCATGGCGTGCTCCTCATGTGGCCCTCGATCTGGGGCGGAAGACGCCGATGAGCAAGCGCGGCTAGAGGCGCGCGCGGCGTAGCCGCAGCGCGTTGGCGATGACGCTCACCGACGAAGCGGCCATGGCGGCGGCGGCGATCTGCGGCGACAGCAGGACGTGAAACAGAGGCCAAAGGGCGCCCGCGGCGATGGGCACGCCGGCGGCGTTGTAGACGAAGGCGAAGGCGAGGTTCTGGCGGATGTTGGCCAGCGTCGCCCGCGCCAGCCGGCGCGCCCGCACCAGCGCGGCGATGTCGCCGCCGGGCAAGGTGACGCCGGCGCTGGCGACAGCGACGTCCGCCCCTCCGCCCATGGCGATGCCGACATCGGCCGCGGCCAGCGCGGGGGCGTCATTGACGCCGTCGCCCGCCATGGCGACCCGCGCGCCGCCTGCCTTCAAGGCCGCCACCCGCGCCGCCTTGACCTGCGGCGACGCCTCCGCTTCCACCTCGTCGATGCCCAGCTGCGCGGCCACCGCCAGCGCCGTGGCGCGCGCGTCTCCGGTGATCATCACCAGGCGCAGGCCGTCGGCGCGAAGCGCCGCCAGCGCCTCAGCGGCGCCTGGCTTCACCGCGTCGGCGATGGCGATGGCGCCGATGGTCATGCGCTCACACGCCACGAACACCACGGTGGCGCCCTCGCCTCGCCGTGCGTCGGCCCAGGCGTCGAGAGGGCCGACGTCGGCGCCTTCGTCCGCCATCAGCGTCGCTGACCCGACCGCGACGCGGGCGCCGTCGATGGCGCCCGTCACCCCCTTGCCGATCACCCCAGCGAAGGCGGCGGCATCTGTCAGCGCCACACCGCGCTGGCGCGCAGCCGCGGTCAGGGCGTCGGCCAGAGGGTGTTCGCTGGCGCGCTCCAGACTGGCGGCGAGGCGCAGCAACTCGGTCTCGGAAACACCAGGCGCCGGCTGCAACGCGGCCAGCGACGGACGCCCCTCGGTGAGGGTGCCAGTCTTGTCCAGCACCAGCACGCTGGTCTCGGCCAGGCGCTCCAGCGCCTCGGCGTCGCGCACCAGAATGCCGGCCTGGGCGCCGCGGCCGACGCCTACCGTCACCGACATCGGCGTCGCGAGGCCGAGCGCGCAGGGGCAGGCCACGATCAACACCGACACCGCCGCCAGCAGCGCATGGCCAGCGCGCGGCTCGGGTCCGAGCGCGAACCAAGCCAGAGCCGCCACCGCTGCCGCCACGAGCACTGCCGGCACGAACCAGCCTGAGACCCGGTCTGCGAGGCGCTGGATCGGTGCGCGGCTGCGCTGCGCCTCGGCCACGGCGGTGACGATGTGCGCGAGCGCCGTGTCGCCCCCCACCCGCTCGGCCAGCATGACCAGTGCGCCGGAGCGGTTCAGCGAACCGCCCACGAGGCGGGCTCCCGGCGGCTTCTCCACCGGCGTCGGCTCACCGGTCATCAGGCTTTCGTCGATATAAGCCAGGCCCTCCAGCGCCACCCCGTCGACCGGGACCTTCTCGCCCGGCCGCAGGCGCAGGCGGTCGCCGACGCGGATGCTGACGAGCGGGACCTCGTGGTCGTGGCCGTCGTCGCCAATGCGGCGCGCCGTCTTCGGGGTCAGCGACAGCAGCGCGCGAATGGCGCCGCCGGCGCGCTGGCGTGCCCGCAGCTCAAGCACCTGGCCGGCAAGCGCCAGAGTAACGATGGCCGCGGCGGCCTCGAAGTAGACCGCCCCGCCGCGCGCCATTTGCGTGAGGCTCCACAGCCACGCCACGCCAACGCCCAGCCCAATCAGCGTGAACATGTTGAGCCGGCGCCTGAGCAGCGACGCCCAGCCCCGCTGGAAGAACGGCCAGCCGGCCCACAGCACCACCGGCGTCGCCAGCGCGGCCTGCGCCCAGGCGTTCCAGGCGGCTGGAACGCCCAGCATGTCGCCCGCCAAGTCCAGCGCCATCACCGGCGCGGTGAGGCCCGCGGCGATCCAGAGCCGGCGGGTGAAATCGGCAAGTTCGGGGTTCGGACCCTCTTCGAGCGTTGGTGCGGCCGGTTCCAGCGCCATGCCACAGTCCGGGCAGGCGCCCGGACCCAGCTGCCGCACTTCGGGATGCATCGGACAGGTGTGGATTGCGCTCGCGAGACCCAGCGCAGCCGGCGGCGGTTCGGCGGGTGGGGCGAGATATCGCTGCGGGTTGACTTCGAACTTGGTCCGGCAGCCGGCGCAGCAGAAACGGTAGGTTTGGCCAGCAAACTCGAACGCGTGCGCGCTCGTCGCCGGATCGACGCTCATGCCGCAGACCGGATCCTTTGCCAGCGTCGCCAGCCCCTGCTCGTGCTCCGCCATGCGCGCCTCGGAATACCCCGCCGTGGTATAGGCAGATATACCCCGCAGTGGTATATGCAAGCTGGGATCGGGGGCGACGCCATGGACCAGCGCGACAAGCCCAAATTGCTCAACCGGCTGCGCCGCCTCGAGGGGCAGGTGCGCGGTCTCGCCCGCATGGTCGAGGACGACCGCTACTGCATCGACGTGCTGACGCAGATTCAAGCGGCGCGGGCGGCGCTGGGACGGGTGGAGAGCGAACTGCTGCGCGGCCATCTCGGCCACTGCATCGAGAGCGCCATCGTCAGCGGCGACGCGGCCGAGCAGCGGCGCAAAGCCAGCGAACTGATCGAGCTGCTCGAGCGCTCGGGGCGCTGAGTTCAGACGCAGAAGCGGCGGGACCCGCGAAGGTCCCGCCGCAAGAATGCGTTGGTGCGACCAGGCTTAGAAGCTGATCCACACGCCGTTGCGGTAGTAGCCGCGATCGAAGCGGTCGTGGCGCCACTGATAGCCGTTGTGGTGGCGATAGCCCCAGGCGTTGTCGTGGATGGTGACGCCGACCCCGGTCGGGTAGTCGAACCGGTTGTGGACGTGCCAGCACTCGACGCCGTTGCAGACGACGTTTGCGGACGCGGCGCCGGCCATGCCGAGCGAGCCGGCGGCCACGGCCGCGGCGATAGCGACCTTGGCGGATTTGAGGACGGTCATGAGGTTTCTCTTCTGTTGCTGCCCCCCGCCTCGGACGCCAAACAAAACGGCCATCCCGGGCGCCGGTTCCGCCCTGCGAGACGACGCCAAGACCGCGCCAACTTACGGTTTCAATGGCGAGTTCGACCAACTCCGCGCGGCGGCGAAGTCCGTAGCCGGGCCCTCAATTGGGAAACTCAGAGCCCGCTCCGCGTTCTGACAGCCTGGGCCGCATCGCGGCGGCCGTCAGATGGGAGTTCGAACGTGGGTATTATTGCGTGGCTGGTATTGGGCCTGATCGCCGGGTTCGTCGCCAGCAAGATCGTCAATCACACCGGATCCGGTCTGATCATGGACATCGTGCTCGGCGTCATCGGCGCGCTGGTGGGCGGGTTCCTGTTCAGCGTATTCGGCGCGGCCGGGGTCACCGGCCTCAACATCTACTCGATGATCGTCGCCGTGGTCGGCGCGGTGGTCGTGCTCTGGGTCTACCACGCCCTCATCGGCCGACGCGCGCTCTGACGCATCAGGGAGTCGGCGGGGCCGCCGCCGGGTCGAGTCTCACCGGAACGCGCACGTCGCAGACGGTGAACTCGCCCGGATTGGCGGCCTCTTCCTGCGCCACCTCGGCCTTCATCCAGGCGCTGGCCGGGTCGATCACCCGGATGCGCGGCCGCGACGCGTCCGGGATGTCGGCCAGCACCTGCACCTTCAGCATCTTGTCCTGCGGCTGGTCCACCGGCTCGCCGGTCTTGATGGCGTCGACGACGTCCTGACCGGCGATCACACGCCCAAAGGCCGTGTACTTCTGGTCGAGCGCATGCGTGCCGTGGTCGCCGGTCTGAGAGTTGGTGCGCATCAGGAAGAACTGGCTGTTGCCCGACGACGGATCGTCGCCTCGGGCGAAGCCCAGCACGCCGGGGCAGTAAACGCCCCAGGCTTGCACCTTATGGTCCACGGTGAGCAGCGCCAGGTCCATGGTCTGGCTGACCACTGGAAAGCTGCCCATGAAACCGCTCTCCTGGCCGCCCTGCTTGCTCACCACCACCAGAGGCGTGTCCGAGCCGCGGCGGAAGTTGAACTCCGGACCGAGGTTGGCCAGCGACGAGGTGCCGGTGCCGTTGTCGAGCGGATCGCCGGTCTGATCCATGAAGTTGTCGATGACACGGAAGAAGGTGCGTCCGTCGAAGACCCCCTGACGGGTGAGCTGAACGATGCGCGCCACGGTGTTGGGCGCCGCCAGCGGCTGCAGTTCGACCACCACGCGGCCCTTGTTGGTATCGATGATCAGAGTGTTCTGCGGGTCCGGGGTGCGGAAGTCCGCCTCGGTGGGATCGCCCAGCGGCGCCAGGACCGCCGGCTTCGGCTTGGCGAGGGCCACCGAGCCGGCCGCCAGGACGGCGAGCCCGAGAGCGATGAGCAGGCTGGGCTTCATGCGATATCCTCGCTTAAGCGCTCTTACTGGCGACATCGAACCGCTCACCCCGCGGCGGCGGCCTTGGCCAGCAGCCGGCGCTTCACCGCCGGCGAGACGAATGGGGTCACGTCGCCGCCCATGCGCACGATGTCCTTCACCAGTCGCGAGGCGATGGCCTGGTGGTGCGGGTCAGCCATCAGGAACACGGTCTCGATGTCGCGATCGAGCTGCTGGTTCATCGAGGTCAGCTGAAACTCGTTCTCGAAGTCGGAGAAGGCGCGCAGCCCGCGCACCAGGATCTGGGCGCCAAGTTCGTGCGCCGCCTTGATGGTCAGGCCTTCGTAGCCGTGGATCACGATCTCGGCCTGGTTGGAGAGGTCGGCGGTCTCCTCCATCAGGATATCGACACGCTCCTCGACGCTGAACATCGGCGACTTGCCGGTGTCCAGCGCCACGCCGATCACCAGCCGGTCCACCAGCTTGGTCGCGCGGCGGATGATGTCGAGGTGACCGTTGTGGATCGGGTCGAAACTGCCGGCGTAGAGGCCGATGCGCGTCATCAAGCGGCATTTCCTGCTGCAACTGCGAGACAAGCGGAGCTTCGACGGCGAAACAGCCGCAAAGTCAACACGCGGGACTACACGGCGGGCGGTTCGTCGGGCGCTTCGTCAGCGGCGTCGTCCCCCGCATCGTCTCCGCTCTCGCCATCCCCCTCGATGCGCTCCACCGACACCACGTGCTCGTCCTCGGCCTTACGGAAGATGGTGACGCCCTGAGTATTGCGCGCGGCGATGCGCACCTGACTCACCGGGACGCGGATCAGCTGGCCCTGGTCGGACACCAGCAGCAGCTCGTCACCGTCGTCCACCGGGAACGACGCCACCAAGCGCCCGCCACGCTTGGTGAGGTCGTGGGCGATCAGGCCTTGCCCGCCACGGCCGGTGCGCCGGTAATCGTAGGCCGAAGTCCGCTTGCCGAAGCCTTCCGACGACACCGTCAGCACAAACTCCTCGGCCGCGCCCAGTTCGGCGATGCGCTCCAGGCTGAGGCTGACCTGGCCGGTCACAGCCTCCTCGTCGTCGTCGGCGGAGACTGGCTCGTCGGGCTCGCTCTCTGCGTTGGCGGCGGCGCGCATGGCGTTCGCGTGTTTGAGATAGGCAGAGCGCTCGTCCGGCGTCGCGGGCACCGCGCGCAGGATCGCCATGGAGATGACGCTGTCACCGTCGGCCAGGCGGATACCGCGTACGCCAGTGCTCTCGCGGCCAGCAAACACCCGCACGTCGTCCACCGGGAAGCGGATACAGCGGCCGAGCGCGGTGGTGAGCAGCACTTCGTCGGCGGGCGTGCAGAGCCCGACGCCGATGATGGAGTCCCCCTCCTCCACCAGCTTCATGGCGATCTTGCCGTTCTTGTTCACCTGCACGAAGTCGGAGAGGCGGTTGCGGCGCACGTCCCCTGACTTGGTGGCGAACATGACGTCCATGCCAGCCCAGGCCGCCTCGTCTTCCGGCAGCGCCAGGATCGAGGTCATGGTCTCGCCCGGCTCGATCGGGAAGAGGTTGATGAAGGCCTTGCCGCGGGCCGTCGGCGCGCCGACCGGCAGGCGCCAGACCTTCAGCTTGTAGACCTTGCCGCCGGACGAGAAGAACAGCATCGGCGTGTGGGTCGAGGCGGAGAAGACGCGGGTGACGGCGTCCTCTTCCTTGGTCGACATGCCCGAGCGGCCCTTGCCACCGCGGTTCTGCAGCCGGAAGGTGTTCAGCGGCGTGCGCTTCACGTAGCCGCCATGCGTGACCGTGATCACCATGTCCTCGCGGACGATCAGGTCCTCGTCCTCGAGGTCGGCGTCCCCTTCGACCATGATCGTGCGGCGCGGCACCGCGAACTGCGCCTTCACTTCCACCAGCTCGGCGCGCACCACGCCCATGATCTTGTCGCGCGACGACAGCAGCTCCAGGAGGCCGCTGATCGTCTCTGCGAGGCCCTGCGCCTCTTCGAAAATCTCTTCGCGGCCGAGGCCGGTGAGGCGCGAAATCGTCAGCGCCAGGATCGCCCGCGCCTGCTCGTCGGTGAGCCGCACCTGGTTGCCTTCCTGCAGCGCGGTGCGCGGGTCGGCGATCAGTTCGATCAGCGGCAGCATGTCCCCCACGGGCCAGAGCCGGCCCACGAGGCGCTCGCGCGCCTCGGCCGGATCTTTGGAGGTGCGAGCGATGTGGATAACCTCGTCGATGTTCACCACCGCGATGGCGAGGCCGACCAGCACGTGGCCGCGGTCGCGCGCCTTGGCCAGGTGGAAGCGCGTGCGCCGCACCACCACTTCCTCGCGGAAGACGACGAAGGCGCTGATCATGTCGCGCAGCGGCATCACTTGCGGGCGGCCAAGGTTCAGCGCCAGCGCGTTCACCGGGAACGAGCTCTGCAGCGTGGTGAAGCGGTAGAGCTGGTTCAGCACCACGTCCGGTGAAGCGTCGCGCTTCAGCTCGATCACCACGCGCAGGCCCTGCCGGTCGCTTTCGTCGCGCAGCTCGGCGATGCCTTCGATGCGCTTTTCGCGCGCCAGTTCGCCGATGCGCTCGCACAGCGCCGCCTTGTTCACCTGGTAAGGCAGCGAGGAGATGATGATGGCGTCGCGGCCGGCGCGTATCGTCTCGATCTCAGCCGCGCCGCGCAGAATCACGGTTCCCTTGCCGGTGAGCAGCGCCTGGCGCGCGCCGGTGCGGCCGATGATTTCGCCGTGGGTGGGAAAGTCAGGCCCCGGAACGATGTCCAGCAGCGTCTCGGTCGGCACGTCCGGGTCGTCGATCATCGCGAGGCACGCGTCGACCACCTCGCCCAGGTTGTGCGGCGGGATGTTGGTGGCCATGCCGACGGCGATGCCTTCGGAGCCGTTGACCAGCAGGTTGGGGATGCGCGCCGGCAGCACCACCGGCTCGAGTTCCTTGCCGTCGTAGTTGTCGCGGAAGTCGACGGTGTCGGCGTCGATGTCGGCCATAAGCGCTTCGGCCGCCTTGGTCAGCCGACACTCGGTGTAGCGCATCTGCGCCGGCGGATCGGCGTCGATGGAGCCGAAGTTGCCCTGACCGTCGATCAGCATCAGCCCCATGGAGAAGGGCTGCGCCATGCGCACCAGGCTGTTGTAGATCGCCAGGTCGCCGTGCGGATGCAGGCGCCCCATCACGTCCCCAACCACGCGCGCGGATTTCACATACGACCGGTCCGACGTGTGGCCCTGGTCGTTCATCGAATAGAGGATGCGCCGGTGCACCGGCTTCAGTCCGTCGCGCACATCGGGCAGCGCGCGGCTGACGATGACGCTCATCGCATAGCTCAGGTAGGAGCGCTGCAGCTCCTCCTCGAGGGCGATGGGGGTCACGGCCCCCCGGCGGTCGTCGTCCGCGGGCGGAGAAGTTTGGTCAGTCAATGTGCGAAAATCGGTCGGCTGGAATCAGACGCTCAGATGGGACGCGACCCTAGCATCCGCGACCCCCACGCGCCACCGGCAGGACGGTTTAGACGAGCGACCCGGGCCTAGAACGGGATCTCGTCGTCGAGGTCGGCGGTGAAGGTTTCGCGCGGGCCGCTGGATGGGGTGCGACCGCCGCTGGCGTAGCCGCCGAAGTCGCCGTCGGCGCGCCCGCCGCCATCGCCTTCGCCCTTGCCGTCGAGCATGGTCAGCTCGCCGCGGAACTTCTGCAGCACGATCTCCGTCGAGAACTTCTCGGCGCCTGACTGGTCCTGGTATTTGCGCGTCTGCAGCGCACCCTCGATGTAGACCTTCGAGCCCTTGCGCAGGTAGTTCTCGGCCACCTTCACCAGATTGTCGTTGAAGATCACCACCCGGTGCCACTCGGTGCGTTCGCGCCGTTCGCCCGAGTTGCGATCGCGCCAGGTCTCCGAAGTGGCGATGCTGAGATTGGCGACCTTGTCGCCGGAATTGAGCGTGCGGATCTCGGGATCGCGCCCCAGATTGCCCACCAGAATGACCTTGTTGATGCTGCCCGACATCGCGCGGCTCCTCTCATTGCCCGGCGACCCATTCGCGCCGGCATCACGACTCAACGCTTAGCCCCAGCCGGGGCGGTGCGCAAGCTTTTGTTCTTTGTTTGTTCCAAGCGTTCCACACGATCATGGTGGCGACCGCCAGAATCCCGTGGACAACCTTATTGCGTTGGCGCGCTGCCCGGCGGCACCAGCTGGTCGCCCACGTGCACCAGGAACGGGTAGCGCGGGCCCTGGAAGCTGTCGGCGGTGAACACCCCCTCGCTGCCCAGGAACAGGAAGCTGCCCTGATAGGCGCCGACGATGTCGGTGACGTTGCCGCCGAGGCCGAGGAAGCGGATGCGCATACCTTCCAGATCGGCGGCGCAGTGCTCCATGTCGGGCACGCCGCGGGCCACCACGTTGTAGGTGGGCGTGTCGCCCACCAGCTTGGCCATGTGGTAGCAGACGCCGGTGTCGCCAGGCGGTTGCGGGCCGCGGTGGCAGGCCGCCAGGGCGAGGCAGGCGAAGGTGGCGAACGCGAGAGCGGATCGGGTCATCGGCGCCAACCTACAACGCGCCAGCGGTCACCCGCTAGCCGGGCGCGAAGCCGGGGGCGACACCGGCCGTGCAGGCGGGCCAGCGCTCGATCAGGCTGTGGAAGTTGACGTTGTCCGCCGAGATCTCGACCCGGCCACCGAGCTGGCGCACGGTCTGGTCGCTCCAGCGGCCGTAGAAGACGTCGCCCGGCCCGGCGCAGCGGCCTTCGTAGAGATCCTGCACGCAGGCGCTCAGCGTCATCTGGCCTGGAAGCTGTCGCCAGGCGCCGTCGCCGTAGCGCCAACAGGCCGCCGCCAGCGCCGGCTGCGGCGTCGCCGTCGCCGTTTGGTCAGCGTCATTGGCGGCGGCTGGCGCGGCGGGTTCGGTGAGCGGCTGCGACAACGGCGGCTGCAGCGGCGGTAGCGGCGTGATGTTGGCGCCGGCCCCGTTGGAGGCGGCGAGCGCACCGGCCTGATCGAGCCCGACGTCCAGCGCGCCGGTGGCGACGCCGTTGCGCTGCGCACACACCGCCAGCGGCAGCTCGCCGACGAACTGGCCGCCGACAAAGCAGCGCAACGGACGCTGCGGGTCCAGCTTGGCGTCGTCCGCGCGACCGCTCTCGACCACCAGCCCCCCCTGCGACGCCGGCGGCGCCTCGGTCGGCGGATGCGAGCGGGCCAGGAACAGCCAGGCGAGGCCGAGGCCGGCCAGCAGCGCCACGCCGCCGCCCGCCAGCAACACGAAGCGTCGGTCCTTGAGGAATTCCATGCGCCTTTCCGGCTGCGCCCGCCTGGGCTTGCGACGCCACCCCCGCCTACGATAGCGCTCCCGCCTTCGCCAGCAACATCCGCCGCACCGCGTCCAGCGCCGTCGCCAGCGCCGGCCGTCGATAGTCCCATATCGGGTCCGGATCGGCCGGCTGCAGCACCATGGCGGGATTGGCCTCGAACAGCAGCAAGCCGCCATCCGCCGCGACCGCGAAGTCGACGCCGGCGTAGTCGAGCCCGAGTGTCGTTGCGATGCGCCCCAGCGCCGCCATCGGCTGAGGGCCGATCACCCCGGCCGGGTCGACCAGGAACCGCGCCTCCTCGGCCCGATGGTCGGCCCGGTCGGCCATGCCGGCGCTGAAGTGATGCGCCTTCCAGTCCGGCGAGACCACGAGGTGCGCCGGGTAGAGCGCGCCGTCGATGATCATCATCCGCTGCTTGCGCCAGAAGCCGTCCGGCCCTCGCGCGTCCAGCGGTTCGATGGCGAGCAGCCGCTCGCCGGGCAGGCTCGCCACGGCGGCCGGCAGCGCCGCGGCGGTCTCGACCCGGACAAAATGGCGGCCTGTGTGAAAGCCCGGCGACCGCAGCAGCATCGGAAACGCGGTCAGCCGGCCGAGTTCGCCGCGCGGCAGCTCGCGCATCGCCGGCGCCCGCACGCCCTCCAGCCCGCCCAGTCGCAAGGCGCTTTCCAGCCGGCCGGTGTGAGCAACGACGTCGGGTGCGTTGATCACCGGCGCGTCGCTTCGCGCCACGATCCGGCGCGCCGCCACCAGCGCCGGGCCGCAGAGGTCGGCATCGCCGATGGCGTTGAACACCAGCGCATGAGGGGGCAGCGGCGCCTCCGGATCGAAGAAGTCGGCATAGACGGCGATGACAGCGAAGGTGCGGTCGTCGATCAGGGCGTGGGTCGGAATGTTGCCCCCGCGGGCCGAGACCAGCAGCAAGAGCGGGATGCCTGTCCCCTGCCCCCGGAACGGCTGGCGGACCACGGCGTGGTCGGCGAAACCCAGCCGCCAGTGCGGCGCCGCGGCGGCCACCTCGCCAAGCGCGCTCAACGCTCGCGCCAACCCCTGGTGCGCCAGCGCGAACGCCGGCTGGGCAGCTAGCGCCGCCGCAAACTCAGCCCGCGCCGCGTCGATCTCGTCGGCCTCCATCAACAGGTTGCCGAGATTGACCCGCGCCACGGCGTTACGCGGGTGACAGGCGACCGCCTGAGCCAGCGCCGTGCGGGCAGCGGTGCGACGCCCGGCGCGGTGCGCCAGCACCGCCAACTCGATCAGCGCGTCGGCGTTCGTGGGATCCCGCGCCAGCAGCGCCAGGTAGGCAGTGATCGCCGCGTCGTTGTCGCCGATCGATGCGGCGCCGCGCGCCCACGCCAGCGCTTCGTCAGTATCCTGATCGTCGGCCATGCCGGCGGCGCTCTCGCGAATCCTCGCTCAGGCTGGGGGATCAGCGACGGCAAATCAACGCGCGGCCAAATCAGCGCGGCTAGAGCAGCGAGCTAAGGCCGGTCGTGCTGCTGGAGCTCTGCCCGGCGGTGAGTCGGTTGAGCGCCGCCTGGTAGTTGGCGATCTCGCTTGAGAGATAGGCTGGCGTCTTGCCGCTGGTCTGAGCCTTCTGCAGGGCCAGCACTGGCGCCGGCGTCGCTGCGTTCTTGAGGTTCTGATAGGCGGTCTCCACCACCTGCAGCGCCCCGGCGATCTGCACCTGCGCCTTTTTGGCGTCGGCGGCCGTGCTGAGGTCGAGCGCGGCGGGGATGCCCAGGCCGTAGACCGGCTCGCCGCTGCCCTGCACCACGGTGACGCCGTTGTGGCTCGAAGTGTTGACCACGAGACCTGGCGACAGGCCGAGCTCCGACAGAGCGTCCTTGCCGGTGGGACCGCTGAGCAGCCGCACGGTCGAGGCGGGCGACGCCGGCTGGATCTCCAGCGCCGTGGCGCCGTTGACGCCGGCGAAGGTGGTGCTGACCTTCACGTTGAATCCGGCCTTCTGGGAAATCTCGGTCGCCAGCGAGGCGAAAGTGTCGGTGGACTTGATGGTGACGGTCACCGGCGGGCCGCCGTTGGTGGCGATCTGGAAGCTGTCGCCCGCTTTCACACCGGTATTGGCGGTGATCAGGTTGGACACCGGCCCATCGACCACGCCCTGCGGCAGGCCGAGCTGGTCGAGGATGCTGGCCCCGGTCTGCGAGGCGGCGATCGACGTCGGCGCCACCTTGCCGTCGAGACCCGTGAAGCGCTGGGCGTAGCCCACCTGCCCGTTGGCGACGTCCAGGCTGGCGACGAAGCCGTCGTTCGCCCCGATGGCCGGCTCGCCTGGCAGGTCGCCGGTCGCCGAGCCGGTCAGATAGACCTCGCCGTTGGCGACGGTCATCCCCGAAGCGCGCGTGTCCCCGGACCCGCCATAGTAGGCGATGGCGTCGCCAGCGGCGGGCGCAAGGCCGGTGGAGAGCGTGGCGGCGAAAGCGTTCAGGCCGGCGCCGGACGCGGCGCTGGTCACCGCGCCGGCGTTGAGCGACCCATTGCGCGCGCTGCCGGCGACGTAGACGGTCCCGTTCTGCACCTGGATGCCGACGACGTTGCCGCCGCCCAGGCTGCCGAGGTCGCGGCTGGCGACCAGTGTCGGCGACTTCGGCGTGGTCATGTCGTATTCGGTGACCACCGCTTCGCCGTTCTGCACGCCGGCCACGTAGACGTTGTTGCCGTCCACGGCGATGCCGCTGCTGGTGTTGGTTCCGCCGGTGGCGATCTTGGTGTTCGAGACCTGCGAGCCGGTGGCCGAGAACACCTGCAGGTAGCTGTTGGACGGCGCCGCTGGGCCGATGCCGGTGGCCGTCGCCTGCGATTGGCCGGTCACGTAGACTTCGCCGTTGGCCCCGAAGGCCACCGCATTGGCTTGGTTCGGCGTCAGCCCGTCGTCCTGCTGGGTCCAGACCTGGTTGCCCTGCGAGTCGTAGACCGAGACGAAGCTGTTGGCGCCAGTGGGATCGGACACCGTCTGGCCCGCGGTCAGCGAGCCAGTCACCTGCCCTGCCACCGCCACCTGCGCGCCATCGGCGGACACCGCCAGCGACAGGCCGCTGGCGCTGGACGCCGAACCGAGGTCGGTCTGGAACAGCAGGTGGCCAGCTGAATCGTACTTCATCAGCGCCACGTCCTGGCCCCCGTCGGGCGCCGTGCCGGTGGGCGTCTGGTCGATGTTGGCGAGCACATAGACCGAGCCATCGGCAGAGGTTGCGGTGGACTGCACCGACGTCACCGCAGAGCCGAGGGCCTTGGTGAAAATCTGCCCGTCCACGCCATGCGCCGGCGCCACGGCGGGAGTGATGTTGCCGGCGGTGTCGAACTTCAGCAGCTGGCTCTGCGCGTCGGGGGCCACGCTCGAGCCGTTGCCCGAAATGCTGGTTTGCTGGCTGCCGACGACCTGGCTCACGTAGATGGCCGGCGCCGTGGTCGGCGCCGAGAGCGTCACGGTCTCGGCCGGATTGGTGTGCAGCGTCAGACCCCACGAGGGCTGACCGCTGGAGACCGTCACCGTCTGGTTGCCGACCTGGATGGTGTCCGCCGTCGCTGGCAACGCCTTCGAGGCGAAGCTGACGCCGACCACGCCGGCCGTTTTCAGCTCGCCGTTCATGTAGGTGATCACGTTGGACAAGGTCCGCGGCGTCGCGCCCATGCCGTTCAGGTCGATCGGCACCGAGGTGTTGCCGGACCCTAGCTGCACGTTGACGTCAAACGAGACGTTGCCCTCGAACGCCGGCACCTCGGCGCTGGAGTTGCCGCTCACGTTGAGCGCAGTGGTCGAGTAGGACGTCGCCTGCGCCGGCGTGCTGGCCGTGGTGGTCTGCTCGCTGCCCTTCACGCCCTCGGTGAGCTTGATCTTGGCGAAGCTGGTGGCGCCCAGGAAGGTGTCCAGCTGCGCCATGCCGCTCTCGAAGGCGTTCTGCAGCTGGGTCTGCTGCAGGCTGGTGACGCCCTTGGCCGTGGCCGCCTGCGCGATGGCGTAGAGCGAGTTCAGGCCTGAGTAGAGGGCGAACAGGCTCTTGTAGTCGGCGCTGGCGCCCGGCATGTCGAGCTTGGCGGCGGATGGGTTGAACAAGTGCGCGCCGCCCATCGCCTGCTGCACCAGCTTCGATTGCGACGGCTGAGCCTGCTGCCAGGGCGGGGTCGGCGCGTACTGAGCGGTGGCGGCGCTGGACGTGGCTGCGCCGCCAGCGGCGCCGGCGCTGACCAGCGTCTGGGACGTGCCGGTGCCTTTCCCTCCATAGAAGGATTGGAACCATCCCAGCAGCACGCTTGAGCTGATACTCCCAGCCACCGAACCAACCTCGCTCGCGGACACACCGCGCCAAGCAAGGAAGATGCCGCGCGCGCGGCTTACGGCTGGTTAAGCAGCGCGGAGAATCTCGCTTATTGGAACAGCGCCAGCACGGCGTTGGGCGACTGGTTGGCGAGCGCGCCGCCGCTGATCGACAGCTGCTGCTGCACCTGCAACGCCATCAGCCGTGCGCCGTCGCCGCTGAGATCGCCGGAAAAGCCGCTGGACGCCGACGGCGAGAGCGAGAGGCTGGCCTGCGAAAGCACCAGCAGATGGTTCTGTACCGCCTGGCCCTGTGCGGCGATCTGCCCCACCGCGTGCCCGACATTGTCGAGCGCATCGCCGAGCTGGCCAGCGAGGCCGGCCGCCGTCGTCGGATCGGACAGGCTGGCGTTGGCGGCGACGCCGATCAGCGGGCCACCCAGGGTAAGGTCGACGCCGGTGAGGGTGGCGGCGCCGGCTTGAGCGACGCCGTTCACCGCCGAGCCGTCGAGCAGGTTCACGCCGCCGGCGCCGGCGGCCGACACGGTTTGCTGGATCTGCGCCAGGTCGGCCTGGAAACCAGTGTCGAGGCTGGCGCGATCGTCGCCGCTCATCGCCGGGTCCGAAGCGCTCACCGCGTCCTGGCGCATCTGCTGCAGCAGCTGTTCGACGCTGGCGCCAGCATGCAGGGCGACATCGAGGGCGGTGGCGGCGTTGGCCAGCGAGCCGGACGACCCGCTCTGACTGGTTCCGCTCAGGTCGAGGACGTCGCCGCCGCCCGATCCGCTGGCGTCGCTTGAATTCGTTAATGCTGGCGACCCGTTAGCGCCCGGCGCCGCACCACTCTTCGGGTTGAAGCTCTCCAGCGCGGCGAGAACGGCGGACTGGCTCTGGATGCTGATGGTCATTTGGGCGCCTCGAAGCAGCCTTCTGGCCGCGCATCCGGGAGGCTAGCCCCTAGAACGTGAGTCAAAGGTTAACGCAAGCACGCATGCGTTAACGCCGCCGTCACACTTGGCGACGCCGGCAAAGGGTCAAGACGACCAGCAGTGGCCCCCGTAGGCCGATGTCAGACGAGCGCGGTCAGCTGCGAGAGTCGATGATCGAGCCGGGCTTGTAGTCGTCGGCTTCCCTCATCCGCAGCAGTTCCTCCCTCGGGCACTGGAAGACGACGTCGCCGGTGCGCGGATCGATGGTCTTGTAGACGTACGATCCGGCGGCTTTGTCGTCCTCGATAACCAGCCGCAGGTCCGATTGCTCGTCCAGCGGCGTCGATGGAGGCGTCTGGCTCGTCCCCGATCCCGTTGCGGGCGTCGCGGCCGCGGCTTGCGCTGCGGCGACGTCTGGCGGGATGGCGGAGATGGGTGCTGTGTTGCTCATGTCTCCCTAAGCGCCGGTGTGCGGCCGACGCTTCCTCAACAACCGCACACGGCGGGACCCGAGAGGACCCCGCCGCAGCGGATGGCGGGCGAATGGGATTATCCGCCCGCCGACTGCTCTTAGCGGAACAGGCCCAGCACCGCCGAAGACGCGGTGTTGGCGATCGACAGGGCCTGGATGCCAAGCTGTTGCTTGGTTTGCAGAGCCTGCAGGGTGGCGCTCTCCTTGGCCAGGTCGGCGTTCACCAGGTTGCCGATGCCCGTGGTCAGCGTGTCCTGGAGGTTGGACACGAAGTTCAGGTGGGTATCGAGCGCCGTCGACGCCGTGCCGAGGTAGGCCAGCGCGTTGTCGACGTTGGTGAGCGAGGTCTGGCAGATGGAGATCGCTTGCTGCGCCGTGGTCACG
The DNA here is from genome assembly GCA_036502045.1 of Caulobacteraceae bacterium. Classification (GTDB taxonomy): domain Bacteria; phylum Pseudomonadota; class Alphaproteobacteria; order Caulobacterales; family Caulobacteraceae; genus Acaudatibacter. Next base: position 2,093 of record DASXZG010000100.1, on the reverse strand, counting down.
GTGCTGATCGACGCCGTCGCCGCCAGGGTGATGATCGAGCCGCCCAGCGACAGGTTCTGAGCCTGCGTGGTGAGGACCGACGTACCTTGAGCGTTGGCGAGCGAGGTGATCTGGCCCGACGTGATGCTGTTATCCAGCAGGTTCACGCCGTTGAAGTCGGCGTTGTTGACCGTCGAAGTGATCTGGTTGCGCAGAGCAACGAAGTCGTTGTTCAGAGCGTTGCGGCTGTTGGTGTCGAGAGACGTGTCAGACGCGGCGAGCGCCTTCTGTTGCATCTGCGTCAGCAGGTTCGACACGGTGGTGCCGGCCGAATTGGCGACGTCGATGATCGACTGACCCGTTTGCAGCGACGACTTCACGGCGTCCAGAGAGGACACGGTGGCGCGTTCGTTCTGGGCGATCGCCCAGATCGCGCCGTTGTCCTTCGCCGAACTGACGGCGAGGCCGGTGGAGACGACGTTCTGAGCGGTTTGGAGTTGCTGGCTGGTCTGGTTCAGATTTTCCAGAGCGACCAGAGCGCCGGGATTCGAATTGACGCTAAACGACATGACTAAAGTTCCTTTCCAGGTAGCCGACCGCATTTTGAAGTCGGGGGCGTTTTGCCCAGGGACGCCAAAGTGCAATCGGCGGGCCAGGATCGGCGTCGCAGAAAGTCGCGTAACTTATTGGTTTTTATGCGTTAATAGCTCATTATCCACACTTTCGCTGGGCAAATTTTGCCGGGCGGCGCGCCGGTGGGCAGGGATTGCCGGGCAGGTGGAACGCTTTTGCCGACCATTGTTCCGTGGGGTGACGATGTGAGCGCGCCGCCGTCTTGCGATACGATCTCCGGCATGCCGTCCGACCCCGATTCCGACGCGTCCGACCCCTCGGCGCTGGCGCGGCTGGAACGCGCTGTCGCCGCCACGCCGGCGGCGGTGCGCGGACGGCTGGCGCGCGCCACGGCGGCGCTGCGCGGCGGCGACGCGGCGCGGGCCGCGCGGCTGGCGCTGGAAGCCACCCGCGAGGACGACGGCGCCCTTGCCTGGCACGTGCTGGCGGTGGCCCGCGAACAGGCAGGCGACTTCACCGCCGCCCTCGCCGCTTACCAAAGCGCGATCACCCGGCTCCCGGACGACGCGGAGATCGCCAACGACCTCGGACGCCTCGCCGCACGCATGGGCATGACCGAGATCGCCGAGCAGCTGTTCCGGCGTTACCTGGCGGCGCACCCCCGCTCGGTCGGCGCGGCCAGCAACCTCGCCGCCGCGCTGCGCGATCTGGGGCGCGGTGGCGAGGCCGTCGAGGTGCTGCGCGCCGCGATCAGCGCGGATCCAGCCCAGCCGCTGCTCTGGAACACCCTCGGGACCATCCTCACCGCGCAAGGCGACATGGCCGGAGCGATCGCGTTCTTCGACGAGGCCCTGCGCGTCGCGCCGGCCATGGCCCAGGCCCGCTACAACCGCGCCACCGCCAAGCTGGAGCTGGGCGACGGCGAGGCCGCCATCGCCGACTGCGCGCAGGCGATCACGGACGCCGCCACGGGTGAGGACCGCGCCATGATGGCGCTGGCGCTGGCGACCATGAAGCTGGCGGACGGCCGCATCGGCGAAGGCTGGGACGATTACGAGGCGCGCCTCGATCCGCATTACGCTGGCGCGGCGGTCTTCGACATCAACCTCGCGCGCTGGCTGCCGCGCAGCTCCCTGGCCGGCAAGAAGCTGCTGGTGATGGGCGAGCAGGGCCTCGGCGACGAGGTGCTGTTCGCCAGTCTGCTGCCCGACGTGCTGGAGGCGCTGGGCGCGCGCGGTCGACTGGCGGTGGCGGTGGAACCCCGGCTGGTGAGCCTGTTCCAGCGTTCGTTCCCGACCGCGGAGATCCTTCCGCACACGACCCAACGCCAGGGCGGACGCAACCACCGCAGCGCGCCGCCCTCGGCCGCCGAGGTGTGGACGCCGATGGCGTCATTGGCCCGCCGTTTCCGCCGGGGGCTCAGCGATTTCCCAGATCGCAAGGCGTTCCTGACGCCCGATCCGGCGCGGGTGGCGCACTGGCGGGCCGAGCTGGCCAAGGCGCCGGCGGGCAGGAAGGTCGGCATCCTCTGGAAGAGCATG
>DASXZG010000099.1:0-17467 GCA_036502045.1 Caulobacteraceae bacterium | reverse complement strand
GCTGGCCGAGGAGATCGAGCTGCGCCGCCACATCGAGCAGGTCGCGGCGATGCGCCGGGCGTTGCCGCCGGGTGGCGTGGCAGTTGGCGACTATCGTTTTGTCGGCGAAGACGGGCGCGAGACCGATCTGGCGGGCCTGTTTGGCGATAAGTCGACCCTGCTCGTCTACAACTACATGTTCGGGCCGAAGCGGACGCGGCCGTGCCCAATGTGCACCAACCTGCTCGACGCCTGGGACGGCAACGCGGTGGACATCGAGCAGCGGTTGTCCCTGGTGATCGTCGCCCGCTCGCCGATCGAGCGGCTTGTGGCCTGGAAAGCAGAGCGCGGCTGGCGCCATCTGCGGCTCTACAGCGACCTTAACGAGGCCTTCTCCAACGACTACGCCGGCACGCCGGAAGACGACGACGCCTCGCAGAACGTCTTCACCAAGCGCGACGGGACCATTCGGCACTTCTGGGGCGCGGAGATGTGGATCAGCACCAGCGATCCGGGCCAGGACCCGCGCGGCGCGCCGGACCCGGCCCCGCTGTGGAACGTCCTCGACTGGACGCCGGAGGGCCGCGGGCCGGACTTCTACCCGAAGCTTAGCTACCCGGCGGCGTAACGGAACGGCGCAGAGGCTTACTCGCCGCCGGGCGGGGCGCTGAAGCGGGCGCGGTCCACCGGCTCGAACGCCACGCCGCCCACATGCCCTTCCTCGGCGCCCACCGTCAGGTGGTACGGCGCCATGATCCCTCCGACCTTGCGATAGTCGTCGAGGAGGATGGTCTGCGGCGCGTCGCCCTGGATCACCTCCTTGGCCAGGAGGTGCGTGGTCTGGTCGAACCACAGGTCGACAGGGCCAGCGCCGTCGGGCGTCACCCGCACCACGTCGTAGGCCTTCTTGGCCACCGTCTGGACGCTTTGGTAGGCGAACTGGGCGCCGAAGCGGTCGGGGAAGAAGTAGCCGCGGGCGCTCAGGTAGTCGCTTTGCCGGGCGGCGGCGAGCGCGGCGGCGCTCTGGTCGGCGCCGGCGTGGCCGTCGAAGCTCTTAACCCAGACCACCTGGCCGTCGAACCGCTCTTCCTGGGTAAGGCCGCCGCGGCTGTCCTGGCTCGCCATGCCCCAGGTGCGCAAGTCGAGCCAGGCCTCGTAGGCGACGCCGCCGTGCGAACCGGTCTCATGCCAGCCGGGAATCGCGTCCCAGGCCGCGCCGCCGGTGGCCGCCTTGGCTGCGGCGATCACCGCCATCGCCTTGGCGTCGTCGTCCGCCAGGGCAGGGATAGCGCCGACCAGGGCGAGAGCGACGCCGAGCCAGGTTGCGCGCAAGATCACCCCCGCCTGAGGCCCTAGGCGGCGGGCCGGAGCGCCCGCTGGGCCGGGTCGTAGAAGAACACGTCTTCGGCGATCTTGTCGCCCCGCCATCGCTGCCAAGCGATCTCTTCCATCACCATGGTCCCACCGCCGTCCTTGAGGTGAAAGGTGAAGCGCCAGCGGATGGCGACGCGATCGCCGGCCAGCAGTGGCTCATCCAGCACTTCGGTGGTGACGCTCTCCATGCGCGACAGGGTCCGCGCCTCGCCCGCCATTAGCGTCTCGCGACCGCGCCTGGGCTCGGCCTGGTTTTCCTGCATGGTGGCGTCGTCCAGGTACCAGTCGCGGATGGCGCCGACGTGGTCGCCGGCCACCACCTGGGCGATGAAGGCGTCGAGGGTCTCGCGGCTAGGCATGGCGGCTCCGTATGCGTGAAAGCGCGGTCGTATTCTGGCGCCATTCGCACCTGAGTCTCTTTGACATCGCCGTCGCAAAGGCGTTTTTCCGTCGCCCGGTACGTCCACCCAGCCCTCCGAGTCCCGTCTTGAGTGACATCCTCGCCGACCGTCCGGCCACCCGCGACGCCGCACTCGCCCAGCTGACGGCGCCCGGCCAATTCTACGAGCTCGAGCCCATTGTCGTCGGCGGCCGGCCGATCCGGGCGTTCAAGAACGCGCAGCCCTCTTTGCGCCACCTCTTTGACCAGTATCGCAGCGACCGCCCATTCCTGGTCTATGGCGACGAGCGCTACACGTTCGAGGAGGCCTGGGCCTGCGCGGCGCGGCTGGCGACGCTGCTGGGGCGCGACTTCGGTGTTGGCAAAGGCGACCGCGTCGCCATCTCGATGCGCAATTTCCCGGAGTGGATCATCGCCTTCACCGCGGTGACTTCGATGGGCGCGGTGGCCGTGGCCATGAACGCGCTCTGGCAGCCGGAAGAGCTGGCGTTCGGGCTAGAGGACTCGGGCGCCAAGGTGCTGATCGCCGACCAGGAGCGGCTGGACCGGCTGGCGCGCGCCGAGGTGAGCCCCGAGCTGCGCGTGATCGCCGTGCGGCCGAAGGATGCGGCGCACCCGGCCGAGTTCCATCGCCTGCTGGCGCCCCTCGGCGCCGTGGCGATGCCGACGCCTGACATCGCGCCCGACGATCCGGCGACCATGTTCTACACCTCCGGCTCGACCGGCCGGCCAAAGGGGGTGGTGTCGTCCCACCGCAACATCCTCTCGGCGCTGTGGTCGTGGGAGCTGGACGGGCAGGCGGGCGCGCTGCTGATGGGCCAGACGCCCGGCGCGGCCGCCAACCCAGCCGGCTTGCTGGCGGTGCCGCTCTTCCACGTCACCGGCTCGCACGCGATCTACCTGCAGAGCTACCGCATGCAGCGAAAGCTGGTCTGCATGTTCAAGTGGGATCCCTACCAGGCGGCGGAGCTGATCGAGCGCGAGAAGATCACCTCGTTCACCGCGCCGGCGGCGATGACCGGCGACCTGGTGCGCATCGCCAGAGAGACCAGCCGCGACCTCTCCAGCCTGGTCACCGTCGGCGGCGGCGGCGCGCCGCGGGCGCCCGAGCAGGTCCGCCAGATCGACGCCACCTTCGCCAAAGCCCAGCCCTCCACCGGCTGGGGCATGACCGAGACCAACTCCATCGGGACCAGCATCGGCGGGCCGGCCTACTTGCAGCGCCCGGCCAGCTCCGGCCGCGCCGCGCCGGTGCTCGATCTCGCGATCGTCGACGAGGCCGGAACCCACCTGCCGCGCGGCGAGCGGGGCGAGCTGCTGGTGCGCGGCGCCTCGGTGTTCGCCGGCTACTGGAACCGCCCCGAGGTCAACGCCGAGGTGTTCACCGACGGCTGGTTCCACACCGGCGACGTGGCCTACATCGACGACGAGGGTTTCCTGTTCATCGTCGACCGCCTGAAGGACCTGATCATTCGCGGCGGCGAGAACATCGGCTGCGGCGCGGTGGAAGCGGCGATGACGCTGCACCCTGACGTGTTCGAAGCGGCGGTCTACGGCGTGCCGGACGAGCGGTTGGGCGAGGAAGTGGGCGCGACGATCTACGCGCGGCCGGGCATCGACCTTGGCGAACTGCGCAGCTTCCTCGGTGGACACTTGGCGAGGTTCGAAGTGCCACGCTACATCCAGCTGAGCCCAGGACCGCTGCCGCGCACGGCGTCCGGCAAGATTCTGAAGCGCGAGATCAAGCAAGCCGCGCTGGCGGCGATGAAGGCGGCGTAGCGCTCTCCCCTTTGGTCTTGCTCATCCGGGCGAAAGCCGGGCCGGGGGCGGGCGTTGGAAGAGGTCACACGAAGAGCACGAAGAGGGGCACAAAGCACACGAAGGTCGCGCGACGCGCGACGACTAACCGCCAGGACCGAAGGTGATTTGCTGCGCGCGAAGCGCGCCTTCATGTCCTTCGCTAGCTTCGTGATCTTCGTGTGACCTCTTCTAACCTCGGCCCTGCAACGTCTCGCGACTCATAGGACCGAGGGTGGTGGCGGTGATCGTTGACCTTCGTCCACCAGCCATGCCCTGAACGCTCGCACCTGCGCCGTCTCCGACCGCGGGTCGGCGATGATCGCGAAGGCGCCGGCGTCCTTGGCGAAGCGCCCGGCGGGCTGGAGGCGGCCGGCGAGGACGTCGCCGGCGACCAGGGGCCAGGGCAGGACGGCCATGCCGAGGCCGGCGACGGCGGCGTCGAGCACCAGGTGCAGATGTGGCAGGCGGCGGAGCGGGGTCTCTGACGCAGTCTCGCCGGTGAGGTCGGTCCAACGCGACCAGACGCCGGGGTTGGTGCCGGAGACGAGGCGGGGGGCGGTGGCCGGATCGAGACCTGGCGCGATCACCGGGCCGATGTGGTTGTCGAGGAAGACGGTCACGTCCGGCCGCGCCAGGTGCTCGGGTCCGACGATGCGCACGGCGGCGTGGGCGCCGCGCATGGAAAGCGCGGGGTTGGGCAGCTCGACCATCTCCAGGCGCACGCCCGGGCGCTGCGCCAGGAAGCTGGCGAGGCGCGGTGTCAGCCATTTGGCGGCGACGCTGGGATGAGCGGCGACGACCAGCGCGTCAGCGCCGGCCTGCGCCTTCAGGACCGCCAGTTCGATGGCGTCGAAGCCGCCGGTGAGCGCCGCCAGCAGCTCGCGGCCGGCAGTGGTGAGCGCAAGGTCGTGTTTCGGACCTTCGAACAGGCGCAGGCCCAGCCGCGCCTCCAGCGCCTTCACCTGCCGGCTGACCGCCGAGTGGGTGACGCAGAGCTCGGCGGCGGCGGCGGTCGCCTGTCCGGTGCGGCCCATGGCCTCGAAGGCGCGCAGGGCGTTGAGCGACACCGGCCGAGCTGTGAGATTTTCGAACATGCGACGACGCATAGATCGCTTCCCGCGCGCCGCCAAATCCGCGACCAGCGTGGCAATGGAAATGGAATTGTCGCGCGGTCGCAGCTTCGCCATCGTGCTGGCGCTGGGGTTCGGCCAGCTGGTCGCCTACGCCTCCAGCTTCTACCTGCTGGGCGTGCTGGCGGATGCGATCGCTCACGGCGTCGGCGTCGCCCCGACCCTAGTCTTCACGCTGCTCTCCGGCGCGTTCCTGCTTTCCGCCTTCATCGGGCCGTTGGTGGGCAAGTGGCTGCAGGCCAGGGGCGGGCGCGAGGTGCTGCTGGCGTCCAGCGTCGTTTTCGCCGCCGCGCTCGGCCTGATCGGCGCGGCGAACGGCGTAGCGGTGCTGGCCGCCGGCGTGCTGATGCTGGGCGCCGGCATGGGGGTGGGACTCTACGGCACGCCCAACGCCATCCTGGTGGAACTGCACGGCGAGCGCGCGCGACCGTGGATCACGGCGGTGGCGCTGATGGGCGGGCTGGGCAGCAGCACCGGGTTCCTCGTCACCGGCTGGTTGCTGCGGGAGGCCGGCTGGCGCGGCGCCTGCTTCGCCTGGGCCGGCGTCCATCTGGCGATCTGCCTGCCGCTGGCGCTGCTGCTCGTCCCGCGATCGCACTCCCACGCGGCGACAAAGACCGCCGCGCCGCCGATCCGGGTCGCGTGGGATCGGCGGATGGTGCAGCTGGCGGTGCTGTTCGCCGGCTCGTGGTTCGTTTCGACCTGCATGAGCGCGCACCTGCCGCGGCTGCTGCACGCGCTGGGGCTGACGGTGGCGCAGGCCGAGAGCACGGCGGCGTTCCTGGGGCTGGCGGCGGTGTCGGCGCGGGCGGTGGAGCTGATTGTGCTGCGCCGTATGCCGCCGCTGTCCACGACGCGCATCGCTACGCTGCTCTCGCCGCTGGGGGCGCTGGTCGCGCTGAGCTTCGGACCCCAGGCCAGCGTGGCGCTGGTGATCGGCCAGGGACTGGGCAACGGCATGCTGTCGGTGGCCAGCGGGGTGCTGCCGCTCGCCGTGTTCGGCCGCGAAGGCTATGCGCTGCGGTCCGCGCTGATCACCACGCCCGCCAGATTCGTGCAGGCGGCGGGGCCGGGGCTGTTCGCGCTGGCGCTGGCGGCCTCGCCGCAGGCGGCGCTGGGGTTGAGCTCCGGAGTCTGCCTGATGATGTTCGCGATGACGTTCGGGCTGGCGTCACGAACCTCCCTCCCCTTCATGGGGAGGGACGGCGACCCCGGACCTGGTCCGGGGGAAGCACGGGTGGGGATGTCGGAAGCGTCAACGTAGCGCCGGCGCACCGCCCTGAACTTCCCCACCCCGACCGCTGCGCGGTCTCGCCCTCCCCATGAGGGGAGGGAGGTCTGCGGGCCTAGTGCCCCATCGGGGTGACGGCGTTCGGGCTGAGGACGTGGGTGGTGTTGCGGGCCGCGCGGCCGGCCCCCAGCGCCAGCAGGATGGCGGGGGCGACGATCAGCGCGCCGAGATAGAACGCGCCGTTGATGTTGAAGGCGAGCAGCGCCAGGCCGAGCTGCGGGCCGGTGACGCGCGCCAGCGCGCCGGTGGCGTTGTTGAGCCCCATGATCTGGCCCTGGTGATCGGGATCGACGCTGCGGCTGAGCAGCGCGCCGGAATTTGGGAACGCCACCGACTGCGACAGCGCCATGGTCGCCATCAACCCCACGGTGACGAAGCCGGCCGGCGAGAACGTCTGGGCCAGGTTGCAGGCCACGGTGCCCACCATGCCGGCCGCCAGCATGTTGGCCTCGCCGAAGCGGCGCGAGAGCGGACCGGTGAGCAGGAACTGGCAGCAAGCGGAGACCGCCCCGGTGACGCCGAAGCAGAGGCCGACGTCGCGGGGCGCCCAGCCGAAGCGGTGCTGAGCCCAGAGCGCGAAGGTGCTCTCGATGGCGGTGAAGGCGACGCCGACGGAGAAGGTTAGCAGCATCAGCCGCCCGACCACCGGGTGCTTCGCGGCGTAGCCGAACATCACCCAGCGGCTGGGCGCCTTGGCCATCATCGGCGGGCGCGCGCGGCTTTCCTTGACGATCAGGAAGATGCCCAGCGCCGAGCAGGCGGCCAGGCCCGAAGACACCAGCAGTGGCAGCTGGTAGCCGGCGTGCCCCAGCGACGGCTTGGCCAGCATACCGCCGACGAAGGGGCCCAGGATGAAGCCGAGGTTGTAGGCCGCGCCGAGCCTTGCCATGCGGCCGGCGCGCAACTGCACCGGGGTCACGTCGGCGATGTAGCCCTGCACCACCGAGCCGTTGCCGGCCGCGAGGCCACCGAACACGCGGATGACGATCGCCCACCAGACGTTGGGCGCGAAGGCCAGCGCGCCGTAGCAGAGGCAGTTGGCGGCGACCGTTGAGACCAGCAGCGGCTTGCGCCCGATGCGGTCCGACAGCCGGCCCCAGAACGGTTCGCCGAAGAAGGAGCCCACCGAATAGGCCGAGAAGACCAGGCCGATCTCCCAGGGCGTCGCGTGGAACGACGCGGCGTAGAACGGCAGGAACGGCACGATGACGCCGAACCCCAGCATGTTGATGAACATCACCGACAAGAGGGTGTAGAGCGCCGCGCCGGACGAGCGCGCGCCCGTCGAAGTGTCCTCCGCGGCGGTCATGGGCCCGAGATAGGCTGGGTCGCGGCGCCGGGCAAGGCAAGCAAGCGCGGCTTTATGGCCTGCCCCAGCGTCACTGCGGCGCCAGGGCCGCAGTTGCAGCCGAGCGCCGGTGGTGTTTCGCCGTCGGCGGCGTAAGACCCGGGCGGGTCGGACGACTACCTCAGTTGATGAGCGGGGCGCAGCGAGCGACATCGATGCAGGACGAGCGCTACGCGCGCGCCATCGGCGCGTTTAGCGCGGCGCTGGAGCGCCTGTCGCGCGCCTACGAAGCCGATGTCGAGGTGCGGCGCGACCTGCTGCAGGATATCCACTTCGCGCTCTGGCGCAGCTTCGCGCAGTTCGACGGGCGCTGTTCGGAGCGGACCTGGGTCTACCGCGTGGCCCACAACGTCGCCACCTCGCACGTGCTCAAGCGGCGACGCTCGCGCCCGCAGGCGCTGACCACCCTCGACGAGATCGCCGCGCGCGGTGACCCGACGCAAACGAGCCCGGAGGCGGAAGCTGGCGAGCGCCAGGCGCTGCGCCGGCTGACCGCGTTGATCCAGACCCTGGCGCCGCCGGACCGGCAGCTGGTGGTGCTCTACCTCGAAGGTCTGGACGCCGTCGCCATCGGCGAGGTGTGCGGCCTCACCGCCGGCGCGGTCGCCGCCAAGATCCACCGACTGAAAGCCGTGCTCGCGCGGCGCTTCGACCAGGGAGATTCCGATGCCGGATAGTCCCCCGCCCCTCGACCCACAGCAGCTCTGGCAGAGCCAGCCCCCGGAGACCGACGCCATGACGCTCGCCGCCATTCACCAGAAGGCCCAATCGTTCGAAGCCAGGATCAAGCGGCGCAACACCATCGAGTACGCCGCCAGCGCCGTGGTGATCCTGGGATTCCTGCCGGCGGTGCTGCATCGCGGCAGCTGGATGATGCAGGCCGGCGGGGCGCTGACCATCGCCGCGACAGTGTTCATCGCCTGGCAGCTGCATCGGCGCGCCTCGGCCAAGTCCGTCCCGGAAGCCGGCCTGGCCGACTTCTATCGGGTGGAGCTGTCGCGCCAGCGCGATGCGGCGCGGTCAGTGGGGGTCTGGTATCTGGCGCCGTTCGTACCCGGCATGGCGCTGTTGCTCGCGGGCCGCTGGTTCCAGTCGCATTCGACGCGGTGGTCGCTGGCCGCGGACCATTTCATCATCGGGCTGGTCGCGGTGATCGCGGCCCTGGTCTTCCTGGTCATCTGGCTGCGCAACCAGCGCGGCGCGGACCGCCTGCAGCGGCAGATCGATGAGCTGTGACGCGCCTGCCCGCGCCGCTCAGCCCGGCGGGTTGTTCTTTTGCAGGAAGTCGATGGTGGCCTGCAGCATCTGCAGGCGGGTCTGGCTGTGTGAAAGCCAGTGATCCTCGCGGTCCAGCACCACGATGGTCACCGGCTTGTGGGCCGCCGTTAGCGCGTCGGCCATCAGCTGGCTTTGTGCGAACGGCACCACGGTGTCGTCCTTGCCGTGGATGATCAGGATTGGGATCGATGCCTTGTCGGCGTGATCGGCGGGCGAGATGGCGACGAGGTGAGGGTCGCTCACGCCTTTGGCTCCCATGTAGCGGTCCCAGTAACGCTGCGTGCCTACCGCGGCGCGTGCGCCCTCATCCGACGTGCTCCAGGCGACGAACTTGCCCAGCTCGGACGGTCCTGACACATCGACGGCGCAGCGATAGACGCCGGTGTCGAGCGTGGCGCCCGCCAGGGCCGCGTAGCCGCCGTAGCTGGCGCCGACGATGCAGACACGCTTGGGATCGATCGTGCCTTGCGAGGCGAGGTAGCGCACGCCGTCCGACAGGTCGGTCTGCATCTTCTGGCCCCACTCGCCGTAGCCCTTGGCTTCGAAGCCGTGATCGAAACCTGCCGAGCCGCGGTAGTTCACCTGCAGCACCGCATAGCCGCGCGAAGCCATGGCCTGCGCCCACCAGTCGAAGCCCGGCTCGTCGCGGGCGGCAGGACCGCCGTGCGGGAACACCACCAGCGGCAGGTTCTTCGGATCGCGGCCTTGCGGCAGCGTCAGGTAGCCGCTCAGCGGCAGGCCATCGGCCGCCGCGAACCGCACCGGCTTCACGGTGGCGATGTCGGCCGGCGTCAGATCGGGATACTCCCCGCCGAGCCAGGCGATCTGTCCGCTGTCCATGTCGACGAGCGCGTAGGCCGGACCGTCGGTGGGCGAGTCCGCGCGGACGATCATCTTCCGCCGGTCGTCCGACCACGACGCCAGCTCGACATCATCGCCCTTGAAAGCGCCGGCAATCGCGTCCCAGCGGCCCTGGTCGCGCGCGTCGTAGAAAAGGTAGCGGCGGGTATCGCCCTCGAGGCTCGCCACGCCGATCAGCCGCAGCGTCGCCGGGTCGTAGATGAGGCTGCCGACATTGGGTCCTGGCAGCGGGTCGCTGAACGCGCCGCCGGCCGCCGGCATTTCGCGCAGCGTCCAGCCATCGTTTTCGTAGTCACCCACCAGCACCGAGCGGCCGTCGCGTCCGAGCCCCTCCACCTCGGGCGTCTCGATGGCGGCGCTGCGAACCTCGGCGTCCTTCCACCCGGAGCCGTTCCAGAGGCGCATCCGCCAGTCTTTCGACATGGCGTCGTAGCTGGTCATGGCCAGCGGCTTGCCTGCGGCGTCCAGGAGGTAGTCGTTGGCTTGCGGGTCCTGCACGACGAGGCTCGAGCGGTCGGTGTCCAGGTCGATGCGGAAGAGCGCCAGGCCGCCCCGATCTGCGAGGTAGACTCCGACGGCGAATAGCGCCGGCGCACCGTTGATGGTCCGGACGATGGGGTAACCGGACATGATGCTGCCGCTGTACTGTATGTCGCCGAGGATCGGCTTCAGCTGCTTCAGCGGAATGTTGAGGTCGACGGCCTGCGACCATTCCTCCCGGTCCATCATGATCATGAAGAGGTTGTTGGTCGACGACGAGGTGATGATGACGTGGTCGTTGCCGGCCCAGGTCAGGCGGCGGACCTTGATGTCGCCCACCTGCACTTTCACCAGCGCTTTCTGTGCGGCCAGGTCTTCGACGACGATGCTGCGCTGTTCGCCCTTGACGATGTCGAACGCCAGTTCCCGGCCGTTGGGCGAGATGGCCACCTGTTCGATCGACGGCAGCTCGCCGTAGACCGAGAGCGGGGCTTGCGCGGTCGCGGCGCCGGCAAGAAGCAGCGACACGGCGACCGCTAGGGCGAATGGCTTCATGGTCTGTCCCCCCGGACACGGCCCTTCGGCCGCAGGCAAAGGTAATCACGACCTGCGCCTGACCTCAACCGGGGCGTGTTGCGCCACGTGCCGGCGCCCCAGCGGCATCTTGCAAACTGGCGCGACCTGACGTGATCTGCGGCCGAAACGGGGCGTTGCGGGGTTCAGATGTATAAGCGCGTGCTCTTGGCTTACGACGGGTCGATGGAAGGGGCGCTGGCGCTGCGCGAAGGGGCGCTGCTGGCGCGGGCGTGCCAGGCCGACGTGATCCTGCTGTGCCTGGCGCCCAACTCCGCCGGCCTGCAGATCGCCGAGGGCGTGCAGGGCGGCGTGGTGGCGCAACTGGTGGAGGGTCATCAGGAGCTGATGGCGCGGGCTGTCGGCCGGCTGAAAGAGCTGGGCTTCAATCCCACCGCGCGCATCGAGTGCGGCGAGCCCGCGCCCACCATCAGCCGCATCGCCGAAGAGGTCAGCGCCGACCTGGTGGTGGTCGGCCACCGCAAGCAGAGCTTCCTGGAGCGCTGGTGGTCGGGCTCGACCGACGCGTACCTCTCCGACCACGTCGGCTGCAGCGTGCTGATCGGCTGCAACGACGTCAGCGACGACGACTTCGAGGCGGCCTGCAACGCAATGGCGTCGGCGTGACGCCCGCCAGGTTGCTCTAGAAAATCGGGAAGATCGTTGGCGCCTTACCGGGGCGCCAGGATCATCACCATCTGGCGGCCTTCCATCTTGGGCTCGTGCTCGACCTTGGCCACTGGGTCGAAGTCGACCTTGACCTGCTCGAGCAGCTTCATGCCCAGTTCGGGGTGCCGCATTTCACCGCCGCGGAAGCGTAAGGTGACCTTCACCTTGTCGCCTTCTTCGAAGAAGCGATGCATCGCCTTGGCTTTCACGTCGTAGTCGTGATCGTCGATGTTGGGCCGCAGCTTGATCTCTTTGATTTCGACCAGCTTCTGGCGCTTGCGCGCTTCGTTCTTCTTCTTCTGTTCCTGGAACTTGAACTTGCCGAAGTCGAGGATCTTGCACACCGGCGGATCTGCGCCGGGCGAGACTTCCACAAGATCGAGGCCCACTTCCTCAGCGGCTTCCAGGGCCGACGACGTGGGCATGATGCCCTGTTTCTCGCCGTTCTGATCTATCAGCAGAACGCGTGGGACGCGAATGTCTTCATTGATGCGCGGTCCGTCCTTGGACGGCGGCGCGGGCATGGGACGACGGATGGGCTATGCTCCTTGAGCAGTTTCAACGGTGGCCAGGAAGTAGAAGAGCCCAGCCAGGTTGAAATATGACCAACGCCCCTGGCGCAATCAAGACGCCGGCTGAGCCAAAGCGACCGCCGTTCGCGCAACTGTGTCCGCGGAGAGCTGCTTCAGCTCCGGGGCGTGCAAAACGGTCACATGTCCGCGCGGGGCGGTGAGAGCCGGATCGGGCTGGCTGGTGAGCAGGGCGATGGTGGGCGCGCCGGCGGCGGCGAGCAGGTGCAGCACCCCGATGTCGTTGCCCACCGCTAGCGCCGCGCGGGCGCCGAGACCGGCGATCTGGACCAGGTCGGTGCGGCCGGTGAGGTCGCGGGCTCGGGGCGCGTGCCGCTGGATGGCGTGGGCCAGCGCGCTTTCGTTGAGCGCGCCGACGATGACGATGTCGTAGCCGGCGGCCTGCAGCTGGCGGGCGAGTTCGGCGTAGTGCTCGCTGGGCCAGCGCGTCGCCAAAGGGCCGCCTGGAGCCAGCACCACCAGCGCGCGGTGGCCGCTGGCGACGGTGATCGAGCGCGGTTGAGCGCTGCGGGCGAGGATCCAGGAGATGTCCGGCGGCGGCGCCGACAGCGGCCGCGTCGGTGCGTCGGGCCAGACGCCGGCGTGCTCCAGCTGCTGCGCCTGCCGCTCCAGCTGGTGCATCCTGGCCCGGTCGCGGTTCTTGTGGGGCAGGGCGGCGCCGAGCGCAGTGCCCGACCACGGCGGCGCCATGGGGCGCATGCTTTGGAAGATCAGGTTGGTGGTCTGGTCGTTCTGCAGGTCGTAGACGCGGTCGTAGCCGGCGCCGCGCAGCCGCATGACCAGGCTCGCCCATGCGCCCGGGGTCAGCGGCTTGCCGTCCGGCTCAACGGCGTTGAAGAACGGGCTGGACTTGGCCAGCGCCTCGAACGGCTCGGTGGTGAGCAGGGTGATCCTGGCCTTCGGGTGCGCGGCGCGGATGCGCTCGAACGCCGGAAACGCCAGCACCATCTCGCCGACGCCGCCGAGCTTGATCACCAGGACCTTGTTGATCGGCTTCACCGGCATGCGGTGGACCAGCTTTGCTTTGAGAGGGCGGTTGGGCTCTACCTACCGAAACTGGAGGTAAGGCGCCATCGCCTCAAGCTCTACAGTAAATCGGTGACGCCCGCGCGCGCGGCCTGCCCCAGCTTCGGGTGGGCCAGGCCGAAGGCCACATTGGCGCGCAGCAGCCCGATGGGATCGCCGCAGTCGTAGGTGGTCCCGTCGTAGGTGAGCGCGTGGAAGGGCTGCGAAGCCATTAGGCGGACCATGGCGTCGGTGAGCTGGATTTCGCCGTCGGAGCCGGCCGCCTGCGTCTCCAGCAGCCCGAAAATCTCAGGCTCGAGGATGTAGCGCCCGGAGATGAACAGGTTCGACGGCTCGGTCCCCAGCGGCGGCTTCTCCACCATGCCGGTCATCGGCGCGAGCCGGCCGCCCGTGCCGGCGACCTCTGGGCCCAGCGAGACGATGCCGTACTTGTGCGTTTGTCCCTCTGGCGCCGGCTCGACCAGGATGATGTTGCCGCCGCCAACCGCTTCGCGCGCCGCGATCCCTTGCGCCAGCGCCGGAGGGTTCGCCCGCATCAGCATGTCGGGAAGGATGACAGCGAACGGCTCGTCGCCAATCACGGTCCGAGCGCACCAGACCGCGTGGCCGAGGCCGCGCGGCGCCATCTGGCGGATGAAGCTCATCTCGCCCGGCGTCGGCAGCTCGGCGCGGATGTCGGCCAGCGTCTCGGCGCGGCCCTTGGCTTCCAGCTGCTGCTCCAGCTCGAGCACATGATCGAAATAGTCCTCGATCGCGCCTTTGCCGCGCCCGGTGACGAAGCAGAAGTGCTCTATGCCGGCGGCTCTGGCCTCCGCCACCACGTGCGCCAGCAGCGGCCGGTCGAACACGTTGAGCATTTCCTTGGGCGTGGTCTTGGCGCCGGGAAGGACGCGGGTGCCGAGGCCCGCGACAGGCAGCACCGCCTTGCGCACTGGTTTCATGCGCAAGGCCCTATCGCAGCGGCAGGGTCAAATCCAGCGGAGCCGCTGGCGCTATTCCACCGTCACCGACTTGGCGAGGTTGCGCGGCTGGTCGACGTCCGCGCCCTTCTGCACCGCGACGTGGTACGCGAGCAGCTGGATCGGGCCAGCGAACACCAGCGGCGCGATCACCGGGTCGCAGCCCGGCGCGACGATCACCTGGGCGCCCGGCGGGGCGTGGGCGGCGCCGGCGGCGTCTGTGATCAGCACGATGCGGCCGCCACGGGCGATCACCTCGCTCATGTTCGACATGGTTTTCTCGAACAGCGCGTCGGTGGGGGCGATGACGATGATCGGGGTGGCGGCGTCAACCAGCGCGATGGGGCCGTGCTTGAGTTCGCCGCCAGCGTAACCCTCGGCGTGGATGTAGCTGATTTCCTTCAGCTTCAGCGCGCCTTCCAAAGCCAAAGGATACATCGGTCCGCGGCCCAAGTAGAGCACGTCGCGGGCGCTGGCGATGTCGAGGGCGATGCCGCGGATCTGCTCTTCGACGCCGAGCGATTCGGCGATCAGACGCGGGGTTTCCAGCAGCAGGCCTGCGAGGCGGGCTTCCTCGGCGTCGTCGATGTAGCCGCGCTGGCGGGCTGCGGCGATGGCCAGCGCGGTCAGCGCCGCGACCTGCGATGTGAAGGCCTTGGTGGACGCGACCCCAATTTCCGGCCCGGCGTTGGTGGGCAGGAAGAATTCGGCCTCTCTGGCCATGGTCGACTCGTGCGCGTTGACCAGGGCGGCGGTGGCGACGTTGCGGGTGCGGCACCAGCGCAGGGCCGCCAGGGTGTCGGCCGTCTCGCCGGACTGAGACACCGCCAGCGCCAGCGTGCCCGGTCCGATGGCGGGCTCGCGGTAGCGGAACTCCGAGGCGATCTCGACGTCGGTGGGCAGGTGCGCCAGGCGCTCGAACAGGTAGCGGGCGATCATGCCGGCGTAGCTGGCGGTGCCGCAGGCCACGATCTGCAAGCGGTCGAAGCGGGTGAAGTCGAGGCCAGGGGCCTTCACCTTGCCGGTCACCGCATCGATGTAGGCCGAGAGCGTGTGCTGGCAGGCCTCCGGCTGGTCATGGATCTCCTTCTCCATGAAATGCCGGTAGTTGCCCTTCTCGATCATGGCCATGGCGGTGGGGACCACGATCACCTCGCGCAGCACCTGCTGGCCGGCGGCGTCGAAGATGCGGGCGCCGGCGCGGTCGATGGCGACGAAGTCGCCGTCCTCCAGGTGGCTGATTTTGTTGGTGAACGGGCCGACGGCGAGCGCGTCTGAGCCCAGGAACATCTCGCCCTCGCCATAGCCCACGACCAGCGCCGGACCGTGCCGGGCGCCCAGGATCATGCCGTCCTCGCCATCGATCATCAGCACCAGGGCATAGGCGCCGCGCAGACGGCCCAGCGCTGTGCGCAGCGCCTCCAGGGGCGCCAGTCCGTCGCTGAGGTTCTGATCCACAAGGTGAGCGACGACCTCCGTGTCGGTTTCGCTCTCGAAGCCATGGCCCTTGGCGCGCAACTCCGCTTTCAGCTCGGCGAAGTTCTCGATGATACCGTTGTGGACCAGGGTGACGCGGCCAGCGGTGTGGGGGTGGGCGTTGCGCTCGGATGGGACGCCATGGGTGGCCCAGCGGGTGTGGCCGATACCGACGGTGGCCTTCAGCGGATCCTCCGCCAGCACCGCTTCCAGGTTGCCCAGTTTGCCCTCGGCGCGCCGACGCTCGATGTGGCCCTCCACGTGGCCTGCGACCCCGGCGGAGTCATAACCGCGGTATTCCAGCCGTTTCAGGCTTTCGATCAGGCGCGCCGTGACCGGACGATCGCCGACGATGCCGATGATGCCGCACATGCCTGATCGGTCCTTTGTGGTTTCCCGATTGGGAGCTTAAAATCTGGCGCGAAACTTGAAACCACGGTCACGCTGCGCGGCGCGGCTTTAGCATTCGCAAACGCGCCGTCATCTAAATCTCGGTTTCCAACCGTTTCCACGGGAAGGCCCAAGCAAGCCATGAGCCAACGCGGCTATTTCGGCACCGACGGCATCCGCGGCCAGGCCAACGTGCATCCGATGACCGCCGAAGTGGCGCTGCGGGTGGGCTTGGCGGCCGGCAAGCTGTTCACCAGCAGCAGCGACCGCCGCCACATGGTGGTGATCGGCAAGGACACGCGGCTCTCCGGCTACATGATCGAGCCGGCGCTGGTCGCCGGCTTCACCAGCGTCGGCATGGACGTGCGCACCTTCGGGCCGCTGCCGACGCCGGGCGTGGCGATGATGACCCGTTCGATGCGCGCCGACATCGGGGTGATGATCTCGGCCTCGCACAACAACTTCGCCGACAACGGCATCAAGCTGTTCGGCCCCGACGGCTACAAGCTCTCCGACGTCCGCGAGGCCGAGATCGAGGCGCTGATGGACGAGGGCCTGCAGGACGGCCTGGCCGGCCCAAAGACCCTGGGCCGCGTGGTGCGGATCGACGAGGCGCCGGCGCGCTACGTCGAGATCGCCAAGGCCACCTTCCCCAAGAGCCTGTCGCTCAGCGGCCTGCGCGTCGCGGTCGATTGCGCCAACGGCGCGGCCTACCGGGTCGCCCCGACCGCGCTCTACGAGCTCGGCGCCGAGGTCATCAGCGTCGGCGTCTCGCCCGACGGCATGAACATCAACGAGGAGTGCGGTTCCACCCACCCGGCCACCATCGCCGCCGCCGTGCGCCAGTACCGCGCCGACATCGGCATCTCGCTCGACGGCGACGCCGACCGGCTGGTGATCTGCGACGAGAAGGGCCAGATCGTCGATGGCGACCAGATCATGGCCTTGATCGCCGCGTCCTGGGCCGCCACCGGCGCGCTCACCGGCGAGGGCATCGTGGCGACGGTGATGTCGAACCTCGGCCTCGAGCGCTTCCTGGCCGAGCGGAGCCTGGCCCTGCACCGCACCCAGGTCGGCGACCGCTACGTCAGCGCCAGGATGCGCGAGGGCAAGTTCAACCTGGGCGGCGAGCAGTCCGGCCACATCATCCTCTCCGACTTCTCCACCACCGGCGACGGCCTCATCGCCGCGCTGCAGGTGCTGGCCGAGATGGTCCGTTCCGGCAAGCCGATGAGCGCGCTGGCCCGCCAGTTCCAGCCGGTGCCGCAGAAGCTGGAGAACGTCCGCTTCAATGGCGGCAAGCCGCTGGAGCACGCCACGGTCAAGAGCGCGATCGCCGACGCCGAGCAGCGCCTCGACGGCGCCGGCCGCGTGCTGGTGCGCGCCTCCGGCACCGAGCCGCTGATCCGCATCATGGCCGAAGGCGACGACGAGAAACTGGTCGGCCAGCTGGTGCGCGAGATCGCGGGGGCGGTCAGGGAGGCGGCGGTCTAGGAAGCTCTTGTGGGCGATGGAGGGCGGAACGAACGCTCCAGCTACGCGCTTTCGAAGCGGAGTCTCAGGGAGCGCGTCATGAGTTCGGATGAGCTGGGAGGCAGGATCAAGAACGGGATCGGCAAGGTCGAGGCGGAGGCCGGCGAGGTGATGGGCGATCCGGGCCTTAGGCTGCGCGGCGAGGCGCGGCAGTTCGAGGGCTCGGCCCAGGAGGCGATCGGGGCGGCGAAGGTCCGGATCGAGCAGACCGCGAGGAAGGCCAAGGCCGTGGTCGCGGGCGCCGCGGGCCAGGCCACCGACACCTACGAGACGTTGCGCAAACAGGCGCTGGAGATCCACGATACGGTCG
>DASXZG010000098.1:0-2233 GCA_036502045.1 Caulobacteraceae bacterium | reverse complement strand
GTAGTCGGTCGGTGTCGCGGCGACGAGATCTATGAGCGGCTTCCAAGCGGCCCTGGCCTGCTTCGAGTCGAGGTCCAGGAAGACCATGTTGACCTCGAGCCGGTTGGACGGGGTGATCTGCACGCTCTCGCCCCAGTGGGGATTGATCAGGCCCTCGGCGATGACATCGACGAAGGCGGCGAGCAGCCTGCGGAACGCCTCATCTGTCTTGGCCGAGACCCTCAGTGAGAACCCGCCGGCCCGGTCGCCGAGTTCATGTGTCCTGAGCGTTACGCGGGTCACGACCCCGAAGGCGCATTGGCCTGCGCCCTTCAGCGCCCAGAAGAGGTCTGGATCGCGATGGGCGTTGACGATCCGCACCTGCCCGTCGGCGGTGACGATCTCGGCCTCGATGAGGCTCGCCCCGCCCGTGCCGTAGCGTTTGGAGAACGAGCCGAAGCCGCCGCCAAGGACGAGGCCGGCGACGCCCACCGTGGCGCAGCCGCCGCCCTGGACATAGCGGCCGGCCTTGGTGGTCACCGCGTCGTAGGCGTCGGTCCACATCGCCCCGGCGCCGATCGAGACGGCCGGCACGCCCGGTCCCGTCCCGCCGGCCGGCGTGAAGGCGTCATGGACCTCGATCCGGTTCATCGCCCGCGTCCACACGAGCAGGGAGTCGGGGGCGTCGGAGCCGCCTTGGTAACTGTGCGCCCCGCCCTTGACCGCCAGCCGGAGGTCATGACGCCGGGCGAAGCTGACGGCCGCGGCGACGTCGGCGGAAGATTGGGCTTTCACGGCGAAGGCCGAGACGTTCGGCGTCCAGGCGTCGAGCCAGCCGGAAACCTGCGTCCCGCCAGCCTGGTCGCCGACATAGTAGGGGTTGCCGAGTTCCTTGAAGAGCGTTGTGCAGGCCTCACTCTTGGCGTCCGCCGCGCAGGCGGCGGCGAGGGGCTCTGGCTTGATCAGGCGCCCGTCGACCGCATCCTTCAGCCGGGCCCAGGCGGCGTCGCTCGGCCAGCCGGGGGCGCCCGGACGCACGCGGTGACGCGGGGCGGCCATCGCCGGCGACGAGGCGAAAGCCAGGGCGGCCGCCGCCGCACCCTTGAGCAAACTGCGCCGGCGCATATCTCGTCCCTCCGAGTCGTCACAACGATCCCAAGCCAATCCCCTTAACGCCCCCATGATCGTCGAACCACGGGCGAGTCGATGAGCAACCGGACGGCCCTAGTGGATGTGCGCGATCTCGAAGGCGCTGAACCGGGATTTCGCAAGCTCGGGCGCCAGGGCGGCGCTGGCGATCTCTGCGTCGACGACGACGCAGAAGGCTTCCATCGCGCCCGAGCCGATCGAGCCGCCATCGCAGTGGCCGAGGCCAAGCCAGCCGGTCTGTTCATCTAGAAAGGATTCCAGGGCGTGGCGCTCTTCAAGGTCCTGCGGCGTTCCCATGCCGACTACGGCGCGCTGGACGATCAGCTGGGCGTGACGCGAAATCGGGATGGTCTTGAACCCGTCCGATGCGGCTGCGGCTTTCAGCCGCCTGAGGACCTTGAGCTGATCCTTGGCCGCGGGGGCCGGATGCTCGCGGGTCTCGCCGCGCTCTCCGCAACGGCCCCAGTGCTCGATCACGCTGTCATCCGCCGGCCAGGCCTCGCGGTATTCAAGGCCGGCGGTGGAGCGCCGGTAGCGCTTGAACATTTCCGGGCGCGGCTGGGGTGTCAGGTCAAACGAAATTGGCACGTCCGTTCTCGCCATGTCTTCGAAGGCGCAACTATAGGGGGGCCAGCCCATGCCTCAAGGGATGGAATTCCGGCAATTCCGGGGACACAATACCTGATTAACGGTGGCCTCCCCGGCCGCGCGCCGGCGAGCGCATGGGTGGTCCGCTGGGGTCCGCCGCCTTCATCGCCGCCGTGGAGCGGGGCCTCGGCCGCACGCTCGCTCGCTGCAAGCCCGGCAAATTCCGGGGACACAATACTTGATTGACGGTGGCCTGACCGGCCTGACGCACTGACAGTGCACTCAACTCACGCGAGCGAAACCCACGCCGCGCGCCCCTGCCTAACGGACCTCGCCGACCACGCCCACCATCCGGCCGCGCCGTGCGAGACGGGTCTCGAAGCCGTTCTGAGCCAGCAGCCGCCGCGTCGCCTCCGCTTCATCCGGCCGGCGGGACAGGGGATTGGGCAGCCAGTCGGCGCCGCCGCGCGAATGGTCGCGCAGGATGAGCACGAGACGTCCGCCCGGCCGAAGCAAC
>DASXZG010000097.1:0-4952 GCA_036502045.1 Caulobacteraceae bacterium | reverse complement strand
CCGGCATCGTGGGATTCGCGGCGGCGGCCGAAACCGCCGATCTGGCGGCCATGGACACGCAGTCCGCCTGGCGCGATGCGTTCGCTGAGATCGTCAAGGCCGCCGGGGCCGAAGTGCTGGGCGAGGCCGCGCCGCGGTTGCCGCAGACGGTCAGCTTCGCGACTCCGGACTTTGCGTCCGAGCTGCAGGTGATGGGGCTCGATCTCGCGGGCGTGATGGTGAGCGCCGGCGCCGCCTGCTCGTCCGGCAAGGTGAAGGCCAGCCGCATCGCCGAGGCCATGGGCCGCCACGACCTCGCCCCCTCCGTGATCCGCGTCAGTGGCGGCTGGGCGACCACCGAAGCTGACTGGGTCCGCTGCGGCGAGGCCTGGGGCGAACTCTACGCCCGTCACGCCGCGCGCCGCCGCCAAGCTGTGGAGGCTTAGCCGATGCCCGCCGCAAAGCAGACCATCGAGCAGGTCGCGACCCTGGAGCGCTACCAGGCCGGCTTCGTTAGCGACATCGAGTCCGAATACGCCCCGCGCGGCCTCTCCGAAGACGTCATCCGCTACATCTCGGCCCAGAAGCAGGAGCCAGAGTGGATGCTGGAATGGCGCCTGGGCGCGTTCGAGCGCTGGCAGGCGCTGGAGGAGCCTGCGTGGGCCCGGGTCAACTTCCCGCGCATCGACTACCAGGACAGCTACTACTACGCCGCGCCGAAGCAGAAGGCGGGCCCCAAGAGCCTCGACGAGGTCGATCCGGAGCTGCTGGCCACCTACGCCAAGCTCGGCATCCCGTTGAAGGAACAGGCGGTTCTGGCCGGCGTCGAAGGCTCGCCGCGCTATGCGGTGGACGCCGTCTTCGACAGCGTCTCGGTGGTCACCACCTTCAAGGCCGAGCTGGCCAAGGCCGGCGTGATCTTCTGCTCCATGAGCGAGGCCATCCGCGAGCACCCCGAGCTGGTGAAGCAGTACCTCGGCAGCGTGGTGCCGGTGTCGGACAACTACTTCGCCTGTCTCAACAGCGCCGTCTTCTCCGACGGCAGCTTCGTCTACGTGCCGCCGGGCGTCCGCTGCCCGATGGAGCTCTCCACCTATTTCCGCATCAACGCCGCCCAGTCCGGCCAGTTCGAGCGCACGCTGATCATCGCCGACAAGGGCGCCTACGTCTCGTATCTCGAGGGCTGCACCGCGCCGATGCGCGACGAGAACCAGCTGCACGCCGCCGTGGTCGAGCTGGTCGCGCTCGACGACGCCGAGATCAAGTACTCGACCGTGCAGAACTGGTACCCCGGCGACGCCGAGGGCAAGGGCGGCATCTACAACTTCGTCACCAAGCGCGCCGACTGCCGCGGCGACCGCTCCAAGGTGTCGTGGACCCAGGTCGAGACCGGCTCGGCCATCACCTGGAAGTATCCGTCCTGCGTGCTGCGCGGCGAGGGCTCGTCCGGCGAGTTCTACTCCATCGCCATCACCAACAACCGCCAGCAGGCCGACACCGGCACCAAGATGATCCACCTGGGCGCCAACACCCGCTCGCGCATCATCTCCAAGGGCATTAGCGCCGGCCACTCGTCCAACACTTACCGCGGCCTGGTCTCGGCCCACCCGCGGGCCAAGGGCGCCCGCAACTTCACCCAGTGCGATAGCCTGCTGATCGGCAAGCACTGCGCGGCCCACACCACGCCCTATATCGAGGCCCGCAACGGCTCGGCCAAGTTCGAGCACGAAGCCACCACCACCAAGCTCTCCGACGACCAGCTGTTCTACGCCATGCAGCGCGGCCTCTCGCAGGAGGAAGCCGTGCAACTGCTGGTCAATGGCTTCGTCAAAGAGGTGCTGCAGGAACTCCCGATGGAGTTCGCCGTCGAAGCCCAGAAACTGGTGGCGATCTCGCTGGAAGGGAGCGTGGGGTGAACACAGTGTTCTTCCTTCTCCCCTTGCGGGAGAAGGTGTCAGCGAAGCTGACGGATGAGGGGTCGATGCGGCCTTTCCGGCTTGCTTCGAGCAAGCCAATCCCCGTCTGCGGCGCGACCCCTCATCCGACGGGCTTCGCCCGCCACCTTCTCCCGCAAGGGGAGAAGGAACGGGAGGCCAGCATATGACCCTCGAAACCATCGATCACGTCCAGGTGGCCATGCCCGCCGGCGAGGAAGACAAGGCCCGCGCCTTCTACGAGCGCCTGCTGGGCCTGCCCGAGCAGCCGAAGCCGCCGGAGCTGGCCAAGCGCGGCGGCTGCTGGTTCGAGAGCGCCGCGGTGAAGGTGCATTGCGGGGTCGAGACGCCCTTCGCGCCGGCCCGCAAGGCCCACATCGCCTTCCGTGTCGACGACGTCTCGGGCCTCGCCGCCCGCGCCAGGGCCGCCGGCTACGACGTCATCGACGATGACCTGCTGCCCGGCCACGACCGCATCTATGTCAACGACCCCTTCGGCAACCGCCTGGAGTTTTTGAGGCCCCTGGTCGAGCGATGACTCAGCTGACGAACAACGAGGCGGAACTTGCACGCTTGTTGGTGCTCAACCTTTGGGGCGGACCACCGAAGTGGGCCGGCGATCGGCCAGATTTGAGAGCCAATCTGCTTGCTGATCCTGATCGTCGGTGGATGAAACCCCTTGATGGCGGCGAGTGTGCTTTTCTGCACGCGCTCGCCACAGAGGCCGTCCACAATCCAGATTGGGCCAGAGAACTCCCGACACTAACCGGGTTTAGCGTTACAGAAGCCCAGTACCTACTGGAGAAAATGTCCTGAGTTCAATGCTTTCGATCAAGAACCTCTCAGCCGAAGTCGCCGGCAAGCCGATCCTCAACGGGCTCTCGCTGGAGCTGCCCGCGGGCGAAGTGCACGCCATCATGGGCCCCAACGGCGCCGGCAAATCCACGTTGAGCTACGTGCTCACCGGCCGCGACGGCTACGAAGTCACTGGCGGCAGCGTCACGCTGGACGGCGAAGACCTGCTGGCGTTGAACCCCGCCGAGCGCGCCGCCAAGGGCCTCTTCCTGTCGTTTCAGTACCCGCTGGAAATCCCCGGCGTGCCGGCGATGACCTTCCTGCGCACCGCGCTCAACGCTCAGAAGCGGGCCCGCGGCGAACCCGAGGTTCCGGCGCCGGCGTTCCTGAAGCTGGTCGGCGAGAAGGCTGACGCCCTGCGGATCGATCGCGAGATGCTGCGCCGCGCCCTCAACGTCGGCTTCTCCGGCGGTGAGAAGAAGCGGATGGAAATCCTGCAGATGGCGGTGCTCGCCCCGCGCCTCGCCATCCTCGACGAAACCGACTCGGGCCTCGACATCGACGCCCTGCGCATCGTCGCCGAGGGCGTCAACGCCATGCGCGCGCCAGACCGCGCCATGCTGGTCATCACCCACTACCAGCGCCTGCTGGACCACATCCGCCCCGACCGCGTGCACGTGCTGGCCGCCGGCCGCATCGTCGCCAGCGGCGGCCCCGAACTGGCCCACGAGCTGGAGCGCGAGGGCTACGACAAGTACGACCTACTTCGCCAAGGCTCCGAAGGTCTGGGCGCGCACATGTCCTCCGAAGCTCCGGCGGGAGCGTAGGAGGATGAGCCTGGCGCGCGCCATCGAGACCGGCGACCTCGCCGAGCTGCCGTCGCGCCGCGACGAGGACTGGCGCTGGACCGACCTGCGCGGCCTGATCCGCGAACTGCCAGCGGCCTCGTCGGCGTACGATGGCGCATTGCCGCCGACGCCCTTCGCGGCCGACGAATACCTGCAGATCGTCAACGGCCGGGGGCCGGCCGAAATCGCGATCGCGGAGGGCGCCGTCCGCACCGTTCTCCTGCGCATCGTCGCCACTGGCGCGGGCGCACATGCCTCGCAGACCCGCATCGACGTCGCCCCGGACGCCCGCCTGACCCTCATCGAGACCTACGAAGCGCTTGGCGGCGGCTACACCGCGGAAGCGGACCTCGATATCCACCTCGGTGTCGGCGCGCAGCTGGAGCGCATTGTCCTTGCTGAGGATGCGGCCGACGGCGTGCGCGTTTCGCGCGCCGACATCGCCCTCGCGCCCAACGCCGCGCTCACCCAGACCGTCATCACCGCCGGCGCCCGCCGCCAGCGGCTGGAGACCCGCGTCGCCCATCCGGGGGCAGGCGCGTCCGTCCGCCTCGACGGCCTCTATCTCGTCGCGGGGCAGCGCCACGCCGACATCACCACCGTCGTCACCCACCACGGCGCCCACGGAACCACCGACCAGCTGATCAAAGGCGTGGCGCGCGATCAAGGCCGCGGCGTGTTCCAGGGCCGCATCGTGGTCGCGGAAGGCGCGGACCAGACCGACGCGCGCATGGGCCACCACGCGCTGCTGCTCTCCGACCGCGCCGAGGTCGACGCCAAGCCGGAACTGGAAATCTTCGCCGACGACGTCGCCTGCGCCCACGGCAACACTGTCGGCGCCCTCGACGAAGAAGCCCTCTTCTACGCCGAACAACGCGGCATCCCGGAAGCCGACGCGCGCGCCATGCTCACGGAGGCTTTCGTCGGCGAAGTGGTGGATCGGATCGAACACGAGGGCGCCCGCGACGTGGTCCGCGCCTGGGTGGCCAGGCATTTGGCAGGCGCCGAATGACCCCCCAAACAACCCGCTCATCCCGGCGAAGGCCGGGACCCAGGCAAGTCCTCGGTGCCGGAGCGGGCTGCTGGCAGCCTATTCAACACGAAGGACACGAAGCTAGCGAAGGCTCGCTTCGCGCGCGTCCAATCGCCAACACCCGCGCCTGGGATTTGCAGGCGCGGCCCCGCCGCGCCCTTCGCTATCTTCGTGTTCTTCGTGTTAAAAACTTCGTCGCGACCGCCCCGCCTTCGACGTCCTGCCTGGGTCCCCTGAGTTCTCAAACGAAGTGCAACACTCGCTGGCGGGAGTGTTGCGATGGGACGTCGCTACGAGCAGCTCAGTTTGGAGGAGCGGTGTGCGATTGCCCGCCTTCGCGAAGGCGGGCAATCGCTCCGGCAA
>DASXZG010000096.1:0-85237 GCA_036502045.1 Caulobacteraceae bacterium | reverse complement strand
ATCGCCGGTTAACCATAAGCGCCGCGCGCGGTTTGGCGCGGGAAACTCGCCTCTCAGTTCACCGTCAGGCCGTAGAGCTCGGCGACGTTGTCGTGGCAGATCCAGTTGCGCTCGTCTTCGCTGAGGTCGGCGGCCTGCTCTTCGATCACCGCCTGCGAGTGCGGCCAGGTGGAATCGGAGTGCGGGAAGTCGCTGGCCCACATCAGGCGGCGCGGGTTGACGAGGGCGGTGGTCTTGAAGGCCACCCAGTCGTCCTGGAACGTCATGTAGACGTTCTGCAGAAAGTACTCGCTCGGCAGCCGCTCCAGCGGCGGCGCCTTCATCCAGTAGCGGTGCCGCTTATAGGCGTGGTCCATGCGGTACATGTAGTGCGGCGCCCAGCCGGCGTCGGCCTCGACGCAGACCACCTTGAGGTCGGGGTGGCGGTCGAAGACGCCGCCGAAGATCAGCGTGCCGATGATGTCCTGGTTGCCGCGGATGATGGAGAGGAAACTGTTGATGCGCGGTCCGCGCGGGTTCTGCGCCAGGCTGCCGGACTTGGTGGTGAGGATGTGGAACGAGAGCGGCAGGTTAAGCTCGACCGCGGTGGCGAACACCTTGTCGTAGATCGGGCTGTCGTAGTCCTCGACGGCCGGATCGCCCGGCATCATCACGCCTTTGAAGCCCATCGCGTGGACGGTCTTCAGCTCCTCGAGCCCGTCCTCCGGCGTGCGCATCGAAACCTGCGCAAGGCCATGGAGGCGGTGCGGGGAGACCGCGCAGTACTCGGCGAGCCAGCGGTTGTAGGCCTCGAAGCAGGCCTTCTTGAAGTCGAAGTCGGCGTGGTTGCAGAGCAGCA
Organism: Caulobacteraceae bacterium; assembly: GCA_036502045.1. Classification (GTDB taxonomy): domain Bacteria; phylum Pseudomonadota; class Alphaproteobacteria; order Caulobacterales; family Caulobacteraceae; genus Acaudatibacter. The sequence goes on along the minus strand of DASXZG010000096.1, from coordinate 84,399 downwards.
TGCCGACGGTGGGGTAGATCATCTCGGCGGCGACGCCGTCGGTCTCCTGGTCGGCGACGCGGTATTTGGGGTCCCAGCCGGAGCGCCAGAGGTCCTTGAAGGCGACGCCGCCGGTGGTGATGTCCTTCGGGTCCTTGCCGGCGGCGGCCAGGAGGCCCAGCGGCACCGCGCCCGGCATGCCGTCGATCACGAACGCGTCGCCGATGCCCTCCACCTCCTTGACGACCGGGGCGCGGTCGCGGAACGCCGGCTCGATGTAGTCGACGTAGCAGTTCGGCGGCTCGGTGATGTGCGAGTCGGCCGAGATGGGCTTCCTGAACATGGGCTCTCCTCCGAGGCGCAAACGTTGCGCCCCCGCCGGCCGGCCGGCAAGCCGGACGCGAGGGAACTCCGCCTTGCGCCGTCTTCGCCAGGATGAAGCGACGCTTGGCTGCGGCGGCCACCGTTGTTTGCGGCGCCTTTGCGATGAAATCTGCGGCTTCGAGGCCTCAGCCGAGCCGGGCGAACTCCTCCGGATTGCTGACGGTGACGTTGAGGTCGTTCACCAGGCCGCTCGCCAGCGAGTAGACCCAGCCGTGCACGCTGAGCGGCTGGCCGCGCGCCCAGGCGTCCTGCACGAAGACGTCCGAGGCGACGTTCATCACCTGGCGCTCCACGTTCAACTCGCACAGCCGGTCGAGCCGCGGCTGGCCGTCGTCGCAGCCGGCCAGCTCGTCGGCGTGCTGGTGGGCGACCTCGCGGATCGGGTGCAGCCAGTGGTCGATCAGGCCGCGCCGCTGGCCGTCGACCGCCGCAGCGACGCCGCCGCAGCCGTAGTGGCCCACCACCAGCACGTGCCGCACCTGCAGCACCTCGACCGCGTACTGCAGCACCGAGAGGTAGTTGGCGTCCTGCGGCGGGGCGAGGTTGGCGACGTTGCGGTGGACGAACACCTCGCCGGGATCGAGGCCGACGATCTCGTTGGCGGGCACGCGGCTGTCCGAGCAGCCGATCCACAGATACTGCGGGCTCTGCTGGCCGACCAGGCGCTGGAAGAAGCCGGGGTCGGCGGCGATCTTCCCATCGGCCCAGTCGCGGTTGTTGGCCTTCAGTTGCTCGAGCATGGGCGCCCCCTATCATCGCCCCAACACTTCGTCATCGCCGATGGTGACAAGGCGGCATCTTGGCCGGATGCTGACCGCGCTAGCGGGGCACGTCGTCCGAGGCGCACGCAGGCAGCGCCCCGTCGGACCGGGCGCAAGCCGCGAACAGGAGCGATCCGATGTTGCTTTCCATCTACGACATTTCCGCGCCGGTGTTTCGGCAATACCTCGCGGCGTTCTCCGACGTCCTGGCCAAGGCGCAGGTGCATTGCGACTCGGGCGCGCTCGCCGAAGCCGAGCTGATCGGCTTCCGCCTCCACCCTGACATGGAGCCTTTCGCGTTTCAGGTGCGCCAGGCGCTCGTCCACTCGGCCGCCATGGTGGGGGTGCTGCGCGGCCAATCCTATCCGCGGGCGGAGGGACTGCAGACACTGAAGGACTGCCGCGCGGCGGTCGATGCGGCGGTGACTTACATGGATGCGGCGACCCCGGCCGACCTCAGCATCGATCCGGGTGCCGACGTTGGGTTGTACGAGCCCCCAGGGGCGACGATGACCGCCGGCAATTTCCTGCTGAAACTAAGCTACGGGCACTTCTTCTTCCACATCACCACCGCCTACGACATCCTGCGCCACCTTGGCGTCGTCATCGGCAAGAACGACTTCATGGGCGACGTGCCGGTGAAGGCGCCGGGGTCGCGCGGCCTCCAGGGGGGGGCTCCGGAGAGGATTGAATGCCCCAGCGTCAGTGGGGCCCTAGACTGAACGCATGGCGCCTGTCGCACGTCTTTCCCGCTCCGTCGAAGGCCTCGTGGCGCTGGTCACCGGCGCGGCGAGCGGCATGGGGCGGGCCACGGCGACGGTGTTCGCCCGCGAGGGCGCCAAGATGGCGGTGACCGACCGGCGGCTCGAGGACGCCGAGGCGGTGGCCGGCGAGATCCGCGCCGAGGGGCATGACGCGACCGCCTGGGCGCTCGACGTCAGCGACGCGGACGCCATCGCCAAGACGATCCCCGAGATCGCCGCGGCGCTGGGCGGGCTCGACTGCTTGATCAACAACGCCGGCGTGCCCGGCGGCGCGCCGATCGACGCGCCGAACTACGAAGCGGTCTGGGAGCGGGCGCTTCCGATCCTGCTGACCGCGCATCCGCGCATCATCCGCGCCGCGCTGCCATACCTGCGCCGGTCGAAGAGCCCGCGCATCGTCAACATCGCCTCCACCGAGGCGCTGGGCGCGACGGCGCGGGACTCGGCCTACGCGGCGGCCAAGGCCGGCGTGACGGGTCTGACCCGAGCCCTGGCGGTGGAGCTCGGCAAGGAGGGCATTACCGTCAACTGCATCTGCCCCGGGCCGATCAACACCGGCATGACGCAAGGCATACCCGAAGCCGACAAGACGATCTTTGCGGCCCGGCGCACCGCGATGCGCCGCTATGGCGAGCCGGAGGAGGTGGCGCACGTCACGCTCAGCCTCTGCCTGCCGGCCGCCTCCTACATCACCGGGGCGACGATCCCGGTCGACGGCGGGCTGATGGCCCGCAACGCCTAGAGCATCAACACCGAGAACCGTTTAGGGAAGACGCGTGGGCTGGAATTTCGGAGACATCCTCGACGCCATCTCGCCGGCGACGCCGGCCGACAAGCCAGCCTTCATCCACGGCGAGCGCGTCATCACCTGGGGCGAAGCGACCAAGGCGACCAACAACTTGGCGCGCGGTCTGATCAAGCGCGGGGCTCAGCCGGGCGACAAGATCGCCATCTACATGCGCAACCGCCCCGAATACCTGCTGGCGCTGGCGGCCGGCTTCAAGGCGCGGATGACCCACGTCAACGTCAACTACCGCTACACGCCGCAGGAGGTCTGGTACATCTTCGACAATTCGGATGCGCAGGCGGTGGTCTACGCCTCGGAGTTCCGCGACGCGGTGGCCGAGATCCGCCCGCAACTGCCGAAGGTGAAAACCTGGATCGAGGTCAGCGGCGACGGCAAGCTCGCCCCGTTCGCCGAGCCGTTCGAGCGACTGGCCGAGCAAGGCAACGGCGGCCCGCTCGACATCGAGCGCTCCGGCGACGACCAGTTCTTCATCTACACCGGCGGCACCACCGGCATGCCGAAGGGCGTGATCTGGACCCACGACGACCTGCGCGAGATCACGCTGGCGGCGCAGCGGCGGATGGGCCCGGTGTCCGAGACGCTGGAGGAGCTCGCGGCGGCGACCGCCAAGGCGCCCGGCATGCGCACCCTGCCCGCCCCGCCGTTGATGCATGGCACCGGCCTGTTGACCGCCATGGGCGCGATGCTGTCGGGCGGCTCGGTGGTGACGCTGGAGGGCGAGGGCTTCGACGCCGAGGAGCTGCTGCGCGCCGTCGACAAGCACCGGCCTCAGATGATGGCCATCGTCGGCGACAGCTTCGCCCGGCCGATCCTCAATGCGCTGAACGCCAACCCCGGCAAGTACGACGTCTCGTCGCTGGCCATGATCATCTCCTCGGGGGTGATGTGGAGCGTCGAGGTCAAGCGCGGCCTTCTCGAACACATGCCGCAGGTGATCCTCAACGACGGCTTCTCGTCGTCCGAGGCGCTGGGCATGGGCTCGTCGATGATGGCCAAGGGCGTCGAGGCGCCCACCGCCAAGTTCGTCATCGGCGAGCGCTGCAGCGTCTTCGACGAGAACGACCAGCTGGTGACGCCTGGCTCGGGCGTGCCCGGCATGGTGGCCATCAGCGGCCCCAATCCGCTCGGCTACTACAAGGACGACGAGAAGAGCGCGCGCACCTTCCGCACCATCAACGGCGTGCGCTACTCGATCCCCGGTGACTGGGTGATCGTCGAGGCCGACGGCTCGCTGACGCTGCTGGGCCGCGGCAGCGCCTGCATCAACACCGCCGGCGAGAAGGTCTTTCCCGAAGAGGTCGAGGAAGCGCTGAAGACGCACGACGCGGTCGAGGATTCGCTGGTGGTCGGTCTGCCCGACGAGAAGTGGGGCCAGGCGGTGACCGGCGTGGTGACGCTGAAAGAGGGCGCGGCGCTGGACGAGGCGACGCTGCGCGCTCACGTCCGCCAGAGCCTCGCCGGCTACAAGACCCCCAAGCGCATCTTCCTCGCCGACCGCCCCATCCGCGCCGCCAACGGCAAAGCCGACTACCCGGCGGCCAAGGCTGCGGCGGAGGCAGCGCTAGCCGCGGAAGGGGAAGAGACGGCGTAGGCGTAGCTACTCTCTCCTCACCCGCCCGAAGAGGCGGGGGAGGGGGACCACGAAGTGGTGGAGGGGGCGTCTGGCGCAAGCGGCGCTAAGCGCCCCCTCCGTCTTTGCCCGCTACGCGCCCAAAGCCACCTCCCCCACCTCTCCGGGCGGGTGAGGAGACCTCAGGCCCAAGGCAGCCGGTCCAGATCCACATTCCCCCCCGTCAGCACCACCCCCACCCGCTTGCCCGCCACGTCCACCTTGCCTTCGCGGATCGCGGCGTAAGGCACCGCCGAGGACGGCTCGACCACGATCTTCAGCGCTTCCCACAGCGCTCGCATCGCGCTGACGATGCCCGCTTCCGACACCGTCACCACGTCGTCCACCCGCGCCGCGATGTGGGCGAAGGTGGACGCGCTCAGCGAGGCGCGCAGGCCGTCGGCGATGGTGTCGGGCTTGTCCAGCGGGATCAGGCGGCCGGCGCGGAACGAGCGCGCCGCGTCGTCGGCGCCCGCCGGCTCGGCGCCAATCACCAGCGCCCCCGGCCGCAGCGCCTTCACCGCGCTGGCGACGCCGCTGATCAGCCCGCCGCCGCCGATGGGCGCCAGCACCAGATCGAGGTCCGGCGCATCCTCCAGCAGCTCCAGCCCCGCCGTGCCCTGGCCCGCCTGCACGAAGCGGTTGTCGTAAGGATGGATCAGCGCCGCGCCGGTCTCGGCGACGATCGTCGCCGTGGCGGCTTCGCGAGCGGCCTGCGTCGGCGCGCACCAGGTGATGCGACCGCCCAGCCGCTCCACCTGCGCCGCCTTCGGCGCTGAGACGCCCTCCGGCATGACGATGTACGCCGCGATGCCCCGCAGGCCCGCCGCCCGCGCCACCGCCGCCGCGTGGTTGCCGGAGGAGTGGGTGGCGACGCCCTTCGCTGCTTCGGCCTCCGACAACGCCAGCACCGCGTTCGCCGCCCCGCGCGCCTTGAAGGCGCCGACGTGCTGCAGGTTCTCGCACTTGAAGAAGAGCTTCGCGCCCGTCGCGTCGTCGAGCACGTCGGAACTCAGCACCGGCGTGCGGCGCACGTACGGGGCGATGCGGGCGCGGGCGGCCTCGATCTCGGCCAGGGTCAGGAGGTCGTCGCTCATGGCGGCGATCTAGGCCCGGTCAGCGGCCAAGTCACCCGCGCACGATCAGATCCACCGCGTGGGCCAGCCCGCTGAACAGCCCCGGCTGGCGGGCGTAGGTCAGCGCGTTGGCGGACCACGCGGCGAGCTGCGCTGGGGTGATCCCCGCCAGCGCGCGGCTGAGATCGGTCGGGCCCAGCGGCGCCGGCAGCACCACCCCGGCGTTCGCCGCCCGCACATGCTCGGCAAAGCCGCAGACGTCGGTGACCACCACCGGCAGGCCCTGCGCCATCGCCTCCAGGATCACCCCGCCGGTGACGTCGGCGCGGGCCGGGTGCACCAGCAGGTCGGCGGCGATCATCGCCTGGCGCACGCCCTCCGCCGGCTGCAAGCCGAGCCAGCTGACGCGCGGCGGCTTCGCGCCGTTCACCGCCTCGGCGCCGAGGCCGCAGACCAGGAGCCGCGCGTTCGGCGACAACGCCAGCGCCGCCAGCGCCCGGTCCAACCCCTTGGTGTTCGGCTGCAGGCCGACCCAGAGCCACAGCGGCCCGTCCGCCGGCACGCCCAGCGCCGCCCGCGCCGCGGCCTTGGCGCCCGGCGTGATGTCGGCCTCGGTCGCGATCGGCGGATCCAGGGTGGGCGGTAGCCGCACGAGGCGCTTGCGCTCGGTCCCGTCGTTGGCGGCCACGCCTTCGAGCTGCGCCGTGGAGAGGCACAGCACCCGCGTCGGCGACGGCGGCGCGAAGGCGGCGCGCTCCAGCCGCGCATAGGTGGCGTAGCGGGGCAGCAAGCCGCGCCACCAGCTGGGGCGGGCGCGGCTCGGGTCGGCGAGGAACACCCAGTCGAAGCCGGGGATGGCGTGGAAGGCGACCGCGCGGTCGGCCCCGGCGACCTCGGCGCGCGCGTCGGCGGCGAAAGCGGCGAGGCGTCCATGATTGCTGTGGCCGCGCGCCTGGATCACCCGCACGGCGACGCCGGCGGGCGGCCTCGCTGGGGCCACGGTGGTGACCAGCGTGGTCGCCCAGCCCCGCGCCGCCAGCGCTTCGGCGAGGCGCAGCGCATGCTGCTCCAGCCCGCCTGCCGGCTGCAGGCGGAAGATCGCCAGCGCCGCTTTCACCGGCCGCCGCCGGCGGCCCGCGCCCCGCGCTCGTCCGCGCCTGGCCGAAAGCCGAGCAGCGCCTCGCAGCGCGCCGGATCGGCGACGCGCCAGGCGGTTGTCGGGCCTGCCGGCGGCGTGCCGACGCCCGAGCCGACATTGACGATGGCGCCCCAGACGTCGCCGTCGAGGACGGCCGCCACCGCCCGCGCGACGTCGTCGGGATCGACCAGATCGCGGACCAGCCCGGGCGGCGGGGCGCCATCGTCCTGATCGAACACCCGCAACACCGTGAACGGGACGCCCCCCCGGGCGCAGGCAGCGCCGGCGCACCGCTCCGCGGCCAGCACGGCGATCCCGTCGACATCGGAAGGCGCGGCCAGGTCGGTCTCGGCCAGCCGCACCGGCGCCGCCGTTGCGCCGTAGACGGACGAACAGCTGAGCAGCAGCAGGCGGGCGGCGGGCGCGGCGCGCCCGACGGCGAGCGCGAGATTGGCGGTGGCGATGACGGTGTCCGCGAGCCGTCGCTGGGGCGCGCCGCCCGGCCGGGCGAGGGCGTGGACCACCACCTCCGGGGCCGCGGCCCGCAGGCGCGCCTCGGTCGCTGCGCGATCGGCAAGATCGAGCGCTTCGGTCGTCAGGGCGATGTCCGCGCGCCGCGCCAGCCGCCGCGCCACCGCGCCGGCCAGGCGTCCGCCCGCGCCAGTCAGCAGCAGACGCATCGGCGGACCATGGGCGAAACGCTCCGGCGGCAGGGAGATTCAAACACTAGGACAAGCGCTTGCGCGGCGCCACCGGCTCAGCCGACCAGAGAGCGAACCAGGCCCAGGAAGGTGTCGTGGTTCAGCGGCTTTTCCAGCGCCGCGTCGGCGCCCAGCGCTTTGGCCGCGCGCAGCAGCACCCCGGCGTCGAGAGCGCCGCGGCCGCCGGACGAGACCGCGATGATGCGCACCCCTGGCCAGCGCGTCTTCAGGTCGCCAATGGTCTCGATGCCGTCGCGCTCGGGCATCAGCATGTCGACCACCGCCAGGTCGGGCGCCGCCGGCATCGCGCGCTCGGTGGCGACGCGGCCGTTCTCGGCCTGGCGCACCTGATAGCCGGCCTGACGCAGCATCTCCGTCGCGATCTCGCGGAACACTGGATCGTCATCGACCACCAGCACCAGGGCCATGGGTCTCTCTCTCTGCGACTACCGCAGCTATGGGCCTGTTTTCCGCGGCTAACCAAAGGTTTCGCGGGGCTGACGACGCCGCGCCGCCACGCCCCCGATAGGCGAAAGCGGTTTCCCTTTCGGCCAGCGCGCTCTAGGGGGCGGGAATGATCGTGCCCGTGATCCTGTGCGGCGGCGAGGGCAAGCGCCTGTGGCCGCTGTCGCGCGCCGACCGGCCCAAGCCGTTCCTGGCGCTGGCGGGCGACGAGACCTTGTTGCAGCAGACGGTGCGGCGCCTGGCCGACCCGGCGCTGTTCGCCCGGCCGATCATCGTCGGCGCCGCGGCCCAGCGGTTCCTGATCGGCGAGCAACTGCTGGAAGCGGGCCTGACGGCCGGCCAGGTGGTGCTGGAGCCGGTGGGCCGCAACAGCGCCCCGGCGCTGGCGCTGGGCGCGCTGCTGGCGCTTCGATCCGGCCCCGACGCGACGATCCTCTCCGTGCACGCCGACGCCGCCATCCCGGACGCCGCGGCGTTCCGCGCCGCTGTCGCCGCGGCCGCTCCCGCCGCCGCCGCGGGGCGACTGGTGCTGTTCGGGGTGCGCCCCACCGAGCCCAGCAGCGCCTACGGCTACATCGAACCCGGGGCGCCGGTGGATGCGGTGACCTTCGCGGTGTCACGCTTCATCGAGAAGCCCGCGGCGCCGGCCGCCGAGACCCTGATCGCCGCCGGCTGCCTGTGGAACACCGGCATTTTCCTGATGCGCGCGGCGCTGCTGGTGGCGGAGCTGGAGACGTACGAGCCGGCGGTGGTGGCCGCCGTCCGCGCGTCGCTTGACCGCGCTCACGCCGACGACGACTTCCTGCGCCTCGACGCTGAGGCGTTCGCCGGCGCGCCTTCGATCTCGATCGACCACGCCGTGATGGAGCGGACCGCGCTGGCGGCGGTGGCGCCGGTCTCGTTCGCCTGGAGCGACGTCGGCGCCTGGTCGGCGGTGTGGGACGTGCAGCCGCGCGACCGGTCGGACAACGCGGTGTGGGGCCAGGTGGTGCTCGACGACGTGACCGGCTCGCTGGTGTTCGCCGAGAATGTCCGCGTGGCCGCGCACGGCGTCTCCGACCTGATCGTGGTGGCGACGCCGGAGCGGGTGCTGGTGATGCCCAGAGGCGCCGACCACAAGGTGCGCGATCTGGCGGCCCGCAGCGACGAAGACTGAGCTGCGGACGGCGCCGTCGTGTCGCTGTCACATCCACGGCGCACACGGCGGCGCCGCTCTCTGGCGCCAAGGACCCTTGCCCGCTTGGGCTTGAGCCGGACCGCTGCTGGGGGCTAGTACGAGAGTGCGGCGCCGCGGCGCCTACTCGGATCAAGGCAATAAGGATCGACCATCGACTGCCGCGACGTCCCTGGGCCGGGCCGTCCTCGACGCAGAAGCGCCTCTGAGTCTTGCGGCTCTGACATCGGCGCGAGCGTGCGGCGTACTAAGGCGCTGGCGTCCCGCGCTGGCCCGTTGGCAGAGGAAGCTTGAATGACGCCACCCCGACGGTTCCGGTGGGGATTTCTCCTGCTGGGACTCCTGCTCGTTGCGGTCTTGGTGGGCCTGTGGCTGCTCACCCACAAAGCGCCGCCCCGCAGAGGTCCGCCGCCGACGCCGGTAACGTTGGCCCCCGTCAGCGTTCAGGACGTGCCGGTCTACATCACCGCGCTGGGCGCCGCGCAGGCCTGGCAAGGCGTGATCATCAATCCGCAGATCAACGGACGCCTCACCTACGTGGCGCAGGAAGGCTCTGACGTCGCCGTCGGGACCACACTGGCCGAGATCGACTGCGGCCCCTACCAGGCGACGCTGGCCCAGGCGCAGGGCGCCTTGGCCCGCGACAGCGCCACGCTGGCCGGCGCCCAGGTCGACCTCGCCCGCTATCAGCAGCTGGTGTCGCAGAACTCCATCGCCCGGCAGACCGCCGAAGACGAAGCGGCCACCGTCAAGCAGGACCAGGGCACGGTCGAAGTGGACAAGGGCTCGGTGGCCGCCGCCCAGGTCAATGTGCGCTACTGCAAGATCGCCTCGCCGGTCGCCGGCCGCGTCGGCGTGCGCCTGGTGGACCCCGGCAACGTGGTCACCACCGGCCTCACCACCGGCATCGTCAGCGTCAACCAGATCACCCCGATCGCGGTCACCTTCACGGTGCCGCAGGGCGACTTCCAGCGCCTCTCCGACGCGTCCGCCGCGTTCAGCCGGCCGCTGGCCACCGAGGCCTTCAGCCAGGAAACCGGCGCTTCGCTCGGCGTCGGTCAGCTGGTGGTGGCCGACAACCACGTCGACCCAGCCACCGGCACGGTGGCGATGAAAGCGCGCTTCGCCAACGATCCGAAGCTTCTGTGGCCCGGCCAGTTCGTCAATGTGCGCCTGACCATGCAGACGCTGCCGCACGTGCTGACGGTGCCGGCGCAGGCGGTGAACCAGGGCCCGAGCGGCGCCTTCGTCTATGTGGTCGGCGCCGACCACAAGGCCATGAACGTGCCGGTCAACGTCACTGCCACCACCGGCCCCGTGGCGGTGATCGCGGGCGCCCTGACGCCAGGCCAGCAGGTGGTGACCGACGGCCAGATGTCGTTGCGGCCGGGCTCGACTGTGTCGCTGGGCGGCGGCCCGCCAGGCGGCGGACCCGGCGGTCATCGTCGCGGCGGCCCAGGCGGCGGTGGGCAAGGCGGTGGGGGCGGCCAAGGTGGCGGCGGGGGCGGCGCTTGAATATCTCCGCCCCGTTCATCCGCCGGCCGATCGCCACGTCGCTGATCGCCGCGGCCTTCCTGGTCGTTGGCATCGTCGCGTTCTTCAACCTCCCGGTGGCGGCGCTGCCGGCGGTGGACTTCCCCACCGTGCAGGTCAGCGCCAGCCTGCCGGGCGCCAGCCCCGAGACCACCGCCTCCAACATCGCTCAGCCACTGGAGCGGCAGTTCTCGCAGATTCCGGGCGTCACCGAACTGACCTCGGTGAGCTCGCTGGGTTCCAGCAGCATTACGATCCAGTTCGACCTGTCGCGCGACCTCAACTCGGCCGAGGAAGACGTCCAGACGGCGATCAACGCCGCCAGCGGCCAGCTGCCCACCAACCTTCCCTCGGCGCCGACCATCCGCAAGGTCAACCCGGCCGACTCGCCGATCCTGATCATCGCGCTGACATCGAAGACGCTGCCGCTGTCGACGGTCTCCGACTACGCCGACAACGTCCTCAGCCAGCAGATCTCACGCATCGACGGCGTCGGCCTGGTCAACGTCGGCGGCCAGCAGAAGCCGGCGGTGCGCATCCAGATCGACCCCCGCAAGACCGCCGCGCTCGGGTTGCAGCTCGACCAGATACGCACCCAGCTGGCCGCGCAGACGGTCAATGCGCCGAAGGGCAACATCAGCGGCCCGCTGAAGAACTACAACGTCTACGCCAACGACCAGATGCTCAGCGCCGCGCCCTGGCAGAACCTGATCGTCGGCTATCGCAACGGCGCGGCGATCCCGCTCACCAGCATCGGCCAGGTGGTGCAGAGCGTCGAGAACGACCAGGTCGGCGCCTGGGCCTTCGCCGGCAAAGGCAATACCGACAAGACGCTCTCGTCCGGTCGCGCGATCCTGCTGATCGTCTTCAAGCAACCCGGCGCCAACGTCCTCAAGACGGTGGACCGCATCAACGCGGCGCTGCCGGGGCTGGAGGCCGACATCCCGCCGGCGATCGCGGTGAGCATCGTCGCCGACCGCACCCAGACCATCCGCGCCTCGGTGCGCGACGTGGAGATCACGCTGATGGTCACGGTGCTGCTGGTGGTGGGCGTGATCTTCATGTTCCTTCGCAACGTGCGCGCCACGCTGATCCCCAGCGCCATCATACCGGTGTGTCTGCTGTCCACCTGCGCGGTGATGCTGGCGCTGCACTTCAGTCTCGACAACCTCAGCCTGATGGCCATGACCATCGCCGTCGGTTTCGTCGTCGACGACGCCATCGTCATGGAAGAGGTGATCTGGAAACGCATCGAGCATGGCGCCGACCCGTTCGAGGCGGCGCTGGCGGGCTCGGGCGAGATCGCCTTCACCATCATGACCATCTCGATCTCGCTGATCGCGGTGTTCACGCCGTTGATGTTCATGGGCGGCGTCGTCGGCCTCCTGATGCGCGAGTTCGCCATCACCCTCTCGGGGGCGGTGTTGGTCTCCATCGCCATGTCGCTGACGCTGACGCCGATGCTGGCCGGCCAGTTCCTCAAGCAGCCCGGGCCGCCGACCAACCGCTTCACCAAGGCGCTGGAGACGGGTTTCGACCGGCTGGAGAAGGGCTATGCCCGCGCGCTCGATGTGGTGTTGCGGCACATGCGGGTCACCTTCGCCGTGTTCCTGGTCGCCGTCGGCGTGGCGGTGGTGCTCTACGCCACCGTGCCCACGGGCTTCTTCCCCCAGCAGGACACCGGCTTCATCCAGGGCGTCGTTCTGACCTCTCAGGACGCGTCGTTCGCCAAGATGTCGGGGAAGGTGCAGCAGGTCGCCGCCGTGATCGACGCCAATCCCAACGTCACCGGCGTGGGGGTCTTCCTCGGCGGCGGCGGCTCCAACCAGGCCAACCTCAACATCAGTCTGAAGCCCAAGGATTCCGGGCGGACGCGGTCAGCCACCGAGATCATCAACGACCTGCGCCCGGCGCTGAGCCGCCTTGTCGGGGTCCGCGCCTACCTCCAGGCCTCGCAGGACATTCGACTGGGCGGTCGGACCGGTCAGGCGCAGTACCAGTACGCGCTGAGCGATCCGGACCTGAACGAGCTGGACACCTGGGGTCCGCGGCTGGTTCAGGCCATGCAGCAGATTCCGCAGCTGGCCGACGTCAGCTCGGACCAGCAGTCGGGCGGCGCCGCCATACGTCTAACCATCGACCGCGACGCTGCGGCGCGCTTTGGGATCGCGCCGGCCGACATCGACGCGGCGCTCTACAACGTCATCGGCCAGCGCCAGATCGCCCAGTTCTTCACCCAGGTGAACAGCTACCACGTGGTGCTGGTGGGCCCGCCGGAGCTCGCGTCTTCGCCAGACCTGTTCAACACCATCCGCATCATGTCTCCACTCACCGGCAAGACGGTGCCCCTCAGCCTGTTCGTCAAGGTGGACGCCAACTCGACCTCCAGCCTGACCATCAGCCACCAGAGCGAGTTCCCGGCCACCACCATCTCGTTCAACCTGGCGCCCGGCGCCTCGCTCGGCCAGGCGACCCAGCTGATCGACCAGGCGCGGCTGCGGCTGGGCGCGCCGGCGACGGTCACCGGCTCGTTCACCGGCACCGCCCAGGCCTTCCAGCAGTCGCTGTCCAGCGAGCCGGTGCTGATCGCCGCCGCCCTGCTGGCCGTCTACATCATCCTGGGCATCCTCTACGAAAGCTACATCCACCCGCTGACCATCCTCTCGACCTTGCCATCGGCGGGCGTCGGCGCGCTGCTGGCGCTTTTGGCGGCGGGTCAGGACCTCAACGTCATCGGCATCATCGCCATCATCCTCTTGATCGGCATCGTGAAGAAGAACGGCATCATGATCGTCGACGTGGCGCTGAGGATGGAGCGCGAGCACAACATGAGCCCGCTGGAGGCCGTGCGGGAGGCGTCCCACCAGCGTCTGCGTCCGATCCTGATGACCACGGCCTGCGCGCTCCTCGGCGGCGTGCCGATGGTGCTGGGCCAGGGCACCGGCGCCGAGTTCCGCCAGCCGCTGGGCTGGGCGATCATCGGCGGCCTCTTGGTCTCGCAGGTGCTGACGCTGTTCACCACGCCAGTGATCTACGTCTACCTCGACCGCGTCCGCCGCCGCCTCGGCCGCCACCCCGAACCGACGTACGAGCCGGAGCCGGTGACGTAGGTTGAGCGGCATTGCGGTGGTGACGTAAGCCCACCCCCTTTATCCGTCATGGCCGACCGTCAGTGTCGGCCACCCAATAACACCCTGCGAGCCATGGCCGTGCTCTGGCACGGCCACCTGCCAGCGTTCGCGTGCATGGGTCGCCGGGACTGACGCCCGGCGATGACGGACAGGGGTTGAAATGCGACCGTCAGACATTACCTGAAGTGACGACCGACACTAATGCGTCAGCCCTGGCTCTTTGACATCGTCCAGAAAAACTTCCAACGGCCCGTCGCCGCGAACGCGATCCCGTGGGCAAGGGACCGTTACTATCGGCAATTTACGGTGGCGCCCACCGCTCCAACGCGGCGCTGGCTGTCAGCTTTGCTCAAGCCGCGCCCTCACCCGCACCGGCTCACCCCCGCCGCCGCCAGCAGCGCCGGGCGGCCCGCGCGCAGGTTCGCGCCGCTACGGCGGGTGGGGTAGGGCGCGTCGCCCTTCAGCCCGCGCCAGAGCGCCCGGTTGAAGCGCGGCGTGTCCAGGTGGTCTTCCTGGGTGAAGTCCTGGCCGGCCATGGCCGCCGACCAGTAGGCCCGCGAGCGCGCCGCCGGCGCCGGGCAGGCGGCCTCGGCGGTGGCGGGCGCCGGCAGCGGCAGCTGGGTCGTTCGCAGCACGCCCGGGACCAGCGCGGTGTAGGTCCAGTCGGCCTTGGTCAGGTCGAACACCTCGGTCATCGGCGCGGCGCGCGCGTCGTTGACGCCCATCGGGGCCAGGCCCAGCACCGCCTCGATGGTGCGCAGCATGTTGACCGTGGTGTAGCGCATCGAGACCACCTGCCCCTGCTTTACGTAAGGCCCAGCGACGAAGGCGATGGAGCGGTGCGCGTCGACGTGGTCAGGGCCGTCCTGCGCGTCGTCCTCGATCACGAAGATCAGCGTGTCCTTGGCGAAGGGGCCCTCGGCCACCTTCTGCACCACCAGGCCGACGGCATAGTCGTTGTCGGCGAGCTCGGCCTCCACGGTGTTGACGCCATCGATGGCCTGCTCGAACGAGCCTGTGTGGTCGTGCGGCATCCGCAGCATGGTCAGGCCGGGCGCCTGGCCCTTGGCGGCGCCGGCGTCGTACTCCCGCGCCCACTCGGTGTAGCGCCAGTAGTCGGGCAGGGCCTGGTTGAAGCCCCAGTAGTAGGGATCGGTGTAAGGCCGCAGCGCCGCCTTGGAGGTGTAGAACACTTGGTGGCCGGTCTTGGCCGGTTCGTGCTCCAGCGGGATCATCGCCGCGCCCATCGCCGGCTGGTAGCGCGTCAGGTCGCCGAAGAAGCCGTAGTTGCGGATGGAGATGCCGGCTCTGAGCGCCGCGTCCCAGATATAGCCGCGCCCTTCTTCGTCGTCCGGGCCGTCGGGCGCGGCGACGTCTCTGGCGCCGGGCAACACGTTGGGATCCGGCGGGCTGAGCGGATTGGCTTGCCGCCGCTCGTCGGAGGTGGCGTAGCCGACGTTGATGTTCCGGTTGGCGCCTTCCTGGTCGTACTGCAGGCCGCGGTTGGCGTAGTTCACCGGCGCCTCGCGCTCGGTCCAGTCGTTGGTGCGCGCCGCGGTTGTCCAGTCCCAGCCGGTGTTGCTGCTCTCGCCGGAGTCGAAGAAGGCGTCGAGGTCGACGAACTGGCGCGCCAGCTGGTGCTGATTAGGCGTCATCGCGGCGCCGAACACGGTCAGCTTCGGGTCGCCGTCGCCCACCTCCAGGTCGCCCAGCATCTGGTCGTAGGTGCGGTTCTCCTTCACGATGTAGATCACGTGGCGGATGTGGGCGCGCAGGAACGCCATGGCGCGCACGTCGGCCTCGCTCATGGCCGCGCCCATGCGGTTGTTCAGCGCCACGCGCTGGGTGAGCCTGGCCAGCGCCGCCGGGGTGGGCGCCGGCAAGGTCAGGAAGCCGGCCTTCTCGTCCTGCCACACGTACTGGTTCATCGCCCGGCAGGCGTCGTCGTGGTGCGGATCGATGCCGGTGTTGACGCGACAGTTGCCCGGGTCCGGCCCGGCGCTGCTCTTGCCGTTGACGACGAAGATGCGCTTCGCGTCGGCGCTCACCGCAACGGCGGTCGGGTACCAACCGGTGGGAACCAGCCCCGCGCCGCTCGCCGAGGCGGTCGGAATGATCGCCAGCGCGTTGGCCCCGCCGTTGGTGGCGTAGAGGGTCTTGCCGTCGGGTGAGACCGCCACGTCGTTGGTCCCCGCGCCGCCGAGGTGCGCGCCTGCTTGTGCGCCGATGCGGTCGATGCGCCACGTCCTGTTGACGGCGTCCTTGGTAGTGTCGATCGCGATCACCTGGTCGGCGTTGTCGAGCGCCGCGTAAAGCGCGAAGCCGTGCGCCGCCAGCGCCACCGGCTGGCCCACGGTGGCGATGCGGTCCGTCACCCGCAGCGCATCGCCGCTGACGTCGAGCCCGATGATCTCGCGGTCGCGCTCGCTGGCCACGTACGCGCGGCCCGGCGAAATCCAGGCGACGGCGCGCGGGAAGCTGCCGCCGGGCGTCCCGGCCTTGGCCGGATCGATCGCGCCAGGGCGCAGGTCCTGCTCGCTCACCGCGCCGCTGGCCAGGTCGATCAGGCTGACCGAGTCGTTCTGCACGTTGGCGACCAGCAGCCGCGCGCCGTCAGGGCTCACCGCCAGGGGCCCGGCTTCCGGCTTCACCGCCAGCCCGACGCCGGCGGCGTGCCCCAGCTTGAACGTGCGCGCCGGCGCATAGCCTGCCGCGCCGTGGCCGTATTCGTACACGCAATCATCGACGCCGCCGGCGACGTAGAAGCGCTGGCCGTCCGGCGCCCAGGCGAGGCCGAGGAAGCTGTTCGCCACCTCGATCGCCTGCGTCTGCACCGGCCTCGCGCCCGTGACGTCGAAGACGAAGACGTACTCCTGCGACAGCGTCGGCACGGGTTTGCCGTCGGCGCCGAAGTAGAGGTTGTAGCCGCTGGTGAGGATCAAGAGCGTGCGCCCGTCCGGCGACAGGGCGGTCGCCGAGGCCTGCCCGGCGGTCCAGTTCGGCGCTGCGGCGAGGCGCGGGTTCAGCGGCTGGAAGATCGCGCCGGGCGCGGCGTCCGGGGTGATGAACTGGCCGGTTGGGGTGAACTGCGGCGCAGCAGCGGCGGAACCGACGCCAAGCGCCAGCGCGGCCAGCCACCCCGCCGCAACGACCCCGTTGGTCCAGCCCATGCCCGCTTCCCCGTTGCCCGGTGTCGATAGTGGAGCGATTTCGCGACGTTCCGGTGTCGGCGGACCTTGACCGCTCGCCAGAGGCTTGGCCAGGGTCCGGCGCACATTCGGGGGCCAGCCTGAGCTTGACTGAATCCGTGACCCCTTCGGACGCCGGCCTCGAGCTGAGCCTCGTGGCGCCGACGTACAACGAGCGCGCCAATGTCGAGGGCCTGCTCGCCAAGCTGGAGGCGGCGCTGGCTGGCGTGCGCTGGGAAGTGATCTTCGTCGACGACGATTCGCCCGACGGCACCGCTGACGCGGTGAAAGCCATCGCCGCGCGCGATCCAAGAGTACGCTGCCTGCGCCGGGTGGGCCGGCGGGGCCTCGCCGGCGCCATCGTCGAGGGCATGCTGGCCTCGTCCGCACCGTTCGTGGGCGTGATCGACGCCGACCTGCAGCACGACGAGACCTTGCTGCCGCGCATGCTCGAGGCGCTCCGCAGCGGCCAGTACGACGTCGCGGCCGGCACCCGCTACCAGAGCGCCGAAGGCCTGCAGCAGGGCCTCTCGCCGATCCGCAAGGCCGGCAGCCAGACCGCCACCTGGCTGTCGCGCCGAGCGCTGCGCTCGAAGATTTCCGACCCGATGGGCGGCTTCTTCATGATCCGCCGCGAGGTGGTGGAGCGGGTGGCGCCGAAGCTGTCGCCCGGCGGCTACAAGCTGATCTTCGACATCGTGGCCACCCATCGCGCGCCCTTGCGCGTCGCCGACCTGCCCTACGCCTTTTCCACGCGCGGCGCCGGCGAAAGCAAGATGGATACCCGGGTGGTGGTCGAATACGTCGGCCTGCTCGTGGCCAAGCTCAGCGGCGGCCTCTTGACCCCCGCCTGGGCCTTCGCCGCGCTGGCGCTGGGCGTCGGCCTTGCCGCGCATATGCTGGTGCTGGCGCTGCTGATCGGGCGCGGATTTCTGGCGGCGCAAGGCGCGGGCGCGGCGGCGGCCATCGTCGCCGGCTTCGTTGTCGCCAACATCGTCGCGTTCAGGGCCAGGCGCCGGGGCGGCCTGCGCCTCGCCACCGGGTTCGTCGCCTACGCCGCGCTCTGCGCCCTCGGCGTCCCAGCCAACCTGGCGCTGGCGGTGGAGCTGTTGCAGCACCGCGCGTCCTGGCCGCTGGCGGGTCTGGCCGGCGGCGCGGCCGGCGTCGTCTGGAACTATGTCAGCACGTTCCTCGGCGTCTGGTAGCGCCCGGCTGGCGCCGCGCCAGACGCTTGCGGTCCTGTTGGCGGTGACGCTGGCGGTGCGCCTGGGCCTCGCCGCGGCCATGCCGCTGGTCGACGACGAGGCCTACTACCGCCTGTGGTCGCTGCGGCCGGACTTCGGCTACTTCGACCACCCGCCGATGATCGCCTGGTGGATCTGGGCCGGGCGCCACATCGCCGGCGACAACCCCCTCGGCATCCGCCTGCTGCCGGTGCTCAGCCTGTCGCTGACCACCCTCGTCACCTTCGATATCGCCCGCCTGCTGGACCTGGGCGAGCGGGTGGCCCTGCGCGCCGCGATCTGGCTCAACGCCACCCTCCTGGTCGGGGTCGCCGGCTTCCTGGCGGTGCCCGACCCGCCCAACGCCCTCTTCTGGGCGCTGGCGATCTGGTGCGCGCTGAAGGCGATGCGCGGGCCGGGGGCCTGGTGGCTGGCGGCAGGGCTGGCGGCGGGGCTGGCGTGCCTGTCGAAGTACTCGGCGCTCTTCCTCGCCCCCGGCATGGTGCTGTGGCTGGCGCTGTCGCCGCAGGGCCGGCGGGCGCTGCGCACGCCCTGGCCGTGGCTGGCGGCCGTCATCGCCGTGGCCGTCTACGCGCCCAACGTCGCCTGGAACGCCGGGCACGGCTGGGTGACCTTCGACAAGCAGTTCGGCCGGGCGCGGGTCGAGGGCTTCACGCCGCAGTTCCTGCTCAAGCTGGCGTTCGACCAGGCGCTGCTGCTGAACCCGCTGATCGCGCTGTTCGTGGTGCTGGCGGTGCGCCGGCGGCTCGCCTGGCCGCTGCTGGCGGTGAGCGCGCCGTTCGCGCTCTACCTCGGCTTCCACGCCCTGCACGACGAGGTGCAGGGCCAGTGGCCGGCGCCGCTCTATCCCTCGCTGGCGATCTGCGCGGCCGCGGCGGCCGAGGGCGCCACGGGCTGGCTGGCGCGGCTGCGAACCGCGGCGCCGGCGCTGGGCTGGATCGCCGGCGCCGTGGCTTTCGGCTGGGTGCTGGCGCCCGAGCAGGCGCTGCCATTCCGCGATCCGGTGCTGCCGCTGCGCGGCTGGCCGGCGTTCTATGGCGAGGCCCAGCGCGAGCGGCTGGCGGCGGGCGCCGCCTGGGTCGGGACCACCGACTACAGCCTGGCGGCGATGCTGAGCCTGTCGCCGGACAAGGCGCCCGCGACCGAGGTCATCGAGCGGCCCCGCTTCGTCTTCGAGACCCCCGACGAGCGCGCCGACTTCACCCGTCCCGGCCTGGTGCTGGAGCCGCGCAAGGCCACCGACCTCGTCGACTTGGCGCACTGCTTCGCCAGCGTGACGCCACAGCCGGCGCTCAGTCGCGGCCTCGGCTCACATCCAGCAGTCTACGAGGCGTTCCGGGTCGCGGGCCCGCTGGTCGACGTCGAGCGCGACGGCTGTCCGCTGGCGAAGCGCTGATCGAGCCACGCCGGCAGCCGCGCCGCCAGCCCATCCAGCGGCCCCGACGAGAGCAGCAGCACCACCTCGTCGCCGCGCATCCGCTGCGCCAGGTCGGCGATCACCGCGTCGGCGCCGGTGGCGGCGTGAGCGTCGACGCCAGCCGCGCGGATGCGCGCCACGATCTCGGCCTGGGTGAGCTGGCGGTGTGTCCCAGCGCCATGCTCGGGCGGCGGGATCACGAGCACGCTGGCCGCGCCCTCGAACACGGTGTCGTACCAGGCCAGCGCCTCCTCCCCCCGCCAGGAAAAGGTGTGCGGCTCGAACACCACGATCATCGGGCGGCTGGGGAAGTGCAGCGCGATGGCCTCGATCGCCGAGCGCGCCTTCTCGTACGACGAGCCGAAGCCCTCGTAGGCCGGCGCGGATGAGACGGCGGTCTTCTTGTCGAGCCGACGCGCCACGCCCCGGAACGCCCGCACCCCGAGCGCCAGTTCGTCCGGCGTCAGCTTGCCCCATTCGACGAGCAGGGCGCAGGCGCCGGCGATGTTTTCGATGTTGTGCAGGCCCAGGAGCTCGGTCTCCAGCGCCACGCGCCGGCCGCTGGGCAGCCGCAGGTCGAAGCGGGTGATCTCGCCGATTTCAATGTCCAGAGCGCTGTAGCCGGGGCCCTCGCCGACGCCATACCAGTTGACGGGGCGCCCCGCGGTCACCCGCTCCAGCGGCTCGAAACCCCGCGCCGCGACGATGAGGCCGTCCGCCGGCAATTGCGCCACCAGCTGCGCGAACGGCGCCTCGTAAGACGCCATGGTCGGGAAGACATTGAGGTGGTCATGCACCAGCGAACTCAGCAGCAGGGCGCGCGCCTTGTAGAGCAGGAACTTCGAGCGCCGGTCCTCGGGGCTGACGATGTACTCATCGCCCTCCAGCAGAAACGCCGGGTCACGTCCGGCATGGCCCGTCGTCGGCAGGTCTAGCGGCACCGCACCGATGAAGTAGCCGGGATCGCGCCCCGCGGCGCGCAGCATGGTGGCGGTCATCGCCGTCAGCGTCGACTTGCCGAAACTGCCCGCCACCACGCAGGTGTCGCGCCCGGCGGAGTATTGGCCGAGGTATTCGGCGAAGCTCAGCTGCGGCACGCCCAGCTGGCGCAGGCGCGCAAGCTCCGGGTTGTGCGCCAGGTCGAGGGCGGCGCTGGAGCCGATGATGGCGAGGTCGAGATCGGGGGGGACGTGCGCGGCGTCGAAACCGCGGTGGAACGGGATGCCGAGGCCTTCCAAATAGGTGCTGACCGGTGGGTAGACCGCGCCGTCAGAGCCGGAGACCTCGTGGCCTTCCGACGCCATCAGCGAGGCCAGTGCGCTGACGCCGGCGCCGGCGATGCCGAGGAAGTAGACCTTCATGGGATGCGAACCGTCATGGCGCCAATTTCGCTCGCGTCGCCGCTTCGCGAAAGCCCCGCGCTTGGCCCGCGATCCCGCGCCGACTAGGTTCGCCGGCATGAGCCTGCTCGACGCCATCGCCGCCGGCGGCGAGATCGACGCCCGCCGGGTGCTGATCGTCACCGCCCATCCCGACGACGAGACCCTGGCGTTCGGCACGCTGATGCAGCGGCTGACGGGCGTGCGCATCGCCCTGGCCACCGACGGCTCGCCGCGCGACATGCGCACGCAGTCCCACCTCGGATTTCCCAGCGTCGAAGCCTATCGCGATGCGCGGCACACCGAGCTGGTCGCGGCTCTCGCGGTCGCCGGCCTGACGCCATCGGCGTTGATCCGGCTGGACTTCCCGGACAAGGAGCTGGCGCACAACCTGGCCCCATTCGCCGGGCGGCTGCGGGGCCTTTGCACGGCGCACGGCATCCAGGCGGTGCTGACGCACGCCTACGAGGGCGGCCATCCCGACCACGACGCGGTCGCCGCCGGCGTCGCGCTGGCCACGCGCGGGACGCCGATCGAGGTGGTGGAAGCGCCGTTCTACCGCAGCGTCGCCGGACGCTTCACGCCGCATTCGTTCACGCCGATCCCCGGCGCGCGGGGCGTTCAGGTCGACCTCACGCCGGGCGAGGTGGAGCGCAAGCGGGCCATGATCGACTGCTTCATCACCCAGGCGCCGATCTTCGAGCACTACCGGCCGCGCCTCGAGCGCTTCCGTCATGCGCCGGCCTACGACTTCACCCGTCCGCCCAACGACGGCCTCGTCGACTATGAGCGGGAGTTCTTCGCCTGGAGCGCGTGGGCCGAGGCGACCGCTCCGGCGCTGGCGGCGCTCCGCTGACGGTTGCGTCGCATTGAAGCGACATACCGCGCGCGTGAAAGGTTGCCTTCGCCGTCTAACCCCGGCAAATCAGGTTCCGATCACATCAAACTTCGTCCGCGGCCGTCCGGCCGAGCATTGAAAGTCCGAGCCCTTTGACCGTCCAACTCGCCCCCATCCCCTCGCGGCAGACCGCGGCGGATTCGCCGCTGGCCTCCGTCGAGGCGATCATCGCCGGCCTCGCCGACACTGGCTACATCGCCTCCCGCCGCATCGCCACGTCGCTGTTCATGGCCGAGCACCTGTGCAAGCCCATCCTCGTGGAAGGGGTGGCCGGGGTCGGCAAGACCGAACTGGCGGTCTGCACCGCCACGCTGCTCGACCTGCCGCTGATCCGCCTGCAGTGCTACGAGGGCCTCGACGAGTCCAAAGCCCTGTACGAGTGGAAGTACGGCAAGCAGCTGCTCTACACGCAGATCCTCAAGGACCGCATCGGCGAGACGCTGCAGGACGCTCACACCATGGAAGCGGCGATGGACCGCCTGCACGGCATGGGCGACATGTTCTTCTCCGAGCCGTTCATGGAGCCCCGGCCGCTGCTGCGCGCGCTGCGTGAAGAAGGCGGCGCAGTGCTGCTGATCGACGAAATCGACAAGAGCGACGAGTCGTTCGAGGCCTTCCTGCTGGAAGTGCTGTCGGCGTTCCAGGCCACCATCCCGGAGATCGGGACGATCAAGGCCAAGGTGCCGCCGCTGGTGTTCCTCACCTCCAATAACGTGCGCGACCTCGGCGACGCGCTGAAACGCCGCTGCCTGCACCTGCACATCCCGCTGCCGGATGCGCACCTGGAGGAGAAGATCGTCGCCACCCGCGTGCCGGGCGTGGAAGCCAAGCTGAACCGCGAGCTTGTCGCCTTCGTGCAGAGCCTGCGGACCATGGAGCTGCGCAAGGTGCCGTCGATTTCGGAGACGGTGGACTGGGCCAGAGCGCTCATCCTGCTGCACGCCGACGCGCTCGACGTCGACCTGGTGCGCGAGACCCTGAACGTGCTCTTGAAGTTCGAGCAGGACATCGTCGCCGTGGAGCCCAAGCTCAACGATCTGCTGGGCCGGGCCTCCGAGGTCAGCGGAGGCGAGTAGGGTGGCCTCGTCCGCCGTCCAGTCGACCGTCGAGGACTTCATCAAGGCGCTGCGCGCGTCCGAGGTGCGCGTCTCGCCGGCTGAGGCCATCGACGCGCACCGCGCGCTGATGGAGATCGGCTACGCCGACCGCGAGCTGATGCGCGACGCGCTCTGCGTCACCCTGGCCAAATCGCCCGACGAGGTGGAGAGGTTCGACGAGTGCTTCGACGCCTACTTCACCCGCGATGAGTTCCGCGGCGCGGGCGGCGGCGAGGCCACCCGCGCAGGACCGTCGCAGGCGCAAGGCGGCGAGCCACAGGCGGGCGACGAGCAGCAGCCGCTGGCGCAGATGCTGCTGGAAGGCGACACCATCGGCCTGGCGCAGGCCATGGAGGCCGCGGCGGCGCGCGCCCGCGCCACCGACATCCGGCTGATCACCCAGCGCAACCTGCTGTCGCGCCGCATCCTCGACGAGATGGGCCTGCGGCAACTGGAAGAGCTGATCCAGTCGCTGCGCGAGCTGGGGCTGCCGCGCGACGAGGCGCTGGCCGACCGCCTGGCCGAGCGCCGCGAGGCGCTGTTCCAGGAAAGCTCCAGGTTCGTCGACCGGCAGATGCGCCTCTACGCCAGCGAAACTGGCCGGCGGATGCGCGAGAAGCTGCTGGCCGAGGCCAAGCTCACCTCCATCGAGCCCGAAGAGATGCGCTCGATGGAAGGGCTGGTGCGCAAGATGGCCAAGCGCCTGGCCAGCAAGTACAGCCGCAAGCGCAAGCGGGCCGACAAGGGCAACCTCGACATCCGCAAGACCATCCGCAAGAGCATGGGCTACGGCGGGGTTCCGTTCGACATCGTCTGGAAGAGCGAGACCATCGAGAAGCCGAAGATCGTCGCCATCTGCGACGTCTCGCGCTCGGTGGCGGCGGCCGCGCAGTTCATGCTGCTGTTCCTCTACAGCCTCAACGAGGTGATGGAGAAACTGGAGGCGTTCGCCTTCTCCGACCGGCTGGTGCGGGTCGGCGACATCCTCGAGGAAGAGGAGATCGACCAGGCCATCCTCAGCATCATTAAGAAGATCGGCTTTCGCCCCACCGATTACGGCCGGGCGCTGCAGGACTTCGGCGAACTGCACCGCGAGGACCTGGACCGCAACACCACGGTGATCATCCTCGGCGACGGTCGCTCCAACTACGCCAATCCGCGGCTCGACCTGATGCGCGACATCGCCCACCGCTCGCGAGCGGTGATCTGGCTGAACCCGGAGCCCGAGACCTACTGGGGCCAGGGCGACTCGCGAATGAACGAATACAAGCGCTTCTGCCACGTGGCGAAGGTCTGCAACACGCTGAACCAGCTGGAGCGGATCATCGACGAGGTGCTGCGCACCTATATGCCCCACTAGCGCCCCGCACGGGCCGGCCACCCTTGATAATCGGCTGGCTCCGGGCCAAAGGGCTGCTATTGCCTAGCGACCGGCGCCCGATCGCCGCTGCCCGGAGTTCGACATGTCGGCGCGAGACCAAGAGCTGATCGACATCATCGCCGAGGAGGCGCTGATGGACCGCGAGAAGCTGGTCCCTTCCGCCACGCTGGAGGACATCGGCCTCGACTCCGTCGACCTGGTCAGCGTCGTCTTCGCCATCGAGGAGAAGTACGGCATCGAGATCGCCGAGGACGCCTTCGCGCGCACCGACACGTTGGGCGTGGTGCTGGGCAAGATCGACGCCCTGATCGACGCCAAGAACGCCGCCTGAGCAGTGGCTGAGCGTCTCGTCGTCACGGGTCTGGGGGCGGTTTCGGCGCTGGGGCTCGACGCCGACGCCAACTGGGCCGCCGCGCGCGACGGCGTCTGCGGCATCGAGGCCCATCTGCTCGATCCTGGCCAATACGGTCCCGTGCCCTGGACCATGCCGGTCGCCTTCGTCGACGACGGCGTCATGGCCGCGGCCGAGCAGGCGCTGGGCCGCCGCATCGGCGCTTCGCTCGATCTCTTCACCGTCTTCGCGCTGAAAGCTGCCCAGGAAGCGCTGGCGCAGGCCGGCCTGACCGAGAAGCCGCTCGGCCCGCGCTTCGGCGCGGTGCTCGGCAACGGCATCGGCGGCGTGCGCACCCTGGAAAAGGCCTACGAGCGCTTCTTCGGCGCGCGCACCGGCAAGATTCACCCGCTCACGGTGCCCCGGCTGATGATCAGCGCCGCGGTCAGCGGCGTGGCCATGGAGTTCGGCATCACCGGCCCGGTGTTCACCACCTCCAGCGCCTGCGCCTCATCGGGGCACGCCATCGCGCAAGGCGCGATGCTGATCCAGGCCGGGATGGCGGACGCGGTCGTCGTGGGCGGCACCGAAGCCATGTGCAGCCCCGGCGGCATTAGGGTCTGGGAAGGGCTGCAGGCCATGAGCGAGAGCGCCTGCCGGCCGTTCTCGGCTGGTCGCGACGGCATGGTGGCCGGTGACGGCGCGGCGGCGCTGGTGCTGGAGCGCGAAAATCACGCCAAGGCGCGCGGGGCCAAGGTGCTGGCGGTGCTGGCCGGCGTCGGCCAGTCGTCCGACGCATTCCACTGGACGCAGCCGGCGCTCGAAGGCGCGCTGTCGGCGATGAGGATGGCCGCCGACCAGGCGGGTCTTGGCGCCGACGACGAGGTGCTGATCTCCACGCATGGCACCGGTACGCCGCTCAACGACAAGAACGAGGCCGATGCCATCCGCGCCCTGTTCGGCGACGCGGCCGATCATCACCCGGTGATCGCCACCAAGAGCGCCCACGGCCACCTGATCGGCGCCTCGACCGCGCTGCAAGCGGTGATCGCGCTGAAGGCGCTGGAGGCCGGCCTCGCGCCGCCGATCCTGGGCTATCTGGAGCCGGATCCCGAGATCGACCTCGACCTGGTGCTGGGCGCGGCGCGGCCGATCAAAGCCAAGTCCGCGCTGGTCAACGCCTTCGCCTTCGGCGGCCTCAACGTGGCGCTGGCGTTCCGGACCGACGTCTGAGCCGGCTTAGCCCGGCTTTTTGAAACGGAAGAGGAACTGGTCGGTGTGGCCCCGGATCGAGGGGTCGAACACCAGCTTGTCGTGAGGGTCGGCCGGGTTGGCGAGCACGTCGCTCGATCCATCGAAGACGAAGCCCGCGGCCTCGACCTCGGACTTCACCGCCGCTGGATCGATGCGGTGCAGGGTGTCGGTGTCGGCCAGGCCCGAGCCGGCCGGCGCAGCGTGGTCGAGGATCACGAAGACGCCGCCAGGCTTCAGCGCCGCGAACACCTTCTTGTTGAAGGCGGCGACGTCGGCCGGGCCCATGAACTTGTCGTGCAGGTCGTGGTAGTTCTGGCGGATGAAGACCGCGTCGAGCCCGCTGGGCAGTGCCAGCGCGTCGAACGGCCCGGTCGCCACTTCGATGTTGTGGTAGTCCGGCAGCGCCGCGACCTTCGAGATGATGTCCAGCACCTCGGGGTGCAGTTTCACCACTTCAGCCGGCTCGAAGGCGTAGACATGGCCGGTAGGCCCAACCGCATTGCTGAGCGCGCGGGCGAAGCGGCCGGAGATCACATCCTCGACGCGCGCGCCCCGCTTGACGCCGATGAACGCCAGCACCTCTGGGGTCTTGTATTGCGCCGGATTGGCCAGCGCGTCGTCGGGCGCCTGCTGCGGGGCGGCGGGTGCTGGTTGGGCCATCGCCAATGGCGTCGCTGTCAGCAACGCCAGGCTCGCGGCCGCTGCCGCCCAGATCATCCGCTGCATGAGCGCCTCCCGTGTGAGGCGCTGTCGTAGCACGGCGCTGACCTGCGCGAAGCCCGGATCAGGCGGCTGCGGCGAAGCCTAGCCGCTGCAGTTGTGTCGCCGGCGCTTCCAGCTCGACGAGCGCCGCGTGGAGTTGCTCGGCCAGCTGCGTCTCCAGGGCGCTCCCCGCCAGATTGGCGTCTTCGCCGGGGTCGGCGTCGAGGTCGTAGACGTGGTTGCCGCGCGTGCGCACCCGGGCCCAGAACGGCACGAGGTCGCCCTCGCCCCACACCTGATGGAGCACCGGCTGGCCGGATCCCGGCATGTGGTCGAGGAAGGCGCGCTGGTCTGGCAGCGGCAGCGCCTCTCTGGCCGACAGCGCCCCGTGCGTCGGCATCGTCGACCAGCGGTTCGACAGCATCGAGAGCGGCGCATTGGCCCCGGCGGGCGCCCGCACGTATTTGTGGCGCTCGGTCACCATCACCACTTCGCGGCCCCAGACCCCGGTGAGCAGCCAGTCGCGAATGCGCGCCGACTCTCCAGCCAGCAGCGGCAGCAGCGAGCGGCCGTGGGTGCGCTGACGCACGCTGACACCAAAAACGTCCGCCAGCGTCGCGTGGATGTCGACCGCGGTGGTCAACGCCTCGCAGACGCCGGGCGCCAGACCGGGGCCGCGGATCATCAGCGGGATGTGGCCCATCGGCTGGTAGATCGGCGCCCCCGGCTTACCCCAGATGTCCTTCTCGCCGAGGTAGTGGCCATGGTCGGTGCAGATCACCACCATGGTGTCGTCGGTGAGCCCCGCCGCGTCGATGGCCGCCAGCAGCTTGCCCAGGTGGTGGTCGATCATCGACAGCTTGGCGCCGTACTGGCAGCGGATTTGACGCGCCTGCCGTGCATCGATGACGCCGCGGCCCTGCGCGCCGACCACGTAGGGCGGCCAGATCAGGTGCGGGCCTTCCCACTCGGGATCGTACTTCGAGGCCCAGGGCTCGGGCGTGTCGAAGGGCTCGTGCGGGTCGAACTCGTCGACGAACAGCATGAAGCGCTCGTGGGCGCCGGCGTTCTCAGCCACCCATCTGGCGGCCGCGGCCATGGTTTTCGGCCCCGGGAAGTCGTCCTCGCCGCGGAACCAGCCGCGGCTGTCGTCGTACGGGATGTGGGCGCGGCCGAAGCTGGGCGCGCCGGCCCAACTGGGATCGGGCCGGGTCTTCCAGGCGTCGCCCTCGTGGCCGCGCTGGTAGTCCCAGGCGGTGAAGTCGCAGTGATAGTTCTCGCCGCCGTGCTCGAAGAGGTGCGGGTGGTCGCTGATCAGCTGGGTGACGACGCCGGCGTCGCGCAACGCGTAGGTGATGGCGTCTTCCCAGATCTCCACCGAGCCCCAGGCTTTCCAGAGGAAGTCCAGCGCCCCGCAGAGGATGTCGTGTCGCGCCGGCATGCAGGGCAGGGCGCCGGTGTAGTGGCGGGTGAAGCGCACCGCTGAGCTGGCGAAGGCGTCGAGGTTCGGCGTTTCGAACTCGGTCCCGCCATAGGCGCCCAGCATGTGCCGGTTGAGGCTGTCCAGCAGGACGACAACGACATTCCTTGGCTTGTCCATCCGACCTCTAAACAAGGTTATCAGCGTTTAGCCAAGAAACTTCACCGCTTTGAAGGGGCGGCGACGGCAAAGCTGGCGCTCGAATACTGGGCGGGCTCTCAATGGACACTCTTCGCCTCCACCGCGCTCTGGAGAGCGTGCCGCGGCTCTCATATCGCGCCAAAGCCTTGTGCCTCGCGGCCAGCGCGGCGGCCATGCAGCTGGCGCCCATGGCGAGTATCGCGGCGTTTCCGGCCTTGTTCACCACCGACCTGACCCGGGGCGCGCTGATCGGCGGCGCGGCGGTGGCGAGTGTGCTGATCCTGATCGCGCTGGGCGCTTTTCTCTCCGCCGTTGGCGCCGCTGCGGCGCAATTGAAGGCCGCGGCCGATCTCGCGGGCGCCGCCCGCCGGGGCGGCGGCTCCCCCGACGAGGTGTCGCGGATGATGTCGGACGCGCAGGTGGTCGCCGACCGGCTGGAGAGCGTGCGCCATCGCCTGGCCAACCGCCATCCGGTCACCGGCGTCGCCACCCGCGAGCCGCTGCTGGCCGCGATCAACAAGGACATCGCCGCCGAGACCAGCGCCGGCCTGATCGGCGTCATCCGCTTCGCGCAGTTCGAACGCCTCGCCGCGGTGGACAAGCGCGCCGCCGACCAGGCGCTGCACGACTTCGCCGCCCGCCTCACCGCCATGGTCGCCGGCGGCCTGCCGCTGGCGCAGGTGGACCGCGACTGCTTCGCTGTCTGGTTTCACGACGACGGGCCGCGCGCCGCGTCAGAGGCGCTGAAGGCGCTCTCGGCGGCGCTGGCCGAGCCGCTGGGCGAGGGCGGTGTCACGCCGGACGTCCGCGTCGGAGCGGCGATCTATCCCAACGATGGCGGCGATGCGCTGACGCTGCTCAACCGCGCCATCGGCGCGCTCGGCAAGGCCACCCGCATGTCGGCTGGCCGCATGGCGTTCTTCTCCGACGAGAGTTCGGCGGCGGCGGAGGCGCGCTTCGCCATGGAGGCGGCGCTGCGCCAGGCCATCGCTCGCCAGGAGCTGGCGCTGTTCTACCAGCCGGTGATCGACCTCAACGCCGGGCGCGTCGTGGGCGCCGAGGCGCTGCTGCGCTGGCGTCATCCCGAGATCGGGCCGATCCCGCCGGCACAGTTCCTGCCGGTGCTGGAGCAGTCCGGCATGATCGACGAGGTGGGTCGCTGGGTGCTGGACACCGCCTGCCGCGACGCTCTCGCGTTCGAGGCGCTGAACGTTCCCGGCTTCCGGGTCGGGGTGAACCTCTCGGCGCGCCAGTTCCGCGACCCCACCCTGGCCGAGATGACGGCCGAGACGCTGCGTCGGCACGACCTGAAGCCGCACCGCCTGGAGCTGGAGCTGACCGAGGCCTCGCTGATGGAGGATCTGCCGCACACGCGGGCCACCTTCGACACGCTGGCCCAGCTGGGCGTCGGCGTCGCCATCGACGACTTCGGCGCCGGTTCGTCCAGTCTTGGCGACCTCAAATCGCTGACCTTCTCCAAGCTGAAGATCGACCGCGCCTTCGTGGTGCAGGTGGCCGAGCGGCACGACAGCCAGGCGGTGTGCGCGGCGCTGATCGAGCTGGGCCGACGGCTGGACATCGCGGTGCTGGCCGAGGGCGTGGAGACGCCCGAAGAGGTCGATGCGCTGCGGGTGCTGGGCTGCCAGCTGTTCCAGGGCTTCTTCTTCGCCCGGCCGCTGCCGGTGGAGAAGTTCCTGAAGAAGGTCACCGACCCGGAGTGGCTGGCCCTGCTCGCCTCCCCGGTGCACCGCCAGCTAGCATTGGTGGAGCAGAAGCTGGCGAGCTAGGGCTCGACGACAGCCAGGCCGATCGTGTTTGCGGCCCGCGCCATACGGTCGTCCAACGTGCACAAGCTTGCGCCCTGCTCCGTGGCGACGGCGAGATGAAGCGCGTCCCCCGCCCGAACGCCCAATTCGTGCTGATCGGCAATTCGTGACGCCGCCCAGAACGACCCCGGCGCCAGCGCAGCCACTTCGAAGGCTTCAGCAACCAGGCGTCTGAACGAAGCCAGGGCCTCGGCTCGCTCCCGAGACGTTATCGCGCCGACGCGAAGCTTGAGCGACAATGCGGACGAGACTTCCGTCACCGTCCAATGCTGATCAACAAATCGCCGGCACGCTGACTGGAGAGCCATCGAATGGCCTCAGGCGTGCGCTCTTCGTTCGTCAGCGCGGCCACGATGACCGATGCATCTACGTCAGCGCTCAATATCGGTCACTATCGCGCATTTGGCGGATGAACTCGCCTGCGGACACCGTTTGCCGCGTCATGCCGCTGGTGAGCGCTCTGAGGGCGTCTGCGTCGATCGGTTTGCGCGGCGGCCGGGAGGGTGCGATCTGCGCAACGAGCTTTCCACGCCGGGTGATGCCCACGGTCTCTCCGGACGCCGCCCGCTCGATGAGTTCGCTTAGCCTAGCTTTCGCTTCCGCGAGACTGATGGTCGTCACCGCGATCTCCTGACCAAATAGATGGTCAGAAATAGCCCTCGACCCTCGACAAGGCCAGCGCTTGACCGACCGTTAAGTCGCCATCGCTAGCTTTCGGGCGCATGAGCCCACCCACGTCCGGCATTCCGCCCGAGCACCTTGCCGCGCTCAGCCACGAGTTCCGCACGCCGCTGAACGGCGTCATCGGCATGGCGCGGCTGCTGGACTCGACCCGGCTGACCGCCGAGCAGCGCGCCTATGTGACGGCGCTGCTGGAGAGCGGCGAGCACTTGCTGGGCCTGGTCAACGACGTGCTCGATTACGCACGTCTCGGCGCCGGCCACATCGATCTCAATCCGCAGCCGGTCGACCCCGAAGACCTGATGCGCTCGGTCTGCGAGCTGATGAGCCCCAGGGCGCACGAGAAGGGCGTCGAGATCGGCTGGGCCGCTGACGCTGACCTCGCCCCGATCCTGGCTGACGAAGGGCGCCTGCGGCAGATCCTGCTCAACCTCGCTGGCAACGCGGTGAAGTTCGTCGAGACCGGTGGCGTCATGCTGCTGGCCGAGCGCGAGGGCGAGGGCCGGCTGCGCTTCACGGTTTCCGACACCGGGCCGGGCGTGCCGCAGGCGCAGCGCGAGCGCATCTTCGAGGCGTTCACCCTGGGCCAGCCGGGCCGCAACTCGCCGCAGCCGGGCGCTGGCCTCGGCCTCGCCATCGCCCGCCGCCTGGCGATGGCCATGGGCGGGGAGCTGGGCGTCGGCGGCATTGAGGGCGTCGGCGCCGACTTCTGGTTCGAGGCGCCATTTGAAGCGGCGTGCTCCGCGCTGGAGCGGCCTGACCTGTCGGGCCGCACCATCGCTATCGCCTCCCCCAGCGGCATCGTTCGCGAGGCCGCCGCGCGGCAGATCGAGGCCAGCGGCGGGCGCGCCATCCGCGCGGGCGGCCTGGACGACGCTGTCGCCCGCACCGACGAGGGCGGGGTCATCCTGATCGACCATCTGCTGGCCGGTGAGGCTGGCGTGCTGGCGCCGCCGGCAGGCCGCGCGGCGGTGGTGCTGCTGCGCCCCGAAGAACGGGCGCGGATCGCCGTCTACCGCGCCGCCGGCTTCGGCGGCTACCTGATCAAGCCGCTGCGCCGCGCCTCGCTGGTGGAGCGTGTGCTGGCCGCGGGGACACCCAGCGCCGCCGACGACGACCGTGTCACGCTGGGGCTCGCTGCCCAGTCCGCACCCGCGGCGGGCGGCCTGCGGGTGCTGCTGGCGGAGGACAATCCCATCAACGCCATGCTGGCGCGCACCCTGCTGCGCCGCGAGGGCGCCGAAGTGGCCCACGTCACCGGCGGCCCGGAGGCGCTGGAAGCGCTGGCGGCCGGTGTCTTCGACCTGGTGCTGATGGACGTGCGCATGCCGGGGCTGTCCGGCATCGAGGCCACCCGGGCCCTGCGGGCCAGGGGCGTCGCGACGCCCGTTGTGGCGCTCACCGCCAATGCCTTCGACGACGACCGCCGCGCCTGTCTGGAGGCCGGCATGGACGATTTCCTGGTCAAGCCGCTGAGCCCGGAAGCGCTGCGCGCGGTGCTGATGCGCCGCGCGGCGGGCGGCTGGACGCACGTCCCCCGCCGCGCCAAGGTCGGGTCCTAGCCGGGGATTCGTCGCGCCCCGAGCCGTCTGGGAACGCCGCCATGACCGCCACCGCCCCGCGTAAGCGACGGGCCTGGGACGTGATCGCCGAACTGAAGAAGCCGCGCGTGGCGCAGATGCTGGCGCTGGGCGTCTCGTCTGGCCTGCCCTTCGCGCTAGTGGGCAGCACGCTCGGCTACTGGCTGGCCGACCGGCAGATCGACATCGCCACCATCGGCCTCGTCTCGGCGGTAGGCTTCGCCTACACGGTGAAGTTCCTGTGGGGTGCGATCGTCGACCGCATCAAGCTGCCGCTGATCGGGCGCCTGGGACGGCGACGCAGCTGGATGCTGGTGGCGCAAGTCATCGTCGGCGTGGCCTTCATCGCCATGGCGGCGGTGGACCCGGCGCCGCGGATCGGCGCTTTCGTCACCCTCGCGGCGATCGCGGCCATTGGCGCGGCCATGCAGGACACGGTGATCGACGCCTGGCGGATCGAGAGCGCCGCCGATCCGGACGAACTCGGCCTCCTCACCTCGACCTACACACTAGGCTACCGCATCGCATTGATCTTCACTGAGACGCTGATCCTGTCGGTGGCCAAGCGCCTCGGCTGGCCGGTGTCCTATGTGATCTGCGGCGCCGCGATGGCCATCGGCATCGCCGCGGCATTGCGGGCGACGGAGCCGGCGCAGGCTGACAGCGTCATGGAAGCCAAGGCTCAGGCGGCGCGGCGCAACCCGTTCGCGGCGGTGATCGACGCGGTGTTTGGACCGCTGTTCGCCTTCTTCCGCGACCACGGTGTCGCCATGGCGGCGCTGATGCTGGGCATGATCACCCTCTACCACCTCAGCGATTACGGCCGCGGGCCGATGATCGCGCCCTATTACACCGCGCTCGGCATCGACAAGGACACCATTGCGGCGGTGCGCCTGGTGCTTGGCACGCCGGCGACGTTCTTCGGTATCGCGCTCGGCGGCATCTCGTCCGTGCGGCTCGGGGCGATGCGCAGCCTGGTGATCGGCGCCGTGGTGCAGGTGATCGCGGTCGGCAATTTCGCCATTCTGGGGTTCCATGGCGGCGACTTCGATCTCTTGGCCGCGGAACCCGTCCACGTGACAGCGTTCCAGGCCATCATGACCTTCGACTCTCTGGCCATGGGCTACGCTGGCATTGCGCTCGTGTCGTACATGTCGACGCTGACCAGCCTCGGCTACACCGCGACACAGTACGCCCTGCTCACCTCGGCCCTGGCGATCACCGGCAAGACGTTGAAAGCGTGGTCCGGCACGATCGTGAAATCGATCCAGCACGGCGGCGATCTGCTGCACGCCCTCACCACCTACTACCTGGTCTGCGCCGCGTTCGGCGTGCCCGCGATCGCGATGTGTCTCATTCTGGCGGCCGTCGTGCGGCCGCGTCTCTCCTCCCTCGTCCCGCAGAGGACAGGGGAGGTGGCAGACCGTACAGCGGGCTGACGAAGGGGGGGCTGGCGCAGTTGAGTTAAGCGCCCCCTCCGTCTTCGGCCGCTGCGCGCCCGAAGCCACCTCCCCCGCCTCTGCGGGCGGGTGAGGAGATTTCAAGGCGCGCAAACCACCGGGGCGATGCGCAAGGATCGGCGCAGGTCGTCGGCGGCGAGGCCGTAGTTGTCGGGGGTGAGCGAAACGCCCGCGGCTTGCGGAGACGGCTGCTGGCGCGCGGCTGCCAGCGCGGCGCCCATCGCCTGCGGTGTGGTCGTGTAGAGCTCGCCGCGGCGCGGGGCGATGGCCAAGGTCACACCGATGGCGCGGCCGGCGTCGTCCAGAACCGGCGCCCCGATCAGGCCGCTGAGGGAACCTCGGAGGCCCTCGGTGCGCCCGACCTCCGCCCACACCAGATCGTCGGCCGCTGGCTGATCGCGCTGAGCTTGGCGCGGCGAGCCCGGGCCCAACAGCTGCGTCGCCACTTCGCCCGGCTGCCCCGTCGGGAAGCCGGGGTAGTAGCCCATGGCGGCGCGCGGCGGCGCGCGCCGCGCCAGCGGCAGCGCCGGGGCGCCGCCAGGCGTGGTCAGCACCGCGACCTGGCTGCCGGGCTGAATCGCCACCGTCGCGATCACGCCCTCGCCGCCGCTGGCCACGAGGCCCAGCTTCGCGCATTGGGCGACAACGCTCGCCGCGGTCAGCCAGACGCCGGAGTCGGCCACGGAGAACGCCGCGCCCACCGGCGGTCCCGGCAGCTTGACCATCTTGGTGAGGTCGAAGGGCGCGGCCTGGGCCAGCAGCGCGCTCTCGGCCGCCGTCAGCGGCGGCGGGGGCGGCGGCGCGTCGACATGGCCGCGTCGGCCCAGCGCCGCGAACAGCAAGGCGAGCACGATGCTCGAGTAGACCAGCCAAGCGGGCAGGCGGGTGGGCAGCGGCCTAGTGTCCCGAGTTCGAAGTTCGCAAGTGCATGGGGCGTCCGCCGTCGAACTTCGAACTCGATGAGGACACTAGCAACTTAATGATTCTAGTGTGGTTTACGAACTTGAAGTTCGCCACGGCGGCCTCCCCAATCATCTGGCGAACTTCAAGTTCACCACACTAGCCCGTCACCGCGGCGGCCAGGATCGCGGCCACCGCCAGTTTCGCCGCGGCCAGCAGCGCCGCCGCCGGCACGTCGCCTTCGCGCACCCGCTGCGGCAGGCCTTGCAGCGCCAGGTCGGTCACCCAGAACAGCGCCAGCGCCACCGCCGCCACGCTGACGCCCCACAGCGCCACGTCGAGCACCGAGCGCGACGCCGCCAGCGCGACCGCCAGTGGCAAGCCGAGGCCGACGAGAACGCCGCCGAACGACAGCGCCGCGGCCGAATTGCCTTCGCGGATCAGGCCGATCTCGCGATTGGGGCTGAGCAGCGCATAGAGCGCGGCGGCCACGACGAAGATCGCCAGCGCCACCGCCAGGTGCAACAGCGCGATCGGAAAGCCGGTCGCCCAGGCTTCCACCTCGGGAGATTGAATGGGTCCCACCGTCAGCTTCCCCCAAGTCGCCCAGCCGACGCTCTAGCACGGCTTTGCGGCGCTGGGACGGCGCTTAGTCGGCCGCTTCGGCGCGCTCTAGCCGCCGGCGCTCGCTGGCGCGCACCTTCTCGCTTTCGGACTTCAGCTGGCCGCAAGCGGCGAGGATGTCGCGGCCGCGGGGTTTGCGCACTGGCGAGGCGTAGCCGCCACGCTTCAGGATGGCGGCGAAGGCGTCGATCGCCTGCCGGTCCGAGCATTCGTAGGGCGCGCCGGGCCAGGGATTGAACGGGATCAGGTTGATCTTGGCGGGGACGCCCGCGATCAGCTTGAGCAGCGCCCGGGCGTCTGCTGGCGTGTCGTTGACGTCTTTCAGCATCACGTATTCGAAGGTGACGCGACGGGCGTTGGAGAGGCCCGGATAGGCGCGGATGCCCGCCATCAGCTCGGCCAGCGGAAAGCGACGGTTGATCGGCACGAGGACGTCGCGCAGCTCGTCGCGGGTGGCGTGCAGCGAGATCGCCAGCATGGCGCCGGTGCGCTCGCCCAACGCCTTCAGCTCCGGCACGACGCCCGAGGTGGAGACGGTAATGCGCCGCCGCGAGATGGCGATGCCTTCGTTGTCGGAAATGATGTCCAGCGCCGCGGCGACGCTATCCAGATTGTAGAGCGGCTCGCCCATGCCCATGAAGACGATGTTGGAGAGCTTGCGATCCTTCTGCGACGTCGGCCATTCGCCGAGGTCGTCGCGGGCGATCTGCACCTGGGCGACGATCTCCGCGGCGGTGAGGTTGCGGACCAGCCCTTGGGTGCCGGTGTGGCAGAAGGTGCAGTTCAGCGTGCAGCCGACCTGGCTGGAGACGCAGAGCGCGCCGGAGTGCGCCACATCTGGGATGAACACCGTCTCCACTTCGACGCCAGGCGCCAGGCGGATCAGCCATTTGATGGCGCCGTCCGAACTCTGCTGACGCTCGGCGATCTCGGGGCGGGCCAGCACGAACGCATCCGCCATGGCGGCGCGGGTTTCCTTGGTGATGTCGGTCATGCCGGCGAAGTCGGTGACGCCGTAGTGGTGCAGCCAGCGCCACACCTGGCCGGCGCGCATCTTCGCCTTGTCCGGCGCGGCGACGCCGGCGCCCAGCAGCGCCTGGCGCAACTCATCGCGCGTCATCCCGGTGAGGTTCGGGCGCGAGGCGGTGGTCGAGGAGCGGTCGAGGAAGACTGTCACGCGAAGCAGGGGCGGCTTAAGGAGCGAAAGGCGGCGCATAGCAGAAATGGGGCCAGAGGCCCACGGCGCCAGCCCAGTGCGGCAAATCGGGAGACGCTTGTCATGGACATCAAAGGCAGGATCGTCGTCGTCACCGGCGCGGCGAGCGGCATCGGCCGGGCGCTGGCGCAGCGCTTCGCCAAGGACGGCGCCAAGCTGGTGGTCTGCGCCGACCTCAACGGCGAGGGCGCCAAGGCGACCGCGGAGGGCATTGGCGGCGTCGCGTTCACCACCGACGTCTCCAAGGAAGCCGACGTCCAGACGTTGATCGAGACGGTGGAGCGCGACCACGGCCCCATCGACCTGTTCTGCTCCAACGCCGGCATCGGGACCGGCGGCGGGGTCGAGACCTCCAACGAGCGCTGGCAGCGCATCTGGGACATCAACGTCATGGCCCACGTCTGGGCCGCCCGGCACCTGGTGCCGCGCATGGTTGCCCGTGGTGGCGGCTACCTGCTCAACACCGCCTCGGCGGCCGGCCTGCTCTCTCAAGTCGGCTCAGCGCCCTACGCGGTGACCAAGCACGCAGCGGTGGCGCTGGCCGAGTGGCTGTCGATCACTCACGGCGACCAGGGCATCAAGGTCTCGGTGCTCTGCCCGCAGGCGGTGCGCACGGCGATGACCGCCGGCAATCCCGACGGCGTCGCCTCGGTGGACGGCATGCTGGAGCCGGAGGACGCAGCGGAGGCCTGCGTGCGCGCCATCGAGGCCGAGACCTTCCTGGTGCTGCCGCACCCGCAGGTGCTGGACTACATGCGCCGCAAGACCGCCGACTACGACCGCTGGCTGGGCGGCATGCGCCGCCTGAACGCCCGCTACCCGCGGCCGGTATAGCCATGCGCCTCTGGCCGGCTCTGGGCGCCTGCCTGGCCGTGGTCGCGGGACTGGCGGCCGCCGCGCCGAC
Organism: Caulobacteraceae bacterium; assembly: GCA_036502045.1. GTDB lineage: Bacteria > Pseudomonadota > Alphaproteobacteria > Caulobacterales > Caulobacteraceae > Acaudatibacter. Next base: position 47,173 of record DASXZG010000096.1, on the reverse strand, counting down.
GCGGATCGCGACCGTCGACCTGACCAAGCCGTCCGCCACGCGCTGGCCCTGGGCCTTCACGGCCGACCAGGGACCGCACGTGCCTGATCCGACAGGTATGCCCAGCGATATGGTTCCGGGCGTGATCACGCTTTGCTTGCGCGACGCCAAAGGCGCCTGTGCGCCGGAACTCAAGCAGCAGGTGCGGAGTGTCGAGTTCGCAGGTGACCTTTTCACTGACCCGCACTTCCTTCTGATGGACGAGGTCGTGGGTGTCGAGCAGGGACGACCGCTTTTCATTGTGCAAACGGGCAGCGTTCTTAGCGGCGATGGCGACCAGGTGGTGCTGACGCAGGTCTTTGCCTATCGGCCGGCCAGCGACCGATTTGCGCGGGTCTATTCGTACGTCACCGGCCACAACAACAACCAGGATTGGCGGTACATCGGCGCCGGCGCCCTGGCCGGAGATATCATCTCCGCCGACCCCACGGCGAACGCGCCATTTGGCTTTTGGATCACGGTCAGCAAACCTGGCAAAGCCGGCCTTTACGCACCGGCCCTGCGCTATCGCAGCGCGACCCGCTACCAAGATGGCAACCCGCTCGGCGTGATCGACTCGGAGATGACCAACATTGAGTTCCACCTCGGGCTCTGGAAGCCGGGCGCGCCGCCGGTGTTGCCAGCGAAAACCTGCGCCAAGCCGCACCTGGTGAAGATGGAGCTCTGGTGTGGGCCGGCTGTCGCAGGCGTCTGAGGCTAGAGCACCTCTGCGGTGATCGTCCCGTCCGGATGCAGGGCCGCGCGCTTCATGCCTGCGGTGTAGGGCATGGCGATGTCGCCGCTCGCCGAGAGCGCGATCAGACCGCCACCGCCGCCCAGCGCCACCACGTCGGCCAGAGAGGCGGCCGCCGCGTCGGCGAGGCTCTGGCCCCCGAAACCCATGCGGAACGAGATCTGCGCGGCTGCGGCGGCGCGGATGAAGAACTCGCCGGCGCCGGTACAGGACACCGCGACGCGTTCGTCCGCCCAGACGCCGGCGCCGACGATCGGACTGTCGCCCACACGGCCCAGCACCTTGTTGGGCACGCCGCCGGTCGAGGTGGCCGCCGCCAGTGCGCCGGTCTCGTCCAGCGCCGCGCAGCCGACGGTGCCGGTGCTCAGCGAGGGCGGCGTCGCGACGCCGCGCACCGGCGTGAACCAGTCCGGCGTCACCCGCTCAAAGCCGTGGGCGGCCGCGAACGCCGCCGCGCCCTCGCCGGCCAGCAGCACGTGCGGGCTTTCGTCCATGATGGCGCGGGCGACGCGGATGGGCGCGGCGAAGCCTTCGAGCGCCGCCACCGCGCCGGCGCGCCGCGTCGGGCCGTGCATCAGGCTGGCGTCCAGCTCGAAACGGCCGGAGGTGTTGGGCGAGGCGCCGCGACCAGCGACGTACATACCCGACGCCTCCAGCTCCGCCACGGCCTCCATCACCACGTCCAGCGCCGCCGCGCCGGCCAGCAGGCGATCACGCCCGGCTTCGGCCACGCCGCGCATGTGCGCCAGCTCGCGGGTGTAGTCGCGGTCCGGCCAGGTTCCCGCGCCGCCGTGCAGCACCAGACTCAAACATTTGTTCGCCATCGCCCGTTCCTCGCCCTTTCGTGCGCTGGGTCCTTCCGATAGCGTCGCCGGCCAACGGACAGAAGCGCCGACGGGAGGCGAGAGACATGAAAGCGTTGCTCAGCAAAGAGATCGGCGGACCCGAGACCCTGGTGCTGGAAGACGTGCCGAGCCCGGCCGTGCGCCCAGGCTTCGTGCTGATCGACATCAAGGCGGTGGGGGTGAACTACCCCGACGTGCTGATCATCGAAGACAAATACCAATTCAAGCCGGCGCGCCCGTTCTCGCCGGGCGGCGAGCTGGCCGGGATTGTCACCGCGGTGGGCGAGGGCGTCACCAACCTCAAGGTCGGCGACCGGGTGCTTGGCAACACCGGCTGGGGCGCGATGGCCGAAGAGATCGCGCTGGAGGCGCGGCGGCTGATCAAGTTCCCCGAGACCATGCCGTGGGACGAGGCCGCCGCCTTCATCATGACCTACGGCACGTCGCACTACGCGCTGAAGTGGCGCGGGCGCCTGAAGCCGGGCGAGACTTTGCTGGTGCTGGGCGCGGCCGGCGGCGTCGGCCTCTCGGCGGTGGAGCTGGGCAAAGCCATGGGGGCCAAGGTGGTCGCGGCCTGCTCGACGCAGGAGAAGGTCGACCTGGCCAAGGCGCACGGCGCCGATGAAGGCGTGGTCTATCCCACCGGCGCGCTCGACCGCGACCAGCAGCGGGCGCTGTCCGAAGCGTTCAAGACCGCTTGCGGCGGCGAGGGCGCGGACATCGTCTACGACGGCGTCGGCGGCGACTATGCTGAGCCGGCGCTGCGCACCATGGCCTGGGAAGGCCGCTACCTGGTGATCGGCTTCCCGGCGGGCATCCCGCGGCTGCCGCTGAACCTGCCCTTGCTGAAGGGCTGCGATATCGTCGGCGTGTTCTGGGGCGCCTGGACGCCGCGCGATCCGGCCGGCTACCGCGAAAGCGTCAAGGAGCTGCTCGAGCTCTACGCCGCCGGCAAGATCAAGCCGCACGTTTCCGAGCACTATCCATTGGCCAGAGCCGCCGAAGCCATCACCCACCTCGCCAGCCGCAGGGCCATGGGCAAGGTGGTGGTGATGGTGGAATAGCCCGCGACACCGCTGACGCCACGGCAATATTCCGGCGGTCACGCGTTTATGGGACAATAGTCCCATGGCCGTGGCAGCCCGCGTCGATCCGAAGAGCTACTTCACCCCCGAGGAGTGGGCGCCGCTGAGCGCGCGCTCCTCTTGGATCGGGCTGGCGCTGGTTGCGCACTGCTGGGCGGTAATCGGGCTCTGCTGGGCCGGCGTCATCGCCGCCGTGCACTATTTCGGCGGCTGGGGCCTACTGGGCCTGATCGTCGCCGTGCCGGTGATCGGCGGGCGCCAACTGGGGCTTGGCATTCTGCAGCACGACGCCGCGCACGGGGCGCTGCATCCCAACGCGAAACTCGCCGACTGGGTCTCCGACACGCTCTGCCTTTCCGGCGTCGAGCGCTATCGCAAGTACCACCTGCAGCACCACAAGTTCGCTCAGCAGGCGGAGGACCCGGACCTCGGCCTTTCGGCGCCGTTCCCGATCACGCCGACGTCGCTGCGTCGCAAGATCGTGCGCGATCTGACCGGCCAGACCTGGTTCAAGCAGCGCTTCGGCGACTTCGGCAAGAAGCTGAAGGCGCGCAAGCCCGGCGAGCCGCTCCTGCCGCTTGTCTGGGCCGAGATCGTCAAACAGCGCCGCTGGCTGCTGGTGAACGTGGCGATCGTCGCCCTGACCAGCCTCGCGGGCGTCTGGTGGGCGTGGTTCGCGCTGTGGCTGCTGCCCCGCGCGACCTGGCAGATGATGATCACGCGCTTTCGCAACATCGCCGAGCATGCGCTGGTGGCCAAGAACGAGCCAGACCCGCTGCGTCACGCCCGCTCGACCCACGCCAACTGGCTGGAGCGCATCATCATCGCGCCCTACTGGGTCAACTATCACTGCGAACACCACATGTTCATGCACGTGCCTTGTTGGCATCTGCCGAAGGTCCAGCGGCTGATGCGCGAGAAGGGCGTGTTGCCGGGCATGCTCACCGCGCCCGGCTATTGGAGCGTGCTGAAGGCGGCCGCCTCGAAGCCCGAAGTTCCGCAGGCGATGGCGGCGCCCGCTGCCTAAAGCCAGCTCGACTTGGCTTGATCCGGTGCGCAGTTCCTATATTGTTCCGGCCTAGCGCAGGAGGGGAACATGCCGGGCGAGGACGCAGCGACGTACGCGGACGATCCGCGGCATCCGATCGCCAGCTTGAGCAGCGTCGACCTGGTCGCGCGTCGCCGCGACGGCGGTCTTGACCTGATGATGCTGGTGAGCGGACCACTGGGCGCGGACGAGCGCTCGCAGCGGCGGCTGCTCCGGAAGTTCGACCTCTATCTGGCGAATATCGCCGCACCGGCGTTTCTGGCCCAGTTTGGCGAACCTGGCCCGACAGCGATCACCATCTCGGTGCGCGTCGACGCGGGCTCCGACCCAGTGATCTTCGATCTGCTGCGGCGCTGCGAGCCATGGGTGGCCGAAGCCGGCGCCAAGCTCGAGGTTGAGAGGCAGACCGCGCAGGTCCATTGACCGGCGCGTGATCGCCGACCGCCGCGCCTTCATCGTCGCCAACACCCGCCTGCAGGCGCCGCCGCATACGCCAGAGGTGGCGCTGCATCTGGCGGACGAGATCACGCCGATCTGGCGGATGACCGAGGAGGCGCTGGGCGAGATCGGGCTGCCGCCGCCCTTCTGGGCTTTCGCCTGGGCTGGTGGGCAGGCGCTGGCGCGCTACGTGCTGGATCATCCCCAAGAGGTCGCCGGCAAGCGGGTGCTCGACTTCGCCACCGGCTCGGGCCTGGTCGCCATTGCCGCGATGAAAGCCGGCGCCGCCAGCGTGCAGGCGTCCGACATCGACGCCTTCGCTGGCGCGGCGGTCGCGCTGAACGCAGCGGCCAATGGTGTCTCGGTGGCTGTCATCGGCGCCGACCTGCTGGATGCGCCGGCGCCCCCGGTCGACGTGATCCTGGCGGGCGACATCTGCTACGAGGCGCCCCTCGCGGCACGCGTCATCGCCTGGCTGATCGCCGCCCGCGACGCCGGCGCCCGGGTGCTGATCGGCGATCCAGGCCGCGCTTACCTGCCGAAATCCGGCCTCAAGCAACTGGCGGAATACCGGGTGCCGACCACGCGCGAGCTGGAGGACCAGGAGGTAAAGCGCACCGTGGTCTGGACGCTCGCATAAGGCGAGGCGTGGCATATGGCTCCACCAAGCCGCGCAGTTAATCCCCAATTACAGTTTGTCCGATATTTGACGCTTGGGGAGAATTCAGCCGCAGGGCCAGGGTCGGGATGAAGCGTTTCTTGTCGATCAGCGTGCTGCTGCGGTCGATCACGGCCGCGATGGCGGTGATCATGATTGCGATCTGCGCGCTGGGCGCCGAGCACGCTTACGAGCGCCGCCAGACCGCCGAGCGGGTCCAGCACATGGTGCGGGTCTCACGTGATCTCTTCACCGCGCTGCAGGAAGTGCGGCTGCTGCGCGGTGGCATCAACGCCGGGTTGCAAATGCCCAACCCGGTGACGGCGCCGATCAGCCGCGCCAGCCAGCAGCGCGATCTCGCCAGCCAGCAGGCGCTGGCCGACGCCATGACGCTGATGAGCGGCGATCCCTCGCCCAGCGCCCGCCAGGCCGTCGCCGACATCCGCGCTCGCGATCGCGATTTCCTCGCCACCCGTGATCAGGCCATGGCGGCGATGAAGCTGCCCAAGGCGCAGCGACCGCCGGACATGGCGGCGCGCTGGATCGCCGCCGACAACGCGCTCGTTGCGGCCGCTGGCGGGCTGGCGCACGACCTGTCGTCCGAGGTCAGCGGCGACGATCCGTTCGTGGCCGAGATGATGAAGGTCAAGCAGCTGGTCTGGTGGGCCAGAGACGCCGCCGGCGCCGACAGCATGCTGGTGAGCGCGGCGCAGGCCATGGGGGGGCGGCTGACGCCGGACCAGCTGCAGGCGTTGGCGGAGCAGCACGGCCGCAGCGACGAAGCCTGGGCGCAGGTGCGCGACGAGGCGCGCATGCCAACGCTGCCGCCGCAGGTCGAAGCGGCCGTCGGGACGGCCAACCGCGTCTTCTATGGCGACTACAACGACCTGCGCGACAAGATCGTGGCCGAGCTGGCGGCCGGCGCGCCGATGACCTTCACCCGCCAGGACGAGATGACCGCCGCGGTGCGCGGGCTCGACTCGCTGATGGCGGTGGCCACCGCCGCGTTCGACGCCAGCGATGCGCACGCTCGCCAGGAGCTGGCCGCGGCGGACCGCGACCTGACGCTGGCGGTGGTGCTGATGTTGCTGTCGCTGGGGCTGGGCGTCGCCGCCTTCCACTTCATCAGCCGCCGCGTGGTGCAGCCGATTGGCCGGATCACCGACGTGATGAGCGAGGTCGCCAGCGGCGAGCTCGACAACCGTATTCCCTACCAGGACCGTGGCGACGAGATCGGCCGGCTGGCGCGGGCGCTGAGCGTCTTCCGCCGCAACGCCATGGAAAAGCGCCGCGTCGAGCTGGCGCTCAACCGCAGCCAGGTGGCCGTCGAGGCGGCCGAGGCGGCGAGCCGGCTGAAGTCGCAGTTCCTCGCCAACATGAGCCACGAAATCCGCACGCCGCTGAACGGTGTGCTGGGCATGGTTCAGGTGATGGAGCCCGAAGCCGAGACGCCGCTGCAGCGCGAGCGCCTGGCCACCATCCGAGACTCCGGCAAAGCCCTGCTGCAGATCCTCAACGACGTGCTCGACCTCTCCAAGATCGAGGCCGGCGAGTTCGACCTGCATCCCGAGGAGTTCGTGGTTGGAGAGCTGGCCCAGCGCACTGCGCGGCCTTTTCCGGCGCCGCCGAAGCCAAGGGTCTGACGCTGACCTGCCGGGTGGAGCCCGCCGCCGACGGGGTCTGGATGGGTGACGGGGCGCGGCTGCGCCAGATCCTCTCCAACCTGCTCTCGAACGCCTTGAAGTTCACCGAGACCGGCGAGGTGTCGCTGACCGTCAAGCGCCGCAAGCACGGCATCGCCTTCCTGGTGCGCGACAGCGGCATCGGCATCTCCGCCGAGGCGCTGCCGAAGCTGTTCGGCAAGTTCTCGCAAGTGGACGATTCCAACACGCGCCGCTTCGGCGGCACCGGCCTTGGCCTCGCGATTAGCCGTGAGCTGTCCCAGATGATGGGCGGCGACATCCAGGTCGACTCCACGCCGGGCGTCGGCTCGGTGTTCTGCGTCACCCTGCCGTTGCCGCGTATCGGCGACCGCCAGGCGCCCAAGGCGGACGCGGCGCCTGCCAGCCACAATGGCGGCCTGGATCGGCCGGTGCGCATCCTGGCCGCGGAGGACAACCCCACCAACCAGAAGGTGCTGGCGGCGCTGCTGTCGCCGCTGGGGGTCGACCTCACCATTGTCGCCGACGGCCAGAGCGCGGTCGACGCCTGGCGCGGCGGCGGCTTCGACATGGTGCTGATGGACATCCAGATGCCGGTGATGAGCGGCGTCGCCGCCGCCGACGCGATCCGCAAGCTGGAAGCCACCTCGCTGCGCCGGCCGACGCCGATCATCGCGCTGTCGGCCAACGCCATGAGCCACCAGATCGAGAGCTACCTGAAGTCCGGCATGACCGCGCACGTGGCCAAGCCAATCGAGGCGGGCCTGCTCTTCGCCGCCATCGAGGCGGCTCTGGAGCCGCAGGACGAACCGGCGCCTGCCCGCAAACACGCCGCCGCATAAGTCCTCCCTTCCCGCAAGAGGGGACGGGAATCGCTGTGCAGGCAGACCGCACCGGCTTGCCCCGCCCGCCAGCTTCGCCCTTAGTGCGGCGATGCCGGGATGGGATGCGACATACGCCGGGATCGGGCCCGGCGACCGGGTGACGGGCGCGCCGTTCGCAGGCCGCTCCACCGTCTGGGGCGCGCACGGCGCCGCCGCCACCGCCCACCCCACCGCCACGCTCGTCGCCATCGACGTGTTGCGCGCCGGTGGCTCGGCGATGGATGCGGCGATTGCGGCCAACATCGCGCTGGGCTTCCTGGAGCCGATCGCCTGCGGCCTCGGCGGCGACGCCTTCGCCCTGCTCTGGGACCCCGCCGAGCGGCGCGTGGTCGGCTTCAACGGCTCTGGCCGCTCGCCGCTGGGGCTCTCGCTGGAGACGCAGCGCCAGCGCGCGCGCCGCGGCCATATTCACAGCCACGGGGCGGTCTCGGTGTCGACGCCCGGCGCGGTCGACGCCTGGGGTCAGCTGCACGCGCGCTACGGCCGCCTGCCGTGGGCCGATCTGTTCGCGCCGGCCATCGCGCTGGCCAGCGAGGGCGCGCCGATGGCGCAGACCGTGGCGCACTACATCGCCATCTCGGCTCGCACCTTCACGCGGCCGGGCTCAGGCGTCGAGGAGACGGACAATTTTCGCCAGGTGTGGATGCCCGGCGGCCGCGCGCCGGCCGAGAGCGAAATGTTCGCCAACCCAGCTCTGGCCCGCACGCTGGGCCTGGTCGCCGCCGGCGGACCGCGCGCCTTCTACGAGGGCGAGATCGCAGAGATCATCGAGCGTTACTTCGCCCGCATCGGCGGCTGGATGACCCGCGCCGACCTGGCCGCGCACCGGGGCGAGTGGGTTGAGCCGGCAAGTTCCAGCTACCGCGGCGTCGACGTCTGGGCGCTGGGGGGCAATACGCAGGGGCTCTCCACCCTGCAGATGCTCAACCTGCTGGAGCATTTCGATCTCGCCGACATGGGCTTCCTGTCCGCGCCGGCGTTGCACCTGATGCTCGAAGCCAAGCGCCTGGCCTTCGAGGACCGCGCCCGCTACTTCGCCGACCCGGCTTTCGCCGACATCCCGACCGAATGGCTGGTCTCCAAGGCCTACGCCGCCGAGCGGGTGAAGCTGATCCGCAAGGACCGCATCCTGGAGCCAGCATTCGCGGGCCAGGCGCCCGGCCACGGCGACACCACCTACCTCTGCGCCGCCGACAACAACGGCATGATGGTCTCGCTGATCCAGTCCAACTTCCGCGGGATGGGCTCGGGTCTTGCGCCCGACGGCCTGGGTTTCATGTTGCAGAACCGCGGCGAGTTGTTCGCGCTGCAGGATGGCCATCCCAACGTCTATGCGCCCGGCAAGCGGCCGTTCCACACTATCATCCCGGGCTTCGCCACCTATCGCGGCGACCCCTGGCTGGCGTTCGGGGTGATGGGCGGCGACATGCAGCCGCAAGGCCAGGCGCAGATCATCACCAGCCTGCTCGACTTCAAGCTGGGTCTGCAGGAGGCTGGCGACGCGCCGCGCTGGCAGCACGTCGGATCGGCTGAGCCGACCGGCCAGCCAGCCGCGGGACGCGGGCAGGTGTGGCTGGAGTCGGGCGTTCCTGCCGCAACGCGGGCGGGCCTTGCGGCGCTGGGCTGGCCCATCGGCGACAGTCCCGGCCAATACGGCGGCTACCAGGCGGTGCTGCGCTTGCCGGGGCGCTATGCGGCAGCCAGCGAAATGCGCAAGGATGGCGCCGCCCTGGCCTACTGAGCGGGAGCTGACCGATGACCTTGGACGAGATACGCGAGATCGCGCTGAGCTTTCCCGGCGCTGTCGAAGGGACGTCCTACGGCCAGCCATCGTTCCTGGTGAACAAGAAGTTCTTCACCCGCTTTCGCCGCGACGATGCGAGCGTGGTGCTCCTGGAGGTGCCTTTCGACGAGCGCGAAATGCTGATCGAGGCCGAACCGGCGACCTTCCACTTCACCGCCCACTACAAGGACTATCCGTCGGTGCTGGCGCGCATCGCCACGCTGCACCCGGGCTCGTTCCGCGCTTTCCTGGAACGCCGCTGGCGCAAGATCGCGCCGAAGAAGCTGGTCAGGGATCGCGACGCCGAGCGCTAGGCGACATCGGCCCTCGGCGGCCGGGCCGCCATGGCGGTCGAGAGCGTGGCCAGAAGCACAGCTGGCGAGAACGGCTTGGGCACCACGCCGTCCATGCCCGCGGCGAGGTAGCGCGCGCGTTGCTCGGCCATCACGTCGGCGGTCAGCGCCACGATCGGGGTCGCCCCCGCGGCGCCGCCCAGCGCGCGGATGCGTTGCATGGCCTCGACCCCGTCGATGCCCGGCATGTTTACATCCATCAGGATGACGTCGAACGGCTCGCGCGCCGCCAGCGCCACGGCGGCAAGGCCGTCCTCCGCCGCCTGGGGCACAGCCCCAAGAGCCGCCAGGATACGGGTGGCGATCATGCGGTTGGTGGCGTTGTCGTCGACCACCAGGATGCGCGCGCCTTCCAGTGACAGGATGTCCGCGGCGACGTCGGAGCTGGCCGGCGGCGCAGTGGGCGGGGCGGCGACGCTCAACCTGAACACCGAGCCCTCGCCCTCGACGCTCTCCAGGGTCACTTCGCCGTCCATGGCCCGCGCCAGCGCCAGCGTGATGGCGAGACCGAGGCCGGTGCCGCTGAAGCGCTTGCCGCCAGCCTGCTCAAACCGCTGGAAGAGGCGCGTCTGCGCCTCCGCGGCGATGCCGACGCCGGTGTCGGCCACCGCCGCCAAGAGCCGGCCGTCCGCATCGCGGCCGACGCGCACCATGACCCCGCCTTCCAGCGTGAACTTCACCGCATTGCCGACCAGGTTGAACAGGCACTGGCGCAGCCGCAAGGGATCGGCCTCCACCCAGCCAAGGTCAGGGTCGATCTCGGCCTCCAGCAGCAGCCCCTTGGCCTCCGCTTGCGGCCGCATCAGGTCGACGACGCCCTCGACCAGAAGCGCGACCTCGACGGGCTCCGGCGACAGCCCCAGCTTGCCGGCCTCGATCTTGGAGAAGTCGAGGATGTCGTTGATCAGCTGGCCCAGCATCTCGGCGCACGACAGCGCTTCGCCCAGCAGCGACGCGCCAGCGGCGCTGAGCTGCTCCTGCTTGAGCAGGTGCAGGACGCCGACGACGCCGTTCATCGGAGTACGGATCTCGTGGCTGACCGAGGCCAGGAACTCGGACTTGGCCTGCGTGGCGTCCTGCGCCGCCTGGCGGGCCGAGGCGGTGCTGGTGACGTCCAGCGTCAGCCCGTACATCTCGTAGCGGCCAGACGGCAGCTGGCGGCCGGAGCGCAGCAGGATGCGTACGTGCTGCCAGCCGCCCGGCCCGCGCATGCGCAGCTCCATCTCGCCGCGGCCGCCCTCGGTGGTGATCCGCTCGCGCAGCGGCCGTTCGATCAAGAGGTCGTCGCGGTGGGTGATCGAGTCGACCAGGGCGCGCGGCACCACGGCCGGCACGGCGTCGCCGTGGAACTGCATCAGTTCCGCATCGAAGGTGTAGAGGTCGGTGTCGGGATCGAAGCGCCAGGCGCCGATGCCGGCGTCGAACAGCAGGCGGTCGCGGCTGGCGCGATCACGGCTCCTCTGCTGACGCGTTGCGGCGACTGCCGTCATCCGGTCGGGCTCCCAAGCGGGCCGAAGCCTATCGCGGCGGCGTTAACCGATGGAAAGCGGTGGCTGGTCGCAGCGCTGCGGCCGGTGGCCGCATGCAACCGCCGGCCCCTGCGGCCATTCCGCTTGCGGGGCGCAACGGAGACGCAGATGACCCGTCAGGCCCAGGCTCGCTGGTCGGCGAAGGTGACCGAACACAGCGACGCGCTCGATCTCGAGCCGGACGTTTTCAAGCAGCGCAGCGCGGTGAAGATCGCCCGCTCGCTGAAGCGGTCGGCGCAGGCCAGCCATCGGCGCAAGGCGAGCCCGTTCCGCTCGGCGATGTCGATGCTGACGTTTTATATAAATCGGGCCGGCAGCAACCTGCCGGCCTCGCGCCGGCGCACGCTCCAGCGCGCCAAGCAGGAGTTGCGGCGCTTGTTCGGTCGCAGACCGGCGGAGGCTCGCGGCCGGCGCGCCCGGACCTGAGGTCAGCGGACCAAGGGCGGTGGAACCCCAGGCAGCGTCCTGGCGTTCGTGTGCCGGCCGAACCGGGGCCCGCGCGCGGGAGCAACCGCATGCCGCCAGACGACGCCAGGCCCCAGGTCAGGTCGAGCGAGGGCGACGCCTCGGAGCGCGCTCGCGATGTCGAGGACGTAACCGGTCGTGGCCATCGCCATGACGACAAGTCCACAAAGCCAGGCCCGCTGAAGAACCCGCTGGTGATCGTCGGCGTGGTCGCCGGCGTCGTCGTTCTGCTGATCGTGGGAACACTGTGGTGGCTGCAGGCGCGGCGCTGGCAGGCCACCGACGATGCTTACATTGATGGCCACGTCGTGCACGTCGCGCCACAGGTGTCAGGCACGGTTGTCCGGCTCTATGTCACCGACAACGCGGTGGTGCGCGCGGGCCAGCCCCTGGTCGACATCGACGCGGCCGATCCGCGCGCCCGGCTGCAGCAGGCCAATGCGCAGATCGCCCAGGCCCAGGCGCAGATCGGCCAGCAGGCGGCGATCATCGCCGCCGACCAGGCCGCGCAGAAGCAGGCCGAGGCCGACGCCAGCGGCGCGGCCGCGCAAGCCCAGGAGGCCGCCGACGACCTCACCCGCTATCGGCGGCTTCAGGCCATCGCGCCTCAGGCGGTGTCGGCTCAGCAGCTTGACCAGGCGCTGGCCAGCGCCCGCAACACCGCAGCTCAGCGCGATTCGGCTGAGAAGAAGGCCGACGGCGCCGCCGAGCAGGTGCGCGCCGCCCAGGCTCAGGCGACAGGTCTTAAGGCGCAGGTGGCGGCCGACCAGGCGCAGGCCCAGCAGTCGCAGATCACCCTGGCCGACACCCGCCTGACGGCGCCGATCGACGGCCATGTCGCCAAGTTCAACGTGGCGCTGGGCAACTATGTCCAGCCGGGCCAGGAGCTGATGGCGGTGGTGCCCGCCACTCTCTGGATCACCGCCAACTTCAAGGAGACGCAGCTGGCGCTGATGCGGGTCGGCCAGCGCGTCGATGTGCGCGTGGACGCTTGCAGCGGAGCGCCGCTGCGCGCCCACGTCGATTCAATTCAGCGCGGCGCCGGCCAGGCTTTCGCGCTGCTGCCGCCCGAGAACGCCACCGGGAACTTCGTCAAGGTGGTGCAGCGGGTGCCGGTGAAGATTGTCTTCGACCACGTGCCCGAGTCCTGCCCGCTGGGCCCCGGCATGTCGGTCGAGCCTAAGGTGCTGGTGCGTCCGTGAGCGATGCAGCCGTATCGGGGCCGGCGTGGACGCCGGAGCGGTCGGCGGCCGGCGACCGAAGCCCGTGGCTGATCATCTTCGTGATCTCGATCGCCACCTTCATGGAAGTGCTCGATGTTTCGGTGGCCAACGTGGCCCTCGACCACATCGGCGGCTCGCTCTCGGCCAGCTACGACGAGACCACCTGGGTCCTGACCAGCTACCTGATCTCCAACGCCATCGTGATTCCGATCAGCGGCTGGCTGGCCGACGTGATCGGCCGCAAACGCTACTACATGCTCTCGGTGGCGCTGTTCGTGGTCTCGTCGCTGCTCTGCGGCCTTGCGCCCAATCTTACGTTTCTGATCATCGCGCGCATCTTTCAGGGCATCGGCGGCGGCGGCCTCGCGCCTTCCGAACAGGCGATGATGGCCGACACGTTCCCGCCGGCCCAGCGGGGCATGGCCTTCGCCGCTTACGGCATCGTGGTCATCGTCGGGCCGATCCTGGGCCCGACGCTGGGCGGCTGGATCACCGACAACGCCTCCTGGCACTGGGTCTTCCTGATCAACGTGCCGATCGGGATCCTGTCTCTGGTGCTGGTCGGCTTGCTGGTGGCAGAGCCGGCGGTGCTGGAGAAAGAGCGCAAAGCGAAGATCGCCGGCGGCCTCAAGGTCGACTGGGTCGGCTTCCTGCTCGTGGCCGCCGGGCTGGGCTTCCTGGAGATCACTCTCGACCGCGGCCAGCGCGACGACTGGTTCTCCAGCCCCTTCATCTGCGTCGCCGCCGTCGGCTCGGTTGGCAGCCTGATCGCCCTTGTCCCCTGGGAGCTCACCCGCGAGGACCCGATCGTGAACCTCAAGCTGCTGCGCCAGCGCAACTTCTCCATCGCCTTTCTGCTCTTGATGGTCACCGGCGTGGTGGTGTTCGGCACCACCCAGTTCATCCCGCAGCTGCTGCAGCAGGTGATGGGCTACACGGCCACGCAAGCCGGCCTGGCGCTGACCACCGGCGGCCTCGCCACGGTGCTGGTGATGCCGGCGGCGGGGTTCCTCTCGGGCAAGGCCGATCCGCGACTGCTGCTGGGCGCCGGGCTGCTGATCCAGGTGGTGGCGATCTGGAACATGAGCCACCTCGACACCGGCCTCGACTTCGCCCACGCGTCGGAAGCGCGGCTGTTCTCCTCCATCGGCTTGCCCTTCATGTTCGTAACGGTGAGCTCGCTGGCCTACGTCGGCCTGGCGCCCGGCGAGAACAACCAAGCCTCGGGGCTCATGAACGTCGCCCGCAACCTCGGCGGCACCATCGGCATCTCGCTCACCCAGACCCTGCTTGCCCAGCGCGAGCAGGCGCACCAGTCGCAGCTGGCCGAGACGCTGAACAACTTCAATCCGAACTACGCCGCGGCGGTGCGGCACACCGCTCAGATGCTGCAGTTCCAAGGAGTCCCGCCCGCCGAAGCGGCGCAGGTGGCTACGGGGCACATTTATCAAGCGCTGCAGAAGCAGGCGGCGATGCTATCCTTCGTGGATGCTTTCCACGCGCTGATGATCGTGATCCTTTGCCTGACGCCGACCATCTTGCTGATGCGCAGCCGACCGGCGGGCGCCTCGGGGGGCGGCCACTGATGCGCTCATTTCCCGTCTTGCTCGCGTTGGCGGCCATGGCCGGCTGCACAGTCGGGCCGAACTATCACCAGCCCACCTTGCCGACGCCCCCAGCCTATCTGGAGGAGGGGTCGGCGCCGGGGGTCACCTCCGCCAGTCCGGATGTGGCCGCCTGGTGGTCGCTGTTCGGCGACGCGACTCTGAACGCGCTGGAGACCCGCGCGGCGGCTGGCAACCTCGACGTCGCGACCGCCGTGTCAAAGATACGCGAGGCGCGCCAGCAGGAGGTGATCGCCGGCGCGGCCGCCTGGCCGCAGATCAACGCCTCCGGCAGCGTCAACAACACGCTGCTCTCGAAGAACGCCGGCTTCTCGCAGCTGGCGAAGTCGTTCGGCGGCGGGGCCGGTGGCTCAAGTGGATCGAGCGCCGGCGGGTCGTCCGGCGGGGGCCTAGGCTTGCCCGGCACGGACTTCACCACTTACACGGCGGGCTTCGACGCTTCATGGGAGTTCGACCTGTTCGGCCAGACGCGGCGCGCCGAGGAGGCCGCCAGAGGCCGTAGCGCCGCCCAGGAATGGACCTTGCGCGACACCGAGGTCAGCGTGGCCGCGGAGGTCGCGGTCGACTACCTGACCCTGCGGGCCCTTCAGCAACAGATCATCGTCGCCCAGCATGAGCAGCAACGCCAGCAGGCGCTGTTCGACCTGGTCAACGCCCGGCGGCAGGCCGGCTTTGCAACCCAGCTGGAGGTGAGCCAGCAACAGACCTCGCTCGCCGCCGCGCAAGCCGAGACCCCGACCCTGCAAGCCGAGGCGCGCGGCGAAGTCCACGCCTTGGGCGTACTGCTGGGCGACCCGCCGGAAGCGCTGGATGCGGAGTTGACCCCCGCCGCAGCCACGCCCGCGCCGCCGCCATCCATCCCAGTAGGTCTGCCGTCCGAGCTGCTGCGCCGGCGGCCCGACGTGCGCGAGGCCGAGCGCAACCTCGCGGCGGCCACGGCCGATGTCGGCGTCGCCGTCGGGGATCTCTACCCAAAGATCAACCTCACCGGTTCGGCGGACCTCGTCTCGGAGTCGCTGTCCACCTTGCTCTCGGGCAACAGCATCCAGACCGCGGCGACCGGCGCGATCGTGCAGACCCTTTTCAATGGCGGTCGGACGCGGGCGAATATCGAGGCCTACAAGGAGCGACGCATCCAGGCCTATGACGCCTACCAGACTGCGGTGTTGACAGCGTTGCAGGACGTCGAGGATGCGCTGTCGCGCTATGGTGGCGAGGTCGGCCGCAATGCGCGGCTGCGCGCCCAGGCCACCGCGGCGGAAGCCGCCTACCAGACCGCCGACGAGCGCTATCAGGCCGGCCTCTCCGACTTCATCAACGTGCTCAACACCGAGGCGGCCGTGTTAACCGCCGGGCACCAGGTGGCGCAGAGCGACGGACAGGTCGATGTGGACCTGGTCTCGGTCTACAAGGCCCTCGGCGGGGGCTGGGAAGGGTCGCCAGCGCGCGCCGCCGCGGCGCCATCCGAGGGGGACGCCGGTGGTCGTCGATGAACTGGCCAGCACCATCCGAGCGACCCGGCCGATGGTGGCGGCCAAGGATTTCGCCGTCAGCCAGGCCTTCTACCGCGACGTCGGCTTCGTGGGGCGCCCGCTGAATGACACCCTTGTCGAGATGAGTCTGGGGAGCTGCTCGTTCATCCTGCAGGACTACTATCAGCGCGAGTGGGCCGAGAACTCGGTGCTCCACCTCTACGTTTCCGACCTGGCGCCCTGGTGGGCGCGGATCGAGCCGGTCGCCACGCGGCATAGCGTCCGCTTTCGCGCCCCGCACCGGTCGGATTGGGGCGCGACCATCGCCGACCTCATCGATCCGGCCGGCGTCCTTTGGACGCTGCATGAGACGAAGAGCTGAGACGATGGTGGAACCAGGCGATGCGTCGGCGGTTAGCGGTAGCGACGTCAAGGGTTCAGAGCGTGTGACCGAAGCCGACCATCCGATCCGCGCTGCCCTCAATGATGCATCGGTCTACGAACGGCTGGTCCGCTCGGTGGTCGACTACGCGATCTTCATGCTCGATCCCGAAGGTCTCGTGATCAACTGGAACGCCGGCGCCGAGCGCATCAAGGGCTATCACACCCACGAGATCGTGGGCCGCCACTTCTCAACCTTCTACACGCCGGAGGACATCGCCATGGGCGTGCCCAAGACGGCGCTGGAGACTGCCCGGCGAGAGGGCAGTTTCGTCGCCGAAGGCTGGCGCCTGCGCAAGGATGGGACGCGCTTCTGGGCCAGCGTGGTGATCGACGCGGTCCGGGACGAGAACGGCGAACTGATCGGCTTCGCCAAGGTGACGCGCGACCTCACCGAGCGCCGCCAGGCCCAACTGGAACTCGAACGCGCCCAGCAGGAACTGTTCCAATCGCAGAAGATGGAAGCAGTCGGCCAGCTCACCGGCGGCCTCGCCCACGACTTCAACAATCTGCTCGCCGGCGTCACCGGCAGCCTGGAGATGCTGCGCACACGGATCGCCCAGGGCCGGCTCAACGACGCCGAGCGCTACATCACCGCGGGGCTGGGCGCCGCGCAGCGCGCCGCCAACCTGACCCACCGGCTGCTGGCCTTCGCACGCCGGCAGACGCTGGAGCCCAAGGCCGTCGACGCCAACAAGCTGCTGGCCGGCATGGAAGACCTGATGCGGCGCACCACCGGCCCCTCGGTCGTGCTGGAGACGGTGATGGCCGTCGGCCTATGGCCCAGCTTCGTCGATCCCAACCAGCTTGAGAACGCGCTCCTCAATCTGGCCATCAACGCGCGCGACGCCATGCCCGACGGCGGCCGGTTGACCATCGAGACCGCCAACGCCTGGGTGGACGACGTCGCCGCTCGCGAGCGCGAGATGACGCCTGGCCAATACGTCGCTCTGTGCGTCACCGACACCGGCGTCGGCA
The DNA here is from genome assembly GCA_036502045.1 of Caulobacteraceae bacterium. Classification (GTDB taxonomy): domain Bacteria; phylum Pseudomonadota; class Alphaproteobacteria; order Caulobacterales; family Caulobacteraceae; genus Acaudatibacter. The sequence continues at coordinate 29,913 of DASXZG010000096.1, read as the reverse complement.
TGACGCCCGAAGTGGCCGCGCGAGCCTTCGACCCTTTCTTCACCACCAAGCAGCCGGGCAAAGGCACGGGCCTCGGGCTGGCCATGATCTACGGCTTCGCCAAGCAGTCCGGCGGTCAGGTCCGCATCTACAGCGAGGTCGGCAGCGGCACGACGGTGAAGCTCTATCTGCCCCGCCATCGCGGGCCGGCGGACGAGGCCTACGAACCGGCCGAGCGTCTCGACACGCGCAAGGCGCAGCAGGGCGAGACCATCCTGATTGTCGACGACGAACCGACCGTGCGCATGCTGATCGCCGATACGCTGGCCGAACTCGGCTACCAGGCGATCGAGGCGGGCGACGCGGCTTCCGGACTGAGGGTGCTGGAGTCCGACGCCCGCATCGATCTGTTGATCACCGATGTCGGCCTGCCCGGCTCGATGAACGGCAAACAGATGACCGACCTCGCGCGCCAAACCCGTCCCGACCTGAAGGTCCTGTTCGTCACCGGCTATGCCGAGAACGCGACGATCTCCAGTAGCGAGGTCGGCATGCACGTCCTCTCCAAGCCGTTCGCGATGGACAAGCTGGCCGCGCGCATCAAGACCATCATCGACGACGGCTGACCGGAGGCGCTCCCCTGACAGCCAGGCCTTACCTAAGGTTGGGACTTGGCGTAGCGTCCACCTCAGTCTGCACGAGTCGCAAGATGCCCGACCCAGTCGAGACGATGTCGGTCCCTTCAGGCGCCTTCAGGGCCCTGTGGTGGTTCTACGAGAACAGCAAGGACGCCTTCCTGCTGATGCGCGGCGAGGCGGTCGAGCGCATCAATCCGGCCTGGGCGCGGATGACCGGTTTCGGCGCGGCGCAGAGCGATCACCAGCCAGTCTGGCGCTTCATCCATCCCGAGGATGTCGAGGCGGTGCAGGCGCGCTACCGCGCGCTGACTTTCGGGGCGCGGTTCGATTGTGAGTTCCGCCTGGCGACCAGTAGCGGCGCGCCTCTGTGGGCCCGGGCCGACTTCATCAACGGCGCCGAGGACTGGATCCTCGCCATTGTGCGCGACATCTCCGCCGAGCGGGCGCTGCGCGAGAGCGAACGGCGCTTCCGCGGCCTGGTCAACGCCACCTCCGACGTCGTTTATCGCATGAGCCCGGACTGGCGCGAGATGCGCGCGCTCGACGGCCGCGGCTTCATCGCCGACACCGAGACGCCCAGCATCGCCTGGATCGACGAATACCTCTTGCCGGAAGACCACCCGGCCATTCTCGAAGCGATCCGCGACGCCATTGAGCGGGAGGACCTGTTCCAGCTCGAACACCGCGTGCGCCGCGTCGACGGCTCCACCGGGTGGACCCTGTCGCGGGCGATGCCGATCCGCGGCGAGGGGGGCCAGATCATCGAATGGTTCGGCACCGCCAGCGACGTCACCGAGCGGCGCCAGGCCGAGGAGCACCTGGAACTGGTCGCGCACGAGCTCAGCCACCGGGTGAAGAACAACCTGGCCATGATCGCCGCGGCGGCGACGCAGACCTTCCGTAACGCCTCCGACCTGGACGACGCCCAGGAAACCCTGATGGCGCGGATCGAGGCGCTGGCGCGGGCCAGCGACCTCTTGACGGGCGACGCCAAGAGCGGCCCTGCCTTGCGCGGCGTGGTCGCCGAAGCCATCCAGCCGCACTGCGGCGACGCGGCGCGCTGCCTGGTGACGGGCCCCGACGTCGACCTGCCGGTGCGCGCCGCGCACGCTTTTTCGCTGGCCTTTCACGAACTAGCCACCAATGCGGTCAAACATGGCGCATGGTCGAGCGAGACCGGACGCGTCGAAGTCGCCTGGACCGCCGAGCGGGCGCCCGGCGGGCAGCACGTGCGCCTCTCCTGGCGCGAACGCGGCGGGCCGCCGGTGACGCCGCCCAAACGCCGCGGTTTCGGCTCGCGCCTGGTGGAGCGCCTGCTCGCCGGCGACCTGCACGGAAAGGTCGAATATCACTTCGAACGGCCGGGCTTCGAGTGCCTGGTCGACGTGCCTCTGGCCTGATGGAGGGCTGAGCGGTGCGTGTGTTCCTGGTCGAAGACGAGGCGATGATCGCCCTCTACATGGAAGACCTGGTCGCTGACCTGGGCCACGAGATCGCCGCCACCGCCATGCGGCTCGGCGAGGCGCTGGAACTGGCCGAGCAGTCCGACTTCGACGTCGCCATCCTCGACATCAACCTCGCCGGCACGATGTCCTTCCCGGTGGCCGATCTGCTCACGGCTCGCGGCGTGCCCTACCTCTTCGCCACCGGCTACGGCTCGGCCGGCATCGGGCCGCCCTACAACGAGCACGTGGTGGTCCACAAACCGGTCCGCGCCGCCGACCTCGGCCGCGCCATCACCACCGCGACGCTGTAAGGGCGCTGGCAGCCCGAAGAGGACTCGAACCTCCGACCTTCGGTTTAGGAAACCGCTGCTCTATCCTGCTGAGCTATCGGGCCAGGCGCGGGTGGGATGTAGCGGCTCGCGGGGGCGCAATCCAGCGGCCGCGCCGAACCGCCCGCCTCGCCGCCGCGTTCAGGGCGTGTTCAGGCCGGGGCGGCGATGCGCTATGGCGGGGCGGCGCGAACGACAAGAGGCAGCCATGAACGGACGACTTGGGCGATGGGCGGCGGCGGGCGCCGCGGCGATGGCGCTGCTGGCGATCGGGCTGGCGCCAGGGGCGCATGCTCAGGCGGGCGATCCGGCCGCGGCTCAGATCGCTGCCTTCGACGACGCGCTGCTGGCCACGATGAAGGACGCCAAGTCACTGGGCGTCGAGGGCCGCTACCACAAGCTGGAGCCGGCGGTGGCGCGCGCCTTCGACGCCGGCACCATGATCCGGTTCGCGGTGGGGCCGGGCTGGAGCACCATCCCGGCGGCGCAGCAGGCGGCGCTGACCACCGCGTTCGAGCGCCTGACCGTGGCCGGCTACGCCAAGAACTTCAGCGGCTACTCGGGCGAGACCTTCGTGGTGCAGCCGAACGTGGTGACGCGCGGGCCCGACAAGCTGGTCACCACCGTGGTGTCGTCGAAGGGCCAGTCAGTGACCATCGCCTACCGCATGCGCGAGATCGGCGGGTCGTGGAAGATCATCGATGTCTTCTACAACGGCTCGATCAGCCAGCTGACCACCCGCCGCTCCGACTTCGCCGCCGCGTTCGCGCAAGGTGGCGCGGCGGGGTTGCTGGCGCACCTGAACGCGCTGGCGGACAAGGACTTGAAGGGGTAGCGCGACCATTCTCCTCCCCCGCCGGGGGAGGCGTCAGTCCGCGCGCGGACTGACGGAGGGGGCAGGTCTGAGCATGGCCCGAACACCCCTCCACCGCTTCGCGGTCCCCCTCCCCCTGTGGGGGAGGAGAACTAAGGCGCCTTTGGCGGAACGACCGGCGGCGCGTTTTCCCAACCGCCGCCGAGGGCCTGGAACACCGACACCTGGTCGTCTGCCAGCGCCTGGTCCGACGCCGCCAGCTGGCTTTGCGCGGCCGCCAGGTTGCGCTCGGTCTGCAGGAGGTCAGGCAGGCCGATGGATCCGTGCTGCAGCTGCAGCTGCGCCAGGTCGAAGGCGCGCTGGTTGTCGTCGCGGCTGGCGACCAGCGCCGCGTGGCGCTTCAGTTCCGCATCGTACGACGTCAGCGCCTGCTCGGTCTCCTTCAGCGCGTTCAGCACCACCCCGTCGAAGCTGGCGATGGCGCCGGACGCCTGCGCCTTGGCCTGGATCACCTCGGAGCGGGCGACCAGCAGGTTGGGGAAGCTCCAGGTGATCAGCGGCCCCAGCTGGTAGGTGATGCTGGTGGCGGCGCTGAGCTGCCGGAAGCTCGAGCCGCCGGTGGCGGCCGAGCCGTTGAGCGAGACGGTGGGGAAGAAGTCGGCGGTGGCGACGCCGATGCGGGCGGTGTCGGCGGCCAGCGAGCGCTCGGCGGCGCGCACATCAGGCCGTCGCTTGATCAGCGCCGCACCGTCACCCACCGGCAGTGGCGTCGCGATCGTGGGCGGGGCCTGGCAGGCGGCGGCGGCCGCGTCGATGTCCGCGGGCGGCTCGCCGGTCAGCACCGCGAGCGCGAAGAGCTGGGCGCGCTGCTCGCCTTCAAGGGTCGGGATGGCGGCGCGGGCCTCGTCCTCCGCGGCCGCGGCGCTGGCGACGTCGAAGTCCGAGCGGGCGCCCAGCGATCGCATCTTCTGGGTCAGGTCCAGCACCTGCTGGTTGACGTCCGCGGTGTGTCTGGCGCTGGCGGCCTCGGCGCCGAAGGCGCAAGCGTCGGCGTAGGCGCGGGCGGTCTCGGCGGCGACGGTGATGCGCACCACGTTCAGGGTGTCGGCGGTGGCGGCCGCGTCGGCGCGGGCCGCCTCGATGCTGCGGCGGATGCGGCCGAAGAGATCGACCTGATAGCTGACGCCGACGGCGCCGCTGATCGCCCACGCTGGCTTCGGATTGACCCCGTCGAGGGCCGCGACAAGGTCGGTCCCGCTGCTCTGGCCCCAGGTGTCGGAGGCGCTCAGCTGCGTGGAGGGGAACAGGCCGGCACGCGCCTGTTCCAGCACGCCGCTGGCCTTCAGCAGGTTGGCGGCGGCCACCTTCAGGTCGTCATTCTCGGTCAGCGCCTGCCGCACCAGCCGGTCCAGCACCGGATCGTTGTAGAGCCGCCACCAGTCGGACGGTGGCGCGTCGGGCGTCGCGATGGCCGGCCCGGCGGACACGAACGGCGTGCCGGGCGGCGACGCCGGGGGGTGATAGTTCGGACCGACCGCGCAGGCCGACAGCGCCAGCGCCAGACCAGCCCAGGCGGCGCGCCTCATTCGGCCGGCTCCGGGGCCCGCGCGATGACGCGCGGCGGCTTCGGCAGCCGGTCGGCGAGGTTGCGGAACACCACGAAGAACGTTGGCGTGAACATCAGCCCGAAGAAGGTCACGCCCAGCATGCCGAAGAACACCGCCACTCCCAGCGCCTGGCGCATCTCGGCCCCGGCGCCGGACGCGAACGCCAGCGGCGCGACGCCGAAGATGAAAGCGAACGAGGTCATCAGGATGGGGCGCAGGCGGGTGCGGGCGGCGTAGGCGGCGGCGTCCGGGCGGCTCATGCCGAACTCGCTTTCGCCTTGCCGGGCGAACTCGACGATCAGGATGGCGTTCTTGGCCGCCAGCCCGATCAGCACGATCAGGCCGACCTGGGTCAGGATGTTGTTGTCCATGCCGCGCAGGTTGACGCCGGCCATGGCCGCCAGGATGCACATCGGCACGATCAGGATCACCGAGAACGGCAGCGTCACGCTCTCGTAGAGGGCGGCCAGCACCAGGAACGCGAACACCACCGCCAGCACGAAGACGACGCCGCCGGTCGAGCCGGCGCTCTTCTCCTGCAACGCCAGATCGGTCCACTCGTAGCCGAAGCCGGTGGGCAGCGCGCGTTGCGCAGCCGCCTCCATCGCCGCCAGCCCCTGGCCGCTGGAGAAGCCGGGCGCGGTGTCGCCCTGGATCTCGGCCGCCGGATATAGGTCGTAGCGCAGCACGCGGTACGGGCCGGTGGTGCGCTGCAGGGTCACGAAACTACCCAACGGCACCATGGCGCCAGACGCTGAGCGGGTCTTCAGCTCGCCGATCGCCGCCGGGTCGTCGCGGAAGGGCCAGTCGGCCTGCGCGTACACCTGGTAGGTGTGGTTCAGGTAGTTGAAGGTGTTGATGAAGCTTGAGCCGAGGTAGGTCTGCAAGGTGTCGAACACTGCGGTGTCGGGCACGCCCAGCACTTCGGCCTTGGTGCGGTCGATGTCGGCGTAGATGCGCGGGGTCTTGGTGTTGAAGCTGACGAAGGCGTCGTGAATGACGCCGCTCTTGTTGGCCTCCGCCGCCACCGCCTGCGCCGCCTGTTCCAGCTGCTGGAAGCTGTGCTGGGTGCGGTCCTGAATGATCATCTTGAAGCCACCGGCGGTGCCGATGCCGCGCACGGGCGGCGGCGGAATGATCTTCACGTCGGCGGAGGGAATCTGGGCCAGGCGCTTGCGCAGATTGGCGGAGATGACGTCGGCGGTGAGGCCCAGCGGCAGGCGCTGCTCGAACGGCGCCAGCACCAGGTAGATCTGGCCAGAGTTGGACTGAGTGACCCCGGAGGTGGCGTCAACGCCGGCGTAGGCGCTGGCGGCGATCACGCCGGGCTCGCGCAGGCAGGCGTCGGCGATCTCGCGGGTCACTTCGTCGGTTCGCGCCAGCGACGCGCCGGGCGGCAGCTGGATCGCCGCGATCACGTTGCCCTGGTCCTGGCCGGGGATGAAACCCACCGGGGTGTTGACCAGCAGGATCACCGTCAGCGCCAGCAGCACAGCGAAGACACCGAACACTGGCAGCGGGATCCGCACCAGCCGCTCTGTCAGGGCCGCGTAGCGCACGCTGAGGCGATTGAAGCCGGCGGTGAACGCCTCGCCGAAGCCCTGGATCGCCCCGCGCCAGCCCCTGGCCGAGGCGCGGTGTTCGTGCGCCCGCAGCACCAGCACGCAGACCGCCGGCGACAGCGTCAGCGACACGGTCAGCGACAGCACCACGGTGGCGGTGATGGTGAGCGCGAACTGGCGGTAGAACTGGCCGGAGATGCCACTGATCAGGCCCGCGGGCACGAACACCGAGATCAGCACCAGGGCGATGGCGATCAAGGCGCCGCCGACCTCGTCCACGGTAGCGTGCGCCGCTTCGCGCGGCGTCAGCCCCTCCGCCAGCTTCCGCTCGACGTTCTCCACCACCACGATGGCGTCGTCGACGACGATGCCGATGGCCAGCACCAGCGCGAACAGGGTCAGCGTGTTGAGCGAGAAGCCGGCCACCGCCAGCACCGCCATCGATCCCACCAGCGCCACCGGGATGGCCAGGATCGGCACCAGCGCCGCGCGCCAGGTCTGCAGGAAGATCACGATGACGATCACCACCAGCACGATGGCGATGCCCAGCGTCTTCTCCACCTCGGTGATCGAGGCGGCGACGTAGTCGGTGGGGTTGTAGACGATGGTATAGCCGAGGCCGGGCGGGAAATCGGCGCTCAGCTTCTTCATCGTCGACTTGATGAGATCGGCGGTGGCCAGGCCATTGGCCCCCGGCAGCTGCAGCACGCCGACGGCGGCGGCGTGGCGGATCACCACGGCGCCAGAGGTGTCGCGCACGCCGAGATAGGCGTCGGTGGTGTAGTCGGCCGCGCCCAGTTCGACCCGGGCGATGTCGGAGACGCGCGTGGCGCGCCCGGCGCTGTCGGTCTTGACGATGATGTCGCCGAACTGCTGCGGCGTCGTCAGCAGGCCCTGCGTCTGCACATTGAGCTGCCGTGCGCTGGACGAGTCGCCGAACGGCGGCTGACCGACGGAGCCGGCGGAAACCTGCACGTTATGCGACCGGAGCGCCGCAACCACGTCTTCGACGGTGAGGTTCCGCTGCGCCGCCTTGTCCGGGTCGATCCAGATGCGCATGGCGTAGTCGCGCGCCGCGCGGCTGCCGAGGTCGCCGACGCCCGGCAGGCGCAGCAACTCGTCGCGCACATGCAGGGTGAAGTAGTTGGAGATGTACTGCTGATCGAGGCTGTTGTCGGGCGAGTAGAAGTGCACCGCCAGCAGCAGGTCGGGCGAGGCCTTGCGCACCACCAGGCCCGTCGCCTGCACCGCTGACGGCAGCTGCGGTATGGCGACCGCCGCGCGGTTCTCAACCAGCACCAGGTCCTTGTCGATGTCGGCGCCCAGCCGGAAGGTGATGGTGATGGAGAGGTGGCCGTCGCCGGTGGCCTGCGAGGACATGTAGAGCATGTCCTCCACCCCGTTGATCTGCTCCTCGATCGGCTGTGCGACGGCCGTCGCCAGGGTCTCGGCGGACGCGCCCGGGTAGGTCGCCGCGACGGTGACCGTCGGCGGGGCGATCTGCGGGTATTGCGCCACCGGCAGCGTCGGCAGCGCGATGGCGCCCAGCAAGGTGATGATGATCGAGATCACCGCCGCGAAGACCGGGTGGTCGACGAAGAAGTGCGCGAACTTCATGGCAGCGCAAAGGTGGCGGACGCCGCCGGCGCGGACAGCGGCGCGGTCTCGGTCGCCGCCTGCGGCGCGATCTGGCCGGCCTTCACCGTGACCGGCTTGCCGGGGCTGGCGTGCTGCACCCCGTCGATCACCACCCGGTCGCTGGTCGAGAGGCCCGAACGGATCACCCGCAGGCCATCCACCAACGGCCCCAGCACGACGCCGCGCTGCTGCACCACGCTGTTCGGCCCGATCACGTAGACCACGTCGCGCGACTGGTCGGTGACGATGGCCTGGTCGGGCACCAGCAGCCCGCTATAGGGCCGCGAGCCCTGCAGGCGCATGTGGCCGAACATGCCGGGGGTGAGAAAGCCGTTGGGATTGTCGACCACGGCGTAGGCGCTCATCACGCCGGACGCGGGGTCGAAGCTGTTGTCGACGAAAGCCAGCTTGCCCGGCCAGCGATAGTCGGCCTCGTCCTGCAGCCGGATCTGCACCGGCGGCGCATCGCCGGCGCCGATCAGGTTGATCCGTTTGTACTTGAGGAACTGCGCCTCAGGCCCGGTGAAGCGAAAGCGGATGGGGTTCAGGCTGACGATGCTGGTCAGCACGGTCTGGTCCTGGGTCACCAGATTGCCAGGCAGCGCCTTGGCGTCGCTGGCGCGGCCCGAGATCGGGGCGGTGACGCGCGTGAAGCTGAGGTTGAGTTCGGCGGTGCGCGCGGCGGCCTCGGCGGCCGCCACGTCGGCTTCGCCGGTGTGCTCGGTGGCGCTGCGGGTGTCGACGTCTTCCTGGCTGGTGGCGTGCACCGCCAGCAGCGCCTGAGCGCGCTGCAGCTCCACCTTGCCGTCAGCCAGCGCCGCCTGGGCGCGCGCCACTTGCGCCTTGGCTTGATCGAGCGCGGCCTGGTAGGGGCGCGGGTCGATCTGGAACAGCACCTGGCCGGCCTTGACGTCCTGGCCATCTCCAAAGCCGACCGAGGTCACGTAGCCGCTGACCCGCGGGCGCAGCTCCACCGCGCTCGGGCTCTCGAACTGCCCGACGAAGTCGTCCCAGTCGACCACCTGGCGCTGCAGCGGCTGGGCGGCGACCACCAGCGGCGGGGGCGGCGCGGGCGCCTTGTGCGGACCGCAGGCGCCCAGCGCCGCAAACGCGACGAGGCTAGCCCAGACTTGGCGCGAGGTACTCTTGCCCAACGGTTCCGCTCCCGCTGGTTCGGTTAACGGCTCGCGACGGGGGCGCCAAGCAGTAGAACCCGCAAATCCGCCAATGATTTGCGAGTCGGTCCTTTTTCAGGACGCTGGTGACGTGGCGTCAGCGTGTTTCGGGGGCGCGCCCATCAGCGCCGGCTGGAACAGCAGCGCCGAAACCAGCGTCCAGATCAGCGAGATCATCAAGAGCTTGCCCATGCTGGCAGTGCCGGGGTGGCTGGAGAGCCAGAGGCTGCCGAAGCCGGTGGCCGTGGTCAGGGCCGAGAAGAATATGGCGCGCGCCAGGCTGGAGGTCAGCAGGTGCGAGCCGCCAGAGCGCCACGACATCACGAAGTAGATGTGGAACGCGACGCCGATGCCGAACAGCAGCGGCAAAGCGATGATGTTGGCGAAGTTGAGCGGCTGGCCGATCAGCACGCAGCTCCCCAGCGTCAAGAGGCCAGTGAGCACGATCGGGGCCATGGTGATGGCGACGTCGCGCACCCGCCGCAGCACCAGGAAGAGCAGCGCGGTGATGGTGACGAAGCTGAGCACGCCGGCTTCCAGGAAAGCCGCCACCACAGTTCGGCCACCCTCGCGGATGCCCACCGGCGTGCCGGTGGCGTCGGGCGCCACCTTGGCGACGCTGTCGATGAAAGCGCCCAGCACCTTGTTGTCGTTGGCGTCGCCCTTGGGCGCGATCGAGAGGCGAGCGCGGCCGTCCGGCGTCGTCCACTGGCTGACCAGATCGGGGGGCAGGCTCTGCAGGGTGACCGGCTGGGCCGCCAGCACGCCGCGGATCTGATCCAGCATGGTGTTGAAGGGGGTAATCAGCAGCTGCGTCGCGGCGGCGCGCAACTGCGGCGAGCCTTGCGCCAGCGTCTGCAACGCGCCGGCCAGCCGGCGGGCCTGGGCCGAAGCCGGATCGGCGCCGGTCGCCGCTTGGCGCAGCGCCTGTGCAGTGCTGGCGAGGCTCTGGACCAGCTCGGCGTCGCTGGGCGGCGGCTGGGTGATCATCGGGTTGATGCTGAGGTCGAGCAGGTTGGCCGCATCGGCGATGGCCGCCAGCTTCGCCGGCTGATCGGCGGGTACGAAGTCGGCGAGTGTGCGGGTGCTGGCCACCACCGGCAGCTGGGCCACCTTGGCGCCCAGGGCCTGCGCCGCCGGCAGGTTCGGGGCGACCACCTCCAGCGTGTCGGGGGCGACGTTGGGGTCCTTGAACAGGTCGAACAGCGTCGACACCGACTCTGTCTTCGGGCTGCGCAAGTGGATCGGGTTGAAATCGAAGGTCAGCAGCGGCAGCAGCGCCGCGCAGCCGGCCGCGGCGACGAGCGCCGTTCCCACCACCAGCCGCCGGCGGCCGAGGATGAAGTCGTCGATGCGGCTGATCTGCGGTGCGGCCGCCTTGGGCGCGGCCGGGGTCGGCCGCAGGATCACGATCAGCGCCGGCAGCAGGGTGAGGTTGAGCGCCAGCGCGATCAGCATGCCGACGCCGGCGATCACCCCCAGCTGCGAGACGCCGTAGTAGGACGTCGGCGCGAAGGCGAGGAAGCCGGCGGCGATGGCGGCCGCCGCCAGCGTCAGCGGCCGGCCCATGCGTTGACCGGCGACGATCAGCGCCGTGCGGGTGTCGCCGCCAGGGATGTGCTCGGCTCGGTAGCGCACCGAGAGCTGGATGCCGAAGTCGATGCCGAGTCCGACGAAGAGCGGGATGAAGGCGATCGAGATGACGTTGAAGGTGCGATAGATCACCAGCCCCAGCGCCGCCGCGCAGCCGAGTCCGGTCAGGGTGGTCAGCAGGATGGCGAGGATCACCTTCGGCGAGCGCGTGGCCATCCACAGCATCAGGATGATCGCCACCACCGCGCTGACCGCGATCGGCAGCGCGCGCTCGGTGAGCGTGCCGAACTCCTCGTCCTGCAGCGGCACGCCGCCGGTGAGGCGCACGCTGACGCCGTGCGCCGCGTCCAGCCCCAGCCCCGCTGCGTCGGCGCGGATGACGCTGCTGGCGTGGGCGCCGGGCATCAGCTGTGCGTAGTCCAGCTTGGGGTTCACCAGGATCAGCTTGCGCAGCTGGCGCGGGTCGGATGCCCCGCCGCCCACCAGCCCCAGCCATGAAAAGGTCGCCGGCTTGCCGGCTTCCAGCGAGGTCAGCGCATCGGCGAGCCGGCGCATCGGGTCGCTCATGGCGCTCAGTTGCGCCTGGCCGGCGCTGACGCCCTGCAGCGCCGTCGACAGCGTCGTCATCAGCCCGCGCAGCGAGGGATCGGCGGCCACCGGGCCCAGGAACGGCTGCGCCTGGATCAGCCGGCTCATGGTGGTCTGCACGTCGCTCGTGGACGCGAACAGCAGGCCTTCTTCAGACCAGAACGGTCCGGCGTCCGGACGCGACACCGAGGGGAACTCAGACGGGTCGGCTTGCAGCTTGGCGGCGAGCGCCGCCGCCGCTTCCTCGGCCAGCTCCGGCGTCTGGCCGTCGACCACGATCACCACCTGGGTGTTGGTCTGCGGGAACAGCTTGGCGAAGGCCGTTTCGCCCTGGCGATAGGGCAGCGTCGGCGACAGCAGGTCGTCGGTGTTGGTGTTGATCTGGAAGTGGGCGCCGACGAACCAGAACGCGGCCAGCGCCAGCGCGAGGCCCGCGAGGGCTACCAGCCAGGGCTGCGATGTGGCGATGGCCACGACGCGCGCGGTCGTGGTCGGTCGCTCCTGGCCGCCTGCGAGGGCCGCCTCAGCCGCCATTCGTCGTCTGGGTCGCGGCCGCGAGCCCGATCGCCGCGGGCGCCGTCGGATCGTCGAGCATCGGCTCCATCGCCGCCTCGTCTTCAGGCAAGGTGAGGCTGGAACTGGGTCCGGGCGCGGCCGTCGGCGCGGCGGCGGGCGCAGAGGGTGACGCCGGCGCGCTCTGCGGGTCGGGCGCGGTGGGCGCCGGCGTCGCGGCGGGGGTAGCGTCGCTGGGCGCGGCGGGCGCGGCGTCGCTGGGCGTTGCGGTGGGCTCGTCGTCCAGGTTGGGCAGCACCGGCGTTCCGGGCTCGCCCTCGACCTGCGCGGCGCGGTTCTGCAGGTAGACTGAGCGCAGCGTGGCGTAGGGGTCCGCGGCGTCGGAGAGGATCGCTTGCAGGTTGCTCTCAGAGCTGATCCGCAGGTCGAGCCCGCCGACTACGGTCGAGGTGACCAGCAGCGTCGTGCGTCCCGGGAAGCGAATGTAGTTAAGCGGGTTCATGAACCCGTCGACCACCTGTCCGGCCAGGTCGCGCACCGTGGTCGGGCCCACCAGCGGCACGAACAGATAAGGCCCGGGCGGCGCGCCCAGGCGGCCCAAGGTGATGCCGAAGTCGTTGTCCCGGCGCGGCGCCCCAGCCGGCGTGGCGACGTCGATCATGCCGCCGATGCCGACGGTGGAGTTGGCGATCAGCCGCCAGGTTTCCTGCGCCGTGTCGAACACCCGGCCCTGGAGGATGTCGTTGCCGATCACCACCGGCTCCGACAGGTTCTGCACCATGTTGTGGATGGCCTTGCCGATCAGGCCGGGCGTCAGCGCGCGGTAGACCCTGGCCAGCGGCAGCAGGAACGTCTGATCGAGACCGTTGTGGCTCGCATAGAGCTGCCGATTCAGTCGCTCGTAGGGATCGTCGGGCGAGGTGGCGGATGCCGCCTGAATGTCAGCCGGTGCTGCCGTTGTCGGCGCGGGCGTTTGCGCGGCGGCGCCGTGGCCGAAGAAGGCCGCGCCAGCCAGCACGGACGCGAAGAGAGGGCGAAGGCGCAAGCGTAGCTCCGTCAGCGGCGACAGCTTTGTTCGCAGACCCACGGCCCTGACACAAGAGCGCCGCGCGGGCGGCCGCATTTGTGCGGCGCCGCCCAAAATCAGGGCGCGCGTCTGTGCCGCGCGCGCCGCCGCGGTCCCCGCTGCACGTGACGTTAACGCGCGCCCGCTAGTTTTTGCCCTCAGTGATACAAGGGGGAGGGCCGAATGGCCGAGTCGACCGGCCGCCGCGCGGCGAAGCAAGGCGTTAGCGCCAAGGCCGCGGCCCGAATCGCCGAACTCGAGCACGAAAACGCGGTGCTCAAGGCGTTCTCCGCCACCACGCCGGTGTCGATCATCATGACCGACCGCGACCTGCGGCTGATTCACGCCAGCCACTCCTGGCTCAACCTGTTCGGCGGCGAGAAGCAGCTCGGCCAGCCGCTCTACGAGATCTACCCCCGCTACCAGCGCTACGACCACGCCTTCCAGCAAGTGATCGCCGAGGGGGTCGAGTTCCCCAACGATCTGGTGCCCTGGAAGAGCGCCAACGGCCAGATTTCCTGGGTCAAGTCGGTGGTGATGCCCTGGCGTCACGAGGACGGGTCCGTCGGCGGGGTGATGATCACCTCGACCACGGTCGACGACCTGGTCCGGGCCAAGCAGCAGACGGAGCGCTCCGAGGCGCGGCTGAAGCTGGCGCTTGAGATGAGCCAGATGCACGTGTTCGAGATCGACTACGAACATAAGCTGCTGGAGAAGGCCGGCGTCGAAGAGGCGTTCTACGAAGAGCCACAGACCTACGAAGACATGACCGGCGAGCGCAATCTCTCGGTGGTCCACCCCGACGACCGCGCGCGCATTGGCGGCATGATCCAGCAGTTGATGGCCGAGGACGCGCCGTTCAGCGCCGAGTACCGGATCAATCGAACCGATCGCGAGGTGTGGGCGCAGAGCGTGCTCAGAGTGACCCGCGACGACAAGGGCGTGGCGACGCGCCTCACCGGCGCGATCCAGGACATCACCGACCGCAAGCGGGCCGAGCGCGACATCGCCGGGGCCCTGCAGGCGGCCGAGGCCGCCAACACGGCCAAGAGCGAATTCCTGGCCAACATGAGCCACGAAATCCGCACCCCGATGAACGGCATCATCGGCATGAACGCGCTCTTGCTGCGCACCAATCTCACCGCCGACCAGCGCAAGTTCGCCGAAGCGGTGCGCGTCTCCGCCGACTGCCTCCTGGGTATCATCAACGACATCCTCGACATCTCGAAGCTGGAAGCCGGCAAGGTCGAGCTGGAAGCGATCGACTTCACCCTGGGTTCGGTGGTCGAGGATGTGGTCGAGCTGCTGTCGCCGCGCGCCGCTGAGAAGGGGCTGGAGATCGCGGCGTTCCTGGATGACGGCGCCCGGGCCGGGTTCCGAGGGGATCCGACGCGCCTGCGCCAGGTGGTGCTGAACCTGCTCTCCAACGGCATCAAGTTCACCGACAAAGGCTATGTCGCGGTCGAGGTGCGCTCGAGCGTCGGCGCGGACGGCAAGACCCGGGTGCGACTCGAGGCCCACGACACCGGCGTCGGCGTGCCCGCCGAAGCCAAGAACCGGCTGTTCCAGAAGTTCCAGCAGGCCGACGGCTCGATCACCCGCAAGTTCGGCGGCACCGGCCTCGGCCTCTCCATCTGCAAGCAGCTGGTGGAACTCATGGACGGCGAGATCGGGGTCGACGACCGGCCGGGCGGCGGCAGCATCTTCTGGATCGAGGTGGAGTTGCCGGCGGCCGAGCAGCCGGTGGGCGACCACCGCCGCGTCCGCCACACTCTCAAAGGCCAGAAAGTCCTGGTGGTCGACGACATCGAGATCAACCGCAGCATCTTCGCGCGCCAGCTGGAAGCCGAGGGCGCGGTGCTGGCCGAGGCCGTCGATGGCCCCGCGGCGCTGGCCGCGATCGTCACCGCCGACGCTATCGGCGAGCCCTTCGACATGGTGCTGATGGACCACATGATGCCCGACATGGGCGGCGACACCGTGGCCGAGAAGATCCGCGCCAACGGCTCGCTGAAGCAGCCGCGTCTGATCCTGGCCTCCTCGATCGGCGCGCCCGCGCCCTCCGACCGCGCCGCCAAGGCCGGCTTCGACGCCTTCCTCACCAAGCCGGTGCGCCAGCAGGCGCTGATCGACTGCCTGGCCGAGCTGGTGGACGTGGAGCGCGACGCGCGCGCCGCCGCGCCGCCGGCGCCCGAGCCGGCCCCTGCCGCGCCCGTTCACGCTGGCGGTCGCATCCTGCTGGCCGAGGACAACGAGATCAACGCCATGCTGGCGGTGACCATTCTCGAAGAGGCCGGCTACAGCGTCGAAACGGTAGGCAATGGCGCCGATGCGGTGGAAGCGGCCGCGCGCGGCGGCTTCGACCTCATCCTGATGGACGTGCAGATGCCGGTGATGGACGGCCTGCAGGCCACGCGCGAGATCCGCAAGGCCGAGGCTGGCGGGCCGCGCGCGCCGATCGTGGCGCTGACCGCCAACGCCATGCGTTCCGATCAGGACGCCTGCCTCGGCGCCGGCATGGACGACTTCGTCTCCAAACCGCTCGACCCCAACGACTTTCTGAACGTGGTGCAGCGTATCGTCGGCGAAGGCCGGGGCGCGCAACCCGCGGCGCCGGTCGCCGCCAGCGACGATGCGCAGCCTGACCTCGACGACGCTCAGCTCGACGGCCTGGCGCGGCTGATGCCGCTGGCCCGCTTGCGCGCTGTGATCGAGAGCTTCCTGAGCGCCGCGCAAGGGCGGCTGCAGCGCATCGAAGCCTGCGTGCAGGCAGGCGACATGACCGGCCTCGCCCGCGAGGCGCACGATCTCAAGGGCGTCTCCGGCAACTTCGGCGCGCGGCGCCTGCAACAGCTGGCCGAGCGGCTGGAGCGCGCCGCCAAGGACGGCGACGACGGTCAGGTCGGGCCGCTGACGGTGGAGATCCGTCGCGCCTCGATGGTGGCCTGGGACCTGGTGGCGCGGCGCCTGGCGTCGCTCGACGACCGGCAGGTGGCCTGATGGACGCCGCCGAAGCCGCCGCGCGCAAGGGCAAGGTCGTTCTGGCCGCCGACGATCAGGCGGAGAACATCATGATGCTCGAGGCCCTGATCGAAGGGCAGGGCTTCACCTTCTTCGGCGTCAGCAGCGGCGCGGAATGCCTGTCGCTCGCCCAGCGGGTCAGCCCCAAGCTGATCCTGCTCGACGTGCAGATGCCTGAGATGGACGGTTTCGAGACCTGCCGGCGTCTGCGGGCGATCTTCCCGCTCAAGTTCGTGCCGGTGGCGTTCCTGACCGCCCGCAAGTCGGCGGCCGACGTGCAGGCTTGCATGCGGGCTGGTGGCAACGACTTCATCGTCAAGCCCTTCGACCCCGAGCGCCTGACCCAGCGGGTGCTGCACTGGACCAGCCGCCGCGCGCCCAGCGCCGCTTAGGTCGCGCCAAGCGCCGCCGTCCGCCTGCGACGATCCGCAGCCGCGCCACACCGCAATTTGAAGTTTAGAAACGCACGCAAACAGGCGGGATGGACCTCGCATGAGCTTTCGCGTTCTCGTGGTCGAAGACGAAGGCCTCGTGGCGATGACCCTCGAGGACATGCTGGACGACCTCGGTTGCGAGATCGCCGGCTCCGCCGCGTCGGTGAAAGAGGCGCTGGCGTGGATCGCGGGCGGCGGCGCGGCCGATGCGGCCCTGCTCGATATCAGCCTCGCCGGCGAGTACGTGTTCCCGGTCGCCGAGGCGCTGACCGAGCGCGGCGTGCCCTTCGCTTTCACCACCGGCTATGGCGAGACGCCCGCGGGCCAGTTTCGCACCGCCCCTCTGGTCAGCAAGCCGGTGCGCAAGGACCGCCTGGCCGAGACGCTGAGGCTGCTGGGGCGCGACTGACGCGGCGCTGCGGCGTCACTCTCGGTGTCAGGCCGGCAATTTTCACCGTAAATCACCGATAGCAACGGCGCCCTGATTGTGGCGCCACTTGGCCGGGCCGCGCCGGTTTCAGTCTGTGCTGGACGATGTCAAAGACCCGCAGCTCTCGGTAAGCCGCGACGCATGAAGTTACCACTAGTGATGTAAGTTGTCAAGGTGCGCAACAGAGACCTCTCCCAAAGCGAGAGGGAGGGGCCCGCTCGCACAGCGAGTGGGAGGGTGAGGGGTTACGCTGTTTGGGGTCGGCGCGCCTCGCGGCTGCGCCGTAACCCCTCATCCTCCCACGCCTGGCGGCGCGGGCCCCTCCTTCTCCCTCAAGGAGAAGGTTTAAGCCGCCTTTTGCAGGCTCTTGTGGAGGATGCCGATAGCGGCTTCGCGGTCGATGCGCTCGATGGCGGCGACTTCGCGGGCCATGCGGTCGAGGGCTGATTCGTAGAGCTGGCGCTCGGAGTAGGACTGCTCCGGCTGGCTCTCCGAGCGGTGCAGGTCGCGCACCACTTCGGCGATGGAGATCAGGTCGCCGGAGTTGATCTTGGCTTCATATTCCTGCGCCCGGCGGCTCCACATGGTGCGCTTGATGCGCGCGCGGCCCTTCAGCGTGGTCAGCGCCTGTGTGACGACGTTGGTGGCGGCGAGCGAGCGCAGGCCCGAGGCCTTGGCCTTCTTGGTCGGCACGCGCAGCGTCATCTTCTCATGGTCGAAGGTGATCACGTACACTTCGAGCGCAAACCCAGCGACTTCCTGCACTTCCACGCCGATGACCGCGCCGACGCCGTGGGCCGGATAGACGACAGAGTCGCCGATCTTGAAGTCGAGATCGCTCTTGGTGCTCATGGTCGTAAAGTCCTTCCAGGGTCATTGCCGCGCCCACCCGCGGCGTCCAATCCGTATCCCGTTCGGCGACAACAGCGCCGCATCCGCTGGGAGGCGGCGCGGCCGTCGCTACAGAGGTGGAGTCGCCCCGTCGGGAGCGCCTTCGTCGTCGCCTGTCGCGCGAAGAGGAAGGATTGGCGCTTGGTCATTCGACAGCGGACCGATTGGCTACAGCCCCGCCGTCGCCAGCGACCATAGCACAAAAGTCAGATGATTGAAAGGTTTGTAACGCCCAGCTGACGGCTGGGGAATCGACACCTTGCGTGCCGGTTCTACGATCCCTTGCCGGGCTTCTCGCTGAAGTGGCGCTCGAACTTGTCGGTTTCGCGCTCCCAGTCGTCGGCGTCGGCGGGCGGCTCCCCCTTCAGGGTGATGTTGGGCCACACCTTGGCGTAGTCGGTGTTGACCTTCAGCCACTTGCCGTCGGGATCGTCCTCGGTGTCGGGCTTGATGGCGTCCACCGGGCACTCCGGTTCGCAGACGCCGCAGTCGATGCACTCGTCCGGATTGATGACGAGAAAGTTCTCGCCTTCATAGAAGCAGTCGACCGGGCACACCTCGACGCAGTCCATGTACTTACATTTGATGCAGGGGTCGGTGACGATATAGGTCATCGCTTGCTCAGGGGACGGGTCGGGGCCGGCGTGTTTGTCAGGCGCGCGCCGCCCTTGTCAATGCCGAGGGTCTGAGGGCGGCGCCAGCGGAGCTTCAAGCGGCGGGCGGCGCATCCAGCGAGGAATAGAGCAGGCGGGCCTCGGCGGGTGGTCCGCGGCGCTGGCCCAGAGCCTCTACTTTCACCGCATGAACACGGCCGGCGATGGCGAAGACCAGCGCGTCGCCGGGCTTGATCGGGCGCGCCGGCTTGTCGAGGCGGGTCTCGGCGCCGGCCCGCGACACCCGGACGCGGCCGTCGTCGATCAGCTTCGCCGCGAGCGAGCGGGTCTTGCAGAAACGCGCCCGCCACAGCCAGACGTCGGCGCGGACGGAGTCCTCAGCCACGGGCCTGACCCTGAGCGCGGCCTGCAGGCCGGCGCGGGCCTCTGCGGCGGCGGCGCGGCTTCGGGACGGGCGGCTTCAGCGCCGCAAGCTGGGCGAACGGGGAGGCGGTGATGTCGACGCGTTCGCTCTTCGGCTGGCGTTCGGGCCGTTCGGCGCGGCGCTTCCAGACGTGGGTGTGGCCCACCTCGGCGAAGCCCAGGGACCGCATCACGATTCGCGCGTCGGCCTCGCTCCAGCCCAGCTCTTCGCGGGCCTGGTCGGAGAAGAGTACGCCCTCGCCTTGCCGCGCGGCGCCGCGGAGCAGTTCATCGAGGCGTTCGAGCTGGTCGACGGGCGCGGCGTGGCGGCCGACAGCGGCGAGGCCGCGCAAGGAGAGAGCGCGGGGGGAAGGGCGCGGCGTCGGGATCGCCTGCACCTCGTCGGCGTTTGGGCGCCAGTGGGGCGCCGCGATCTGAGCGAACGGCGCGGCGAAGGCGCGGCCGGCGCCCACCAGCTCCGGCAGGAAGACAGCGAAGGCGCCGATATGGACGCCGAGGCTGCGCAGCGCGCGGCGCTCGCCCTGGCTGAGGCTCTTCAGCTCGCCGGCAAGCTCAGCCTTGGCCAGCACGCCACCGGCCTCGATCAGGCGGTAGGCGATGCCGCGCGGCAGGCCCTTCAGCCGGCCCGAGGCGGTCGCGTCGTCGAGCTTGCGCAGGGACGGCAGCCGCCGCCCCGCTTCGGCCGCCAGGAACGCCTCCAGCCGCCGCGTCGCCCGCTCCCTGGCCGGCGGCGCGCCCAGTTCCCCGAAGAGGCGCACCCGCGGCGCGAACGGCCGGTCGCTGGCCAGCGCCGCGGTGGCTTCGCCGCGCCACAGCACGACGCCGTCGGGGCCGAGCGCGAAGGCGTCGTCGTCCTCGGCCGCCAGCTTGCCCAGGCGCCGCGCCACTTCCGGCGCGACGGCTTTCTGGGCGGCGGCCCGCAGCGCCTTGTTCTCCAGCGTGGTGGCGCCCCTGGCGCCTTCGAACGCCAGCCCGGTGAGCCGGCCAACGAAGTGGCCCTCCACCGTCACCGAGCCATCCGCCGCCAGACCCGCCAGCAGCTCCTGGCCGTCGCCCAGGCCGCGCATCAGCGCGCTGGTGCGGCGGTCGACGAACCTGGCCATCAGCTTCTCGTGCAGGGTGTCCGAGAGCCGGTCTTCCAGCGCCCGGGTGACGCCCTGCCAGTGGGCGGGGTCGGCGAGCCAGTCGGGACGGTTGGCGACGTAGGCCAGGGTGCGGACGTTGGCGAGGCGCATGGAGAGCGCGTCGATCTCGCCCTCGCTGCGGTCCACCTGGCGGAACTGGCCGGCCATCCAGTCGTCGGTGACGCGGCCGTCGCCGGTGGTGAGGTAGTCGAAGAGCGTGCGGGCCAGCCGCACGTGGTCTTCCATCGTGGTCTTGCGGAAGTCCGGGGTCTGGCAGGCGTCCCACAGCCGAAAGAGGGCCGAGCGGTCGCGGCAGCGGTCGGTGACGTCCTCGTCGGCGGCGAGGGCCCGGAGCGTGGTCTCGTCCAGCGCTTCTTCGGAAGGCCGCAGGCCTTCCCGCGGCGCCGGTTCGGAGAGCGAGTTCAGCAGGTCCGGCAGGCTGCGGAACGCCAGCCGGTCGTTGCGCCACAGCGCCACCTCGACCGGATCGAAGCGGTGCTCCTCCACCTGGTCCACAAGCTCGTCGTCCATGGGCTCGCACGCTCCGGTGACCCCGAAGGTCCCGTCGCGGCGGAAGCGGCCCGCGCGCCCGGCGATCTGGCCCACCTCCTGCGGGTGCAAGAGCCGCGTGCGCTTGCCGTCGAACTTGGCCAGACCCGCGAAGGCAACATGGTGCAGGTCCATGTTGAGGCCCATGCCGATGGCGTCGGTGGCCACCAGGAAGTCCACCTCGCCGGACTGGTAGAGAGCGACCTGGGCGTTGCGGGTGCGCGGGCTGAGGGAGCCCATGACCACCGCCGCGCCGCCGCGCTGGCGGCGGATCAACTCGGCGATGGCGTAGACCTCGGCGGCGGAAAACGCGACCACGGCGGTGCGGCGCGGCAGCCGGGTGATCTTCTTGGGGCCGTCGTAGCTCAGCTTGGAGAACCGCTCGCGGGTGACGATCTCGACGCCGGGCAGTAGCTGGCGCACCAGCGGGGCCATGGTCGAGGCGCCCAGGAACATGGTCTCGTACTTGCCGCGGGCGGATAGCAGCCGCTGGGTGAAGACGTGACCGCGCTCCGGGTCGGCGCAGAGCTGGATTTCGTCCACCGCCAGGAACTCGACCTCGCGGGCCAGCGGCATCGCCTCGACGGTGCAGACGAAATAGTTGGCGCGGGGCGGGACGATCTTTTCCTCGCCGGTGATCAGCGCCACCGAGCGGGCGCCGCGGGCGGCGACGATGCGGTCGTAGATCTCGCGCGCCAGGAGGCGCAGCGGCAGGCCGATCATGCCCGACGCGTGGCCCAGCATCCGCTCCACCGCCAGGTGGGTCTTGCCGGTGTTGGTGGGCCCCAGCACCGCGACGACGCGGGCCGGCGTCTCGTTCGTTGTGCGAACGCTCATAACCCCGATTTGGGGGAAGACTCAGAGGCTGGCAATATGCGCGTCGGTTGTGACGCGGAGCGGTGGGTCATGGGCTGGATGCGAGCGATGGGGCAGGCGGCGTTGGCGCTGGCCTGGCTGGCGCCAGTGACGACGACCGACTTGAGCGCCAGTCCGGCGCTGGCGCAGAGCGGCTGGGAGGACTGCGCCTATGTGCCGGCCAACGCCGATGCGCCGCAGACCGTCGCCCACTGCGCCATGGTGACGGAGAGCGGGCAGCTGCACCTGGCCAAAGGCCAGCTCGACAACATCGCCTTCGACACCGACAACCTGGCGGTGGTGCAGGTGGGTAAGCTGTTCTTCTATGTCGATGAGGACGGGAAGGCGGCGCAGGCCGCGTCGGTCGAGGGCCACGCGGTGGAGTTCCACGAGGGCCTGGCGCCCAGTCCGCGCCTGGTCGGCGGCCACTACAAGATCGGCTACGTCGACCAGAAGCTGAACCTGGTGATCCCGGCGCGCTACGATGGGGGCCTGGATTTCTCCGGCGGCCGCGCCCAGGTCTGCCGCGGCTGCACCATCTCCCGCGACGGCGACTACGCCGAGCTGCAAGGCGGCCAGTGGGGCTGCATCGATCACACCGGCAAGGAGGTGATCCCGGTGACCCAGCCACTGGACGGGCTGGACTGCGGGACGGGGCAGTAGAGGGGCGACGCACTATCGCCGTCCCTTCTCCCCTTGCGGGAGAAGGTGGCCCAACGGGCCGGATGAGGGGTCGCGCCAGCGACGGGGATTTGCTCGCGGGACGCTTGTGCGCAGGCGCCCGTCGACCCCTCATCCGTCGCTTCGCGACACCTTCTCCCGCAAGGGGAGAAGGAACCTCACGCGGCGGCGCGCTCGCGGCGCAAGTTCGCGACCTTGATGCCCAGGATCACCAGCACCGGCGGCAGGCTGACCACGTTGGCGAGGACCAGGGGCATGCTGGCGATGGCGAGGCCGTAGACGATCCACATCGCCAGGCCGAGCGCGAACAGAGATTGGAACAGCAGCGAGATCGACTGCGTGTCTCGCGTGCGGATGGTCCGCCAGGCCTGCGGCAGCCAGCAGATGGTGGTGAGCACGCCGGCGCAGAGGCCCATGGCGCTGATCAGGTTCACGGCGGCGACGCTCCCTTGCGGATGCGCCGGTCGTAGGAAGGCGCGCCCGGCTAGTCCAGCGTCCGGCGGTAGCGGGAGATGGCCAGCGCGGTGACCACGCAGACGAAGACGCCCAGCGCGATCAGGCTGGGCCAGGCGTCGCCGAGCGACTGGCCCTTCAGCAGTGAGCCACGGACGATGCGCAGGAAATAGGTGACCGGAATCGCCGTGCCCACCGCCTGCGCCCACACCGGCATGCCGCGGAACGGGAACATGAAGCCGGACAGCAGGATCGAGGGCATGACGTAGAACATCGCCATCTGCATGGCCTGCAGCTGGCTCTGCGCGACGGTGGAGATCAGGAAACCCAGCGCCAGGCTGCCGACGATGAAGAGCACGATGCCGAAGCTCAGCGCCACCCATCCGCCCGACATCGGCACGTGGAAGAGAAACGCGGCCAGCAGCAGCACGATGATCGTCTGGATGACGCCGACGATGACGTAGGGCGCCAGCTTGCCCACCATCACTTCCAGCGGCTGCACCGGCGTCGACAGCAGGAACTCCATGGTGCCGCGCTCGCGCTCCCGGGTCACCGCCAGGGCGGTCATCATCACCAGCGTCATCGAGAGGATCACGCCCAGCAGGCCGGGCACGATGTTGAAGGCGGTGACGCCGTCGGGGTTGTAGAGATTGTGCACCACCACCTGGAACGGGGCCGTGATCGCGCCTCTGGCGGCCGGCAGGCCTACGAGGTCGCGGGACAGCGCCTGGGCGGGCAGGCCGGCCAGCGCGGCGACAGCGGCGCCGGTGGCGGTGGGATCGCTGGCGTCGGCTTCGATGAGGATTTGCGGGTCGTCGCCGCGGATCACCCGGCGGGTGAAATCGCCGGGGATGGTGATGGCGAACTGCGCGTCGCCGCGGCGCAGCAGCGCGTCCAGCTCGGCCGGCGAGCGCGCCTGATAGGTCATGTCGAAGTAGCTGGAGTTGCGCACCGCCGCCAGCACCGAGCGGGCGAAGACGCTGTCTTCCTGAGTGAGCACGGCGGTGGGCAGATGGCGCGGCGTGTCGTTGATGGCGTAGCCGAAGAGCAGCAGCTGCACGACCGGCAGCACCAGGATCATGGCGTAGGTCAGCCGGTCGCGGCGCAGCTGGGTGAACTCCTTGGTTAGGATCGCCAGCACCCGCGAGAACGAGAAGAAGCTCATGCGGCCGCCGCGCTCCGGCCGAAGGTTCCCTTGTCCATCAGCTGGATGAAAACGTCTTCCAGGGTCGGCGGGGCCTCATGCCAGGTGAAGCGGCTGTAAGGCGCGATGGCGGCCTGCAGCGCGGCCTTGTCGGGGCCGGCGACGTGCAACGCGAGGCCGAAGGGCGCGGCGACAGCGACGCCAGGCGCTTTGGCCAGCTCGTCCGCCAGCTTGTCGACGCCCTCGCCCTCGCCGACGAAGCTGAAGAGGCCGGATTCCTTCAGCACCTCGGCTACGGTGCCGCGCGCCAGCAGCTTGCCGTCGAAGATGTACGCGATCTCGTGGCAGCGCTCGGCTTCGTCCATGTAGTGGGTGGAGACCAGCACGGTGAGGCCGCGGCTGGCGAGCGCATGGATCTCGTCCCAGAAGGTGCGGCGGGCGCGCGGATCGACGCCGGCGGTGGGCTCGTCGAGCAGCAAGAGGCGCGGCTCGTGCAGCGTGGCGCCGGCCAGCGCCAGCCGCTGCTTCCAGCCGCCGGAAAGGGCGCTGGCCAGCTGCCCGCGCCGGTCGGTGAGGCCGAGGTTGTCCAGCGTCGCCTGCACCCGCTCGCGGCGGCGATCGAGGCCGTAGACGCGGGCGATGAAGGTGAGGTTCTCCTCGATGGTCAGATCCTCGTAGAGCGAGAACCGCTGGGTCATGTAGCCGGTGCGGCGCTTGATCTCGTCGGCCTGGCGGCGGATGTCGAATCCCAGGCAGGTCCCCTCGCCGGCGTCTGGCGTCAGCAGGCCGCAGAGCATGCGCAACGTGGTGGTCTTGCCCGCGCCGTTCGGCCCCAGAAAGCCGCAGATGCGCCCGCCCTCCAGCTGAATCGTCGCGCCGTCCACCACGGTCTGGTCGCCGAAGCGCTTGGAGAGCCCCTTGACGTCGATGGCGAGGGTCATCGCCCCGGGCCCAGCGGATCGACGTCGACCGGAAGACCGGGGGTCAGGCCGCGCGGGTCGGCTGGGCGCGCCTCGACCAGGAACACCAGCCGATCGCGCGATTGCAGGCTGTAGATCACCGGCGGGGTGAACTCCGGGCGCGGGCTGACGTAGTTGATGGTGGCGGCGAGGCCCGCCGGGCAGCCGTCGCAGCCAAACCGCACCCGGGCGCCGATCCGGTAGCGGGCGAGCTGGCGCTCCGGCACGAAGAAGCGCAGCCGCACCCGGTCGTCCGGCAGCAGCGAGACCACCGGCTGGTTCGCCGCCGCCCATTCGCCGGCCTGGAAGAACACGTCCTCGACCCGCGCTGCGGTCGGCGCGACCGGGGCGGCCTGGTCGAGCCGCGCCAGGGCGTCGGCGCTGACCCCCTCGGCTTGGCTGAGCTGGCCGCCGGCGCCGCCGATCTGGGCCGCGGCCGCGTCGGCCTGCCGCCGCGCCGCCGCCAGCGCCGCGCGCGCGCTCTGCGCCGCCGCCGCGGCCTTGTCGACGTCCTGCTGCGAAATAGCGCCGTGGCCGAGCGCGGCCAGGCGCTCGGCGCGGGCGGCCTCGCGATCGGCCTCGGCGGCGTTGGCCCTCGCGGCCGCGACGTTGGCGGCGAGCTGCCCCCGGGTGTGCTCGGCCGCCGCGATCGCCGAGCGCGCCTGGGTGATCTGCCCGGACGCCTCGGCCTGCGCCGCCGCCAGCGTGCGTGTGTCGACCACGAACAGCGGCGCCCCGGCCGCGACCCGGTCGCCGCGCTGCACCGAGACCTGCGTCAGCCGCCCGGAGATCGGCGCGGCCAGATAGAGCGGCTCGCCCTCGATGTAGCCGGAGAGCTTGGGGCTGGCCCGCCACTGGGGCGCCAGCATCACCACCGCCGCAAGCACCACGGCGGCAAGGCCAAGCCCGCCGATGATCAGCCGCTGGGGGTTCATGCCGAGCTTAATAACCTTCCGGTCAGTTAGCTGCAACGCCCCTGCGGCGAGCCTCGAACAAAAGGTTCACGAACTCTAAACGGTTATGGTTAACAGACGGAACGGGGGTGAAACGAACCGTGTCCGAATCGGTTACCGCACCGGATTCAAGCTTTGTTCCCTACAAGCCCTTGTATCTGAATCGGTTTTGGACACTAGAACGAGCGGCGGTTGCCTGGTCGCTTCGGGCCTGCGCCTTCCCCTCGCCTTGACGCCGGCGCGCCGGTCCGACTATATCGCCGCCTCCCGCGCGGGGCGCTTTGGCAGCGACCGCGCGTTCGTCGTTTGCGCTGGAAGGTTTTAGCGATGTCGCGCCGCTGCGAGCTCACGGGCGTCGGCCCCATGGTCGGCCACAACGTGAGCCACTCCAACACCAAGACCAAGCGCCGCTTCCTGCCCGCGCTGGCGCCGGCCAAGCTGCACTCCGAGGCGCTGGGCCAGAACTTCTCGCTGCGCATCTCCAACGCGGCGCTGCGCACGGTGGATTTCCGCGGCGGGCTCGACGCCTTCCTGCTGAAGGCGCGCGACGAGAAGCTGTCGCCCAAGGCGCTGAAGATCAAGAAGCAGGTCAAGGCCAGGCAGGTCGCCGCCGCGCCGGCTGCCTGAGGGCCCTGCGCCGGGCCTCGATCCGAGGTCCTAGTCGCGGGCGGGGGCGTTTTCTCGAGGGCCTGCCGATGCGCGCCATCCCGATCATCCTCGCCCTCTCGCTCAGCCTCATGGCGGGGCAAGGGCGCGCCGCCGCGGCGGACGCCGAGGGCCGCTACCAGGCGCTGTTGGCCCGGGCCAAGGCCAACGCGCCCAACGTCGACTGGGCCCAGCTGCGCCTGGCCTACGCCGAGCGCCCCAGATTCAAGGCGTTCGCCCAGAGCGCGGCCCGGCGGCAGATGCTCGAGGCCGCCGGCGCCTCCAACTGCAAGGACGCGCTGCCCGCCGCCAGGGCGGCAATCGCTGAGGACTTCGTCGACGCCGACGCCCACTTCATCGCCGCCTTCTGCGAGGACGCGGCGGGCGACGCGGCGGGCGCCAAGCTCGACCGCGACATCGGCGTCGGCCTGATCAAATCGATCCAGACCGGCGACGGCCTATCGCCGGCCACCGCCTTCACCGTCATCGACGTCGACGAGGAGTACGCCGTGATGCGGGCATTGGGGCTGAAGGTGCGGGACCAGGCGCTGCTGCAGCAAGCCGGCCATGCCTACGACCGGCTGCAGACCACCGACGAGAAGGGCCAGACGGCCGCGTACTACTTCCTGGTCGACCGCGTGCTCGCCGCCGAAGCCGCCGCCATGACCCCCGGCGCCATCTCCGAAGGCGGCCCGCCGGGCCGCACGCCCTAGTCGTACCGCGTCGGTCGTCGTCGACGCGGCCTTGCGCCCCCTCCGTCACGGCGCTTCGCGCCGCGCCACCTCCCCCGTTTCCCGGCTCAAGGCCGGGGTACACGGTGAGGGGCGCAAAGCCGCGTCAACGGACGCGTGGCGAGATGACTCAGTAAGACTGGGCCACGCTACCAAACCGACACCTCGATCGCGTCGGTGAAGGTGGTCCCGTCCTCGGTGAACTCCACCACGACGGTGTCGTGGCCGGTAAAGCCCGGGGCCGGCGTATAGAGCGCGTCCTTGGTGGCGGCCAGGCTATTGCCGCAGTGGGCGCGTGGATCGCCGGGTGCGAACATCGGGCGCCCGCCCGACCAGGGCCGCTCCTCGCCGTCCTCGATCGCCACCGTCCCGTGGGTCGGCGGCGTGGTCAGGCGAATAGCGATGGCGCTCGGGCCGCAGGCGCGGTCGATGTGGACGTAGTGGAACAGCACCACCGGCCTGCCGGCCGCGGTGTTCTCGTCCTGTTGGCTGACGGGTGCGCCGCGCGCGATCATCGGCACCTCCGCGCCGACGTCCTCGGGCTGGCCCGGAGCAGGGCTCGCCGCAGCGGCCGCCAGAGCGGCCCCGGCCAGTCCGGCGACAATGCTGCGAGCCCGTCCCATCGCGCCCCTGGCCACGAGGAAGGCGTCAGGTTGCGACCAGGCGAAGGTTACCGCAAGCCCAGTCGGCGGGCTCAGTCGATCGCCGCCAGCCTGATCTGGGCGAGCGCCCAGGCGCTGAGCAGGTCGAGCGCGGCCGGATCGGTGAGGCGGAGCTGGGCGGCGAAGGCGGCGACGTCGGGGCGTACCGCATCCGGCGGCTTGTCGAAGCCCGCGGCGATCTGGCGGCGCGCGGCCGGCGGCGCCCGGCTCCAGGCCCGCGCCAGGGCGGCGGGCGCGACGCCGTAGCGGGCGGCCAGCTCGCCCTCGGCCCAGTTGGTCATCACCCTGCCGGCCCAGGCGTCCTTGGCCGCTTCCCCAATCTCGGCGGTGGCCGGGGCCGGGCACTGGCTTTGCGCCAGCTGGATCAGCGCGGGGCTCATGCCCGCGACCGCCTTGCCGATATCGGCGATGGTGGGCCCGGAGGCGATCAGCGCCGCGCGGGTGCGCTCCGGCAGGGCGGCCCAGGTACAGCGGGCGATGGCCAGCGCGCTCACGGGCGGCGGCGAGACTTGGGCGGCGGCGGGGCCGGCTGTCAGCATCAGGAGCGCGGCGAGCGCGGCGAGACGGCGCGGCATGAGGACCCCGGGGGCTGGCGTGCCGAAGGTCGGACCGGACCTGGCCGCGGTCAAGTCATCCGCCCGTGCCGCCGACGCGGCACGAGGACCGGACAGCCTGCGGCGTTTCGGCGCCCGCGGCCAGCGCCGCGAACGCCGCCGGATCCATCTGCCGATTCTTTGGGCGTTCCGGCGCGGAAACGGCCGGACCCGGCGGAAATCACCCGGCGGGAGGGCTGCGTCGCTGGGACACACGCCTAGGCTTGCAACAACACCTTTGCCTGGACCCGAGAAGGGGGGAGGATAGTTGAAGTGAGTCGCTACTGAAGCTCTTCTTCAAGTAACGGCCTGGGCGCCGCCGCGCTGCCCGCGTGCCTTCGCCGGCACTCAGGGCGTCCGCTTCGCGCGCTCCGGCCTGAAACCCGACGAAGAGACACAGTATACTCTCGTCGGCTGAGAGGGTCTCGTGCACGACTTCGGCCACCTGTTGGCTGGTCTGCTTTTACGAACAGGCGCGCAGAAGCGTGCTTGGCGACACCTTTACCTGCTCAGAGCGACTGATCGACGGACGCCCCGCAACGCGGAGGCGACCTGCAACGTTCATTCCTAGAGCGCACGGCACACACCCATGAACATGATCACCCCCCAGCCCGATGTCTTCGATCTCTACTCGAGCCTGTTCGAGAGTCGAAAACAGACCGAGATGTCCCTGCGGGATTATCTCACCCTCTGCCGCGAGACGCCGACCACGTTCGCCAACGCCGCCGAGCGCATGCTGGCGGCGATCGGTGAACCGGAAGTAATCGACACGTCGACCGACTCGCGGCTCGGCCGGATCTTCATGAACCGGTCGATCAAGCGCTATCCGACCTTCCGCGACTTCTTCGGCATGGAGGAGACGATCGAGCGCATCGTCGGCTTCTTCAAGCACGCCGCCCAGGGCCTCGAGGAGCGCAAGCAGATCCTCTATCTGCTGGGCCCGGTCGGCGGCGGCAAGTCCTCGCTCGCCGAGCGCCTGAAGACGCTGATGGAGCAGATGCCCATCTATGCGCTGAAGGCCGGCGACCAGATCAGCCCGGTGTTCGAATCGCCGCTGGGCCTGTTCGAGCCCGACCGTCTCGGGCCGATGCTGGAGGATCGCTACGGCGTCCCGCGCCGGTACCTCACCGGGCTGATGTCGCCGTGGGCGGTCAAGCGCGTGGGCGAGTTCGACGGCGACATCTCCAAATTCACCGTCGTGCGGCTGATGCCCTCGAAGCTGAACCAGATCTGCGTCGCCAAGACCGAGCCGGGCGACGACAACAACCAGGACATCTCCTCGCTGGTCGGCAAGGTCGATATCCGCAAGCTGGAGTTCTTCGGCCAGAACGACCCCGACGCCTATTCCTATTCCGGCGGCCTCAACCTCACGACCCAGGGCCTCCTGGAATTCGTCGAGATGTTCAAGGCGCCGATCAAGATCCTGCACCCGCTGCTGACCGCGACGCAGGAGGGCAACTACGTCGGCACCGAGAGCGTCGGCGCGATCCCCTATCAGGGCGTGGTGCTGGCCCACTCCAACGAGGCGGAGTGGCAGTCCTTCCGCAACAACAAGAACAACGAAGCGATGATCGACCGCATCTGCGTGGTCAACGTCCCCTACTGCCTGCGCACCAACGAGGAGTCGGCGATCTACATGAAGTTGCTGCAATCCAGCGACCTGGCCGAAGCGCCCTGCGCGCCGTCCACTTTGGACATGCTTTCGCAGTTCTGCGTGCTGTCACGCCTGAAGGAGCACGAGAACTCGAACCTGCATTCGAAGATGCGGATCTATGACGGCGAAAGCCTCAAGGACACCGATCCG
>DASXZG010000095.1:0-3857 GCA_036502045.1 Caulobacteraceae bacterium | reverse complement strand
GAGCTGATCCTGAAGGTGGCCGACGAGGCCGACTTCTTCGAGATCTCGCCGGACTACGCCAAGAACATCATCACCGGCTTTGGCCGCATGGACGGCGAGCCCGTCGGCTTCGTCGCCAACCAGCCGCAGGTGCTGGCAGGGGTGCTGGATATCGACTCCAGCCGCAAGGCCGCGCGGTTCGTGCGCTTCTGCGACGCTTTCAACATCCCCATCGTCACCTTCGTCGACGTGCCGGGTTTCATGCCGGGCACCAAGCAGGAGCAGGGTGGCCTCATCAAGCACGGCGCCAAGCTGCTGTTCGCCTACGCCGAGGCCACCGTGCCCAAGGTCACGGTCATCACACGCAAAGCCTACGGCGGGGCCTTCGACGTGATGAGCTCCAAGAACATCCGCGGCGACCTCAACTACGCCTTTCCCACCGCCGAGATCGCGGTGATGGGCCCCAAGCAGGCGGTGGAGATCATCTTCCGCGCCGACATCGGCGATGCGCAGAAGCTGGCCGAGCGCGAGGACGACTACCGCGCCCACTTCGCCAACCCGTTCGTGGCGGCCTCACGCGGCTACATCGATGACGTGATCATGCCGCACGGCACGCGCCGCCGGATCGTGCGCGCCCTGAAGAGCCTGAAGAACAAGCAGCTCTCCAACCCCTGGAAGAAGCACGACAACATCCCGTTGTGACGCTCGGAACAGGCGTCGGCGCTCCCCGTTCTGCCGAAAAGGGCCGCGGTGGCCGAGGCAGACGAGGAGACGCAGATGTCGGACCGGTGGGACGAACGCGATGACGCGGGACGTTATGACGACGAGCGGCAACGCCGGCTCGATGCCCGGCGGGGCGACGATGGTGCGCTGGGCTATGACTATGGTCCGCGCGCCTCGCGGCCAGCGACCGCCCGCGGGTCCGACTACGAGAGCCGGGGGACCTACGGCGGCTACAGCAGCGACTACAATTACGCCGCTGGCCGGCGTCCGCAGGCTCGCACGGAGCCGCGCAGCTATCGCGACTACCGGCAGGAGCAGGAGGGCGTCTACGGCCCCACCTGGCGCGAGGCAGAGGCCAATCGCCAGCTGTTCCGCTCCGAGGAAGCCATCGACTACGGCGGCTATCCCTACGGCGATCTCGCGCGGCGCACCGGCAGCTTCGGCGCTGGCGGCGGCTATGCGGCCAACCCCAACGAGGGCTACGCCCGCCACGGCCGCGACTTCTGGGACCGCGCCGGCGACGAGGTGGCTTCTTGGTTCGGCGACCGGGGCGCGGAGCATCGGCGGGCCATGGATGTAGCCGAGAGCCATCGTGGGCGCGGGCCCAAAGGCTATCAGCGCTCCGACGCGCGCATCCACGAGGACGTCAACGACCGGCTGACCGACGACGCCTGGCTCGACGCCAGGGAAATCACGGCCGACGTGCAGTCGGGCGAGGTGACGCTCAGCGGCACGGTCAGCGATCGTCACGCCAAGCGCCGCGCCGAGGACATCGCCGAAAGCGTCTCTGGCGTCCGCCACGTTCAGAACAATCTGCGCGTATCGGACCATCCGGGCACGGTGGCGGTGCAGACCGATCCGCGTGTGTCAGCGGTGAGCGAAGGCCGGGACGCCGACGAGGCGGCGCGACGAGCTGCTCAGCACTGACTGACGGTCAGGATTGATCCGCTCTAGGTCGGTTTGAGCGCCAGGTTATCTCCGCGGCCCAGCGGGTCGCGGAGCGCCTCGCCCGCCTTCGTGAATTCCAGCGAGACGGAGTTGATGCAGTAGCGCAGGCGGGTCGGCGGCGGCCCGTCGGGGAACACGTGGCCCTGGTGTGAGTCGCAGCGGGCGCAGCGGGTCTCGATGCGGACCATGCCGTAGCTGACGTCGCGGATCGCTCGTACATGGTCCTCGGCGTACGGCGCGTAGAAGCTCGGCCAGCCGGTGCCGCTCTCGAACTTGGTCACGTGCCGGAACAGCGGCAGAGCGCAAAGCCGGCAGCAGTAGAGCCCGTCGTCCTTCTGGCCCAGCAGGCCGCCGCAGAACGGCGCCTCGGTGCCGTGGTGCAGCAGCACGTCGCGCTCTTCGTCGTTCAAGCCCGCCTCCAGGCGCTTTTCCTCGTCGGTCGTCGGCGGCGTCAGGTCGAAGCCGGCTTGCGAGCGGAGCGTGGGGGCGGCGGTCTCGGACATGGCTGGCTCCGTAACGCGGGGTGAGGGTTGTCAGGGCGGGGGCTTTTCTTTCTAACCGCCAACATAATGCCGACCACGCGCAGCGACAGCGGCCTCTTTTCCAAAATCCTCATCGCCAACCGCGGCGAGGTGGCGGTGCGCATCATCCGCACCTGCCGCAAGCTCGGCATCGCCACCGTGGTGGTCTACTCCGAAGCCGACGCCGGCAGCCTGGCGGTGGAGATGGCCGACGAGGCGGTGGCCATCGGCCCGTCGCCGGCCGCGCAGTCCTATCTGGTGGCCGAGAAGATCATCGACGCCTGCCGGGTGACGGGCGCGGAGGCCGTGCACCCGGGTTTCGGCTTCCTCTCCGAACGCGCCGACTTCGCCAAGGCCTGCGCCGCGGCCGGCATCGTGTTCATCGGCCCCAATCCGCACGCCATCGAGGCCATGGGCGACAAGATCGCTTCCAAGCGCTGCGCCCAGGAGGCGGGAGTCTCCTGCGTGCCGGGGCACATCGGCGAGATCAACGGCGCGGCGCACGCAGCCGAGATCGCGGCGGGCATCGGCTACCCGGTGATGCTGAAGGCTTCGGCCGGCGGCGGCGGCAAGGGCATCCGTGTGGTGCACGCCGAGGCCGAGATCGAAGAGGCGCTGGCGGCGGTGCAGGCCGAGGCCAAGGGCGCGTTTGGCGACGACCGGGTCTTCATCGAGAAGTTCATCGTCAATCCACGGCACGTGGAAATCCAGGTGCTCGGCGACAAACACGGGCACGTCGTCTACCTGTTCGAGCGCGAATGCTCGATCCAGCGCCGCAATCAGAAGGTCATCGAGGAGGCGCCGTCGCCG
This sequence comes from Caulobacteraceae bacterium, assembly GCA_036502045.1. Classification (GTDB taxonomy): domain Bacteria; phylum Pseudomonadota; class Alphaproteobacteria; order Caulobacterales; family Caulobacteraceae; genus Acaudatibacter. The sequence goes on along the minus strand of DASXZG010000095.1, from coordinate 876 downwards.
CTGCTCGATCCTCGGACCCGCGCCGCGATGGGCGCGCAGGCCGTCGCGCTGGCCCAGGCCGTCGGCTACGACTCCGCCGGCACGGTGGAGTTCGTGGCCGGCCAGGACCGGTCCTTCTACTTCCTGGAGATGAACACCCGGCTGCAGGTGGAGCATCCGGTCACCGAGCTGATCACTGGGCTCGACCTGGTGGAGCAGATGATCCGCAGCGCCGCCGGCCAGCCGCTGGGCTTCGGCCAGGCCGACCTTTCCATCAAAGGCTGGGCGATCGAGAGCCGGCTCTACGCCGAGGACCCGTATCGCGGCTTCCTGCCTTCCATCGGCCGGCTGGTGCGCTACCGCCAGCCGCCGGAGGGCGAGCGCGGCGGGCGGGTGACGCGCATCGATAGCGGCGTGCGCGAAGGCGACGAGATCTCGATGTTCTACGACCCGATGATCTCCAAGCTGGCGACCTGGGCGCCGACGCGCGAGGCGGCGGTGGCCGGCATGGGCCGCGCGCTGGAGGACTTCCACATCGAGGGGCTGGGCCACAACATCCCGTTCCTGGCCGCGGTGATGGACCAGCCGCGTTTCCAGTCCGGCCAGCTGTCGACCAACTACATCGTCGACGAGTTCCCCGAGGGTTTCATGGGGACCGAGCCGACCGGGTTCCAGGCCGACGTGATGACGGCCGCCGCCGCCTACATGCACCGCGTCATGGCCACGCGCGCGCGCCGGGCGGGCAACGGTCTCGCGGGGCCCTTGACCCGCACGGAATGGGTGATCGCGGTCGGCCACAAGAAGCGCCCGGTGCGCATAGCCGACGCGGGCGAAGGTGGGCTCACCGTCGACCTGCCGGCCGAGGAGCGGGCGCTGCGGCTGTCGGCGGTGGACTGG
>DASXZG010000094.1:0-97834 GCA_036502045.1 Caulobacteraceae bacterium | reverse complement strand
GCTCTTGGCCACCCTGCGCAGCATGGCGTCGGATTGGCGCAGCGACCCGCAAGTCGTGGTTCTGACGCCCGGCGTCTATAACTCCGCCTATTTCGAGCATGCCTACCTGGCGCGGCTGATGGGCGTGCCCCTGGTCGAGGGGCGCGACCTGGTGATGCACGACAATCGCGTCTTCATGCGCACCACCTCGGGCCTGCGCCGGGTGGATGTGATCTACCGCCGCGTCGACGACGACTTCGTCGATCCCCTTAGCTTCCGCCGCGATTCGTCGCTGGGGGTCGCCGGCGTCTTCAACGCCTACCGCGCCGGCAACGTGGTGATGTGCAACGCGCCGGGCACCGGCGTGGCTGACGACAAGGCGGTCTACGCCTATGTGCCGGACATCATCCGCTACTACCTGGGCGAAGACGCGATCCTGCCGAACGTCGAGACCTACCTCTGCCGCGAACCGGCGCAGCTCTCCCATACGCTGGCCAATCTCGACAATCTGGTGGTGAAGGCGGTGGGCGCGTCGGGCGGCTACGGGATGCTGGTCGGGCCGCACGCCAGCGTGGGCGAGCGCGAGAAGTTCGCCGAGGCGCTCAAGGCCGACCCCGACAACTACATCGCTCAGCCAGTGATCCAACTCTCCACCGCACCCTGCCTGATCGACGGGCGCATCGAGCCCCGGCACGTCGACCTGCGCCCGTTCATCCTCTCCGGCGACAAGGTGGTGGTGACGCCGGGCGCGCTGACCCGCGTCGCGCTGCGGCGCGGCTCGCTGGTGGTCAATTCCAGCCAGGGCGGCGGATCGAAGGACACCTGGGTGCTTACGGGAGACGACGCGCCATGATGCTCGCCCGCGTCGCCGACAGCCTCTACTGGATCGGCCGCTACATCGAGCGCGCCGAGCATGTCAGCCGGCTCTCGGCGGTGATGCTCAACGCCACCCTCGACCGCACCGTGGGCGCCGAGCAAACCGGCCGTATTGGCCTCGCGGCCCTCGGCGAGACCGACATCGGCCGGGCCGACCAGACCTACGCGGCGGCCCGCGACCTGGTGCTGGACCGCGAGGACTCCGGCTCGGTCATCATGTCGCTGGCCAACGCGCGCGAGAACGCTCGCCAGGTGCGCGACCAGATCACCACCGAGACCTGGGAGCGGCTCAACCTGCTTTATCTGCGGGTCACCGGGGCCGACGTGGCCGAACACTTCGACGACGATCCGGCCGGCTTCCTGCAGGAAGTGATCGCCGACCTGCACCTATTCCGCGGCGCGGCCGACACCACGCTCAGCCACGGCGAGGGTTGGCGCTTCCTGCTGCTGGGGTGCTACATCGAGCGTGCGCAGCTGATCGCGCGGCTGATGGAAGTGTGCTTCAGCGACGGCAAGACTCCCGCCGTGACCGAGCCGATCGCTCTGATGAGCGTGCTCCGGATGGCCTGCGCGCTGGAGCCCTACCTGCGGGTTTACACCGCCGACATCAATCCGCGCTTCATCCTGGAGTTTCTGATGTTCGACGAGGACTTCCCGCGCTCCATCCGTTTCTGCACCGCCCGCATCCAGGACTATCTGACCGAGCTCACGCGGGTCGCTGGCGCGAGCCGCTCCGACGCCCTGCGGCTCTCCGGGCGGCTGGACGCGCGGTTGAAGTACGCTGACGTGGAAGAAGTGGAAGCCTCCGGCGCCGGCGCGCTGCTGGCGGCGGTGGGCGCAGAGTGCGAGGCCATCCACGAGGCCATCTACGAGACCTTCGTCACCTATCCGCTGGAACTCAGCCTGACCTCGGGGCGGGCCGCCTGATGCTGCTCGAGATCCGCCACGTCACCCAGTACCACTACGCCGAGCCGGTGCGCGAAAGCGTCATGGAGCTGTGGATGCAGCCGCAGAAGTCGGCCACCCAGCGGCTGGTGAGCTTCGAGCTGGAGCTGGATCCGGTGGCGCAGCTGTTCTCCTACGCCGATAGCTTCGGCAACGCCGTCTATCACTTCGACGTGCCGCAAGCGCACGACCGGCTGGAGATCGTCGCTCGCTCCGCGGTCGAGACGCAGAGCCCGGCGCTGCTGCCAGACGCGCTGGACCAGGGCGAATGGGACCGCCTGCGTTCCGACTTCGTGCGCGGCGAATGCTTCGACTTCCTGCGCCCGCACGGCTATGCGCGCCGCACCGAGGCGCTGGAGGCTTTCATCGCCAAGCGCGGTCTCGACGACCTGCGCCGTCACGACCCGCTCAGCGCCACGCGGCAGCTCGCCGAGGTGATCTACGACGCCTTCGACTACGAGGCCGGCGTCACCGAGGCCGATAGCCCGATCGACCTGGCCCTCAAGCAGGGCCGCGGCGTCTGCCAGGACTTCGCCCACATCATGATCGCTGTCTGCCGCAGCTGGGGCGTGCCGGCGAGGTACGTGTCCGGCTACGTGTTCAGCCAGCGCTCCGACGGCCACGACCGCTCCGACCCCGACGCGACCCACGCCTGGGTGGAGGTGTTCCTGCCCTCCCTGCGCTGGGTCGGATTCGACCCGACCAACAACGTGCCGGCGGGCGAGCGGCACGTGTGCGTGGCGGCGGGGCGTGACTACGCCGACGTCCCGCCCTCGCGCGGGGTGTTCAAGGGCGAGGCCGAGAGCCAGCTGGCGGTGGGCGTCTCGGTGCGCCGCGCCCGGGCCGCGCACGCCGAGCCGGAGTTCTTGCGCAACCCCAAACCCGCCTTCGCCGGCGCCTCGCGCCGGCGGCCACCGATCAGCGGCCTCGTCGACCAGCGCCACCAGCAGCAGCAACAGCAGTAAAGGCGCTAGCTTTCGAGGCTAGCGACCAAGCGCTGCAAGCGATCGGCGGTGACCGGATGGCGCAGCAGCGCGCTGGCTTCGGTCGCGGCGCGTTCGCGCTCGGCGACGTCCTTGCCGTGCAAGGCTGTGTAGACCCGAGAGACGGTCCAGTTCAGCCACGCCGAGATCGAGCCGGCGAAGATGTCGAGCGTAAGCGGGCCCGCCCAGCCGCCGCCTACGCGGTAGGCCTCGACGATGGCTTGGCCGGCAGCGACGTCGACCGTCTCGTCGCCCGGACCGGTGGCCCAGAGCTGCAGCACAGACCCCAACTCCCAGGCCGGGGGAATATGGCCGGCGTGTTCCCAGTCGATCAGCTGCGCGCCACTTGGCCCGAAGCGGACGTTGTCCTCTGTGAGGTCGCAGTGGCTGATCACACACGCGCCGCTGAAGTTCTTTGGATCGGCGGTCCGCACGAGTTCCTCGATGCCCGGCAGCGCCGCGGCGAGCAGCGGCGCCCAGGGCGCGCTGGCTTCCCGCGCTTGCGCCTCCAGCCCACGCCACTGGGCCGCCGTCCGCCTGCCGGTGAACCAGCCGATGATCTCGGCGGGGTCGCCGGACAGGTTCAGCCGGTGAAGACGCGCCAGAAGGCTGCCGATGCCCTCAGCTTGTTCTGCGCAGAGCGGACGCCGGGTCGGGGGTCCGAGGTCCATCCACGAGAACACGCGCCAGCGCTGGTCGTCGAGCGTAGCGATCACCGCGCCGTCCGGCGTCCGCACGATCCGCGGCGTGGCGACGCCTGCCGCCACGGCGGCGTCGGTGACGCGCGTCTCGAGATCGAGCCGCTCCTCGCCCCTCGCCCACTCGAACAGCTGCTTCACCGCCCAGGCGCCGCGTTCGGTGTCCAGCCGCCAGACCATCCCCATCGCCCCGCGCTCGACCGGGGTCAGCGGTCCGGCCGGCGCGCCGAGGTCGAAGGCGCTGGCGATCCTGCCTTCCATGTTCGGACCAAGCTCGCTCATTGGCCCCCTCCACATCCGCGCGGACCGTACCAGACGGCGCGCTCGAACCCGACAGGAGGCGCAACAGAAAAGCGGCCGCCGGATTGCTCCGGCGGCCGCTGAAAAGCTCAGACCCTGGAAGGGCTTGGCGCTACTTGATGATCTTGGTCACCACGCCGGAACCGACCGTGCGGCCACCTTCGCGGATGGCGAAGCGCAGGCGCTCTTCCATGGCGATCGGCGTGATCAGCTCGACGTTCAGCTCGGCGTTGTCGCCGGGCATGATCATCTCCACGCCTTCCTTCAGCTTGATGATCCCCGTCACGTCCGTGGTGCGGAAGTAGAACTGCGGACGGTAGTTGGAGAAGAACGGGGTGTGGCGCCCGCCCTCTTCCTTGGTGAGGATGTAGGCCTCGGCGGTGAACTCGGTGTGCGGAGTGATCGAGCCCGGCTTGCAGAGCACCTGGCCGCGCTCGACGTCCTCGCGCTTGGTGCCGCGCAGCAGCACGCCGACGTTGTCGCCCGCTTCCCCTTGGTCGAGGAGCTTGCGGAACATTTCGACGCCCGTGCAGGTGGTCTTCTGCGTGGGGCGCAGGCCGACGATTTCCACTTCCTCGCCCACCTTGATCACGCCGCGGTCGATACGGCCGGTGACCACGGTGCCGCGGCCCGAGATGGAGAACACGTCTTCGACCGCCATCATGAACGGCTGGTCCTTGGCGCGGGCCGGCTGCGGGATGTAGGCGTCGACGGCGGTCATCAGTTCGTTGATCGCGTCTTCGCCGATAGCGGCGTCACGGCCTTCCACCGCCGCCAGGGCCGAGCCCTTGACGATCGGGATGTCATCACCGGGAAACTCGTAGGTGGACAGAAGCTCGCGCACTTCCATTTCCACCAGCTCAAGCAGCTCGGGGTCGTCGACCATGTCGACCTTGTTGAGGAACACCACCAGCGCCGGAACGCCGACCTGACGGGCCAGCACGATGTGCTCGCGGGTCTGCGGCATCGGACCGTCAGCGGCCGAGACCACCAGGATGGCGCCGTCCATCTGCGCCGCGCCGGTGATCATGTTCTTCACGTAGTCGGCGTGCCCTGGGCAGTCGACGTGCGCATAGTGCCGGTTCTTGGTCTCGTACTCGACGTGGGCGGTGTTGATGGTGATGCCCCGCGCCTTCTCTTCCGGCGCGCGGTCGATATCGGCGTAGCTCGTCGCGGTCGCTCCACCGGACTTGGCGAGCACGATGGTGATCGCCGCCGTCAGCGTCGTCTTGCCGTGGTCGACGTGCCCGATCGTGCCGATGTTGCAGTGAGGCTTGTTACGAGCGAACTTTTCCTTGGCCATTCTTTCAAGCTCCAGCCCAGAACGGGCCTTCTTAAGACTTTGAGTTGGGGTGCGTAAGGGGGACTAGGCGTACTTCTTGACCACTTCGTCGGCCACCGCCTGCGGCACCGGATCGTAGTGGTCGTATTCCATATGGTAGTTGCCGCGCCCTTGGGTCATCGACCGAAGGGTGTTGATGTAGCCGAACATGTTGGCGAGCGGCACCATGGCGATCACCACCGCGGCGTTGCCGCGCTGGTCCTGGCCCTGAATCATGCCGCGCCGCGAGTTGAGGTCGCCGATCACGTCGCCGACCCATTCCTCCGGCACCGTCACTTCGACCTTCATGATCGGCTCAAGCAGCTTCGGCGCGCCCTTCTCACGAAGTTCGCGGAAGGCCGCGCGCGCGGCGATCTCGAACGCCAGCACGCTGGAGTCCACGTCGTGATACGCGCCGTCGATCAGCGTCGCCTTGAAGTCGATCACCGGGAAGCCGGCCAGCAGGCCATTGTCCTTGATCGATTCCAGGCCTTTTTCGACGCCCGGAATGTATTCCTTAGGCACGTTGCCGCCGACGATCTTGCTCTCGAACGAGTAGCCGACGCCGGCTTCGACGGGTTCGAAGACGATCTTCACCCGCGCGAACTGGCCGGACCCGCCGGTCTGCTTCTTGTGCACGTAGTCGATCTCGGTCTTGCGGCCCAGCGTCTCGCGGTAGGCCACCTGCGGCGCGCCGATGTTGGCTTCGACCTTGTAGGTGCGCTTCAGGATGTCGACCTTGATGTCGAGGTGCAGCTCGCCCATCCCCTTCAGCCGGGTTTGGCCGGACTCGGGGTCGGTGGAGACACGCAGGGTCGGATCCTCGGCGGCCAGCTTCTGCAGGGCCACGCCCAGCTTCTCCTGGTCGGCTTTCGACTTCGGCTCGATGGCGATCTCGATCACCGGCTCGGGGAAGTCCATCTTCTCAAGGATCACCGGGCTCTTGGTGGGATCGCACAGCGTGTCGCCGGTGCGGGTCTCCTTGAGGCCCGCCAGAGCGACGATATCGCCGGCGTAGGCTTCCTTGATGTCCTCGCGGTTGTTCGAGTGCATCAGCAGCATGCGGCCCACCCGCTCGCGCCGGTCGCGCGTCGAGTTGATCAGGCCCATGCCGCTCTCGAGCTTGCCCGAATAGATGCGGCAGAAGGTGAGCGAGCCCACGAAGGGGTCGTCCATGATCTTGAACGCCAGCAGCGACAGCGGCTCCTCGTCGGAGGCGTGGCGCTCCACCGGCTGCTCGGTGCGGAAGTCGATGGCCTGCGTCGGCGGGATGTCCAGCGGCGACGGCAGGTAGTCGACCACCGCGTCCAGCAGCGGCTGCACGCCCTTGTTCTTGAACGCCGAGCCGCAGAGGATCGGATAGAAGGCGCCGGTCAGCACGGCCTTGCGCAGGCAGGACTTGATCGTCGCTTCGGAGACCTCGTCGCCGTTCAGATAGCTCTCCATCGCCTCGTCATCGAGTTCGACGGCGTTCTCGATCATGTAGTGGCGCGCGGTCTCGCAGGCCTCCAGCATGTCGGCCGGAATGTCTTCGTCGTGGTAGTTGGCGCCCAGGCCTTCGCTGTCCCAGATCACCGCCTTCATGCGGACCAGGTCGACCAAGCCCCGCAGCGTGGCTTCCGAGCCGATCGGCAGCTGGATCGGCACGGCTTTGACGCCCAGGCGCTCGCGGATGGTGCGCACGCAGAATTCGAAGTCGGCGCCGATCTTGTCCATCTTGTTGACGAACACGATGCGCGGAACGTTGTAGCGGTCGGCCTGGCGCCAGACCGTTTCGGTCTGCGGCTCGACGCCCTGGTTGCCGTCCAGCACCGCCACGGCGCTGTCGAGCACGCGCAAGCTGCGCTCCACCTCGATGGTGAAGTCGACGTGCCCGGGGGTATCGATGATGTTGAGGCGCTTGCCGGCCCAGAACGCGGTCGTCGCGGCGGACGTGATGGTGATGCCGCGTTCCTGCTCCTGCTCCATCCAGTCCATGGTCGCGGCGCCGTCGTGCACTTCGCCGATCTTATGGCTCTTGCCGGTGTAGTAGAGGATCCGCTCCGTGGTCGTGGTCTTCCCGGCATCGATGTGGGCCATGATGCCGAAGTTGCGATAGTCCTCGATCTTGTGGGTGCGGGGCATGTGGGTGCTCGGCCGGAAACGCTGGGAAAAGGTGGTCAACGAACGGCGCGGGCGATTTAGCTCAAACCGCCCGCGCGCGAAAGGAAAGGATGGCTGGGAAGCCCGTTAGATGGGGATCACCAGCGATAATGCGAGAAGGCGCGGTTGGCTTCGGCCATCTTGTGGGTGTCTTCGCGCTTCTTCACCGCGGAGCCGCGGTTGTTGGAAGCGTCCAGCAGTTCGCCGGCCAGCTTCTCGGTCATCGTGTTCTCGCCGCGCGAGCGGGCCGCGGCCACCAGCCAGCGAATGGCCAGCGCGCGGCGGCGCTCGGGGCGCACTTCCGACGGCACCTGGTAGGTCGCGCCGCCGACACGCCGCGAGCGCACTTCGACGGACGGGGCCACGTTGTCGAGCGCCGCATGGAAGGTTTCCAGCGGGCCGATGTCGCGGCGCTTGGTCTCCATGATGTCGAAAGCACCGTAGATGATGCTCTCGGCGACGGCCTTTTTGCCCTCGTACATCACGTAGTTCATGAATTTGGTGACGACGAGGTCCCCGAACTTCGGATCGGGAAGGACCTTACGGGTTTCGGCTCTACGGCGACGGGACATGTTCTTCTTTGCCTACTTGGGACGTTTCGCGCCGTACAGCGAGCGGCGCTGGCGGCGATCCTTGACGCCCTGGGTGTCGAGGACGCCACGCAGGATGTGGTAGCGCACGCCGGGCAGGTCCTTCACGCGCCCGCCACGGATCAGCACCACCGAGTGCTCCTGCAGATTGTGGCCTTCGCCGGGGATGTAGCACACCGCTTCGATGCCACTGGTCAGGCGCACCTTGGCGACCTTCCGCAGCGCCGAGTTCGGCTTCTTCGGCGTCACCGTATAGACGCGGGTGCAGACGCCGCGGCGTTGCGGCGAGCCCTTCAGGGCCGGCACCTTGTTGCGCGTCACCTTGGACGTGCGCGGCTTGCGGATCAGCTGGTTGACCGTCGGCATTCGAACTCTTGGCTTCCATCCATCGGCTTGGAACCCTGGCAAAGCGACGGTCCCGATAAACACGAAACGGCGCCGGAACGGTCCGGGCGACTTGCCCAGCGTTGCGGCGCGCCAGCGGCCTCTGATGCGGGGTCGCTTCGTCTCTATCGGAGCCAGCGCAAACCGGGCCCCAAAAAGGAGCGCGGTGGATACGCCCGATGGCCGCGCGAAGTCAATGGCGGGCGGGCTCGCCAAGGCCCACCCGGTCAAGAACCAGGTTCGACCCGCCGCGCCGGCATCGTCAGCGTGAAGCGCGTCGCCGACGCATCCGACGTCACGCCCAGGTCGCCGCCATGGGCCTTGGCGATCTCGCTGGCGATATGCAGGCCCAGGCCGAGGCCCTGTTTGCTGGCCCTCACCTCTCCCCGGAAGAAAGGTTGGAAGAGGCGCGGCATGGCCGCTTCGGAAATGGGCTCGCCAGCGTTGGTGACGGCGATTTCCAATGTCTCGCCGATCACTGTCGCCTTCAGATTGACCGGCGACTTCGGATCGCCATGCGTCAGCGCGTTGCCCAACAGGTTGGAGACCAGCTGGCCGATGCGACCGGGATCCAGCCACACGGGGTCTGGCGCGTCGACCTGCAGTTCGATCGAGCGGCTGGGCTGACTGGTCTCCAGCTCTTCGACCACGTGGCGCAGAATCGGCTCAAGGTGCGCATCCTGGCGAGTCACGCCGATCCCGCTACCGAGCCGGCCGCGGGCGAAGTCCATCACGTCGTCGATCAGGCCCGCCATGCGATCGACGCTGGCTTCCATGAGTTCGATGATGTGGAGCGCCTTCGCGCTCAGCTCCTCCCGTCGCAGCAGCCGAGCGGCCCCAACGATGGAGGCCAACGGGTTGCGCAGGTCGTGGCCGAGGACAGCGATGAACTGTTCCCTGAGCTGCGCGGTGTCTCGCTCTGTCGAAAGGTCATGGCGCGCCGAGGCCTCGCTGGCCTGCAGACTGCGCTCATAGTTGCGGCGCTCGGGCGACCGGAACACCGCCACGCGGATCGCTTGCACGGTCCCGTCCGGGGCGGCGCGGACGCTCCCATTCACCAGGGTCGGCAACCTGCCGCCAGACGCCGTGACGAAATCCAGGGCCACCTCCTCAAAACCACCTTGCAGACGCAGCAACGGCGCCAGGTTGGTCTCGTAGACGATGCGCCCCGGGACGGTCAGCAGATCGCGAATCCGTTGCTGGCTCAGCGCCTCGGCGCTCTGGCCGGTCCAGCGGGCGAAGGTGGCGTTCGCGCCGAGGATGCTGCCGTCCGGCGCCAGGGAGAGCAGGCCGCAGGGCGCATTCTGGTAGAAGTCCGCGAGGTCCTCGCTCCGGTCCGGCGGCGGCGGCTCAGACAAAGGCGCGGATCGCGTCGATGACTTCCTGCGGCGCGCTCAGGTTGGGGCAGTGGCCGGTCGCCGCGAGGTGCACGAGGGTGCTGCCGGGTATGTTCGCGTGCACATAGGCCCCGACCTGGTCGCCAGCGATGATGTCGTCACTGCACTGGAGCACCAGCGTCCGGGCCGTGACTTTTGGCAGGTCGGCGCGGTTGTCGGAGGTGAACGTCGCACGGGCGAAGGCCTTGGCGATCGTGGGATCGGCCCGGCAAAAGCTGGCGGTCAGTTCCTCGCCCAATTCCGGCCGGTCGGCGTTAGCCATGATCGCCGGCGCCATCGCCTGCGCCCAGCCCATCGGGTTCTCCGCCAAGAACTCCAATAGCTCCTCGATCTGCGCCGCTTCGAAGCCGCCGACGTAGCCGACATCATTGATGTAGCGCGGCGACGGGCCGACCAGCACGAGGCCGGAGAACATCCCGGGCGCCCGCAGCGACGCCAGCACCCCGATCATCGCGCTCACCGAGTGGCCGACGAAAATCGCCTCACGGAGGTTTAGCGCCTCTCCGATCTCCACCAGGTCGTCCGCATACCCGGAAAGGTTCTCGTACTTTGGGGGATCGTAGGCTGCGAGATCCGAGCCGCCGGCCCCGACCGTGTCGAAGAGTACGGTGCGGAAATCGCCCTCGAACGCCGGCGCCACGTGGCGCCACATGTTCTGGTCGCAGCCAAACCCGTGCGCGAAGACGATGGTGCGTTCGCCGGCGCCGCGCACATTCACATTGTTCCGGCGAATGACTGACACAGCATCCTCGTCTGCGTGTTCGACCTGTAGCGCGGCGGCCTCCGCTTACCTGACAAGCTTATAACTCAGGAGGATGCGCGGCGATCCACAAAGGCCAGGCGCGCGCACGCTCTTGACGCAACGTCGCGGTCACTATAATGACTGATCCGTCAGTTTTTATTGTCGTGGGCCGATGCCGAAGATCACCGAGGAACAGCGCGAGACCCGGCGCCAGCAGATCCTGGCGGCCGCCCTGCGCTGCTTTTCGCGCGACGGCTTTCACGCCACCACCACCGCCGACATCGTGCGCGAAAGCGGCGTCAGCCAGGGCACGCTCTACCTCTACTTCGCCAACAAGGACGACATCATCGTCGCGCTCGCTGACGACCGGCACCAGGGCGAGGCTATGCTGACCGCGCTGGCGCAAAGCGAGGAGAACCCGGTCGAGGGCCTGGCCATGCTGCTGCAGTACTATGGGCAGGCGCTGGCTGACGACGCGCGGAGCGATCAGCGTCGTGTCGGCATCCAGGGTTGGGCCGAGGCGCTGCGCAATCCGACCATCCACGAGAGCGTCACCGAGGGCCTGACCTCGGTCCGCTTCGCCATCGAGGAACTGATCCAGCGCGGTCAGGCCACTGGCCGCATCCGCACCGACATGATCCCCGAGGCCGCCGCCCGGTTGATGATCGCCGTTTTCCACGGCATGACCTTGCAGGTCAGCTGGGGCGAACACTTCGCCGCCGAGCCCGTGGGCCACGCGCTCGAGGAGATGGTGCGCGGCGTCCTTTTCGGCGCGGTGCGCGCCGCCGACTTCCACCCGTCCAAGGAATCCTGACGATGGCCGAAACGATGACCGCCGACGCTTTGGGCGCCAACGGGACGACCACGGACACGCCCGCCGCCGTGCTGCGACCGCGCCGGGAATGGGGCGTGGCGCTGAAAGCGCTGCGGCGCTTGCTGGCTGACAAGGAAGACACCGGCCAGGTGTTCGAAATCATGCGGGCGCTGAACGGCGATGCCTCCGCAAAGGGCTACGGACGGCTGTTGCGGACGCCGGGCGGCGGGCGCCTTGCCTACGAGCACGTCGAGCTGCGGCCGCTGCTCATGGACGACGCCTGGCTGGACAGCTTCGCGCCGGGCAGCGTCGGCGCCGCTTATCGAGAGTTCATCCGTTCGGAGAACATCTCCGCCGAGGGGCTGGCCGAGATCAGCCGCCAGACCGGCGGCGCGGTGCAGCGCGAGATCAAGCATCCGCTGGCGTGGTTCGGCCGCCGTATCCGCGACAGCCACGACATCTGGCACGTCCTCACCGGCTATCACCGAGACGGCCTGGGCGAGGCTTGCCTGGTCGCCTTCTCCTATGCCCAGACCGGCGGTCTGGGCTGGGCGCTGATCGCGCTGGGCGCCTTGACCCGGGCTCGCAAGAGGGAGCTGCGCCTGGCGCGCCAGGCGATCATCCAGGGCTACCGCCGTGGCAAGGCCTGCAGGTGGCTGCCGGGCGAGGACTTCGTGGCCTTGATGGCCGAGCCGCTGGAGGCCGCCCGCGTTCGCCTCGGTCTCACCCCGCCCACTTTCTACGACGCCGTTCCGACGACCCTGCGCGAAGGGAACATCTGAGCCATGACCGACATCGCCGCCAACCCTGCCCCCGTCGCCGCGGCAGCAGAACCGGCCGAGGTCCAGCCGCCGCAGTTCCGCTGGATGTCGATCGTCCCGACGCTGGTGTTCGACGCTATCCTGCCAGTGGTGATCTTCAACGTGCTCACCGCCTACCACGTACCGACGCTGTATGCGCTGATCGGCGGGGGCGTCTCGCCACTCTTCAACAACCTGCGCACTCTGATCAAATCGCGACGGCTGGAGCCGATTGGCGTCATGGTGCTGTTCTTCCTGATCGTCGGCGCCGTGACCTCGCTGATCTCCGGCAGCGTGTTTTTCGCGCTGATCAAGGACTCGTTTCTCACCGGAACGGCTGGCCTGGTCTTCCTGGCGACGCTGTTCGCCAAGCGTCCGATCACCTTCTACGCCATGCGTGGGTTCGTGGCCGGCGACGATCCGGAGCGGATCGCCTGGTGGGACGGGCTTTGGGCGCATCACGAGTTTCGCCACGGCATGCGCGTGGTCACCGTCGTCTGGGGCGGCATCTATCTGGTGGAGGCGGTGGCGCGCGTGTTCATGGCGCTGAAGCTGACGCCGGCGCAGGTGGTGATGGCCTCGCCGATCATGGGCTTTGGCGCGACCGCGCTACTGATCGTCTTCACCAGCCGCTACATGGGCGCCATGCGGCAGCGCCGCGAAGCCCGGCTCGCCGCGGGCGGTTGACGCCGTCTCCCCTCCCGTTGCCGCCGCGACAGGTGTAAGCGGCCGGCAAGCAACAAGCGGGAGGGACGGCATGGCGCGGCGGGACATCAAGGAGCTTCGCAGCCAGCACTGGTTCGGGCGCGGGGCCGGCTCCTTCGCCTTCAACTCGCGCACGCTGCAGAACGGCCTCACCGCCGCCGACTTCCTCGGCAAGCCGGTGATCGGCATTCTCAACACCTGGTCGGACATGAACACCTGCCACGGGCACCTGAAAGAGGTGGCCGAGGCGGTGAAGCGCGGGGTCTGGGAGGCAGGCGGCTATCCGGTGGAGCTGCCGGCGCTGTCGCTGGGCGAGATCATGATGCGCCCGACCACCATGCTCTACCGCAACCTGCTGGCAATGGAGACCGAGGAGTTGCTTCGCGCCAACCCCATCGACGGGGCGGTGCTGCTGGGCGGCTGCGACAAGACCACGCCGGGGCTGATCATGGGCGCGACCAGCATGAACGTGCCGTCCATCTACGTGCCCGCCGGCTTCATGCTGCACGGCTATTGGCGCGGCGAGCGGCTGGGCAGCGGTGTCGACGCCTGGAAGTACGGCGCTGAGCTGCGCGCCGGCCGCATCACCCCGGAGCAGTGGGCGGAAGTGGAGCGCGGCAGCGCCCGTACGGTCGGCACTTGCAACACCATGGGCACCGCTTCGACCATGACTGCCATCGCCGAGACGCTGGGCCTGTGCATGACGGGGGCCTCGTCAGTGCCCGCCGTCGACGCCCTGCAACGCCGACTTGCCAGTGACGCCGGCCGCCAGATCGTCGAGCTGGTCTGGGAGGACCTGAAGCCCAGCGACATCCTCACGCCGGCGTCGTTCCGCAACGCCGCGCTGGCCAACTTCGCGCTGGCCGGCTCGACCAACGCCTCGATCCACCTGCTGGCGATGGCGCGCCGCGCCGGCGTGAACCTCGACCTGAAGGCGCTGGACGCGCTCTCGCGCACTCAGCCGGTGCTGGCCGACGTGATGCCGTCCGGCCGCTTCCTGCTGGAGGACTTCTACGAAGCTGGCGGCCTCTCGGCGCTGCTGCGCCAGATCGGCGAGCGCCTCGACCTCGGCTGCATCACCGTCACCGGCCGCACGCTGGGCGACAACATCGCCAAGGCCGAGGTGCAGAACCCCGAGGTGATCCGGCCAAACAGCAATCCCAAGGCCGCCGAGGGCTTCGCGGCGCTTTTCGGCAACCTCGCGCCCGACGGCTGCGTGATCAAGCCGAGCGCGGCCAGCGCCGAGCTGATGCGCCACCGCGGCCGCGCTGTCGTGTTCGAGGATCGCATGGACTACATGCGCCGCATCGACAGCCCCGACCTCGACATCGACGCCAGCTGCGTCCTGGTGATGAAGGAAGGCGGCCCGCAGGGCGGACCGGGGATGCCCGAATGGGGCATGCTGCCCCTGCCCCGCCGCTTGCTGGCCGCCGGCGTCACCGACATGGTGCGGATCTCCGACGCCCGCATGAGCGGCACCAGCTATGGCACCGTGGTGCTGCACGTCGCGCCCGAGAGCCACATTGGCGGTCCGCTGGCTTTGGTGCAGAGCGGCGACGAGATCGAGATCGACGTGCCGGCGCGCCGCATCCACCTGCACGTCAGCGACGCCGACCTCGCCGCCCGCCGCGCGGCCTGGACGGCGCCGCCGGCCAAGTACGAGCGCGGCTACGGCGCGCTCTACCTCCAGCACGTCCGCCAGGCCAACGACGGCTGCGACTTCGACTTCCTGGAGCCCGGCCCGGCGACGCCAGACCCGGCGATCATTCTGTAACTTTACTTCTCCCCAGAGGGAGAAGGAGGGGCCCGCGCCGTCAGGCGTGGGAGGATGAGGGGTTACGCTGGAGCCGGCCGGCGCCGTCACCCCTCACCCTCCCACTCGCTGCGCGAGCGGGCCCCTCCCTCTCCCCTCCGGGAGAGGTGTTCATCTGGTTGCCTTCGCGGCTGTCTTCACGCATGGCTCCGCGCCGGGCCGTTCCCAGGAGGAAACTCATGTTCTCGCACATCATGATCGGGACCAACGATCTCGACCGCGCCACCAAGTTCTACGACGCCGTGCTCGGGACGCTGGGCGTCGCGCCGGCGACCCGCGATCGCCATCGCATCTTCTACCGCACCGCGACCGGCACCTTCGGCGTCAGCCTGCCCATCGACGGCCAGCCGGCCACCCACGCCAACGGCGGCACCATCGGCTTCGCCTGCGCCACGCCGGAGCAGGCGGCGGCGTGGCACGCGGCCGGCCTCGCCAACGGCGGCACGACCTGCGAAGACCCGCCGGGCGTCCGCGAAGGCTCTGGCATGTACCTGGCCTACCTGCGTGATCCGGACGGCAACAAGATCTGCGGCCTGCACCGCATGCCGCGCCCAGCCGCGGCCTGACGCGAAACGGGCGGCGGCGCGGAACTCGCGCCGTCGCCACTCGCCTATTCGAACAGCCGCATCTCGATGGCGTTCACCATCGCCTTGTAGCCGGCGTCGTTGGGATCGAGGTGGTCGCCGCTGTCGTATTGCGGGGCGAGCCGATTGCGGTTGGCCGGGTCGCGCACCGCCGCCTCGAAGTCGATCACGCCTTCGAACTCCTTGGAGTTGGTGCGGATCCAGTTGTTCACCGCCTCACGCTTGGCCTCGGCGGCATCGCTGTAATAGCCCGGCCGCTCCGGGATCGGCCCGAACGGCGGCAGCGTGCCGATGAACACCTTGATCGAGTACATGTGCGCCCGCTGGATCAGCTGGCGATAGGCGGCGATCACGTCGTCGGAGGTGACGTCTTCGCCCACCAGGTTGCGCCCGCCAGGGAGACCGAAGTCGTCGGTGCCCAGCAGAACGATCAGGTAGCCCACCGCTGGTTGGGCCAGCACGTCGCGGTCGAAGCGCGACAACGCGTTGGAGCCGAACAGGTCATGCAGCAGCCGGTTGCCGCCAATGCCGGCGTTGACTACGCCGATGGGCGCGTTGCCGCCGCGCGACGCCAGCTTGTCGGAGAGCACGTCCGGCCAGCGCTGGTTGGTATTGGCGGTGGAGCCGTAGCCAGCGGTGAAGGCGTTGCCCAGCGCCACCACCACCTTGGTGTTGCGGCTGGCCGACACGTCGAGGCCGGACAGGATGACGTTGTGGTTCAACGTCCGAGCGCCGGCCATGTCGGGCGAGGCGACCACATCGCCCGGCGCGATGAAAGCGTCCTGCATCGAGAAATAGTGTGAGGTGACCGACCCCGGCACAGCGCCAAAGGCGATGGTCACGGCGACGTTGCTCGCCGACGGCACTTGGATCGAGATCGGGTCGCTGACCACCACGGCGCCCGCCGGGATGATGATCCCGGGACGGCTGGAGAACATCACGGCCTTGTCGGTGGCGGCCTGAATCGAGGAGCCGGCGCCGGTGGCCAGCGCGATGTGCACCTCCTTCACCTCAAGCGGCTTGTCGCCAAACTCGTTGCTGAGTTTGACGCGCATGTAGATGCCGCCCAGGCTGACGTGGGCGATCTGGCGCACGGTCGTGTTGGTGAGGGCGTCGGGGGGCGGCGTCGCCCCCTGCGGACTGGCTTCCCAGGTGGCCGCCCAGATATCGGTGGCGGTGGGAATGCGCCCGGCCGCCAGCGCGGACGGAGCGACGAAGGCGGCGACCAGCAAGGCCAGCAGCCCAGCGGCGAAGGTTCGGTTCGGGGCCATCAGAGCTTTCTCGTATCGACTGAAGTCGGGCGGGGGAGGCGCCCGAAGCTTTGGGCGCACCTTAGCCGCGTGCGCGGCGCGGCAAAACACCGTTATCCTCGCTTGCCGCCATCCGATCTCCTAGCGCGCGTCGTGTAACGGGCCGATGACCGACGATCCCCGCAACCTCGCCTCCGCCTACATGCACTTCGCCAAGTTCGGCGCGGAGGCCAGGTTCAACCTGGCGTCCAGCGGCGTCCTGGGCTGCGACCTTGCCGATCTTGGGCTGAGCTGGAGCGATCTGGCCCTGCACGGCGCCAACACCGGCGGCTACGGGCCCCTCACCCAGCGCATCGCCGCGCGCTTCGGCGTCGATCCGGCTTGTGTGGTCGCGCCCGGCGGCGGCGCGTCGTTCGTCAACCACCTGGCGCTGGCGGCGCTGATCGCGCCCGGCGACGACGTGCTGCTGGAGACACCGACCTATCCGCTGATCGCCGACATGCTGGGCTACCTGCAGGCGAAGGTGCGCCGCTTCGAACGCCGCGTGGAGGACGCCTGGGCGCTCGACCCCGACCGCATCGCCGCCGCCATCACCCCGGCGACGCGCCTCGTCGCCCTCACCGACCTGCACAACCCTTCCAGCGCGCCGGCGGGCGACTCCGCTGTCGCAGCCATCGCGGAGGCAGCCGCAGAGGTCGGCGCGACGCTCTTCATCGACGAGGTCTACCGCGAACTTGCGTTCGGCGACGGGCCGCCGCGCACGGCGTTTCGCGAGGATGGGAACGTCGTCGTCACCTCAAGTCTGACCAAGGCCTACGGGCTTTCCGGGCTGCGCTGCGGCTGGATCCTGGCGCCGAAGCCGCTGGCGGAGCGGATGCGCCGGCTGAACGACCTCTACGGCGTACACCCGCCGCACATCGCCGAGCGGATGGCGGTGGTGGCGTTCGACCGGTTGCCGGCGCTGCGCGCTCGCGCCGATGCACTACTCAACGCCAACCGCGCTGCGTACGCCGAGCTCCTCGGGCGCCATCCAAAACTGGCGCAGACACTGTTCGGTGCGGGGACCACCGTGTTCCCACGGCTTCTGAGCGGCGAAGACAGCGAGGCGTTCTTCGAGCGCCTGCGCCGCGACTACGACACCAGCCTCGTCCCTGGCGGCTACTTCGGCGCGGCCTTGCATGGACGCATTGGCCTGGGCGGCGAGATCGAACAGACCCGCTCCGGCCTGGAGCGAGTCGCCGCGGCGCTGGACGCTGCCTAGATCGCGATGGGTTCAGCTTGAATGCTGAATCGCGATCTACACTTTTGAATCTAGAGCAAGATTCAGCTTTCAGGCGATTCCGGCTGAAACCATCTTGCTCTAAGACCCCACGCGCACGTCGCCGGAGCCGATGATGGTGCGCGTCACCGGGCCGTTGACATGGCCGACCCGGACGTCGCCGGAACCGACCACGTTGGCCTGCAGGGTGTCGGCATTGCCGTCGAACACCACGTCGCCGGAGCCGGCGATCGTGGCCTGCATCGGGCCGGCGTGACCTGACGCGACCCGCACGCGACCGGAGCCGGCCACTTTGGCGCTCAGCGGCCCCGAGACCGACGCCACGTCGATGTCGCCGGAGCCGACGTCGACCGCGATCACGGGCCCGGCCACGTCGCGGGTGGCGATCGAGCCGGAGCCGGCCGCCAGCAGCTCCGCCGAGCCGGAATGACCCACGCGTACCGCGCCGGAACCGCCGGTGCTGACCTTGAGCCGGCCGGCGACGTTGGCGACCTGCCATGCGCCGCAGCCGCCCGTCGCGAGATCCAATGATGCGGTGCGGCCGACCTGGCCCCAGACCGCGCCGCCGGCGCTCACGTGCGCGTCCATCGGGGTGTGGATGACGATCTGCGGGATGGCGTCGCCAGTGATACGGCCGATACCGCGCACCGACACCGCCGGGGCGTCGCCGCCTTCACAGTCGGCGATGCGGCCGATCAGTCCGCCGTCGACATAGGTGCGACCGGCGAAGCTCCAGACGCGCAGCGGCAGCTGCGGATTGGCGTGCGTGATCTCGACCACCACGTCGCGGCGCGGCTCGGGCGACACGATCACCCGCGCCACCGCGTTGTCGACCTCGACGGATGGCGCGGCGGCGGCCGCGCTGGCGGCCATCGCGGCCAAAGCGCCCGCAAAGACGCCGAAAAGCCCGCGCATTGCTGTGATGTCTCCTTGGATGTGGCGGAATCTAGCCGCGCCGCGGCCCGTTGGCAGCTTAATTCCCCGTCACCCTCGCCGCCCGACCAACGCCGCCGTAGCATCGGGCGAGATTTGGTCGTTCGGATGCACAGCCCCCTCCTCGCCACCGTCACCGCCACCCTCGACTGGGTCGGCATATTCGTGTTCGCGCTCAGCGGCGGGCTGCTTGCTGTGCGCAAGCAGTTCGACCTCTTCGGCGTGCTGTTCCTGGCCTTCATCGTCGCCACCGCCGGCGGCGTGATGCGGGACCTGCTGATCGGGGTCGTGCCCCCAGTCGCGATCGCCGAGCCGCACTATTTCCTGATCGCCATCGCCGGAGGCCTGATCACCTTCTTCTTCTACCCGCGTGTCGCCCAGCTGCGCCGGCCGATCCGACTGTTCGACGCCGTAGGCCTTGGACTCTTTGCCGTGGTGGGGTGCGAGAAGGCGATCCAGCACGGGGTCAGCCCGCTGATGGCGCCGCTCCTGGGCATGCTCACCGGCATCGGCGGCGGCGTGATCCGCGACGTGCTGGCCGGCGAGACCCCGTTCGTGCTGCGGGGCGAGCTCTACGCCCTGGCCGCCCTCGCTGGCGCGGCGGTGGTGGCGGCCGGCGCCGCCATGGGCGTCACGCCATCGCTGTCGATGCCTCTGGGCGCCGCCGTCTGCATCGCCTTGCGCCTGATGGCCATATACCGCGGCTGGCGCGCGCCGGTGGCGCTCATCGCCTTCACCGAGGACTAGGTCGGCGTTTGCCGGGTTCGCGCGCCCGGGTGTAAATTCACTTCCGGGCCCTGGGGGACGACGCACATGGCGCAGACGCACGATGCGCGGCTGCCGGGCATCGAAGCGCTGCGGGCCTACGCCGCCACCGCGATCGTGATCTTTCACCTGATCTGGGTCGGCGGCGTCGCCGCGCCGCCGGGCTTCCAGGTCGTCCCGAACTTCTTCGGCCAGGGCGTGCCGCTGTTTTTCGCCGTCAGCGCCTTCAGCCTCGCCTATGGCTACAGCGCGCGGCTGTCGACGTGGCGCGACGTCCGGCGGTTCTACGTGCGGCGTTTCTTCCGCATTGCGCCGCTGTTCTACGCGATGCTGCTGTTCGGGCTGGCGAGCGACCACATGCTGCTGTGGTGGGCGCTGCACGGCGTGCGCCTGCCGCTGAACCTGCTCTTCCTGTTCAACCTCTCACCCATCGACGTCGACGGGCTGGTGCTCGCGTCGTGGACCATCGGCGTCGAGATGCTGTTCTACGCCCTGCTGCCGGCATTGCTGCCGCTGGTGCGCCACGTGTGGTCGGCGGCGGCATTCGTGCTCGGCTCGATCCTGGTGGCGGTCAGCTACGCCGCGCTGTTGGGTCACGCAGCGCCGCCCTCGTTTATCGATCATGGGCTGCTGTTCAACTTGCCCTTCTTCGCCTTCGGACTGCTGTTCGCGCGCCTCTATGACCGGGCGCCGGCCTGGATGGGAGCGCCGGCGACCATCGCGGCCCTGGCCGGCCTCGTCGCCTTGTGGTGGATCGCCGGGGCGCGGCCGGCCTGGATCGCAACTGGAACGCCGGGACACACGGTGTACGAAGCCCTCTGGGGCCTGCCCTTCGGCGCGCTTTGCCTTGGCGTGGCGTTGAAGCCGACCGGGCTGATCTCCAATCCGGTGACGCTCACGCTGGGCCGCATCAGCTTCAGCCTCTACCTGGCCCATCCGCATATCGTTTCGGCGCTCAAGCACGCCGGGTTCTACAGCATGGTGCAGGCGTCGGCGGGCGGTCCATGGCTCCACTTTGCCGAAGCGTTCGCGGGGACCTACGCCATCGTCGTCGTCGTCGCCTTGGCGCTCTACCGCTTCATCGAGTCGCCCGGCATCGCCTTGGGCGGCCGTGTTCTGCGCCGCATGGGCGCGACGCCCGCGCCGGCCCTGGCGCCGGCCGAGTAGCGCCTAAACTGCGGCTGGAGCGGGTAGACGGGATCGAACCGACATCCTCAGCTTGGAAGGCTGCTGCACTACCATTGTGCTATACCCGCACTGCTCTGCCGCCTTCGCCGTTCGCGACGGCGCGGTGGCCTCCGTCAGGGGCGCTGGCTACGACTTGCCCAGCCGTAGCCCGCGCAGCGGGCGAAGGCTGGTGGGGGAAGTAGGACTCGAACCTACGAAGGCCGAAGCCAGCGGATTTACAGTCCGCCCCCTTTGCCACTCGGGACATTCCCCCAAGCCGGTCGCCAGAGTCACCGTCCAAGCCCGTTGCGATCCTTCGGCAAGCGCCTAAGAGCGGTCCGGGCGGAGGCAAGGCCTCCAAAAACGGAGGGGGTCTTATAGTGGCGCGAAATGCACCGCGCAACGAGGGCAAGGGCTGGTCGCCAGCGGACGCGAAGTCGCAGCGTCCCCACCACCGCCGCCCGCCGAATCCTGCCGCCGTCGACTGGCTGTGGGGCTGGCATCCGGTGCTGGCGGCGCTGGCCAATCAGGCCCGCGGCGCACCGCGCCGGCTGGTGGCGACGCCTGAGCGCGCCCGTCAGCTCGCGGCGCTGAAGCCCGCGCCGCCAGCGCCGGAACTGCTCGACGCCGCCGCCATCGCCCACCTGCTGCCGCCAGGCGCCGCGCACCAGGGCGTGGCGATGAAGCCAGAGCCGTTGGAGGCCTTGTCGCTGGAGGACCTGGCGACCCCCGCCGCAGGCCTGCTGGTCATGCTCGACCAGGTCACCGACCCCCAGAACGTCGGCGCCATCTTCCGCTCCGCCGCGGCGTTCGGCGCGCGCGGCCTCATCGTCCAGGACCGGCATGCGCCGCCGTTCACTGGCGTCATCGCCAAGGCCGCCGCCGGCGCCCTCGACGCCCTGCCCCACGCTCGCGTGGTCAACCTGGCCCGCGCGCTCGACGAGCTGGCCGACCTGGGCTGGCGCGCCGTGGGGCTGGCGGGCGACGCCCCGCAGACCCTGGCCGAAACGCTGGATGCGCGGCCGACCGTGCTGGTGCTGGGCTCCGAGGGCGAGGGCCTGCGACGACTGGTGGGCGAGCACTGCGACGCTCTGGCGCGCATCCCCATGCCCGGCGGCTTCGAGAGCCTGAACGTCTCCAACGCCGCCGCCGTGGCGCTCTACGAGGCCAGCCGCCCGCGCACCTGAGCCCTTGCGTCACCCGCGCGCTGCGGGCACATCTTGCGGCGATGGCGCTGCCGCTCCCCGACACTCACCTCCATTGGGGCGCGCTGGGCGGCGCCTTCGTCCAGATCCTGTTGATCGACCTGACGCTGGCCAGCGACAACGCCGTGGCCGTCGGCATGGCCGCCTCGGGCCTGCCGCAGGAACAGCGGCGGACGGCGATCACGCTGGGACTTGGCGGCGCGGTGGTGCTGCTCTGCGGCCTCGCCTTCTTCGCCATCAAGCTGCTCAAGGCCGGCGGCGGCGGTCTGGTGCTGGCGGGCGGCGGCCTACTGCTGCTGGTGTGCTGGCAGATGTGGAAAGACCTGCGCGAGCGGGGCCGCAAGCACGACGGCCAGCCCGAGCCGCATCAGGAGCACAAGACCATGCTCCGGGCGCTGACCCTGATCTTCATCGCCGACGTCTCCACCTCGCTGGACAACGTGCTGGCGGTGGCCGGGGTGGCGCGCGACCAGCCGGCCTGGCTGATGTTCCTGGGCCTCGGTCTCTCGATCGCGCTCACCGGCTTTGCCGCGGCTTGGGTGGCGCGCCTGCTGCACCGCCGCCCCTGGATCGGCTACGTCGGCCTCGCGGTGGTGCTCTTCGTCGCCGGCGAAATGGTCTGGGACGGCGCCAAACAGCTGCACCTGCTCAAGCTGTAAGCCCGCGGTGCGCGGCGTCCGCCCGCTCCGTCGCGGTTAACGGAAGCGCGCGTAGTCGTAGGTGACGGCGGCTTTGGCGCCCTGCGGCTGATCCAACGTCTCGACAACCATGAAGCCCTCGCGCTCAAAGACGCGGCGGCTGCGGGCGTTGTAGTCGGCGACGTCGCAGCCGAACACCGCGTCGGCGCCCTCCGCATTGAACGCGAAGGCCGTCAGCAGGCGAAGGCAGGCGCCGCCGACACCCTGGCCCCAGCAATCGCGCGCCAGCTCCAGATCGATGCGCCGGCAGTCGAGGTCAGGGAAGCGGGAGAGCAGCCGCTCAAGGTTCATCCGTTGCAGCCAGCAATCGCCGGCTGGCGCGCCGTCGCGCTCGATGACGAAGCAGAAGGCGCTCTGCGACACGTGCCGGAAGATGGCCTGGGTTTCTTCTAGGGTACGCCACGTCACGTCGTCGCCTTCCGAGTAGAACAGCACCTCCGGATCGGCGCACCAGCGCATCAAGATCGGCCAGTCGGTCTCGGTCAGAGGGCGCAGCGTGACGCGGCCCTCCGACAGGGTGATCGTGTGAGTTCGCAGTTCGCTGTTCGAAGCGGCGGCCACTACGTCGCCCCCGCGAAGCGCTCCGTCCACTCGGCCACCTGGGCGTCGTCGATCTTGGCGAAGAGCACGGGCGGGACCTCGATCCTGCGGCCGGCCGGCAAGCGGGACAGCTCCGCCGCGACGTCGTCATCCGGCCAGACCGGAACCTCCGGCTCGCCCAGTGCAACGGCGATCTTCTCCGCCGCGAACGGGATGATCGGCGCGGAGACGCGGGCGAAGAGCGCCGCCAGGTTCAGCGCCGTGCGGACGATCACCGCCGCACGCTCCGGATCGGTCTTGATCGCCGTCCAGGGCGCAGCTTCCTGCAGATACTCGTTGCCGGTGACCCAGAGCGCCCGCAAAGCCTGGGCCGACTTGCGCACCTCGATGGCCTCGAACTGCGCCGTCAGGTCCGCCAGCCGCGCCGCGACGTCGGCGTAGAGCTTCGCCTCCAGCGGCCCCGGCTCGCCGCCATCCGGAACGGCGCTCTCGAAGCGGGTCTCGCAGAACTTGGCGATGCGGTTGACGAAGTTGCCCAGCACGTCGGCCAGGTCGCGGTTCACCGCGCTCTGGAACTGCTCCCAGGTGAAGGCGCTGTCGGAGTGCTCGGGGCTGTTGGCGGTGAGGTACCAGCGCCAGCAGTCGGCCGGCAGCAGCTCCAGCGCCGCGTCCATGAACACGCCCCGCTTGCGCGAGGTGGAGAACTGGCTGCCGTACCAATTCAGCCAGTTGAACGCCTTCAGTACGTCGACGCTCTTCCAGGGCTCGCCGGACCCGAGGATGGTCGCAGGGAAGCTCACCGTGTGGAAAGCGACGTTGTCCTTGCCCATGAACTCGACATAGCGGACGTCGCCCGCGCCGCCGTCCTCGCGCCACCAGCGCCGCCAGTCGGCCCCGGTCGCGTCCG
This sequence comes from Caulobacteraceae bacterium, assembly GCA_036502045.1. Lineage (GTDB taxonomy): Bacteria > Pseudomonadota > Alphaproteobacteria > Caulobacterales > Caulobacteraceae > Acaudatibacter. The sequence continues at coordinate 74,017 of DASXZG010000094.1, read as the reverse complement.
CCCACTCCTGGGTCGCGCCGATGTATTCGATGGGCGCGTCGAACCAGACGTAGAACACCTTGGTCTCGAAACCGGGGCGCAGCTGGCCGCCGCGCAGCACCGGGACGCCCCAGGAAAGATCGCGGGTGATACCGCGGTCGATCAGCCCCTCGTCGAGGTGCTTCAGCGCAATCGAGCGGGCGAAGCTGGGGAAGTCCGGCCGGTCGCCCAGCCACGTGCGGATCGGGTCCTGCAGCTTGGTTTGCAGCAGGTAGAGGTGGCGGGTCTCGCGCACCTCCAGATTCTTCGAGCCGGACACCGCCGAGTAGGGCTCGATCAGGTCGATGGGATCGAGCAGGCGCCCGCAGTTGTCGCATTGGTCGCCTCTGGCCGGCCGATAGCCGCAATGCGGACAGGTGCCTTCGATGTAGCGGTCGGGCAGGAAGCGCTTGTCGTCGAGCGAATAGACCAGCCGGTCGGTACGCTCCTCGATGTAGCCGTTGTCCTCCAGCACGTCGCAGAAGTGCTGCGTCAGGCGGGCATTCTGCGGCGAGGAAGAGCGGCCGAACCAGTCCCACGACAGGCCATAGGCCCGGCCGATATCGTGCTGGAGGCGGTGGTTTTCCTCGCAGTAGGTGAGCACGTCCTGATGCGCGGCGGCGGCGGCCAGCTCGGCCGGCGTGCCGTGCTCGTCGGTGGCGCAGATGTAGAGCACCTCGTGGCCACGAGCGCGCTGGAAGCGGGCGTAGACGTCCGCCGGCAGCATGGAGCCAGCCAGATTGCCGAGATGTTTGACGCCGTTGATGTAGGGCAGCGCCGAAGTGATGAGGATGCGGGCCATGTCAGGTCCCCTTTAGCCGATGCGCGCGCCTCGTCCCTCCCCTTGTCGCAGGGAAGGCGGCGAGAAGATGCGGATGAGGGGGTAAGACCGCTTGAGCGCGAGGACGCGGGCCGGAGAAGGGAAACCCCTCACCCGATCGGCATTCGCTCCGTGTGGATGCGGCGCAGACTCATGACGGCGGGGAGATAGGCTCGGGCAGCGGCGGCGCCAAGCCCTCCAGCACCTCCAGCGGCTGCCCGTCGGCGCCCCGCAGCCGCCAATGCCCGCGGCCCTTCAGGTAGAACAGGTAGTATCCGGCCGCGATCGCCATCACCACGCCGTTGGCGATCAGGCTGGGCCGTCCCACGGCCGGATCGAGCACGTCGGCGACGCCCACGCCCGCCAACCCCACCAGCGAGGCGGCGGGCCAGAGCGGATATAGCGGCATGCGGTAGTGGCCCGCATTGGTGCGGCCAGTCCGGCGGCCCGCGATCGCCGCGATGGAGACGCCGGCGTAGATCACCGCGACCCCGGTGCCGGTGAGCATCACCAGCAGCGGCAGCGGCACGAAGCAGCAGCCGGTCGTGGCCGCGCCCATCACCAGCGTCGCGATCCAGGGCGAGCGCCAGCGCGGATGCACGCTGGCCAGCCAGCGGCTCATGGTGGGCGGCCAGACGTCGTCGCGTGCACTGCAGAACAGCTGCCGGGCGTTGATCAGGCCGATGGCGATCATCGCGTTGATGATGGCGAAGGCGACGCCCAGGCACACCGCTTTCTCCACCAGCGGCCCGCCTTCCGCCGCCAGGAACGCCGCGAACGGCATGTCGGCGCCGAGCACGCTCTTGAGATCGCCGGCCCCGACCAGCGCCGCGCAGATCGGCACGAACTCGGCCACCAGCGCGATGATGAGGCTGTCGAAAACCACCCACGCCACTTTGGTGCGGGCCTCGTACATCTCCTCGCCGAAGTACACCGCGCCGCCGTAGCCGTTGTACGCGTAGATGGCGCTGGCGGTGGCGAGGCCGATGGCGACCAGGCCCGGCTGGGTCAGCGTGCCGCCCGCGAGCAGCACAGGGTGCATGGCCACGGCTGTCAGGTCGCGGTGCGGATGGAAGAAGCCCAGCGCCGTCATCATCCCCAGCGCCAGCAACTCCACCACCAGGAAGGCGCCGGTGACGCGGGCGTTGAGGCGGATGTTGAGCAAGGTGATTACCGTGGTCCCGGCCGTGACCATCAGCGCCACCGGCAGCGCCGGCACGTTGGGAAAGACCACGCCGAGATAGTCGGCCAGCCCCAGCGCCGTCACCGCCTGCCCGGTGGCGCCGCCAAACAGGTTCAACCCCAGCGCCATGAAACCCCAGGACGGGCCCATGGTGGCCGAGATCATCGAGTATTCACCGCCGGTGAGCGGAAAGGCGCTGGAAAGCTCGGCGTAAACAAAGGCCGTGGTCACCGCGAGGACACCTGCCAGGACGAAGCACCACAGCGCCCCGGTGCCGGCCTGTTGCACCGCTTGCTGCCCGATGATGAACACCGACATCGCCGGCGTGATGGCCGACAGCGTCAAAAGCAGGTTCCCCACCCGCCGCATGCTGCGGCCGAGAACGGAGGCGGTGTCGGCGTGGTGGGAGTCAGCGAGCACGGAGCGCGTTGTGGCAAGGCGCGGCGGCGCCGCCAAGCCTTTCTCCTCACCCGCCCGAAGAGGCGGGGAGGTGGCGCGCGGCGCAGTCGCGTGACGGAGGGGGCGCTTGGCTCAGCCTGCGCCAGACGCGCCCTCCACCACTCCGTGGTCCCCTCCCCGCCTCTTCGGGCGGTGGAGGAGAATGGCGCCGCGCCTTGCGGTTTGGCATAACCGCGGCCGCGTCGCCGGCTTAGCTCAGTTGGTAGAGCAGCTGATTTGTAATCAGAAGGTCGGGGGTTCGATTCCCTCAGCCGGCGCCATCGAACAAGGCTCGCCGTGACCGCCAACGACAATCGCGACCCCAGGGACTTCCAGAAAGTCGCCTGGCTCAGCGACCTCGACTTCAGCGGCTATGGCGACCTGAACCTGAAAGCCGACAGGGAGACCTGGATCGGTATCCTCAAGGCCGATTTCGTGTGGGCGATTTGCAGCGGCCAGCTCGGCGGCGAAGTGAGCGATCGGTGGTGCTATCCGACCTACGACAAAGCCGCAGCTGCGCTGGTCGCGTGGAAAGCTGCGGACTTCACTGACGAGCCACGCGGTTGGCATCTGCACCGGCCGAGCGAGCGCAGCCGGCCTGGAGGCCACCATCTCACCTGAGATCAGCCGGCGGCGCGGGCAGGCTGTCGACCAAGGCCCCCAATCCGGCGCTGTAGGCATCGCGGAGGGCGCGCCAGTAGGGGTTGCCAGCTTCGATGGTGACGACGTCGGCCGTGAAGCTGTCCGCCTTGTAGCGCAGCAGGTCGATGGGGAGGCCGACGCTCACGTTGCTGCGTAGCGTGGCGTCGAAGGAGAGCAGCGCCAGCTTGGCGGCGTGCTCCGGGGTCAAGGTCCAGGCCAGCGCGCGGTCGAGGATGGGCTTGCCGTACTTGGTCTCGCCGATCTGCAGGAAGTTGGCCCGGCTGCTGGCCTCGACGAAGTTGCCGGCGGAGTAGATCTCGAATAGGCGCGGCGGCTCGCCGGCGATCTGGCCGCCGACCAGGAAGCTGGCGTTGGGATCGCCGTAGGGCTCGACAGACTTGGCGTCGCGCGCCAGCACCTCGCGCAGCTTGGCCCCCACCAGCGTCGCCACCTCGAACATGCTGCGGGCCTGGTCCAGATCCTGCCCGGTGACGCCGTCGCCTTCGGCTTCGCGCAGGCCCGTGACCACCGCCTGGGTGGTGGCGAGGTTGCCTTGCGACAGCACCGCGATCACCCGGCGGCCGGGGGTGACGAAGGTGGCGAGCTTGCAGACCTGCTGCACCTGATCGACGCCCGCGTTGGAGCGGGAGTCCGAGGCCAGCACCAGCGCGCCAGGCAGTAGGATTCCGAGGCAGTAGGTCATGGGCTGGTCTTAAACGGTGGGCGCCGGCCGGCCCAGGGCGTGGCGCGCTCCAGCTGAGCGGCAAGCCTGAGCAGCAGGCCGTCTTCGCCCTGGCGGGCGGCGAACTGGATGCCGATCGGCAGGCCATCGGCGCTCATCGCCAGCGGGATGCTGGCGGCCGGCTGGCCCGAGAGGTTGAACACCTGAGTGTTGGGCATGAAGGCGAACAAGGTGCGAGCGTAGTCGGCCGGCGACAGGCCCTTCAGGGCGCCGATAGGCAGCGGCGGCGCGCCCAGGGTCGAGGAGATCAGGATGTCGTAGCCGGCCATGAACCCGGCCATGTGGCGGCCGAGCTCGTGCGCCTTGTGCAGAGCGTTGACGTAGGCCGCGCCGCTGATCTCGCGGCCGCGCTGGTAGCTGGCCCAGGTTCCGGGCTCGACCTCGTCCTCGCGGACGGGACGGCCCCAGCGCTCCGCGACCGCGTCGAAGTCGGCCGCGACATGAGCGGCGATCACCACGCCGGCGGCGGCCAGCGTGGCGCGCGGCGCCGGCGGATCGGCCTCCTCGACGTCATGGCCCAGGCTCTCGCAGAGCTTGGCGGCGTCGCGGACCGCCTGGCTGCAGGCGGCGTCGACCTGGCCGCCGGACGCGAAGGCGTTGGTGGTGAAGGCGATGCGCAGGCGCCCCGGCTCGCGCTGGATGGCGGCGGCGAACGGCTCGGCGGGCGGCGGGACCGAGTACGGATCGCCCGGCTGGGGCCGCCCGATGAGGTCGAGCAGCAAGGCGCTGTCGCGGACGGAGCGGGTCACAGCGTGGACGCAGGAGAACCCGCCCCAGCCTTCGTCCTTCGGCGCGTAGGAGACGCGGCCGCGGGTCGGCTTCAGCCCGAAGAGGCCGCAGCAGGCCGCCGGCGTGCGGATCGAGCCGCCACCGTCGCTGGCGTGGGCCACCGGTGCGATGCCCGCCGCCACGGCCGCCGCCGCGCCGCCAGACGAGCCGCCAGGCGTCCGGCCGAGGTCCCAGGGATTACGGGTCGGCCCGAACATCACCGGCTCGGTCACCGGCTCCAGGCCGAGCTCCGGCGTGTTGGTCTTGCCGAACACCACCAGCCCCGCCTGCCGGAACAGCGTGGTCAGCGGGCCATCGGCCTCGGCGATGTCATCAAGGTAAAGCCGGCTGGATTCGGTGCTGGACGTGCCGGCGAGCTTGGCGCCCAGGTCCTTGAGCAGGAACGGCACCCCGGCCAGCGGGCCACCGAGCGGCCCCGCCGCCTCGCGGCGCGCCCGCTCGGCGAGATCCATCGTCACCGCGTTGATCTTGGGGTTCACCTTGGCGAGGCGGGCCAGCGCAGCTTCCAGCGCTTCGGCCGCCGTGACCTCGCGGCGCGCGATCAGCGCGGCCAGCGCCACCGCATCGCACGCAAGGTACTCGTCCTCGGTCATGCGTCCCCTGCCCGCCTTTCCAACGCAGGCGGATCGGAGCACAGGGGGCCGGCAAGGCGCAACGATGATCCCGATCACCGACCATATCAGCCTCGGCGACGACGAGCTGGAGGAGAGCTTCATCCGCGCCAGCGGACCCGGCGGCCAGAACGTCAACAAGGTCTCGACCGCGGTGCAACTGCGCTTCGACGCCGGCGCCTCGCCGTCGCTGTCGCCGGCGGTGAAGGAGCGGCTCGCGCAGCTGGCCGGCCGCCGGATGACCGACGCCGGGGTGATCGTCCTGGTCGCCAACCGCTTTCGCACTCAGGAGCGCAACCGCGCCGACGCCCTGGAGCGCCTCAGCGCGCTGATCGCGGCCGCCGCCATCGCGCCCACCCCGCGCCGGCCCACCAAGCCGACGCGCGCCTCCAAAGTCCGCCGGGTCGACGCCAAGAAGCGGCGCGGGGCGATCAAGGCGCTGCGCACCGACAAGGGGTTAGACTGAGGTTGTTTTGACGACGGCCGTGACTAGGTTGCGGCGCATTCACGGAGGGGAATCATGCGCGCGGCACTGATGAGCGGTGGGATCGCGGCGCTGTTGCTGGTTGTCGCTTGCGGCAACGGCGGCCAGTCGTCATCCAGCGGCGGGCAGACCGCGGCGCCGGCGCCCTCCGCTCCGGTCACGCTCACCGACGCGCAGAAGAAGGCGCTGATCGCCCAGCTGCCGGCCACCTACCAGGCCGCCGATCTCTCCAACGGCGAGGCCAAGATCGCCATCTGCCGCTCGTGCCACTCGTTCAACCAGGGCGGCGAAGACATGACCGGTCCGAACCTCTGGGGCATCTTCGGCCGCAAGGCCGGCTCCAAGACCGAGTTCAGCTACTCCGACGCGATGAAAGCGGCCGGCTGGACCTGGGACGCCGACCGCATCAACCAATGGATCACCAACCCCCGCGCCGTGCTGCCCAGCACCAAGATGACCTTCGTGGGCATGCCCGACCCGAACGACCGGCGCGACGTGGTGGCGTATCTGAAGACCATCACCAGCCCGGCGCCCTGACTCCTCCCCCGCCCGAAGAGGCGGGGGAGGTGGATTTGGGCGCGTAGCGGCCAAAGACGGAGGGGGCGCTTGGCGCAGACTGCGCCAGACGCCCCCTCCACCACTTCGTGGTCCCCCTCCCCCGCCTCTACGGGCGGGTGAGGAAAATACTAAGCGTCGTACCCCGGGCTAACCCGTTCCAGCAGGCGCAGCGCGCCCGGCCAGGCGAGGCCGCCGCCGACGGGGCGTTCGGCGGGGGTGGTGTTGCGCATCTGGCGGTGAGCCGGCGCCGGCGACAGCAGCACGTTCTCGCGGCCGGCGGACAGCGCCATCACCTGCATCTTGCAGGCGCGTTCCAGGTAGAACATGCCGTTCCACGCCTCGCCCGCCGTGCGCCCAAGCGCCAGCGTGCCGTGGTTGCGCAGCAGCATCAGGTTGTTGGTGGGGCCGAGGTCGCGCACCAGCCGCTCGCGCTCGTCGAGGTCGAGGGCGACGCCTTCGTAGTCATGGTACGACAGCCGTGGCAGCACGATCAGCGCGTGCTGGGTCAAGGGCAGCAGGCCCTCCTTCTGCGCCGCCACCGCCGCGCCCTGGTCGGTGTGCAGGTGCATGACGAAGTGGGCGTCATCGCGGTTCATGTGCACCGCCGAGTGGATGGTGAAGCCGGCGCGATTCACGAAGTACGGCGTGTCCTGCAGGATGTTGCCGTCGCAATCGATCTTGACCAGCGACGAGGCGGTGATCTCGGAGAACCACATCCCATAGGGATTGATCAGGAAGTGATGCTCCGGTCCCGGCACCCGGGCCGAGAGGTGGGTGTAGATCATGTCGTCCCAGCCGAAGTGGGCGACGAGGCGGTAGAGCGCCGCCAGCTCGACCCGCACCTTCCACTCGTCGTCCGACACCTTGCCTTGCAGGGCCGCAATGCCCGCCGATCCGTCCGCCATCGCGCTCGTCTCCTCTTTGCCGCGCAGAGTCCGACTAAGCGCCCGGCGCGTCAAGCAGAGAGCGGCGTCTGCGAGCCTGGTCAAAACGCGTGCTGCAGGTGACTTGCGTCCGCCGCCCTGACCCGCGCGCCTATGCCTCAGGCTGCTTCTCGTCAGCCTAAGCCTGTTCTTAACCGACCTTGTGCACCATGTTCGCTTGACGCCCACCAGGGGATTCGACGGCGTGGCCGCGGCCAATCCATTGTTATCGCTCGCCAAGAGCCGCGATCCGACCGATCGCGAGCAGCTGCTGGCCGGCCTCGTGGACCTGTGCGAGGCGCAAGGCCGCGACCTCCCGCCGGAAGCCTCGGCGCAAGTGGAAGCGATCTTCCTGGCTTTGGTGCGCGCCGCCGAGCGCGACATCCGCGCGCGCCTCTCCGAGCGCCTGGCGAGCGCCGACTGGCCGCCACCCAGCCTGATCGAAACCCTGGCGCGCGACGACATCGAGGTGGCGCGGCCGGTGATCGCCGCCAGCCCGTTGCTGAAGGACGAGGCGCTGATCCGGCTGATCACCGAGGCCACGCTGACTCACAAGGTCGAGGTGGCGCAGCGGCCCCGCCTCAGCGCCGCTGTGGTCGAAGCGGTGATCGATCAAGCCGAGCCGGCGGTGCTGACCGCACTGGCCGGCAACGTCACCGCTGACATCTCGGCTGCGAGCCTGCGCCGGCTGGTGGACCACGCGCGCGAAATCCCGGCCCTCGCACCGCCGCTGGTGGCGCACCCGCGGATGAGTTCCGACCTCGCCGAGGCGCTCTACCTCTGGGTCGGCCAGGCGCTGCGCAGCGCCATCGTCGCCCGTTTCGACGTCGACACCGCCGCGCTGGACGCCGCCATCGCTCAGGCGATGACGCAAGATCATCCCGCGCACGCCGGCCCCACCCCCGCCGAGGTCAAGCTGGTGGAGAAGCTGGCGCAGTCGGGCCAGCTGAAAGCCGGCTACCTGCTGCGCGTGCTGAAAGACCATCAGCTGGGCCTGTTCGAGGCCTCCCTCGCCAAGCTGGGTGGCTTCCAGATCGCGGAAGTCCGCACGGCCCTCGCCAGCGAGGACCGGCCAGAGTTGCTGGCGCTGGCCTGCGCCGCCGTCGGCATCGATCGCGGCGCGTTCCCGACCATCCTGCAGCTGGTGCGCCAGTGCAACGACGGGCGGCCGGGCGGCGGTGACGAGGGCGCGCGACGGGCGGTGACCGCGTTCGGGCCGTTCTCGCCGGACATCGCCGCCAGCGCGTTCCGCCAGGCGATCAACGCGCTCTGACACTGCTCAGGCTTTGACAAATCTGGGCCGCTGCGGCCTTGGTGCGCCATGGCCGACCGCCCCAGCCTCGCCTTCCTCGCCGGCGACCGACCCGAGGCGCAAGCCGCGCGCACGGCGCTGGCCGAGCGCTATGGCGAAGTGCCCGAGACCGAGGCCGATGTGCTGGTGGCGCTCGGCGGCGACGGCTTCATGCTCGAGGTCCTCCACCACACCATCGCAACTCACAAGCCGGTCTACGGCATGAACCGCGGCTCGGTCGGCTTCCTGATGAACGACTATGCCGAGGAAGGCCTGCTGGCCCGCATCGCCGCCGCCGAGAAGGCCGAGATCCACCCGCTGACCATGCAGGTGCGCGACGCCCGCGGGCGCACCCACGAAGCCCTGGCGATCAACGAGGTGTCGCTGCTGCGGCAGACCTACCAGAGCGCCAAGCTGCGCATCCGCATCGACGGCAAAGCGCGCCTGGCGGAGCTGACCTGCGACGGGGCGCTGGTCTCCACCCCCGCCGGATCGACCGCCTACAACTTCTCCAGCTTCGGGCCGATCATCCCGCTGTCGGGCCAGGTGCTGGCGCTGACGCCGATCAGCGCATTCCGGCCCCGCCGGTGGCGCGGGGCGCTTTTGTCGCACAACGCCCATGTCACCTTCGACGTGCTTGAAGCCGACAAGCGGCCGGTGAGCGCGACCGCCGACAACGTCGAAGTTCGCGATGCAATTCAAGTGGATGTGGCCGAGGACCGGTCGGTCTGCCTGACACTTCTGTTCGACGCCGGGCGCAGTCTGGAGGAGCGTGTGCTGGCCGAACAGTTCGCCGGCTGAAACGTCGCATCCCGGCCTAACTCATGGCTCGTTAAGCCTTTTTGCCTAGCTTGCGCAGGCTTGACGCACTCTCGGGAGGCATCTTTGAGCGACAACAGCCAGGGCCAGATGATCCAGGTGCCCAACACTCTGCGCCTGAAGGTCGGCGGCCGTCTGGGCGCGATCGACGCGGCGGCCATCGCCAAGGCCGAAGCGGCGCTGAAGAGCCTCTCCGGCAACTTCGCCGAATGGCTGCAGGACGAAGTGACCAAGCTGGAAGCCTCTCGTCAGCGCGTGCGCGGCGAAGGTCTGACCGTGGAAGCGTCCGAGAACCTCTACCTACGCGCTCACGACCTGAAGGGTCTCGGCGCCACCTATGAATATCCGCTGGTGACCCGCATTGCCGGCTCGCTCTGCAAGCTGATCGACGACCCCGCCAAGCGCGCCGAGGCGCCGATGGCCCTGGTCGACGCCCACATCGACGCCATCAAGGCCGCCGTCAAAGGCCGCATCCAGACCGACACCGACCCGGTGGGCCGCGCTCTGGTGACCGAGCTGGAGATGCAAGTGAAGAACTTCGCCGCCGGCTGACCGGCGCGCACACTCTCAACCACGCCGACGCATCGCCCCTGCCGGACCCCGGCGGGGGCGATGTTCGTTTGGGCTAAGACGCTGGCGGCGTCAGGCCCACGCGCGACATCGGCTCGACCACGTCGCCGTAACCGGCGTTCGGCGGCAGCACCAGCACCCGCTCGCCGCCACGCATCTCCGGCTTAGGCTCGACAGTGACCAGCTCGCGCGCTCTGGCGCGGTGCATGGCGTCGTCGGCGCTGGACGCCTCGGCCAGCAGCTGCAGGTTCATGCGCGTCGGGAAGATCACGGTGCGCTCGCCCAGCTCGCCTAGGCGTATCGCCTCCGCCGGTGCGATCCACTCGGCGTCCACTGTCTCGGACCCGTCACAGGCGGCCAGCTGGTCCTCCGGCGCCCGCGCCACATAGAACCACGTGTCGTAGCGCCGCGCGCTCATCGCCGGGGTGATCCAGCGGGCGAACACGGTCAGCGCCTCTAGGTCGAGGTAGAGATCCAGCTCCCCGATCAGGTCGATGAACGGGCGCTGGTCGCGGCCGATGGCGTCGCGCGCCGCGGTCGCTCGCTCGTCGCCGCGGAACGGCGCGCCGCCCAGATGCCGCGCCAGCAGGATGCCGGCTTCCTCGTAGGCCTCGCGGATGGCGGCGATGCGCAAAGCCCGCTTGTGCGGCAGCGCCTCGTTCCACCCCAGCGTGCGGTCCTGCCAGCGCGGGTCGTCGTCACCGGCGTGGGTCTTGCCACCCGGAAACACCAGAGCGCCGGCGGCGAAGTCGATCTGGTGGTGGCGCTTGACCATCAGCACTTCGAAACTGGGCGCATCGCGCAGCATCAGGATGGTGGCAGCCGGCGCGATCGGAACCGCCGGCCTCTCGGGTGTCATCTCGCTCATGGCGCCACCCTATCCGGTTGCCGCGGCGGCGGGAAAGCGCGGATGGCGGCAGACCCCCAATCGGGGGGAAGGGCGCGGCTTTGCGAGGTGCTTCACTGAGGCCAATCACCGCAAGGACGCCCTGTTATGCGCACCATCGCCGTCATTTTCGTCGCCGCCGCGGCGCTCGCCGCGTGCGGGCCGCGCCCGACGCCCCAGACCCACGCCTCGAACCAGGCCCACCTGACCGCTCAGCAATACGAGGCGCAGGCCAGCGCCGACGAGGCCGAGGCCAACCGCCTGGAGGCTCAGGCCGGCCAGACCGGCGCCGCGCCGGCGCAGAGCGCCGACGCCTCGGCCACCGGGACGCAAACCCTCGGCCCCGGCGATCAGACCCTGCAGTCGGGCGAGTACTTCAAGGCGATCCCGATTCAGATGAACGCCGGCGACGTCTATCAGGTGAACTACACGGCTCACGGCTACGCGCCGGCGATCCTGGTTTTGGACCAGAACAAGCAGCCGTTCACGCGCTCGGTGAGCGGCCCCAACCTGCAGCCCGGTGAGCCGCTGACCGCCGAGGTCCGCCCCGATCAGGCCGGCACCTGGTACGTGTTGCTGACCGCGCAAAGCGTCGGCGCCGGCGGCACCTTCGAGGTGAACGTGCAGAAGGTGACCGAAACGCCGCTGGGTTAGGCGACGGCGGCGCGCGTCAAGCGGCGCTGGCGTGGGCTTCGGTGTCGACGCCAGCTTCGACCTCTGACAGCTGGTCGATCTTGTCGAGCAGGTAGTCGACGTCGTCGCGCGAGATGGCGTGGGGCTGCGACAGGAACCGCTCCAGCATGCGCCGCTGGAAGCGCGGCAGATCGCGCGGCCGCCCGTCGAACTCGACCGAGTGGTAAGTGTCCACCGCGGCGCGGAAGGCCGGCAGCAGCCGCGCCGGCAGGCCGGCGCGCTCGTAGATCGCTTTCAGGCCCAACTCGCCGGCGTCGTGGATCATCAGCCAGGTGCGGTGGTGGGGCACGCCGGAAAGTTCGGCCAGGCCCCATTCGAAGAAGCTCATCTGGCCGTTGACCAGCCCGCGCAGCAGCAGGGACGGCGTCAGCCGCTGGCCTTTGCGCAGATGCGCCACGAAGCCCGGCAGGTCCGAGGCGCGGGCCGCCTGCTCGACCAGGTCGAGGCTGGCGCGTTCGCGGGCGCCGATAGCGACGGCGAGCGCCGTCTGGGCCGAGACGCCATGGCCGCCGATCAGCCGCTCGCGCAGCTCGCCCGTCACCAGCGTCACCAGCCGCTCGGTCACCGACGCCGGCAGCGCATTGCGCAGCGCGATGGACGCCAGCACGGTCTCGGAAGCCTCGAAACGGTCGATCACCGTCTGCAGGCTGGATTCGGTAAATGCCGCGCCGTTGTTCTCGCCGACGGTCCGCACGGCTTCTTCGGCGCCCACTTCGGCGATGATAGTGGTGACTTTCGACGACAGCACCGGGCGCCGGGCGATGGCGCACTGGCGCACGGGACCGCCGACGCGGACGATCTCGACCAGGTCCTCGTCGGAGAACACCGGTGAGAAGTTCAGCACCGGCACGGCGATGCTCTCGATGTCCTGCGCCAGGCGGTTGGCGACGTCGCGGGGCACCAGCGGCGAAGACTTCAGCGTCACCGCCAAAGCCCGGCGCACCTGCTCGGCGGCGTCGCGGGCGATGAGGCGCAGGATATCGTGCGCTTCGGCGCGCTCGGCGTCGGTGAGGTCGGCGCGGTCGATGTGGCGGCAGAGCCGATGCGCCACCAGCGCGCGCTCTTCAGGCTCCGCGCCTTTCACCAGCAGGTGAATGTCGCTGTCGGAGAGCGCGGAGCGCGTGGTGGTCATGTGGATGCGCCCAGTGAATCGGGCCTCCATTTGGCCACGCCAAGCTTAACGCTTGGTTGGGACGCTCACGCCTCGTTAAGCCTGAACAGTAACCAGACCACAACCACGGCGTGCTTAGCCTGCGGGGCCCTCCAATGCCGCCCCAGGATCTGCGTATGACGACCGCCTCCGCCGCCCCGGACCGCGAGGCCGACGCGTTCGCCCCCGACGGCGCCTCCATCGCCCTGCAGTCCCTCGACGCCCAGGCGGCGTTGCTGCCGCAAGCGCTGGCGGTGTTCTTCGTCTGCCTGCCGATCTACGTCTGGGCCGGGTCGTTCGCCCGCAACGCGGCGTGGATGTCGGCCAGCTTCGCCATCTTCGCCATCAACTGGGGCGCGTTCTACTTCGCCCTGCAACAGCTCCGCCGCCCGGAATCGCAAGGCGTGGCCTCGCGCACCCGCGTCCACATTGTTTGCGGCCTGCTGTGGTCCGCCGCGGTCTGGCAGATGGCGGCGGTAGCCGACCACGCCGGCCCGGCCCGCGGCACCCTGCTGATGCTCTCGGTGGGCGCCGCGGTGGTCTGCCTCTTCTTTACCGCGCCCTCGCTGGTCTCGATGCTGATCGTCGGGCCCGCCGCCATGGCCGGGCCGCTGATCGCGCTCTGGTCACGGCCGGAGAGCGCCCAGCTGGCGCAAGCCGCCTGGGGCGCGTTCGCGCTGGCGACCATGCTGTCGCTGGTGCTGAACCAGAACCTGCGCCGGCAGTTCGCGCTTTCCGCCGAGCGCGTACAGCTCGCGGCCGATCGCGCCCGATCGCTCGAGGAAGCCGAACGCCTCGCCCGCTCCAAGTCCGACCTCATCGCCACGCTGAGCCATGAGATTCGCAACGGCCTCACCGGCGTCGCCCACGTGCTGGCCGCCGCCGCCGGCCAGGGCGGCCGGGCTCAACCTTCGCGCGAACAGGCCTCCGCCGCCCTCGCCGCTGCCAACGACCTCATCGACGTGCTTAACGCCACGCTGGACTCAGAGACCGCGGAAGCGGGCCGTCTGATGGTCGACAGCGCGCCGTTCGACCCGGTGCGCATGGTGCGCGAGCTGGCGGTGATGCTGCGCCCGCAAGCCGCCGCAAAGGGCCTGGAGCTGAACGTCTTCATCGACCCCGAGCTGGACGGCCGCGGCGCCGGCGCGGCGCTGGCCGACGCCGCTCGCGTGCGCCAGGTGCTGCACAATCTGATCAGCAACGCCGTGAAGTACACCGTGCGCGGCCGCATCGAGGCGCGCGTGGAGCGCCAAGGCGACAAGCTGACCGTCTCCATCGCCGACACCGGCCCTGGTCTCTCGGCTGACGAGATCGTTCAGGCGTTCGAGCCGTTCCGCCGCGTCGCCCGCACCGCCGCCGGCATGCCGGGCGCGGGCCTCGGCCTGTCGCTATCGCGCCAGCTGGTGACGCTGATGAAGGCCAGGCTGGAAGCAGAGTCGGCGGTGGGCGTCGGGACCTGCTTCACGCTCTCCCTGCCGTTCGACCCGGCCGCACTGATCGACACCGCTGCGCACCCCGCCGACGAGGCCGGGGCCGACGGCGAAGGCTCGCTGAAGGTGCTGATGGCCGAAGACGACGGCCTTAACGCCGCCATGCTGCGCACCATTCTCGAACAGCTGGGCCACCAGGTGGTGCACGCCCAAAACGGCCGCCGCGCCGTCGACCTCGCCCGCGCTGTCGGCTTCGACCTGATCATGATGGACGGCCGCATGCCGCTGATGGACGCGCCCGAAGCGATCCAGGCGATCCGCGGTCTCTCCGACGCGGTGGGTCACGTGCCGATCATCGCCGTGATCGGCGGCGACGCGGCCGAAGCCGGTCATTGCCTGGAAGCCGGGGCCGACGCGGTCATGCGCAAACCGGTGAGCGTCGCCAGCGTCGCCCGCGCCATCGCCGAAGCGCGCGCCGCCCGCAAGCAGTCCGCCGCGGCCTAGGCGCTGGCGGCGGCCCGGCCTTCGGCCTCCACAGCCGCCGCCGGCCGCTGGATCAGCTCGATGGTGTAGCCGTCGGGGTCCTTGGCCAGGCAGATCACCGCGCCGCCCAGGCTGGCGTTGGCGATCGGCTCGCGCGTCACCTCGAAGCCCGCCGCGCGGACCTTGGCGGCGATGGCGGCCGGATCGACGACGTAGAACACCAACTTGACGGGGTTGTTGCTGTAGTTGCGCGCCGAGCCATCGGTGTAGTGCATCAGCACCACCGCGTTGCGGCCCTCGTGGGCCAGCATCACCTCTTCCATGTAGTCGAGGTGGAAGGTGCGCTGCTCCACCATGCCCAGCACGTCGCGATAGAAGGCAGTGGAGCGGGCCAGGTCGGCGACGCCGATGCCGACCGCAGTGAGGAAATCTGGTGAGCGCATGCTGCCTCCCTTTGTGTTCGCGGCGACTGTAGGCGCCGGCGGGAGGGGCGACAACGGGGCGCGAGCACGTGCGCCCGGAAGAACGATCAGGCCGAAGCGGCGCGGGGCGGTGGGTTGAGGTAGCGCGCGCTGACCTTGCGCAGCCCGGCCAGCACATCTTCGGCCTTGGCCGCGTCATCGCCTTGGGCGGCGCGGAAGGCCAGAATCTGCAGCGTCTGAATGTGGACGGCGATGGGTTCGCGGTCGCAACGCTCCAGGTTCATCATCCGATCCACCAGGTCGCAGAGGCTGACGAGCGCCCCGTCCGCTTGCGGCGCGCCGCAGACGGCGCCGACCCCGACCGCCCGCGCGCAGATGGCGTACAGCGCCTTGAGGGAGGCTTCCGAGTAGGTCTTGCCGAAGCCGTTGAAGCAGTCCTGCGCCTCCTGCGTGGCGCGCTGCAGCTCGGTCAGGCAGGCCGGACGCAGTTCCGCCAGGTTGGCGCTGGCCGCCTCGACGGCGTCTGCCACGGCCAGACCGCCAGCCTCTTTCAGTTGCTGCGCCAATCTTAGCTTGGGGAACTCGAACCTGACGTTACTCATGAAGCGCGCTCCAGGGGTCGATCAATGAAGGGTATTGGCGCTTCGCCCTCGCCCAGGGGTTCTGATGCCGGTTCTTCGGTGGCCGCTTCCGGCGGGTCGTCGTGACGCCGCCGCGGATGGTACGGCCTGTCATTTTTGCCAAATCGCCGGTCGGGTCCGATGTAGTTGTCCGAGAGCAGGAACGGTCGCCCTTCGCGCGCGACCCAGATGATCCGCTCCAGCATCACGATCGGCGAGAGCGGTTTGGTGATCAG
This sequence comes from Caulobacteraceae bacterium, assembly GCA_036502045.1. Classification (GTDB taxonomy): domain Bacteria; phylum Pseudomonadota; class Alphaproteobacteria; order Caulobacterales; family Caulobacteraceae; genus Acaudatibacter. Next base: position 58,209 of record DASXZG010000094.1, on the reverse strand, counting down.
AAAGTGGCTGCCGCAGTCGCGCGTCTTGGAGACGTCTGAGGAGCGAGTGTGCGCCGCGGTGAGCAGCACCGGCGCGTGGCGGTTGGGTTGGGGGGTGTTCTTGCGCAGCCAGCGCACGAACTCGAAGCCAGCGCCGGACTCGGCCACGGTGTCGACGATCATCAGGTCGATCTGAGACTCCGAGACGGTCTTCTCGGCCTCTTCGATCGTGCGGCAGCGCAGAATGTTGCGCGCGCCGAGGCCCCTCAGAATCTCGCCTAGGATGGAGAGCCCCGCGGCCTGAGGGTCGAACAGCAGGACGACCGTCTGCGAGAGATTGAACCGGGCGCGCGATTTCGGATCGAGCGACATCGCGCTCTAGCCGATCTCAGCTGGCATTCGCAGCCGCATGACAACACCCCCATGCCGGGGCCGACGATTCTGCGCCGACCACCACTCATTGCGACTACTTAAAGGACAAGGGTTTACGAGGCCTTTCGGCGCGCGGCGTGCGACAATGTCGCGGGCCCCGATCCGCGGGGCGCCGGCGCGCGCCACCCGGCGGCCGTTGACCAAGTTCATGCAGGGCCAAATCCGTGCGCTTTTGCGCTAGGCTATGGCCGACGGGACACGCGGAGCTGGGCCGATGGAACAGGTGGCGGGCGGCTACGGCCTGGTCGAGGCTCCGGTCTGGCAGCCAGGCCGCGGGCTGGTGTTCAGCGACGTGCTGAACGGCGGCGTCTGGCGGCTGGGCCTGGACGGCCAGATCGCGCCTGTGGTGCCCAAGCGGCGCGGCGTCGGCGGCATGGCGCAGCACGCGGACGGCGGGCTGATCGTCGGCGGACGCAACATCGCCTGGGTCGGAGACGACGGCGAGACCCGGGTGCTACTGGAGGCGGACGCCATCCCCGGGGCTATCGGCTTCAACGATCTCTGCACCGACGCCGCCGGCCGCATCTATGTCGGCTCGCTCTGCTACCGGGTCTTCGCCGACCCGCCCAAGCCGGGCTTCCTTCACGTGATCGATCTGGACGGGTCGATGCGCACGCTCTCCGACGGCGTCATGCTGACCAACGGCCTCGGCTTCTCGCCGGACGGGACGCGCCTCTACCACTCCGACGCCCGCGGCGGGCTGGTGCGGGTCTACGACGTGGCGGCGGACGGGTCGGTCGGCCCCTGGCGGCAGTTCGCGACGCTGGGCGAAGGCCGCGTCGCCGACGGGCTGAAGGTGGCGTCCGACGGCTCGGTCTGGGTCGCCGATGCGCGCGGCGGCCGCGTGGCGATCTTCGAGGCGGACGGATCGCATCGCGGCGACATCGCCGCGCCGCTGCCGATGGTCACCAGCCTCTGCTTCGCCGGCGACGACCTGCAGGACCTCTACATCGTCACCGGTTCGGACGGCGCGCCGAACCATGAGAGCGGCTCGATCTTCCGCACGCGCTCGGACGTGGCCGGCCTCGCCTGGCCGCCGGCGCGGGTGAAGCCGCCGGCGCCTACCAGTACCTGAGGTCGAGGAAGCACTCGCCCAGCTGACGGGGCATCCACGGCGCGTACGGGCTCCACTCCAGCGTCCGCGACTCCACCCGCGGGTCAAGTCGCTCAGCGCGGCGGCCACGTCAGGCAGGTGATCCAGATCGGCAATGAGCGTCGGGCGGCCCAGCCCGCGTGCCTTGGCCGTCAGGTCACGCAGCAGTTCGGCCAGCGCCGCCTCCCCGCCGGCCTCACAGCCGAGATCGAGGGCGCAGGCCACTTCGACCCGCCGCTCCTCGCTGGTCTGGGTATTGCGCCACACCTCGCGCATGTCGCCACCCCGGTCCCAGAGCCCGGCGCACGCGACGATGCCGCCGGCCGCGTCCTCCAGCACGTGGAAATCGGTGCGGCCGTAGGTTTGCGGCAAATCCCCCTGCCGCTGACCCCAGTAGCCGCCGTCCAGGGCCAGCGCGAGGCTGACCGCGTCATAGGGCCGATAGAGGTCGAGACCGGCGTGCGTGCGGTTGATCAGTTCGGCGCAGCGCGGGTAGTCGGTTTCGGTGGCGACGCGGATCCGGTCAGACGCCGCCGCGTTGGCGCTCGCCAGGTAGGTGGCGCCGACGATCTTCTGCGGCCGGTCGCGCTCGCCCTGGAACTTCACCGCTTCCAGGAAGCCGGCGACGTTGGCGTTGCCGATGCGCATGTACATCACTTGCCCGACGGTAGGCTGCTGCAGCGCCCGCGTCGGCCAGCGCCGCACCAGGTCGCCCAGGCCCTCCCGGCGGCGGTCGCTGCGCACTCTGAGGCCCTGCGCGAAGTGCACGCTGGCGGGCTTGCCCTCGATCAGGGTGTTGAACGAGGCCCAGACCGTGCAGGCCAGCAGTTGGCCGTCGTTTTCAATCACGCTGATGCTGGCGCCGGGCTGCAGCCGGAACTGCGCCAGCGGATCGGGCCCGCGCTCGATGGTCACCTCCCAGTCGCCGACCTTCTCCGGACCGTGCGCCCAGAGGTCGCCGAACGCGTCCACGTCGTGCTCGGTGAGTTCGCGCGCCCGATAAGGGCCGTCGCGCAGCCGCTCAAAGACGCCGATGGAGCGGTCGATATGGAAGAGCATGGTCTCGCTCGCCGGCGCCTGCAGCCAGCCGTTGAGCCAGGCGCGCGGCGTCGACACCGCGACGGCGCGCTCGACCAAGCCGTCAGGCCAGCCCTTGGCCTTGGCCGCCGCCGTCAGTGCCTCAATGTCGCTCATCCCACCCTGCCAGTGTCTGCCTGACTTAGCGGCAATCTAACTGGTCTCAGCGCTGGCCGACAGGCGTTAGCGCGGCGTCGGCCGCACCGGCGGGATGGCGTTGCAGACGTCGACGGCGCCGGGCGCGCGCAGGAAGAAGGTGTCCTGGCGGTGCGCCTTGGCGGCGATCCAGGCCGCGTAGCTGGCGCTGGACGGCTTCAGGTACTGGTAGCTCGGCCGGTCGTTTGCCGGCAGGTCCGCGGCGAGCCGCTCCTGCACGATGGCGATGCGCTGGCCGGCGTCGGCGTAGAAGCCCATGTCCGCCGTGCCGCGTGGCAGCGAGGCCAGGATGTCGACGCCGCTCAGCACCCGCCCGACCACGGCGATGTTGCGGTCGAGGCCGCGCGGGCTTTGTCCGATCACGGCGTAGAGCTCGGCGCTCGTACCGGTGTCGGGGTTGAGGTCGCGCCCGACGCCGACGCTGCCGTAGCAGTGCACCGCCCAGGCCGCGCCACCACTCTCGGCCGCCGGGAACGCGCCGGCCGCGCCGGTCTGGTCGGCGTAGGTGTCGCGATAAGGCAGCGGCGTGAAAGCAAGGCCGGCGGCGGGCCGGTCGTACTCCGGGGCCAGCTTCTGCGGCAGCTCAGGCGGCAGTGGCTTCTTGCCGTCCGGATCGCCCCACTGGGTGACGTAGTCGTCCTGCACCCGCTCGACGGAGAGGCCATCGTACCAGTGGGCGCGGGCCAGGGCGCGGATGTTGGCGACGTGCGCCGGAGCGAAGTCAGGCGCCAGCGCGATCACCACACGGCGGCCGCCAGCGAGGTCCATCACCAGCAGGTCGTTCGCATCGAACGTCGCCCAGTCGGCAGCCGGCGCGGCGGTGACGATGGCGGCCGGCCCCGCAGGTGGCGGATCGGCCAGAACCGCTGGCGACGAGAGCAGCGCCGCCAGCGCGCAAACCAGGGCCGACGAGCGCCGCATCACCCCCTCACCTGCTCAATCTTCAGGTGCTCCACGAACCCGGCGATCCAGACGTTGCGATCCCGCCGCAGGCGCTCGGCGTGGTAGATGTGCGCCAGATCGGCGTAAGCGCGGTCGAAGTCGTCGTTCAACAGCACGTAGTCGTAGTCGCCCCACTTGGTGAACTCGACCTTGGCGGTCTCCAGGCGGCGCGCGATCACCTCGTCCTCGTCGCCGGCGCGGACATGAATGCGGCGCGCCATCTCGGAAATCGACGGCGGCAGGATGAAGACGCGCACGGTGTCGATCGGCGCGGTCTGAGCGATGGACAGCGCGCCTTGCCAGTCGATGTCGAAGATCACGTCGCGGCCCGACGCCAGCATGGCCATCACTGGCTCGCGCGGGGTGCCGTAGCAGTGGCCGTGCACCTCGGCCCACTCCAGGAAGACGCCATCGGCGACCTGAGCCATGAACTCGTCGCGGCTGACGAAGTAGTACTCGCGGCCCTCGTGCTCGCCGGGCCTGGGCGGGCGCGTGGTCACCGAGATCGACAGTTCCAGGTCGGCGTGGTCGGCGATCAGCCGCCGGCAGAGCGAGGTCTTGCCGACGCCGGACGGGCTGGAGATCACCAGCATCAGGCCGCGGCGCTGGCGCTCATTCGACATTCTGCACCTGCTCACGGAACTGATCGATGGCGGCTTTCAACGCCAGACCGGTCGCCGTCAAGCGCACGGTGGCCGATTTGCTGCACAGCGTGTTGGCCTCGCGCATGAACTCCTGGGTCAGGAAGTCGAGGCGGCGGCCAGCGGCGGCCTCCTCGGCCATCAGGGCGCGGGCGGCGCCAACGTGGCTGGCGAGCCGGTCCAGTTCCTCGCGCACGTCGGCCTTGGCGGCCATCACCGCGGCTTCCTGCAGGATGCGGTCGGCCGGCGCGGCGTCGCCCAGCAGCTCGATCAGGCGCGCGGCGAAGCGGTCGCGAATGGCGGGGCTCTGCGCCGTCGCTTCGGCGTTCGCTTCGGCCGTCAGCGCGTCGATGCGGTCGACCAGGCCGGTCAGCACGCTGGCCAGAGCCGCGCCTTCCGCCAGCCGCGAGGTCTTCAGGCCGTCGAGCGCCTGAGCGATGCTGGCGGCCATGGCGGCTTCGACCGCGGCGCGGCCCTCGGCGTCTTCCTCCGGCTCGCCGGCTTCCAGCACACCGCGCAGCGCCAGCAGGCCGCCGGCGTCGGGGGTCGTGGCTTTGCCGGCGCTGACCAGCTCCTCGGTGATCGCCAGGTAGCGCTCCAGCTGGTCGCGGTTGATCGCCACCGCGCCGGCCGCCTCGGCGTGGCGCGCCTGCACCGACACGTTCATCTGACCGCGCTGGAACCGCGCCTGCGCCGCCTCGCGCGTCATCCGCTCCAGGCTGTCGAACCCCGGCGGACCACGAAAGCGCACTTCGAGATTGCGTCCGTTCACCGAGCGCGCCTCCACCGCCCAGCTCCAGTCGCCGGCCGCGCCTTCGACGCGGGCAAACCCAGTCATGCTGGAGAGCGTCAGCATTGGGGCGGCTTCTTCCCCGACGGGCAGACGCCCGACGCCACGATAGCGTGCCACTTGGCGACGTTCTGTTGATGCTCGGCCAGCGTGTCGGCGAAGGCGTGCCCGCCCGTCCCGTCAGCGACGAAATAGAGTTCGCTGGTCTGCGGCGGATCGAGCGCGGCGGCCAGCGCGGCGCGGCCGGGATTGCCGATCGGCGTCGGCGGCAAGCCGGCGACCAGGTAGGTGTTGTAAGGCGTGTTGGACGCAAGCTCCGACACGGTCAGGCCGTGGCCCAGCGGCTTGCCGCCGGAGAGGCCGTAGATCACCGTCGGGTCGCTCTGCAGCCGCATGCCCTGCTTCAGCCGGTTGAGGAACACCGCGGCGATGCGCGGCCGCTCGTCCGGCTTGCTGGTCTCCTTCTCGACCATCGAGGCCAGGATCACCGCATCGTCCGGCGAGCGGTACGGCAAGCCGGCCCGGCGCGCGGCCCAGAGCTCGGCGAGCAGCTTGTCGCGCGCCGTCATCATCCGCCGCAGCACGGTGGCGCGGTCGTCGCCGCGGCGCACTTCATAGGTCTCCGGCAGCACCGAGCCTTCTGGCGGCGCTGGCGCGACTCCGGTGAGGAAGTCGGCGCGCATCAGCGTTTCCATGACCATCTCGGAGGTCTCGCCTTCGGGAATGGTGACGAAGTGGCGCACGACGCGCCCCTCGGCGATGGCGCCGATCACCGCCGCCAGCGAGGCGCGCGAGACGAACGCGTATTCGCCGGCCTTCAGGCGCCGGGCCGCGCCGGTGGCTTCGGCGGCGATGATGAAGGCGGTGTCGGACCCCACCACGCCGGCGTCCTTCAGGTCGGCGGCGATCTCCGGAATCCCGGCGCCGGAGCGCAGAACCACGGTGGTCGAGGCGCCGGCGCGGGCGGCGGGCCCGGGGCCGAAGTAAAGGAAGAGGCAGGCGATCAACGCCAGCGTCGCGGCCGCGCCCAGCGTGGCCAGCGCGCCGTAGGCGGTCATCATCCTGCGCCGGGTGCGCGAACTTCCCCGATAGCGGCGTGGCCCTCGGCTCACGGCGCCTTCTTGAAGATGACCGAGGCGTTGGTGCCGCCGAAACCGAAGCTGTTGGAGAGCGCGATGTCGATCTTCATCGGCTTGGCCTTGTTGGGCACGAGGTCGAGAGCGGTCTCGACCGAGGGGTTCTCGAGGTTGATCGTCGGCGGGGCGATCTGGTCGCGCAGGGCCAGCACGGTGAACGCCGCTTCCACCGCGCCAGCGGCCCCCAGCAAATGGCCGATAGCCGATTTGGTCGAGCTCATCGCGGTCTTGCCGGCGGCCTGGCCCAGCATCCGCTCCACCGCGCCCAGCTCGATCTCGTCGCCCAGCGGCGTCGAAGTGCCGTGTGCGTTGATGTAGTCGATGTCCGCCGGATCGATGCCGGCATGGCCGATGGCGGCTTCCATGGCGCGGTAGCCGCCATCTCCGTCATCGGCGGGCGCGGTGATGTGGTAGGCGTCGCCGGCGAGGCCGTAGCCGATCACCTCGGCATAGATCTTCGCGCCGCGCTTCCTGGCGTGCTCCAGCTCTTCGAGCACCAGCACCCCGGCGCCCTCGCCCATCACGAACCCGTCCCGGTCCTTGTCGTAAGGCCGCGAGGCGCGCTCTGGGGTGTCGTTGAAATTGGTCGACATGGCGCGGCAGGCGATGAAGCCGGCGACGCCGATGGGGCAGACCGCCGCTTCCGCGCCGCCCGCCAGCATCACGTCGGCGTCGCCCGCCTGGATCAGCCGGCTGGCGTCGCCCACCGCGTGCGCGCCGGTGGCGCAGGCCGTCACCACCGCGTGGTTGGGGCCCTTGAAGCCGTAGCGGATCGACACCTGGCCGGACGCGAGGTTGATCAGCGCCGAGGGGATGAAGAACGGGCCCACGCCGCGGCGCGGGCCCTTCTCATGCAGGCTGACCGCCGTCTCGGCGATGGTCGCCAGGCCGCCGATGCCGGAGCCAAGCATCACCCCCGTGCGCTTGCGCTCGTCCTCGTCCTCTGGCGTCCAGCCGGCATCCTTCACCGCCTCGTCGGCAGCGGCGATGGCGTAGAGGATGAAGTCGTCGATGCGGCGCTGGTCCTTCGGGCTCATCACCTGGTCGGGGTCGAACGAGCCGGCGATGTCCGGACCGCCGCCGCCGCGTCCGTCGACGCGCGGCACTTCACAGGCGACCTGGCAGGCGTAGTCGGTGGGATCGAAGGTGGTGATGCGGCCGGCGCCGGACTTGCCGGCGAGGATTGCGGCCCAGGTGCGCTCCGCCCCCCAGCCGAGCGGGGTGACCATGCCAATTCCAGTGACGACGACGCGGCGCATCTAGGCTCCCATTCCTCCGGTGGCGTCTCTTTGCCTGAGTCCGGCGGCGCGCCGGTCAGGCTCGTCCATTTGCAGTCTGGACGCCAGACCCTTCCCAAGATGGGCGACGCTGGCCGCCAGGGCCATTGCCGCACAACGAAAAACCGCCGCGCGAGCGAACGAACGCACGCGCGGCGGCCAAATGTTTCCGGGTGTTCGCCAGCGCCCCTAAGCGCCCAGGCGCTCCTGGATGAATTTCACCGCGTCGCCCACCGTCTGGATGTGTTCGGCGGCATCGTCGGGGATCTCGATGTCGAACTCTTCCTCGAAGGCCATGACGAGTTCGACGTTATCCAGGCTGTCGGCGCCCAGATCGTCGATGAAGCTCGCCTTCTCGGTCACCTTCTCCGGGTCGGCGTCCAGATGCTCGATGACGATCTTACGCACGCGCTCGAGAATGTCGGACATTCAGCTCTAAGTCCCTCGTTGTGGATGGGCCGCGGCCCAGTAATACGAAATCCGCGGCCGCGCGGAATGTTTCAACCCATAAGGCGCGGGCGCTCATGCGCCAAGTCACCGCCTCTCCCAATTTCATTCCAGCTAGCATGTTCCAACAGGCAGGGCCAGCGGGGCGGAACCGGACGTCAGATCATCGCCATGCCGCCGTTGACGTGCAGGGTCTGGCCGGTGACGTAGGCCGCCTCGTCGCTGGCCAGATAGACGCAGGCCGAGGCCACGTCGGCGCCCGCGCCAAGCCGGCCCAGGGGCACGGTCTGCAGGATCAGCTTCTTCTGGTCGTCGGTGAGCGCATCGGTCATCGGGCTCTCGATGAAGCCAGGCGCGATGCAGTTGGCGGTGAGGCTGCGGCTGGCCACTTCCTGCGCCAGCGCCTTGGTGAAGCCGATCATGCCGGCCTTTGACGCTGCGTAGTTGGTCTGCCCGGCGTTGCCCATCACGCCGACCACGGAGGTAATGCCGATGATCCGGCCGCGCCGGCGGCGCATCATGCCGCGCAGGGCCGAGCGGGCGAGACGGAAGTAGCTCTCCAGGTTGACGGTCAGCACTCGCTGCCAGTCCTCGTCCTTCATCCGCATGATGAGGCCGTCCTTGGTGATGCCGGCGTTGGCCACGAGGATATCCAACTCCATGGAGGACGCCGCCTCTGCCGAAGCCACCAGCCCGTCCACCGCGGCGCCGTCGGCCAGGTCGCACATGGCGATGGAGGCGCGCTCGCCGAGTTCCGCCCTCAGCTCACTCAGCACCTCCTCGCGGGTGCCGCTCAGCACCACGTGGGCGCCCTGGGCGTGCAGCGCCCGGGCGATCGGGCCGCCGATGCCGCCGCTGGCCCCGGTGACCAGCGCCATCTTGCCGGAAAGGTCGAACATCGCGCGGCTCCTCTCAGAGGCTGTTGGCGAAAGCTTCGAGGTCGGCCGGCGTGTTGAGGGCCACCGCCTCGGCGTCGGGGGCGGTGCGCTTGACCATGCCGGTCAACACCTTGCCGGTCCCCGCCTCCGCAAAGCGAGTGACGCCACCTTCGCCCACCAGCCACTCCATGGTCTCGCGCCAGCGCACCCGGCCGGTCACCTGCTGCACCAGCTGGCGGCGGATGGTCTCCGGATCGTTGGTCGGGCGGGCGGTGACGTTGGCCACCAGGAACGCGCGCGGCGCGACGATGGTGACGGCGGCAAGGGCCTCCTCCATCTCGTCGGCGGCCGGCTGCATCAGCGGGCAGTGGAACGGCGCCGAGACGTTCACCGGGATCGCGCGGGCGCCCAGCTCCTTGGCCTTCTCGATGGCGCGCTCCACGGCGGCGGCCGTCCCGGAGATCACCACGTTGCCGGCGTTGTTGTCGTTGGCCACGGTGCAGACGCCGATCTCGGCCCCAGCCGCTGCGGCCGCCTCGGCCAGCGCCACGTCCGTCTTCGGCCCGATCAGCGCCGCCATCGCCCCCTGCCCCACCGGCACGGCGCGCTGCATCGCCTGGCCGCGACGGCGCAGCAGCCGCGCGGTGTCGCCCAGTGTCAGCGCCCTCGCCGCCGCCAGCGCCGAGTACTCGCCCAGCGAGTGGCCGGCCACGAAGGCCGCCTTCTGGATCGAAACGCCGAATTCCTTCTCCAGCGTGCGCGAGACCGCCAGGCTCACCGCCATCAGCGCCGGCTGGGTGTTCTCGGTCAGCGTCAGCGTCTCGATTGGGCCCTCGCGCATCAGCTTCGACAGTTTCTCGCCCAGGGCGTCGTCGACCTCCTGAAACACTTCGCGCGCCGTTCCGAAAGCGTCGGCAAGGTCCGCGCCCATGCCGACCGCCTGGCTGCCCTGTCCGGGAAAGATGAAGGCGAGGGTCATGGGCGGCTCCGCGGGTCGAGAGGCGCCGTGGTTAGGTCAAGAGCCGCGCGGGCTCAAGTCGCGCCGCCGATTGCGATGGCGAGTATCCCAGGCCCAGGCTATTGGGCGCCAGGGACATTTCGACTGGGAGTTTTATCCATGAAATCATTTCTGATCGCCGCGGCCGCCGTCGCGCTCATTTCCACGCCCGCCCTGGCCGCGCTGCCGGTTGGCGCCACCGCGCCGCTGTTCTCCGCCCCCGGCTATCTGAACGGCCAGCCGTTCAACTTCGACATGGCCAAGGCCCTCAAGAAGGGACCCGTGGTGCTCTACTTCTTCCCCGCCGCCCACACCAACGGCTGCAACATCGAGGCGCACCTGTTCGCCGACTCGATCGACAAGTTCAAAGCCCAGGGCGCGACCGTGATCGGCGTCACTGGCGGCAACCTGGACCAGCTGGCCGACTTCTCGAAAGAGACCGAGCATTGCTCCGGCAAGTTCCCGGTGGCCTCCGACCCGAACGCGGTGATCGCCGGCCAGTACGACTCGGCGCTGGCCATGCGTCCGGGCTGGTCCAACCGCACGTCGTACGTGATCAGTCCCGACGACAAGGTGATCCTCGCCTACTCCGACCTGAAGCCCGACCAGCACGTCGACCAGACCCTGGGCGCCGTCACCACCTGGCGCGCCGCCCACCCGCAGTAGGAATGAACTTGCAAAACACTCTTTGTCATCCCGGAAGGCCGCGCAGCGGCCTATCCGGGACCTCCTAGCGCCGGCGCAAGATGCGTTGGGAGGATGTCTGTGCGGTCTACCTGCTGACGAACCGACCGCGTGGCGTGCTCTACGTCGGTGTGACGTCGAACCTCATTGGACGCGTCCTCCAACATCGCGAGGGGGCATTCGAAGGCTTCACGGCGAAATACCAGCTGAAGCGACTCGTTTGGTACCGCCCTTACGGCGACATCCGCGATGCGATCGACTTCGAGAAACGGCTGAAACGATGGCGCCGCCAATGGAAGTTCGAACTGGTCGAAGCCGAGAATCCTGAGTGGATCGATCTGTGGCCAGAACTCACCGGGGCCGACATCATCGGTCCGTTGTCGCATCTGCAAGGCCGGTGAAGTAGGTCCCGGATAAGCCGCTGCGCGGCTTTCCGGGATGACAATGTTGAATGATCGCGGGCGTGAGCGACCCTTGCTTGTCTGGCCGTTTTCCCATAAGCACCGCGCCTCCCAACGGAGAGCGGTCTTTTCGCGGAGCGTCAAAGGGTCGGGAAACTCCCGTCCGCCGCGCTGAGGACCCATCGTCGCGAGGCGCCTTCCGCCGCCTCGCCGCGCCGCTCTCCCCAGCCGGAAGAAGGAACGCATGGCGTTTTACGAGCACGTGCTCATCACGCGGCAGGATATTTCGCCGCAACAGGCCGAAGCCCTCAACGAAGAGCTGAAGGCCCTCATCGAAGGCCAGGGCGGCCACATCGCCAAGATCGAATACTGGGGCCTGCGCAACTTCCCGGCCAACTACCGGATCAAGAAGAACCGCAAGGGCCACTATTCGCTGCTGGCCATCGACGCGCCGTCCGATGCGGTGAAGGAAATGGAGCGCCAGCTCAGCATCAACGAAGACGTGCTGCGCTACCTGACGCTGCGGGTCGACGAACTCGACCTCGAACTCTCGCCCGTGCTGGCGCGCCGCGACCGCGAGCGCGAGCGCCGCTTCGACGACATCCCGGCTTAAGGAGAGCGATTGAGATGACCGACGAAACCGCTCCCGAAGCAGCCCCCGCCGCCGGCGCCGCCGGTGGTCCGCGCAGGGCCTTCATGCGCCGCCGCAAGGTGTGCCCGTTCTCCGGCGCCAACGCCCCGAAGATCGACTACAAGGACGTCAAGCTGCTCCAGCGCTACATCTCCGAGCGCGGCAAGATCGTCCCCAGCCGTATCACCGCCGTCTCGGCGCTGAAGCAACGCGAACTGGCCAAGGCCATCAAGCGCGCCCGCTTCCTCGCCCTGCTCCCTTACGTCGTGAAGTAGGAGCCAGACGATGAAAGTGATCCTGCTCGAACGCGTGGAGCGCCTGGGCGCGCTCGGCGACATCGTCACGGTGAAGGACGGGTACGCCCGCAACTTCCTGCTGCCACGTTCCAAGGCCCTGCGCGCCAACGGCGCCAACCTGAAGGTCTTCGAAGGCCGCCGCGCCCACATCGAGGCCGACAACGCCAAGGCCCGCGACGCCGCCTCCAAGGCCGGCGACAAACTCGACGGCAGCTCCTACGTGCTGATCCGCCAGGCTGGCGAGAGCGGCCACCTCTACGGCTCGGTTTCCGGCCGCGACGTCTCCGATGCGATCAGCGCCGAAGGCGGCAAGGTCGACCGCGCGATGGTTGTCCTCGATCGTCCGATCAAGGCGCTGGGCGTGCACCCGGTGAAGGTGCGCCTGCACCCCGAAGTGACGATCACCGTCAACGTCAACGTGGCCCGCAGCGCGGACGAAGCCGAGCGCCAGTCGCGCGGCGAAAACGTCATCACCGCGCAGTTCGAGGAAGACCGCCAGCAGGCCGCCGACACCGCGGCGGACATGCTGGAAGGCGGCGCCGGCCAGCAATCCTCGTTCTCGGACGAGGCTTGATCGCGGCCCGTTCGGCCGTGCGCCGAACGCTCAAATCGACCGCACCCGGCGCCCACGTTTTCGGCGCCCAAGAGCGCACGCCTCCGCTATAGCCTTAGGCAAAAGCGGAGTCGGAGGGGCGCTCGTGGGTGTGAAGTCGAGGATCGCCGCCGTGGCGGCGGGCGTCAGCCTGTTGGCCGCGCCGGCCTGGGCGCAAGGACCGGCGGGCGGCCTTGACCACGGCGACACCGCCTGGATCCTGGCGGCCAGCGGCCTCGTCCTCTTCATGACGCTGCCCGGCCTGGCGATGTTCTACGCCGGGCTGGTGCGCGCCAAGAACACCCTCTCGGTGATGCTCCACTGCGTCGCCATCGCCTGCGTCGTCTCGGTGCTGTGGCTGGCCGTCGGCTACACGCTGGCGTTCATGGGGTCGGGGCCGCTGATCGGCAACCTGTCGGCGCCGTTCCTGCTGGGAGTCGCCCGCGGCGACCTGGTCGGCTCCATCCCGCGCACCGCCCACTTCATCTTCCAGCTTACCTTCGCCGTCATCACCCCGGCGCTGATCGTCGGCGCCTACGTCGAGCGCATCCGCTTCGCCGCCGTGCTGGTGTTCTCCGCCGCCTGGCTGCTGGTGGTCTACGCGCCAGTCGCCCACTGGGTGTGGGGCGGTGGGTGGCTCAATCGGCTGGGGGTGATGGACTACGCCGGGGGCCTGGTGGTGCACGCCACCGCCGGCGTCTCGGCGCTGGTGCTGGCCATCATCCTCGGCCCGCGCGACGGCTTCCCGAAGGATCTGCACCCCCCGCACAACCCCGGCATGACCATGATCGGGGCGGGCATGCTCTGGGTCGGCTGGTACGGCTTCAACGGCGGCAGCGCGCTGGCCGCCAACGGCGACGCCGCCATGGCGCTGGTGGCGACGCACACCTCAGCTTCGATCGCCGGCCTTGTCTGGGCGCTGCTGGAGCGAATGCGCTTTGGCCGCGCCAGCATGATCGGTGTGGTGACCGGCGTCGTCGCGGGCTTGGCCACCATCACGCCGGCGTCGGGCTTCGTCGGGCCGCTTGGCGCCCTGGCGCTGGGCGCCGCCGGCAGCGTGATCTGCTTCACCGCGGTCGAGCTGATCAAGAACCGCTTCAAGATCGACGACGCCCTCGACGTCTTCGCCGTACACGGTGTCGGGGGCATCCTGGGCACGCTGCTGGTGGCGGTCCTGGCCAGTCCATTGCTCGGCGGCGCCGGCTATGGCGCTGCGGCGAACCTGCTGGGCCAGGCGAAAGTGCAGGCGTTCGGTGTCATCAGCGTCGTCGCCTGGTCGGCGCTCGCCACCGCGGTGATTGCGTTCGCCACTCGGGCGCTGGTGGGCCTGCGCGCCCGCGATGACGAGATCGAGGAAGGGCTCGATTTCACCTACCACGGCGAGCGCGCCTACAACGTCTGAATACGCCGCCGAATACTCCGTGAGGGGAGTATTCCCGCCGACCGGCCAAGCTTTCCACAGCTGACGAAATTAGCTGTGGAGGGAGCTAAACGGACGCATGCCCGGGGCGCCTTCGTTAAGGTATCAGACACCAATGGCCCTTGCCCCTGCCCTCGACCTTCGGCCCCCGCTCGCGGACGCCGCGCCGGCTCACGCCCCTGCAAACCTGGAGGCGGAACAGGCGCTGCTTGGCGCGCTGCTCTATGACAATGGCGCTTACGAGCGGCTGAACGACGCCCTGCAGGCGGCCCACTTCTTCGAGCCGTTCCACGGCCGCCTCTACGCCGCCATCGAGGCCAACATCCGCCGCGGCCAGCTGGCCGACCCCACCCTGCTGGCCGGCCAGTTCGAGCGCGACGCGGCGTTCCAGGAGCTGGGTGGCGTGCGCTACCTGGCCGACATGGTCGACCGCGCCCCGCCGGCCGCCCGCGCCGCCGACTACGGCCGCGTGGTCCACGACCTCGCTCTGCGTCGCGAACTGATCCGCATCGGCGGCGACATCGCCACGACGGCCACCGAGTTCGAAGAAGAAGTCACCGCGCGCGACCAGATCGAGGCCGCCGAGCAGCAGCTGTTCAGCCTCGCCGAGACCGGCGCCGCCACGTCGGGTCTGGTCGCTTTCGACACCGCGCTGACCGAAGCCATCGAGATGGCCGCGGAGGCCTACAACCGCGATGGCGGCCTCTCGGGGCTTTCCACCGGCATCAGCGACCTCGACGCCAAGCTGGGCGGCCTGCACCCGTCCGACCTGATCATCCTGGCCTCGCGCCCTTCGATGGGAAAGTCGTCGCTGTGCGCCAACATCGCCTTCAACGTGGCGCGGCGCTACGCCTGGGAGCCGACGCCGGACGGCGGGCGCAAGACCGTCAACGGCGGCGTCGTGGCCTTCTTCGCGCTGGAAATGTCCGCCGCGCAGATGGCCATGCGCCTGATGGCGGAGGTCAGCGGCGTGCCGTCCGACCTGATCCGCAAGGGTGAGATCAGCGCGGTGGAGTTCGGCCGCATCCGCGACGCCGCAGGCCAGATCCAGGAAGCGCCGCTCTTCATCGACGACACCGGCGGCATCTCCATCTCCAAGCTGGTGGCGCGGGCCCGGCGGCTCAAGCGCACCTCGGGCCTCGACCTGATCGTCATCGACTACGTGCAGCTGATCACCGCCGGCGGCGGCTCGCGGCCGGAGAACCGGGTGCAGGAAGTCAGCCAGATCACCCAGGCGCTGAAGTCGCTGGCCAAGGAGCTGAGCGTGCCGATCATCGCCGCAGCGCAGCTGTCGCGTCAGGTGGAGAACCGCGAGGACAAGCGCCCGCAGCTCTCCGACCTGCGTGAATCCGGCTCCATCGAGCAGGACGCCGACGTGGTGATGTCGATCTATCGCGAGAGCTACTACCTCTCCCGCTCCGAGCCGCGCGACGGCACCCCGGAACACCTGGAGTGGACCGAGAAGATGGACCTGATCCGCAACGAGGCAGAGATCATCATCGGCAAGCAGCGCCACGGCCCCATCGGCGTGGTCAAGCTGCACTACGACGAGAACCTGACCAAGTTCTCCAATCTCGCCCGCAAGGACCGCTACGAGGTGCGCTGAGGCGGCTGCGCGGAACAACCTGGGCCTTCGAACGCTCAAGCTCCGGACGTGAACCCGGAGAGTGCGCATGTCGTTCGCCGTTGTGGCCCGCTTCGCCAAGCTGATCGCGCTGATCGGTTTCATGCTGCCCTGGGTGCTGGTGAGCTGCGGCCACCAGCCGGCCGCGCACCTCTCGGGCATCGACCTCGCCACCGGTACGGCGATCACCGGCGACGTGCCGACCGCCGGCCAGGCCAGCCAGGGTCATCCGGATCTCTGGATCGCCGCCAGCCTGCTGTTGGTGATCGTCGGCCTCGCCGCCGGCCTGCTGCTGCGCGGCTCGCGCGCCGCGGCGGCGATGGCGGCGACGTCGGCCGCGGCGCTGGCGCTGGCCTCCATCGGCGTGTGGCGCATCGCCAGCGCTTATCCGGCGCAAGGCAGCGACGCCAGCGCGGTCGTGCAGGCGCAGGCCGAGTATGGCTTCCTGCTGACCTGCGCCGGCCTGATCGTCTGCTTCGGCGCCAGCGTGGCCTGGCTGTCGGGCGCGCCGGACCGGTCGCTGAGCGCGACCGGCCCAACCGCTGGCTAGTGGATACCTGAGCCCGCGAGCCCGGCGGCGCCCACCGCCACGGCGCCGGCCAGCGCCAGGGTGACCGACAGCATGATCATGCCGACGATCATGCCCAGGACCATGTAGACCACCACCGCCACCACCAGCGAAACGATGAAGTAGACCATCGTCTTGTCCGGCGGGCAGTGCATCAGCTTCGGCAGTCCGATGTACATCAGGTAGAGCGAGTAGATGCTGCCGGCGAGCACGATCAGCAGGCCAAGCACTGGGATCAGATTGCCGATGCCAGCCACCCACGAAGCTGTGTAAGCGTAGACCACCAGCTTCATCGCCTGCACGCCGTTCGACGTCGCCCCGAAGCTCGGCGCCAGCGCGTTGATGATGAAGTGGATGATGAAGACGCCGAGCAGCGAGACGATGTAGCTGAGCACCGCCGCGATCAGCGCGATGACAATCGCACCGTGCGCGAACACAGCGGTTGAGACGATCGTCGCCAGCGGCGGGATCGCCGCCAGGATGCAGGCATAGCCGGTGAAAAGCCCGGGAACGGTGGCCGCCTCGTTGGCGATCACGTCCCACTCGGCCGCCGGCTTCATCAGGATGTTCTGAACACGGGCGATGAGGCCCGTGCTGCGGGGTGTTTCGACAACCGTCATTCCGCCCTCCAGGAGCTCAGGTGCTCGCAACGGACGACGACGCTACCGCAAGAAGATGACGGTGACGAGATCACAGTTATGCGAAACGAGGCGAGCCGCGCGCCGCCCTGCGCTATAGCCTGCACCCCTGAGAACGAATCGGGATCATCCATGGCCAGGGACGGCGCGGTCTATGTCTGTCAGTCGTGTGGCGCGGTCGCGGCCAAGTGGGCCGGCCAGTGCGCGGCTTGCAGCGCCTGGAACTCGCTGGTCGAGGAGGTCACCAGCCGCCCGCCGGGCGCGCTCGCGCCAGCCAAGGGCGCGAAAGCGCGCGGCCTCGCCTTTGAAGGGCTGGAGAGCGCAGCGCCGGTCGCCCAGCGCCTGGTCACCGGGCTGGAGGAATTCGACCGCGTCTGCGGCGGCGGCGTGGTGCCGGGCTCGGCCATCCTGATCGCTGGCGACCCAGGCGTCGGCAAGTCCACCCTGCTGCTTCAGGTCTGCGCCCAGGCGGCGCTGCGCGGCGCGTCCTGCGCTTACATCTCCGGCGAAGAGGCCATCGAGCAGATCCGCTCACGAGCCCAGCGCATGGGTCTTGCCAACGCGCCGGTGCGTCTGGCCGCCGAAACGAGCTTGCGCGACATCGTCGACGGTCTGAAGCGCGAGCCATTCGACCTGGTGGTGATCGACAGCGTGCAGACGCTCTGGAGCGACGCCCACGAAGCCGGCCCCGGCTCCGTCACCCAGGTCCGCGCCTGCGCCGGCGAGCTGGTGCGGCTGGCCAAGCGGCGCGGCATGGCGGTGATCCTGGTGGGCCACGTGACCAAGGACGGCCAGGTCGCCGGGCCGCGCGTGGTCGAGCACATGGTCGACGCGGTGATCTCGTTCGAGGGCGAGCGGGGCTATCCGTTCCGCATCCTGCGCGGCGGCAAGAACCGCTTCGGCGCCGCCGACGAGATCGGCGTGTTCGAGATGAGCGACGCGGGTCTGCGCGAAGTGCGCAATCCCTCGGCTCTGTTCCTGGGCGAAAGCGGCGAGCGGGCGGCCGGCGCGGCGGTGTTCGCCGGCATCGAGGGCTCGCGCCCGGTGCTGGTGGAGTTCCAGGCGCTGGTGGCGCCCTCCGCCTACGGAACACCGCGACGCGCCGTTGTCGGCTGGGATTCCGGTCGGCTGGCGATGATCCTGGCGGTGCTGGAGGCGCGCTGCGGGGTTGGATTCGGCGACCGCGACGTCTACTTGAACGTCGCTGGCGGCCTCAAGGTGACGGAACCGGCGGCTGACCTCGCGGCGGCCGCGGCCTTGGTCTCGTCGGCGCTGGAGGCGGCGTTGCCGCAGGATTGCGTGGTGTTCGGCGAGATCGGCCTTTCCGGAGACGTGCGGCCCGTGGCGCGCAGCGAGCTGCGGCTGCGCGAGGCGGCCAAACTCGGCTTTGCCCGAGCGCTGGCCCCCGCCGCGACCAGCGAGGGCGGCGCCGGCGTGCGGCTATCTGGCGTGTCGCGGCTGACCGAAGCGGTGGCGCGGATTGGGGATGAGGTTTGGGACGACGCGCGGCGATGAGCCTGTTCGACCTCGGCGCCGGCCTGGTGCTGATCGTGTCAGCCATCATCGGCTGGTTTCGCGGCGGCTCGCGTGAGGTGCTGGGCGTCGCGGCGCTGGTGCTGGCGGCAGTCGCCGGGTTCGCCGCGCTCCGGCTGACCGGCCCCATCGCCCGGGCGGCCATCCACACCGCCTGGATCGCCAACCTGGCGGCCATCGCCATCGTGTTCGCCGCGGTCTTCGTGCTGCTGCGCGCCATCGCCGCCGCCATCACCCGCGGCATCCGCCAGACCGCTCTCGGCCCGATCGACCACGCCGTCGGTGCGGGCTTTGGCCTGGCGCGGGCGTTCACCGTCCTGGGCCTCGCCACCTGGGCGCTGACCGCCATCACCCCGCCGGAGCGCATGCCCAAATGGATCACCGGCGCGTTCCTCTACCCGCTCACCAGTGCGTCCGCCGATGCGCTGAAGGCGTTCGCACCGAAGGGCGTGGCGCTGGCGCGGCAGCTGGCCCCGGCCGTGGGCCACGCCATCGCGGGCGACGAGAATCGTGACACTAATGCGGCCGACGCGAGCGCGGCGGGCGTTCGCGTGGAGCAAGCGCAGTGACCGGCCGCGGCTCTCTCCCCTGGCGCGATGCCGATGACGACAAACCGCGCGTGGAGTGCGGCGTCTTCGGCGTGTTCGACACCAGCGACGCCGCGGCGATCGTGGCGCTGGGCTTGCTCGCTCTGCAGCATCGCGGCGAAGAGGCCTGCGGCATCGCCGCCTTCGACGGCCAGGGCTTCCGCAACGAGCGCCACATGGGCCACGTCGCCGACGCCTTCTCCGGCGCCGACCTGATGGAGCGCCTGCCCGGCCGCAGCGCCATCGGCCACACCCGCTACTCCACGGCCGGCGGCTCGTTCCTTCGCAACGTGCAGCCGATGTTCGCCGACCTCGAGGCCGGCGGCGTGGCGCTGGCGCACAACGGCAACCTCACCAATTTCCTCACCCTGCGCGAGCGGCTGGTGGGGGAAGGCCGCATCTTCCAGTCGACGTCGGACTCGGAAGTGATCATCCACCTGATCGCGATGTCGCGGCGCGCCAAGTTCGTCGACCGCTTCATCGAGGCGCTGAGCCAGATCGAGGGCGGCTACGCGCTGGTCGGCCTGACCAATAAGAAGCTGATCGGCGCCCGCGACCCGCTGGGCATCCGGCCGCTGGTGCTGGGCGACCTCAACGGCAAGCCGGTGCTGGCCTCCGAGACCCGCGCGCTGGACATGGTGGGCGCCAGGTTCGTCCGCGACGTGGAGCACGGCGAGGTGGTGGTGATCTCCGAGGACGGGGTCGAATCGATCAAGCCGTTCCCCGCCGCCAAGGCCCGGCCCTGCGTGTTCGAATACGTCTATTTCGCCATGCCGGACTCGGTGGTGAATGGCGTCTCGGTCTACGACGTGCGCAAGCGCATGGGCCGGCGGCTGGCCGAGGAAAGCCCCGTCGACGCCGACGTGGTGGTGCCGGTGCCCGACTCAGGCGTGCCTTCCGCGCTCGGCTTCGCCCAGGCCGCCGGCATCCCCTACGAAATGGGCATCATCCGCAACCACAACGCCGGGCGCACTTTCATCCAGCCAAACCAGAACGCCCGCGAACTGGCGGTGCGCATGAAGGTGAGCGTCAACCGCTCGGTGCTGGCCGGCAAACGCGTGGTGCTGGTCGACGACTCTATCGTGCGCGGCACCAGTACGGTGCGCGTAGTGCGCATGGTGCGCGAGGCCGGCGCCCGCGAGGTGCATCTGCGCTCCGCCTCGCCCGAGATCCGCTTCCCGGATTTCTACGGCATCGATCTGCCGGACAAGGAGCAACTGATCGCCGGCCGCATGACGGTGCCGCAGATGACCCGGCACCTCGGCGTCGACTCGCTGAGCTTCCTCAGCGTCGACGGGCTCTACTGGGCGATGGGCGCCGGCCCGCGCGATCCGCAAACGCCGCAGTTCACCGACCACTACTTCACTGGCGACTACCCCACCCGCCTCCTCGACCGCGAGATCGCCGAGGGCCGCAACGAGCAGGTGGAGCGCCAGCTCTCCTTCCTGGTGGACGCCTGAGCCGCTAGAAGCCCGGCATGAGTGTTTCGCTTCCCCTCGACGGCAGGATCGCCCTCGTCACCGGCGCGACGCGCGGCATCGGCCGCGCCAGCGCGATCGCCCTCGCCCATGCCGGCGCCCACGTCATCGCTGTTGGCCGCACCCAAGGGGCGCTGGAGGAGCTGGACGACGAACTGGTCGCCGCCGGCTGCCATCGGCCCACCCTCGTGCCGATGGACCTCACCAACGGCGACGGCGTCGACCAACTGGGTGGTACGATCTTCGAGCGCCACAAGCGGCTGGACATCCTGGTGCACGCCGCGGGCATTCTGGGTGGTCTGCGTCCCATGGCCCACACCCAGCCCACCGTCTGGGACAAGGTGGTCGCCACCAACCTCACCAGCGCCTATCGCCTCATCCGTTCGTTCGAGCCGCTGCTGCGCCAGAGCGAGGCCGGCCGGGCGCTGTTCCTCACCTCGGGCCGTGCGATCCGCCCGAAGGCGTTCTGGGGCTCTTACGCGGCGACCAAGGCCGGCCTGGAGGCGCTGGTGCGCTGCTGGGCCGACGAGATCGAACACACCCGAGTGCGCGCGGTGCTGATCGACCCCAGCGTCATGCGCACCAAGATGCGCGCAGAGGCGTTCCCGGGCGAAGACCCGCTGGAACATCCCGACCCGTCCGAGATCGGCCCTATGATCGTGGCGTACGCGGGCGACGCGGACCACGGCCTGCCGATGGCGTCGGTGGTTTTCCGCGACTGGCGGGCCGCGCAGGCGCCCGCTTCGGCTTAGCCGCGCCAACGGCGGCGCGCTTCGACTTGACGCCGCTGGCGGCCGCACGCTTCGCCTTGGCCGCCCCGCCGCGCGGCGAGGTCTTCGCCGGCCGCCGATCGCCGTCATCGTCCGCATACGGATTGGCGTTGGACTTCACCGTCAGCCGGATCGGCGTGCCGGGCAGCTCGAAACTCTGACGGATGGAATTGATCAGGTAGCGCTTGTAGCTCTCCGGCAGCGCCGCGGCGCGGCTGGCGAACATCACGAAGGTGGGCGGCCGCGCCTTGGTCTGGGCGATGTACTTGGGCCGCACCCGCCGTCCGTTCACCGCCGGCGGCGGATGCCGCTCCACGGCCAGCTTCAGCCAGGTGTTGAGGTCGGAGGTCTTGACCTTGGTCGACCAGTCGGCGTGCGCCTTGGCCACTGCGGGCATCAGCCGCCCCAGCCCGCGCCCGGTCTCGGCCGACAGCGCCACCAGCGGCGTGCCGCGCAGCTGCGGCAGCATGCGCTCGGCGGTCTCCTGGCAGGCCTTCAGCCGCTCCGCGCTGTCCTCGATCATGTCCCACTTGGCCAGCACGTAGACCAGCGCCCGGCCTTCGCGCTCCACCAGGTCGGCGATCTGCAGGTCCTGGGTCTCGAAGGGATGGGTGGCGTCCATCACCAGGATCACCACCTCGGCGAAGGTGATGGCGCGGATGGCGTCCTGGGTGGAGAGCTTCTCCAGCGCCTCGTTGATGCGCGCCTTACGGCGCAGACCGGCGGTGTCCACCAGCCGCACGCGCCGGCCGTCCCAGTCCCAGTCCACCGAGACGGCGTCGCGGGTGATGCCGGCTTCCGGGCCGGTGAGCAGGCGCTCGTCGCCGATCAGGTGGTTGACCAGAGTCGACTTGCCGGCGTTGGGCCGGCCGACGATGGCGATGCGCAGCGGCGCGTTGGGGTCCTCCGCCTCGTCCTCATCTTCGACCGGCGCCAGCGCGGCAATGGCGTCGTAGAGGTCGGACATACCTTCGCCGTGTTCGGCCGAGATCGAGATCGGCTCGCCGAATCCCAGCGCGAACGCCTCCAGCGCGCCGGCGTCCCCCGCATGGCCCTCGGCCTTGTTGGCCAGCAGGATCACCGGCTTGCCGCGCTGGCGCAGAAGGGTGGCGAAGGTCTGGTCCACCGGCGTCACCCCTTCGCGAGCGTCGAACACGAACAGCGCCACGTCGGCATCGTCCAGCGCGCGCTCGGTCTGGCGGCGCATCCTGGCTTCCAGGCTTTCGTCGGCGACGTCTTCGAAACCGGCGGTGTCTACCAGCGCCAGGTCGAGGTCGCCCAACCGGCCGCTGGCCAGGCGCCGGTCGCGGGTCACGCCCGGCCGGTCGTCGACCAGCGCCAGCCGCCGGCCCGCCAGCCGGTTGAACAGCGTGGATTTGCCGACGTTCGGCCGCCCGACGATAGCGAGCTTGATCATGCAGCCTGGGCTAGACGCGCCCACCGCCGGGCGCAAGCGGAGTGGTGGCTCGCCGGGGGCCGGAATGCGCCGATTACCCATAGTAACCACACAAAGTTGGAATCGTCAAGCCTAAAAATTCAGAGGCGGCTATCGCTCACGCCGCGCCGCCTTGCACCGCCTTGCGACCTTGGCCATAGTCACGGCCGTTCGAAGGGGGAATCCCTCCATGCGTGGCAGTCTCTAGCGCCTCAAGCGCCGCCAGACCCGGAAGCCTCAACGCGCCGGCGTCTCTCCATGCCTCGAATTTCGGACACACGATGTCATTCCTCGCCAATGACGCGGTCAATCGCGTCAATCTGCAATCCGGCCTGCAGGCGCTCGCTCGCGGCGCCGGCGCCGTCTTTCTGCTGGTCTTCCTCATCAAAGCCGGGGTCACCATCCCGGACGCGTTCCTCGCTCAGGCGGCGATCGTCGCGGGTCGCTTCGTCATCCGCCCGATCCTGTTGCCCATCGCCATCCGCGTCGGACTGAAACCCGTGCTGCTGGCGGGCACGGTGGGTCTGGCGGCCCAATATCCGCTCCTGGCCGAAGTCCACGGTGTTGGCCCGATGCTCGTCGCCATGTGCGCCGCCAGCGCCATCGGCGAGGTGTTCTACTACGTCGCCTCAAACACCTATTTCGCCGCGCTCGGCGACGTGGAGCACCGCGGGCGGCAGGTGGCGATGAACATGGCGCTGGCCGCCATCGCCGGGGTGATCGCGCCGTTGGCCGCCGGTTGGTCGCTGGTCTTGGCCGGTCCGCGCTGGACCTTCGACGCGGTCGCCGTGGTGCAACTGCTCTCGGTCATTCCGCTGCTGCCTTTGCCGAACATCCGGGTCGCGGCAACGGCGCCCGGCGCCTGGGCCGCCGCGCGGCTCTCCGGCCTGCTGATCCTCGCGGACGGCTGGTTCGACGGCGTGTCCGACTACATCTGGCGCGTCTGGCTGTTCGTGACGCTGGGCCAGAGCTACCTCGCCTACGGCGGTGCGATGGCGCTGGCGGGCGTGGCCGGCGCCGCGGCAGGTTTCATCGTCGGCGGCCATGTGGATGGCGGCCGTGGCCGGCGCGCAACGCTGATCGGCTACAGCGCCGCTGCGTCCGTGGTCATCTTGCGAGCCTGCAGTCTGCACACGCCGTGGCTCGCCGGCTTGGCCAACGCCCTCGGAGCCCTGGCATTGCCTCTGCTGGTGCCGCCTTTGTCGGCGGCGACGCACAACATGGCCAAGGCCTCGCCCTGCCCTTTGCGCGTCAAGATGACCAGCGAGGCGGGCTGGGACGTCGGCTGTTTCGGCGCTTGCCTCATCGCAGCAGCGCTGGCCTGGGCTCACGCCCCGCCGCAGCTCTCTATCCTGCTCGCGCTGCCGGCGCTGGCCGCCGGGGGTGCGCTGCTGTGGCGCTACTACAGGCCGGTCACCGCAGCGCGATCAGCTCAGCCGCTTCGGTGACCACGTAGATCATGCCGCCGGCCGCGATGGGGCCGATCAGGGCGTCGTCGCCGAGCTTCAAGCGCGACTGCACCTGACCGGTCTTGGCGTTGATCGCCACGGCCTCGCCGGTGTCCGAGACCGCGATGATGCGGCTGTCGGCGACGATCGGGCTCGACCACACGGCGTTGACGGTCTTGGGCGGCTTCTTGCCCTTCTCCACCGGCGCGGGCGGCGTATTGAGATTGGTCATCCAGTAGAGTTGGCCGGTCTCGCGCGAGGCGCAGATCACGTTACCCGACTGGTCGATGGCGTAGACCACGTCGCCGGTCGGCCACGGCGTGGTGATGCCCGAGACCGGGATCGACCAGCGCGGCGTGCCGGTGCGCAGGTCGATGGCCGCCATCTCCGCGGCGTGGCTGATCGCAAAGACGTCGCCCTTGTAGATGACCGGGCGGCCGGCGATGTCTCGGATCTCGGAGAGCGCGTTGGTGCGGGTGGTGCGCGACAGCGGCTGGTCCCAGAGTTCGGTGCCGTTGTCGGTCTTCAGCGCCACCACCTCGCCGGATGCGAAGGACGCCACCAGGGTGTCGTTGGACACCGCCGGGCTGGAGGCCATGAGGATGCGCGCCGGCTCGGTCAGTCCCTGGTAGGTCCAGTCCTGAACGCCGGTCGTCTCGACGAAGGTCAACAGCTCGTCATCGACGTCGACCACATAGACGCGCCCGTTGGCGACGGTGGGCGCGGCGTGAAGCGGCGCGTCGGTCGGCGTCATCCAGTCGAGGTGACCGGTGTTGGCGTCCAGTTCGGCCACCAGCCGGAAGCCGGACGTCACGTAGAGTTTGCCGTTGTCGAAGGCGATGCCGCCGCCGAAGCCGTTGCGGCCGCGGCCGTGCTTGTCCTTCGGGCGCAGATCGACGCGCCAGAGCTGCGCCCCGGTCTGCGCGTCGTGCGCCGAGACGTCGGCCATGGCGTCCATCACGAACACCTTGCCGTCGGCCATCACCGGCGGGGCTTCGACATCGCTGTGCCGCGCCGACCTCTCGCCGATGGGCCGGCGCCAGGCGATCTGGAAGGACGGCGCTGCGTCAACGTTCTCCACCGACTGCTCCGGCGTGCCGCCAGGCAGCGGCCAGCTGGCCTGCGGCTGCGGCGCCGGCAGGAAGAAGTCCTGCCCGCGCAGCGAGTCCGACACTCTGAGCTGGTCGTTGAGCTCCAGCAGCGAGATGCGGTTGCTCTCGTCGGGGCCCCGCTTGTGGGGCGCGCCACCGCCACCGGCGAACGGCCGCGGGAACGTGTGGCAGGCGCTCACCGCCAGGCTGGCGGCAACGATGGCGGCGAGGACGCTGACAGCGCGTCGGGTCGTCATTGAGCGGCTCCGGCTGGGGCGGCGGCAGGGGCGGCCTGCCCGGCGGCCGGCGGCGGCGCGGTCAAGGTCAGGGGCGGAGTTGTCGGCATTGTGGCGGCGGCCTTCACGGCGGCGATGGCAGCCGGCGCCTCGCCGGCGTCGATCAGCGCGATAGCCTCCTGGCTGCGTTGGCGCATGTCGTCGGTGGCGCCCAGCTGCAGCGGAATGAGCTCGAAGTCGCGGCGCGCATCGGCGGTCTTGCCGGCCAGCAGCTCGGCCATGGCCAGCGCCTCCTTGGCGTAGAGCCAATAGGGCCGCTTGACGTCGGTGAGCGGTCGCAAGCGGTCGGCCACGATGTTGAAAGGCGCGGTGTCGAGCACCACTTCGGCCGCCTTCAGGCTGGCGAGATCGGCGATCGCCGGGCTGGGCGCGACCTTGGCGGCCTGGTCGTACAGCGCCGCGGCGGCATCCGCTTTACCGGCCGTGGCCTGCAGCGCCGCTTCCTGCATCAGCGCGAGGCTCTTGTAGCCCGGCGCACCGGCTTTGATGGCGGTGTCGAAGGCGGTCTTGGCGCCTGTCTGGTCGCCCTGCCCCAGCGCATCGATGCCGTTCTGATAGGCGACCGACGCGGCGTTGAGGTTGCGATCCTGCCAGGCTTTGTAGCCCCAGAATCCCAGGTAGCTGACGATCACCAGCGCGAAAAGCGCCGTGATCCAGGGCATCGAGCGACGGGCCAAGTTGAGGTAGTGGTCGGATCGGATCTCCTCCTCGACCTCTTCAAACAAATCGACCACTTGAGAGACGGCTCCGGCCCAGGCTCGGCGGGCCGAGCGATGCGCGCGGAACCTAGCCGCTGAGGTCCGCCCCTGCAACGCGGGGCTTGGGAATGCGAACGACGGTATCGCGCTGTGGCGCTGGCGCCGCTTGCGCTATCAACGTCCTTACCCGCCGATGTCCGGCGCCGCCGCCAAGAAATCCACCGTTCCGTGAGCACCCGCGACCTGGAAGACGCCGAACTGGCCCGTTGGCGGCTGCGCCCCGGAAATCCGTACGGGCGCATCTTCGCGCAACTGGTGGTTAACGAGTTCGCCGCGCCGCGGACTATTGCCGCCTTCCAGGACCAGCGGCTCCGCCAGCTGGTCGCCGTAGCCTTCGAACGCACGCCTTACTACCGCGACCGGATTGCGGCGCTGGGCCTCGATCGGCTGACCTTCGGTGGCCAGATCGACCTGCCGCGCCTGCCCATCCTCACCAAACAGGAGGTGATCGACAACTTTGACGCTCTGCACGCTCAGGGCCTCCCCGAGGACCAGCGGGCGGCGGTGATGACCACCTCGTCCGGCACCACCGGCCGGCCGGTGCGTGTGGCGATGTCGCGGCCCGCCGACGTGATGTTCGGCATCCTCGCCCACCGCCGCCGCCGCTGGGCCCGGCTCGATCCCATGGGGACGGTCTGCGCGATCAAGATCGCCAGCCACTTCCCGCGTCAGCACGGCGCGTTGATGCCCGACGGCCAGGTCTGGCGCGCGGACCGCTGGCAGTCGCTCGGCGCGCATTTCGAGACCGGACCCGCGTATGGGTTCAACGTCTGGACGCCGCACGAGCAACAGGTGGCGTGGTTGAAGCAGATCCGGCCGGACTACCTGGAGACCTACTCCACCACGATGGAGGAACTGGCTTACGCCAACGACTGCGCCACTCCGTCGGACACCATCAAGGCGCTGTTCAGCAGCGCCATCAGCACCGCGCCGTCCACGCGCCGCCTGGTGGAGCGGATCTACGGCGCGCCGCTGCACGACGCTTATGGGCTCAATGAAATCGGCGCTGTGGCAAATCAATGCGAGGCCGGCGCCTATCATGTTCACGTGGAGCACTGCCTTGCCGAGGTGGTCGACGCCGATGGCGCGCCGTGTCCACCCGGGCAGTTGGGCCGGCTGCTGGTGACGGGGCTGCAGAACCTGGCGATGCCGCTGCTGCGCTACGACACCGGCGACGTCGCGATGGCCCTCGAAGGACCTTGCGCTTGCGGCCGGACGCTGCCGGCGCTGGCCGCCATCGGCGGCCGCTTCCGCCGCTTCGCCTACCTTCCCGACGGCACGCGCGAACGTCACAACGCACTTCTGGGCGCCATCGAAGTCATGCCCATGGAATTGCTTAAGCCGCTGCGCCAATACCAGCTCTACCAGTGCTGGGATCGGGGGTTTGATCTGCGCGTGCGTTCTGTGGGCGGCATGAGCGCCGACTTCTGCGAGCGGCTGCAGCGGGTCTGGGCCGGCATTCCCGGCGCGGCTGACACCCCGCTGCGCATTGTCGAGGTCGACGAGATCAAGCCCAGCACCAGCGGCAAGCAGCTCGAATTCGATTCCGACTTCTATCCCGATCCGGATGCGGACATCGATCCTCGGCGCTATCGCGCGGCCTTCGATCAGGTGGCGCGCGAGGGCCAGGGATGACGGCGGGCGACGACGCCGGCCGCGAGCACTGGAACGCCGCCGCCGCCAACTGGCGCCACTACACCTCGCCGCTGCGGCCTTGCGCCGAGGATCAGGCGACCTTCCTGCGCTTCATCGCCGCTCACGATCCGACAGGCGCTCGGCGCGAGGCGCTGATGCTGGGAGTCACGCCGGAGATCGCCAATCTTGACTGGCCGCAGGGCGTCACCGTCACCGCGGCGGACCGGGCGCCGGAAATGATCAAGGCGTTCTGGCCGAGTGAGCGGCCGGCGCTGCGGCCGGCGCTGTGCGTCGACTGGTTCGCCCTGCCGACACCTTCCACCCCGTATGACCTGGTTCTCGCTGACGGCAGCTTCAATCTGGTCGATTACCCCGGCGATCTGCGCCGGCTGTTGGACCGCCTGGCGGGCGCCGTCGCGCCCGGCGCCATGCTGATCACTCGCACCTTCACGCGACCGGTCGAGGCGGAAAGCCTCTCCGCGCTCGAGCAAGCGGCGCGCGCTGGCCGAGCTGGCGGGTTTCATGCGTTCAAGTTCCGCCTGGCGATGGCGTTTCAACCCTCGCCGGAAGCCGGCGTGAGTCTCGGCGACGTCTGGCGGCTCTGGCGGCGTCTCGACGACGAGATCGACGACCTCACCACAAGCAACGGCTGGCTGCCCGAGCAGGTGCGCACCATCGATCTCTTCCGAGACAAGGACGTGCGCCTGCGCTTCCCCACCCGCGACGAGCTGACCGGGGTCTTCCAGGCCGCGGGCCTGACGCTGGTGGGCAGCGACACGCCGACCTACGAAATGGGCGACCGCTGCCCGATCATGGCCTGGCGGTTCTAAGACCGCCCCCCTAGTCGAAGAACGCGATCGTCCGTAGCTCGATGCTTTCGCGCGGAGTGGTTCCGGCCGGCGTCGTCGGGTCTTCGAACGCGGTGTGCGGCGTGAACTGCGCCACCGACGTGTCCGAGTCCCAGCACTTGATCAGGACCGTCTCATCGGTCCGCAGATCGGGCACATAGCGCCAGCGCTGGCCAGGATTGTGCGCCAGGCCATAAATCTCGCCGCGGCGGTGCGGGAAAATCAGGTCCTGCGCGATCAGATCGTTGCGCTCGATGCTGCGCGCATCGGCGAAGGCCAGCGGCCAGTCGCGGGCTTCGTGATGGATCGGCCGCCACACGTTGATGATCGCCGCGCGGCGGGTCAGCAGATCCTCGGCGAGGTCGCCCATAACGTCGCGCACCCGTTGCGGGCCGGAAAGCACCGTCTGGTCGACGTGGACGCGGCCAGCGGGCTGGCGCGCCGCGCCCGGCGTCCGGTCCTTCACGCCGTCCATCCGCCGGCGCAGCGTGTGGTCGAACACCACGACGTGAGACGCACCAGTGGCGGCTTTGACGATCTCGGCCGCTTCGGGATGGCCCAGCGCCAGGGTCTGCGCCTCGTCCCAGAAGTCGCGCACGTAAGTGCGGTGGCGGATGATCTGGAAACCCTGCACGTCGACGTCGAGTTTGGCGATCAGCGGCCGCGCGCTTTCGATGCGCACCACCAGGCTCTCGTTCTCGATGTTGCTGGTGCGCACGCCCTCGGGCGGCTTGTAGGTGTAGGTGTAAGGCTTCTCCGCTCCACGCTTGTGGAAGTTGAGCTTGCCTTCGACGCCGGGCAGCTCGCGGGCGATCGGACGTTCGGCGACTTCGACGGACATGTTGGACCTACCTTCGCGCCGCTGGAATTGGCGCTGGGCAGTATGTGGCGCCTGCCGGCTGGCGCAACAGCCCACCCGCCTTCGACTTATCCTCTCGCGCCTGTCAGCAATCCTGCCCAGACGACGTCACGAAGTTGCTTGGATGCGCACCGGAGCTTCGTCATGTTCCCGCCCGCAACCAGGAGGCGGCCATGTCCGACATCCCTTACGCCAATGCGCTCATCGTCGGCGCCGGCCCCGGCATCAGCGCCTCGGTGGCGCGGGCGCTCTCCGCCGCCGGCCTCAAGGTGGCGCTGGCGGCGCGCAACACCGAGAAGCTGCAAGGCCTGGCCGCCGAGACCGGGGCGGCGCTGATCGCCGCCGACGCTTCCGATCCCGCCTCGGTGGAGCGCCTGTTCGCGGAAGCCGACGACCGCATCGGCGCGCCGGAGGTGGTTGTGTTCAACGCCGCGGCGCGAGTGCGCGGCCGCATCGTCGACATCGAAGCGGCCGACGTACGGCGCGCCATCGAGGTCTCGGCCTTCGGCGGCTTCCTGGTCACCCAGGCTGCGGCCAAGCGCATGGTCCCGAAGAACAAAGGCGCGATCCTGCTCACCGGCGCCACGGCGAGCGTCAAGGGCTTCGCGCTCTCGTCAGGCTTCGCCATGGGCAAGTTCGCGCTGCGGGGCTTGGCGCAGAGCGCCGCGCGCGAGCTGGGGCCGCAAGGCGTGCACGTGGTCCACTTCGTCATCGATGGCGGCGTGCGCAGCGCCATCCGCCCCGATCCCAACGACGCCCCGGACTCCACGCTCAACCCCGACGGCGTCGCGGTGAGCTACCTCGCCGCCCTGCGCCAACCCCGCGACGCCTGGAGCTGGGAGATCGAACTGCGGCCCTGGGTGGAGCGGTTCTAGGCGGCGGCGCGCGGATAGACCGCCATCCGGGTCGGGCGGAAGCGGGCGCCGAGGCCCACGGCGACGCCGGCCGGCGGCTGGGCAGCGCGCACCACCAGCTCCAGCGGCTCGCCCTGCACCTGGCAATCGATGCGCAGGTTGGGGCCCCGCGCCGCGACGCCCCGCACCACGGCCGCCAAGCCGGCCCCATCCTCAGGCGCGAACTGCACCTCATCGGGGCGGAAGTAGACGTCCACCGCCCCCTGCGGCGCGCTGGCCGGCGCCTCGCTGACCCAGTCGCCGACCCGCAAAGTCCCTGCCTCCACCACGCCGTCGATACGGCAGCTGGGGCCGAGGAACTCGTAGACGAAAGCGTCCTGCGGCGCGTCGTACAGGTCCTGCGGGCGGCCGACCTGGCGCAGGGTCCCGTCCTTGAGAATTGCAACGCGGTCGGCGAGATCCAGCGCCTCTTCCTGGTCGTGGGTGACGAAGACGGTGGTGACGCCGGCGCGATCGTGCAACTCGCGCAGCCAGCGGCGCAGATCACGACGCACCTGGGCGTCCAGTGCCCCGAACGGCTCGTCGAGCAGCAGCAGGCGCGGCTCGATGGCCAGCGCCCGCGCCAGCGCCACCCGCTGCCGCTGGCCGCCGCTGAGCTGCGCGGGGTAGCGCCCCGCGAGCCCGTCCAGCTGCACCAGCGACAGCAGCTCGCCGACCCGCTTGCGTATCTCGCTGCGAGTCGGACGCTGGGCCCGCGGCCGCACGGTCAAGCCGAAGGCGATGTTCTGCGACACGGTCATGTGGCGGAAGAGCGCGTAGTGCTGGAACACCATGCCGACGCCGCGGCGGCGCGCCGGCAGCGCCAGAAAGTCCTCGTCGCCGAAGCGAACCTCGCCTTCGTCCGGCGTCTCCAGTCCCGCCAGCACCCGCAACAGCGTGGTCTTGCCCGAGCCCGACGGCCCCAGCAGCGCCAGGAACTCGCGATCCGTCGCCGCCAGCGAGACATCCCGGAGCGCCGGGTAGCGCCCGAACGCCTTGCTGATCCCCGCGATGCGCAGCGGGCCCGCGTCAGCGTCGGCGGGAGGCCGCAAGTTCGCCGGCGTATCGCCACTCGAGGGCGGTCTTGAGGACAAGGGTGAGGAGTCCCAGCGACGCGAGGAGAGAGGCGGCCGCGAAGGCGCCAACGAAGTCATAGTCATTGTAGAGCGCCTCGATGTGCAGGGGCAAAGTGTTGGTCAGGCCCCGGATCTTGCCGGAGACCACGGAGACAGCGCCGAACTCGCCCATGGCGCGGGCGTTGCAGAGCAAAACGCCATAGAGCAGCGCCCAGCGCACGTTGGGCAGGGTGATGGTCCAGAACACCGACCAGCCGCCGGCGCCCAGCGTCACCGCCGCGGTCTCTTCGTCGGCCCCTTGCTCCTGCATCAGCGGGATCAGCTCGCGGGCGACGAAGGGCAGCGTGACGGTGATGGTCGCCAGCACGATGCCGGTGACGTCGAAAATGATCTTGATCCCGTGGTCGGCCAGCCAGACGCCGAACCAGCCCTGGGCGCCGAAGAGCAGCACCCAGACCAGGCCCGAGACCACCGGCGACATCGAGAACGGCAGATCGATGAACGCCATCAGCGCGCTCTTGCCGCGGAACTCGAACTTGGCGATCGCCCAGGCCGCCGCCAGCCCGAAGACAGCGTTGAGCGGCACCGACATCGACGCCACGATCAGCGTGAGCCAGATCGCCGCCTGGGTGTCCGGATCGTGGAATACGGCGAAGTAGCTCGGCAGGCCCTTTTTCAGCGCCTCTTCGAAGACGACGCCGAGCGGCAGCACGATCAGGCCGCCGAGCACCGCCAGGCAGCCCAGCAGCATCAGCGGCGCCCAGCCCGGCAGGTGCAGGCGCTTCATGCCCGGCCTCGCCGCGCCAGCGCCACCTGCGCCGCGTTCACCGCCGCCAGTACGCCGAACGAGACCGCCACCATGACAAGGCCCACCGCCGCCGCGCCGGCGTAGTCGAACTCTTCCAGCTTGATGACGATCAGCAGCGGCGCGATCTCGGACGTCATCGGCATGTTGCCGGCGATGAAGATCACCGAGCCGTACTCGCCGACCGCGCGGGCAAAAGCGAGGCCGACGCCGCTGAGCAGCGCCGGAGTGATGATGGGGAGGATCACCCGGCTGAAGCGCTGGCCCGGGTGGGCGCCAAGCGTTTCGGCCGCCTCGTCGACCTCGCGGTCGAAGTCCTGCAGCACGGGCTGCGCCTGGCGCACGACGAACGGCAGGCCGATGAACAGCAGCGCGATGAAGATGCCGAGCGGCGAATAGGCGGTCTTGATCCCCACCTTCGCCGCCAGCGCCCCCAGCGCGCCGTTCGGGGCGTAGAGCGCGGTCAGCGCGATGCCGGCGACGGCGGTGGGCAGCGCGAACGGCAGGTCCACCAACGCGTCGAGCAGGCGCCGGCCCGGAAACTCGAAGCGCACCAGCGTCCAGGCGATCAGCAGCCCGAGCGGCGCGTCGACCAGCGCCGCCAGCGCCGAAAGGCCGAAGCTGAGCCGCAATGCCGCCAGCACGCGGGCGTCGAGCAGTTCCTTGATCACGCCGGCGAAGCCCAGCTCCCAGGGCCTGAGCGCCAGCGCGGTCAGCGGCAGCACCACGATCGCGCCCAGCCAGGTCAGCGTCACGCCCAGCGCCAGCGGAAAGCCCGGCAGCACTGAGCGCTCGCGCCAGCGCCGTCGCGCCGGCGACGCAGCCGGCAAAATGCCCGTCGCCAGCGTCACGACTTGTGGATCTGGTCGAAGACGCCGCCGTCGGCGAAGTGGGTGGCCTGCGCCTTGGCCCAGCCGCCGAAGGTATCGTCGATGGTCACCATCGGCATCTGCGGGAAGCGGGCGCCCCACTTGGCCACCGCCTGCGGGTTGCGCGGCCGGTACCAGTTCTTGCCGATGATGTCCTGGGCTTGCGGGCTGTAGAGGAAGTTGAGGTAGCCGGTCGCCACCTGCCGGGTGCCCTTGCGATCCACCACCTTGTCCACCAGCGCCACCGGCGGCTCGGCCAGGATCGAGCTCTTCGGATAGACGATGTCGAACTTGTCGGCGCCGAACTCGTCCAGCGCCAGGTGCGCCTCGTTCTCCCAGCACACCAGCACGTCGCCGACGCCGCGCTGCACGAAGGTCAGGGTCGAGCCACGCGCGCCAGTGTCGAGCACTGGAACCCGGGCGTAGAACGCCGCGACGTAGGCTTTGGCCTTGTCCGGACTGCCGCCGGGCGCTTTCAGCGCCGAGGCCCAGGCCGCCAGATAGGCCCAGCGCGCGCCGCCCGAGGTCTTCGGATTGGGCACGACCGCGGTGACGCCCGCCTTGAGGATGTCCGGCCAGTCCCGGATCGCCCAGGGGTTCCCCTTGCGCACCAGGAACACGATGGTCGAGGTGTAGGGCGTCGAGTTGTTCGGCAGCCGCGATTGCCAGTCCGGTGGCAGCAGCTTGGCGCGCTGGGCGATGGAGTCGATGTCGTAGGCGAGCGCTAGCGTCACCACGTCCGCCGCCAGCCCGTCGATCACCGCCCTTGCCTGGGCGCCGGAGCCGCCGTGGCTCTGGTCGATGGTGACCTGCTGGTTGGTGCGGCCTTGCCAGTAGTCGGCGTAGGCCGCATCGATGTCCTTGTAGAGTTCGCGGGTCGGATCGTAGCTGACGTTCAAGATGCGGATCGGGCTGCGTGAGCCTGGGCCGGTCTGGCCGAGCGCGGCCAGCGGCGCGCCCAGCGCCGCCCCGGCGATGACGCCGAGCAGGCCGCGGCGGGATGCGTGGTGGGTCATGGCGAAGCTCCTCAGCTCAGAACGCGACTTGTGAGCGCACGGCGAGGGCCGTGTAGGCCTGGCCGATCTCGGCGCCGGTGGGGGTCTGGAAGTTGGTGGCGTTGGGCGACAGCCGCTCCAGCATCACCCGGTCGATATCGAAGCCGAACTTGACGGCGCTGACCGGGTACCAGTTCAGCCCCAGCGCCCAGACCTGCTCGTCGCCGCCGCGGATGGTGCTGGCCGACGGGGCGTTGCCCGGCGGGCCGGCTTCGAAATTGAGGTCGGCGTCGTCGTAGCGGGCGACGAACTCCCAGGCGCCGGGCCCGCCGTTCTTGAGCGAGAACGGTCGCTTGATCGCCGGCCCGTCGAAGGTGGCGCTGGAAGCGGTGTACTGGCGGCTCTCGCCGGTCAGGAACACCGAGCCTTCCGCGTACCAGCCCCAGAACGTCGGCGAGTCCGTGCCTGGGTCGGTGCGGTTGACGTGGATGCTCTCGTATTCGCCCTGGACGAAGAACGGGCCTTTCTGAGCGGCGAACTCCGCCCCGATGGTGGAGGCATGGCTGGCGTCGATGGCGCCCGTGTTGATGAACTGGGTCCCGTCGACGCGCAGCTCCGGCGTGTCCTTCAGCGTCACCAGGAAGTCGTTCACCGCCAGCGCGCCGGTCGCGGAGGGACCGACGCTGTCGGCCGGGTGGATCACGTAGCTGCCGTGGACTCCGCCCAGCACCCGCCAGTCGCCGCCGTGGAACGAGTAGTCGGCGCGCCCGACATAGCCGATCTGGTCGCCGAAGCTCTGCGCCGTCCCGGTGTTGCCGCTGGTGGTGGAGGTGATGGCGGTTCCGGTATTGACCACGCCGATGGTGCGCCCGGTGATGTCGGACGAGAGGAACCAGTCGCTGGTGTAGCCGAACACCCCGGCGCCGATGCGGGTGTCCCCGGCGGCGAGGCCGCGGGCAAGGTCGGAGATCGCCGGCCGCTCCAGGAACATCTGGGTGTTGGTGTTGCCGCCGTCTTCCAGGCCGATCGGCTGCGACCAGGCGCCGATGCGGGCGTGGAAGGGTTTGAAGCCGGAGTACTGCAGCCAGGCTTCGTACAGCTGGCCTGCGTTCTCGACCCCGGAGCCGCCGAAATCGACCAGCAGCCGATAGTCCCAGTCGCTGTAGGCCGTGCCTTCCAGGCCGACGCGGGCGCGCCGCCACACCGTCCCGTCCTTGAGGTCGCGGGCGTGGGCCAGATCGACGTTGGTGGCCGACGAGCCGAGCGCCGGGCCATCGCGGCGCAGGTCCGTGCCGATCGGCCCCGCGCCTGGCTGGAAATAGGCGGCGGTATCGAGCTGCAGCTGGCCCCGCAGCGAGGCGGTGAACTTGCCATCCGGCGTCGCGAAGGTTGGCCGGCCGCCCGGGAAGGCAACTGTCGGCGCAGCGGCTTGCGCCTGCCGCACGTCGGAGATCTGCGCCACGGTGGTCGCCTTCAGGTCGGCCACCTGCGCCTGCAGCTGGCCCACCTCCTGCTTCAGCTCGGCGTTCTCGCTCGCAGCGCCTTGCAGTTGCGACACCTGGCCCTGCAGAGCGGCGTTCTGCTGCGTGAGCTGCTGGGTCTGCGCCACCTCGGCCTGCAGCGTCGCCACCGCCGCTTCCAGCTTGGCGATGCGCGCATCTTCCGATGATGCAGGCGCCGCCAACGCGGACTGCGCCGCGATCAACGCGCCTAACCCGGCGCCGGCGGCGAGCCCGGCTTTGATGGCTCTTGTTCCCTGCATGTGGTCAATCCCCGCAACTGTTGCGGCGATCCGTAGCAGCTATTCCTATCTGATCGATAGATTTTATCGAGAACTGCTTGCAGGTTTTCTGCAGGACCCGTTCAAGTACGCGTGACACACGCCTGGGGCGATTTGTTTACCCGCTGACGGCTACGTTCCCGTCCAGTGATTTGGAGTGGGCAATGCCGGCCGAAATCGGTGGCAAAGAGGTCGACGAAGGGGCGTTGAAAGCCGCCTACTGGTTCGTCCAGAACAGCCTCGACGCCTCCATCGGCGTCCGCGACGGCGTACTGGCGTTCGTCGGCGGCGCCTGGACCGCGCTCACCGGCTGGACCCCGGAAAAGTGCCTGGGCCGGCCCTACGCCGACTTCCTGTTCCCCGAGGAATCAGAGAGCGCGCTGGCCGACATCGCCGCCCTGCCCCCGAAGGGCCGCGGCGTCTTCACCTATCGCGTCGCCTCGAAGTCGCGCGGCCCGCTGTGGATGCGCCACCACGCGGTGCGCGGCGAGGACGGCTGGGTGCTGATGATCCTGCGCGACATCACCGCCGAGCGGCAGCGCGAGATCGACAACGCCGCGGCCCGCCAGGTGGCGGCGATGGTTCGCCAGACCGCTGGCGTGACGCCCTGGCGCTACGACGCCGAGCGCGACATCTACGAGGTCGACCCCGATTTCACCAACGCCACCGACCGCGCTCAGTCTCGCCGCATCCCGGGCGCGGCGTTCCGAGCCGGCGTGCATCCCGACGACATGGCGCATATGGACGAGGCCTGGGCGCCCACCGTCGCCGACGGCGTCACCGGCGGCTGCGAGTATCGGCTGCGGCTTGAGCCGGACACGCCCTGGCGGCGCATGCGCGGCGTCTGGCGCGGGGTCAGTCAGCGCCCCAATGGCAAATGGGACGTGGTCGGCGTCGCCGCCGACATCACCGAAATCGCCGACGCCCGCGACGCGGCGCTGAAAGGCGAACAGGCCGCGCTGGCCGCCGCGGAAGCCAAGTCGCGCTTCCTGGCCAACATCAGCCACGAGCTGCGCACGCCGATGAACGGTGTGCTGGGCGTGCTGCACCTGATCAAGTCCGAGCCGCCGCGCACCGAACGTCAGCGGCTGGTCGAGCAGGGGCTGGCCGCCGGCGTCGGCCTCTCCGACCTGCTCAACGACATCATCGACTTCTCCGATGTCGAGGACGGCCGCCTGGAACTCTCCGCCGAGCGGCTCGATCCCGCCGAGCAGCTGCAGAGCGTCATCGCCATGTTCCGCCCGCAAGCGGAGGCGAAGGAGCTGGCGCTGGAGGTAGCCTGCGCCGACGACATCGGCTGGGTGGCCGCCGACGCGGCACGCCTGCGCAAGCTGATGTTCCACCTGGTCAGCAACGCGGTGAAGTTCACCCACCTGGGCCGCATCGACGTGCGGCTCACGGCCAGCGGCGCCGGCGAGGCGCGGCGGCTGCGCCTGGAGGTCCAGGACACCGGCGTCGGCATCGCGGCCGAGGCGGAGGAAACCGTGTTCCAGCAGTTCGCCCAGGCCGACTCCTCGATCACCCGGCGCTACGGCGGCCCGGGCCTCGGCCTCGCGGTCAGCAAGCGCCTGGCCGAACAGATGGGCGGCGCCGTCGGCTTCGCCTCGACGCCCGGCGAAGGCTCGACCTTCTGGTTCGAGATCGCCGCGGCAGAGGCAGCCGCGCCCGCCAACGACGACGACCAGGGCCCTGGCGGCTGGCTGGAGGGGCTGAAGGTGCTGGTCGTCGAAGACCATCCGACCAATCGCCTGGTGGCGAGCCGCCTGCTCACCCAGCTGGGCGCCCAGGTGGTGACGGCCAACAATGGCCTCGAGGGCGTCATCGCCGTCGAGCGCGAGGACTTCGACCTTGTGTTCATGGACATCCAGATGCCGGTGATGGACGGCGTCGAAGCCACCCGCCGCATCCGCGCCATGCCGGCCCCCAAGCGCTACGTTCCGATCCTCGCCACCACCGCCAACGTCATGCCGGCCCAGCTCGCCGCCTACCGCGAATGCGGCGTCAACGGCGTCGTCGCCAAGCCGATCTCCCCGGCAGCCCTGCTCTCGGAAGTGGCGCGGATCGCCAGCGACGCGGCTTAGCGCCTCCTACCGCCTCCACTCCCGCCTCAGCAGGCCGAAGACCCAGGAGTCAGAGACCTCGCCGGCCACGATGCAGTCCTCCCGCAGCGTGCCTTCGCGGACGAAGCCGAGCTTCTCGAGGACGCGGGCCGAGCCGGCGTTGCGGGTGTCGGTCTCGGACTGGACGCGGTTCAGGTCGAGCGTATCGAAGGCCCATCGCAACAGCGCGGCCGAGGCTTCGGTGGCATAGCCGTTGCCCCAGGCGCTTTCATCGAAGCAGTAGCCGATCCGGGCGCTGCGATAGTCCGGGTTCCATCCCGACAGGTGGCACCAGCCGATGAAGCCGCCGTCGGCAAGGCTCTCAATGGCCAGCCGAACGCCGGTCCCCTCCTGCGCCATCGCCGCGCAACGGGCGATGAACCGTTCGGCCTGCGCGCGCTCCGTCCACGGCGGCGCATCCCAGTAGCGCAGCACGCGGGCGTTGCTCTGCAGCGCGAAGATGCTCTCCATGTCGGCTTCCGCGAACGGCCGCAGACGCAAGCGAGCGGTCGTCAGCGTCGGGGTGGGGAAGGACATGCTTCACTTCTAGCAGACGTGGTTGCCGCGACACGCTGCGCGTGGTGACCTCAGCTGCGAACAGGCGAACTTCAGGGGGCGGCGATGGCCTACGGTTTGCGGCGCGGAACGGGGTTCCAGAACCTGATAGCTTTGACCGCGACGCAGCTCGCGCTCGCGGCCTGCAGCCCGGCGACCAGCGTGACAGTGGGCCCGCAGCAGACCAGCCAGGACTGCGAGGGCGGCACCTCGACCTCGGTCGGCATCACCGTGCAGCCGGCGCGTTCCGGAATTCCAGGACCAGCCATCGGCGCGGCCACGGTCCTCAACGTCGTCAACATGTCGATGCTGCTGCCCAGGGTCGGCTACAACACGCCGTCCGGCGTGGCCCATGAATATCTCCAGGGCGAGATCGCCGACACGTGCAAGCCGGCGTCGTTCGATGTCGCCCAGACGTCGTCCGTCGGACCGGCCCCGACACCCGCGGACCAGCATGTCGCGCTGCCAGCCCTGGGCTACCAGGCGCCCGAGCCAACGCTCAGCCTTGGCCCGGGGCTCACGCTCCAGGGGTCGGGGACCGTGCTCAATTGCTCGGCGCAGCCGCTGACCTTCACCATCACCACCACGCCGGCAGGTTCGGTCGCGCCCGGCGCGGCGGTCCGGACCACCAGCCTGGTGCTGGCGCCGGGCGCTCAAGGCGCCTACCCGATCGCCGGCGCCAACGCTGTCGATCAGGTGGCGCAAGCCTGGTACGCGGTGCAGATTTCCGCGCCCGGCGTTCCCGGCTGCACAACGTCGACGGGGCGAGTTCAGGGCGCCCTGAACACCCTGCCGGCGACGAATAGTCAGTGAGGTCCGGGACCTCCGGCTAAAGCGGCCACCGCGATCTCACCCCATGATGGGCGAGTTCGGCTCCACCGACTTCAGCGCGAAATAGGTCTCGGCGACGCCAGGAAAGCGGCGAGCCCTCACGTCGTCCGCATACGCCCGCACAGCCTGAGCGATCTCGCCCTTCAGGTCGGCGTAGCGGCGCACGAACTTCGGCGTCCACGAGAACAGGCCCAGCATGTCGTCGGTGACCAGGATCTGGCCATCGCAGCCGGCCGACGCCCCGATCCCGATGGTGGGCACGGGCACGGCTTCGGTGATCTCGCGCGCCAGGCTCTCGGCCACGCCCTCGACCACGATGGCGAAGGCGCCGGCGTCCGCCGCCGCTTCGGCCTCGGCCAGCACCTGGGTGCGCTCGCGCTCCGAGCGGCCCTTGGCCTTGAAGCCGCCATCGATGTTCACCGACTGAGGCCTGAGGCCGACGTGGCCCATCACCGGAATGCCGCGATCGACCAGGTAGGCGATGGTCTCCGGCACCGTCGGCCCGCTCTCCACCTTCACCGCCTGGCAGCCGGTCTCGCGCATCACCCGCACCGCGTTGGCGTGCGCGGCCTGCTTGTCGCCTTCGTAGGAGCCGAACGGCATATCGACCACCACCAGAGCCCGCTTGGCGACGCGCATCACCGCCTGGCCGTGCAGGATCATCATGTCGAGGGTCACGCCCACCGTGCTCGGCAGGCCGTGCAGCACCATGCCGACGCTGTCGCCGACCAGCATCAGGTCGCAGACGTCGTCGAGCAGCTCGGCCACCGGCGCCGTGTAGGCGGTGAGGCAGACGATAGGGACGCCGCCTTTGCGCGAGGTGATCTCGGGGACGGTGATGCGCCGCACCGGCGCAAGGCGATGACTGGACAAAACTCAGGACTCCCGGATCAGCCGCACCAAGCCGAAACCGACGGCGACGGCTGCCAGAGCGCCGGCCATCAACATCACCTGGCCTTCTAGCGCGAGACCCCCACCGTACGCTACGTCATTCATGCCGCGGGCGAGGTGCGACGCCAGCGCTTCGTCGGCGTGTGCGGCCAGCCCCTGCACGTGCGCCATGCCGGCGGGCCCCACGATCTGCAGCGCGCCGATCAGGCCGCCGGCCACGCCAGCGACGCCGATCAGCGCCCGCCGCGCCGTCCAGCCGCGGTCCACGCGCTGTATCACTTCGGCCGCGAACAGCGGTGCGTCCGGCATCGCCGGCGTCTCGGCGAACATCCGCTCCAGCGCGAATTCAAACTCGGAGTCTTCAGCCACTTTGCCGCCTCCGCCCGTCGTCGCCTTGCGGCGCAAGGCGCGTCCGGAGCCGATCCAGACCACGTTTGACATGCGATTTGACCGTTCCAAGCGGCGCATTCAAGGCGGCCGCCGCCTCCGCGTGAGAAAGCCCGGCGCCGTAACAGAGCGACACGCAGACCCGTTCCGCCGGCGGCAGCCCTTTCAGCGCCTCGTCGAGATCGATGCGGCTGGCAGCGCCGGCCTCGCCGGGCCCATCCGGCAGGTCAGGTCCGTCGGCCAACAGATCGACGCGCGCCTCGCGCCGCCAGCGCCGCACCCAGGCCCGCGCCGCGATCCGCTTCACCCAGCCCTGAAAAGCGCCCTGCCCGCGGAAGTCGGCGATCTGCTCGAAGGCGGCCAGGAACGCGTCCTGCGCCACATCGTCGGCTGCGGCCGGATCGGCGCCCATGCGGCGCAGCAAGCCGCGCACCGCAGAGCCGTGACGGCGCACCAGCTCGCCGAACGCTGCGCGGTCGCCGGCGGCCCCGAGCGCGGTCAGCTCGAGGTCGTGCGCGCGCATCAATGACTGCCGATCGGCCACCACCGTCCCTCGTCGCCGGTCGCCGGCTCAGGCCTTCGGCTCGTTGCGGCGCATGAACCACAGGAACAGGTAGGCGACGCCGATCATGCCGGGGATGGCCCCGGCGCCCGCCACCGAACCCATGGTGACATCGCCGCCGCCGCCGGGGATGCCAAAGCCCAGGCCAAGGCCCAGGCCCACCAGGCCGACGCCCACGGCGATCAGCACCACTGCCCGACGTAGATCGGCGTTGGGGGAATTGTCCCTGACCGACGCGCTTGCGGTCGAAGCCAGCTTCTCCACCAGCTCTGGCGGCGGCGGCAGACCCTTCTCGTAGGCCACGCGCAGCGTCTCATGCAGCTGCGCCCGTTCCCGTGAGCGGAAGTAGAACACGATCCAGATCGGGCCGAGCACAACGGCGATGATCATGACGATCCCGAAGATCGGGATCATCAGGGCTAGGATGGCTTCGGGCACCATTGGGGTGACGTCCTTATTGTTGTTCCATCGGCGACGCCCAGGGCCCCGCTTCTGATGGTTAGTGGCGCGCCGACACTCGCCCGGATGCAAGCCGGATCATGAAATCTTGGTCATGCGCGCGCCGCTCAGAGAGCGGGCGTCACATCCGTCTTGCGGAAGTCATCGCCGACGAACAGCAACGGGCAGGCCCGCTCGGCCGCCAGCGCGTAGGCAAAGCAGTCGCCGAAATTCAGTCCAGCTGTGCCCGCGCCGCGTCCCCAGATGGCGTGAGCGTCAGCCGCGCGGCGTGCGAACGCCTCGGTCACCGGGACGACTTCGACCGCCAGACTCTCGACCAGCGCCGCTGCCTCACGACGCACCCCGCGCCGCTCCGCCACGATCAAAATCTCTGTCAGTGTCCCGGCCGATATCGCGACCTCGCGATCTGCGTCGAGCGCCGCCTCGCAAACATCCGCCCCGTCTTCCTTGAGCACGATGGCGATAAGCGCCGAGGTATCCACGACGATCAAATCGGTAGGCCGTCATCGTCGTAGAGGAAGTCCTGACTGCGTGCGGCGCTGGGCCCCGGCAGCGCGTTTCTCGCAGCCGAGGCCTGGATGGCTTCGACGACCGCGTGCCTTTCCGCGCTGGTCAGCGCTCTGCGCACCGCCACCAGCCTTACCGCCGGCTGGCCGTGACGCGTCAGCACCACCTCCTCGCCCGCCTCGGCCAGGCGCACGAGTTCCGTCAGCTGCGCCTTCGCGTCGCTCACCGAGACTTTCATCGCGTCCTCGCCAATTTGGTCCAGAGGATAGTCCAAATCGCGAAACCCTCAAGCCGACGGGCAGATGTGCTACGGCGCGTCGGAAGGAGCCGCGTATGCCCGAACGCAATGACCTCGCCCCCGCCACACTGGCCGCACAGGCGCTGGGATGGATCGACGAGAGCACCGGCGCCGTCATTCCGCCGGCCCATTTCTCCACCACCCACGAGCGCGATGCGGACAACGAATTCCGGCGCGGCTTCAACTATATCCGGGGCGGCAATCCCACCTGGCGCCAGGTCGAGGCGTTGCTGGCGCGGCTGGAAGGCGGGGAGGATGCGCTGGTGCTGGCCTCCGGCATGTCCGCCGCCACGGCGGTGTTCCTGGCGCTGAAGCCCGGTGACCACGTGGTCGCCCCCAAGGTCGCCTACTACGCCCTGCGCAAGTGGCTGGAAGGTCCCGGGACGGAGTGGGGCCTGGACGTCACCTTCGTCGACATGACCGATCTCGCCGCACTGGCTGGCGCCGTGCGGCCCGGCCGCACCCGCCTCGTCTGGATCGAGACCCCCGGCAACCCGACCTGGGAAATCACCGACATCGCCGCCGCCGCCAAAATCGCGCACGAGGCTGGCGCCTTGCTCGCGGTCGACAGCACCGTCGCCGCCGCCACCCTCACCCACCCGCTGGCGCTTGGCGCCGACATCGTCATGCACTCGGCCACCAAGTACCTGAACGGCCACACCGACGTGCTGGCCGGCGCGCTCGTCACCGCCCGCCGCGACGCCTTCTGGGAGCGGATCGTCGCGGTGCGCACCAACGTGGGCGCGGTGCTGGGCGCCATGGAGGCCTGGCTGCTGCTGCGGGGCATGCGCACGCTGCCGCTCAGGGTCGAGCGAGCCTGCCACTCGGCCCAGGCTGTCGCCGAGCGCTTCGCCGGCGACCGCCGCGTCGCCGCGGTGCTCTATCCCGGCCTGCCCAGCCACCCAGGCCACGCCATTGCAGCCCGCCAGATGACTGGCGGCTTCGGCGGCATGCTTTCGCTCCGCATTGCTGGCGGCCAGGCCGCGGCGCTCGCCGCGGCCGCCCGGCTGCAGGTCTGGAAGCGCGCCACCTCGCTGGGCGGCGTCGAGAGCCTGGTCGAGCACCGGCACTCTGTGGAAGGGGAAGACACCCCCACCCCGCCCGACTTGCTGCGGCTCTCGGTTGGCATCGAGGACGTCGGCGACCTGATCGCCGACCTGGACCAGGCGCTCGGCTGACTAGCGCGGGTCAAGCGAAAGGGGTTCGCGCGTTGGCCTCAGATCGGCCCGTTCAGCGACAGCCGGTTGCCGTCGGGGTCCAGGAACCAGGCGACGCCTTCGCCCGGCATCGGCGACCAGACGCCCATCTCGTCCTGATTCAGGCCGTTGCGCTCGAAGACGACGCCGCGGGCGAGGAGGTCGCGCATCGCCGCGCGCAGGTCTTTCACGTTCCAGCCCATGGCGGTGCCGAAGGGCGGTGTCACGCTTG
Source organism: Caulobacteraceae bacterium (assembly GCA_036502045.1). Lineage (GTDB taxonomy): Bacteria > Pseudomonadota > Alphaproteobacteria > Caulobacterales > Caulobacteraceae > Acaudatibacter. The sequence continues at coordinate 14,337 of DASXZG010000094.1, read as the reverse complement.
GGCCTTTCTGCAGCATCACCCGCCAGGGCCCGGCGTCGAACGCCATCACGTGCTCTTCGTCCATGGTGAAGGTCAGTCCTAGCACGCCCTCGTAGAACGCCCGCGCTTCCTTCGGCTTGGCGGTGGTCAAGATCCCCACCAGCTTCTCGTCGATCAGCATGTCCCGCTCCCTCGCTGCGCGGCCATCGTACCGAGGCATCCGGCGGCGCGCTCAAGCCATCGCGCCAAGAAGTATCGCGAACGCGCCGCTCAGGCCGCGGCGACCTGCCTCGTCAGCAGCGCTTCGAAGGCGCGCTGGTCGGCGGCTGTGGCCGGCGTGAAGACGATCATGGTCAGCCCCTCGCCATCCAACTGGAACGCCGTGACCTCCAGCGCGAATGGGCCGATGCCGGGGTGCTCGAAGCGTTTGACGGCGGCGCCGTGGCTCACGGGATCGTCGCTCTCTGCCCAAAGGCGCCGGAACGCGGGGCTGCGCGCCGCCAGGTCAGCCACCAGCGCCGAGGCCTCCGGCGAGCCGCCCATCCGCGCCACGTCCATGCGGAACACGGCCAGCATCATGCGGGCGTTGTCCTCCCAGTCGGGCAAAGTCTGCTGGGCGCGCGGGTCGAGGAACAGGCGGCGCAGGGAGTTGCGCTCGGCGGGCGGCGAATTCGCGTCCCCGCCCATCAGCGCCGCCGCCGCCGCGTTCCACGCCACCACGTCCCAGGTCGGCGTCTTCACCATCGCCGCGCAGCCCACCATGGCGTTCAGCACCCGCTGCACGGTGGGCGAGACCGCCGTCGGCGACGCTGTGCGGCGCGGCGGCGGCGGTCGCTGCTGGGCCAGCAGGAACATCATCTCGCGGCCGGCCGTGTCCAGCTCCAGCGCCCGCGCCAGCCGCTCCAGCACCTCGTTCGACGGCGGCCCGCCCCGCCCCTGCTCCAGCCACGTGTACCAGGTGACGCTGACGCCAGCCTTCGAGGCCACCTCCTCGCGGCGCAGGCCGGGCGTGCGCCGACGGTGGTCTTGCGTGGGGTCGGGCCGCAACCGGGCGCGGCGACCGCGCAGGAACTCGCCCAGCGTCGCCGTGGTCAGCGGCAGTGGCTCGGCGTCGGTCGTCTGGGTGTTAGCGCTCATACCGGTATAAGGTCTCGGCTTTTCGTCTCAGGGCGCGCGCACGATAACCCCCTCCAGGCACGGCGGCGAGGAGATCATCGATGCGCGTATTTCTGACCGGAGCGAACGGCTTCATCGGCACGGCGGTGGCGGAGGAGCTCCGGGCCGCGGGCCACGAGATCCTGGGCCAGGCCCGCAACGATGCGGCAGCGGCCACGCTGGAGAGCCGTGGCATCGCGGTGCATCGCGGCGACCTCAACGACCCGGCGAGCTTCGCCGCCGGCGCCAGGCTCTGCGACGGCGTCATCCACACCGCCTTCATCCACGACTTCACCAAGTTCGCCGAGAACATGGCCATTGAGCAGAAGGCGGTGGTCGCCATGGTCGAGGCGCTGCAAGGCTCCGGCAAGCCACTGGTCGTCACCTCGGGCACGGGCCTGCTGGCCGCGGGGCGCATGGCGGTCGAGACCGACACGATGCAGCGGGAAGGCCGCGGCGAGACCGAGGCCATCGTGCTGGCGGCGTCCGGCATCCGCAGCAGTTCGGTGCGCTTGCCGCCGATCACCCACGAAGGCGCCGACGGCGGCTTCGGCCCGCTGCTGATCCAGGGCGCGCGCGATAAGGGCGTTTCCAACTACGTCGGCGAGGGCGCCAACCACTGGCCCGCTGGGCATCGCCGCGACGCCGCCCGCATCTTCCGCCTGGCGCTGGAGAAAGGCGAAGCTGGCGGCGTCTATCATGCGATCGGCGACGAAGGCGTGCCGACGCGCGACATCGCCGCGGCGATCGGCCGGCGCCTCGGCGTGCCGACCGCCAGCATCACCGCCGAGCAGGCGATGGAGCAGTTCGGTTTCGTCGGCATGTTCTTCAGCCTCGACATCCCCGCGTCCAGCGCGATCACCCAGGCCAAGCTGGGCTGGCGGCCGGAGGGCGCTGGCCTGCTGCAAGACCTCGAGTTCGGCGCCGAGAGGAACGCGGCATGAGCCCGCTCAACCGCAAGCGCGTGGTCGTGATCGGCGGCACCGCCGGCATCGGCCAGGCGGTGGCGAAGGGCGCGGTCGAGGAAGGCGCCGAGGTGGTCGTCGCATCTTCGAGCCAGGTCAACGTCGACGCCGCTGCCCAGCGCATCGGCGCCAAGGGCGAGGTGATCGACGTGCGCGACGAGGACAGTATCGCCGCCTTCTTCGACACCCTCCCCGGCCTCGACCACCTGGTGTTCACCGCCGGCGACTGGGGCCCTGACTTCATGACGCCGCGACCGGTCGAAACCATCGATCGGGCGCTGGTCGATCAGCGACTCAGCGTTCGCTTCTTCGGCGCCCTGCTCTGCATCAAGCACGCCCGCGCCAAGCTCTCCGACACGGGCTCGGTGACGCTCACGGACGGCGTCATGGTGCACCGACCGATAAAGGGCCAGGTGCTCACCGCGGCGTTCGGCGGCGCGACCGAACATTTGGCGCGGGGGCTCGCCGTCGACATGGCGCCGATCCGCGTCAACGCCGTCTGTCCGGGCCTGGTGCTCACCGAGCGCATCGCCGGCTGGCCGCCGGAGATGCTGAAACAGATGACGGCCAACCAGCTCATCCAGCGCCCGGCGCAGGTCGAAGAAGTGGCCGAGGCCTACCTGCACCTCATGCGCGCCGGCTACACCACCGGCCAGGTGCTGATCGTCGACGGCGGGCGCCTGCTCATGTGAGCGGCAGCGCAACTTTGCGCGAGGCCAGCGCCGATCCCGCTTCCGTCCCTACCCACCCAAGCGTAGATAGCCGCGCCCCCTTGCCTGGAGCGCCACTTGGCCCGCCTGTTCAACGCCTACGTGATGGTCGACTGGAGCGCGGCCTCGAAGCCGACCACCGGCGCTGACTCGATCTGGGTGGGCGTGCTGAAGCGCGACGTGCGCTTCCGCATGGCTTTCGAGTCGCACAACCCGCCGACGCGGGCCGCCGCCGAGACGCTGATCGCCGGCATCCTCGACGACCGCGCCAAGCGCGCCGAGCGCACGCTGATCGGGTTCGACTTCAACCTCGGATTCCCGCGGGGCCTCGCCGAGGCGCTGAAGCTGCCCGCCGAGACGCCGCCGTGGCTCGCCGTCTGGAACCAGATCGACCGGATGGTGAAGGACAAGGCCGACAACACCAACAACCGCTTCGGGGTCGGCTCGGAGATCAACCGGCGGCTCACCGGGGGGCCCTTCCCGTTCTGGGGGGTGCCGCCGAAGGACGCGCTGACCACGCTGCAGCCCAAGCGCGGCCGCGATCACGGGCCTGGCGATCTGCCGGAATATCGCCACGCCGAGCTGGCGGCGAAGGGCGCCAGCCCGGTCTGGAAGCTCTACTATCAGGGCTCGGTCGGCGGGCAGGCGATCCTCGGCATCCCGATGGTGCGGCGGCTGAAGCTGGCGCGGGGCGAGGCCATGAAGATCTGGCCGTTCGAGACCGGCTGGAAAGCGCTGACCGAGGCGGACCTGGCGGGGGTCGATGTGGTCGCGGCCGAGATCTACCCGTCGTTGCTGAAGGTCCAGCCGGCGGCTGGCGAGACCAAGGACCTGGCCCAGGTGCGCGCCGCCGCCGAACACTTCTACAAGCTGGACGACGCCGGCCGGCTGGGCGCCGCCTTCGGTCACGACAAAGACCTCGCCGCTGATGTCGCGGCCGACGCCGAGCGTGAAGAAGGCTGGGTGCTCGGCGCCTAGGCTTCCCGCCGCGCCAGCATCCAGTAGCGGCCCAGCAGCAGCCCCGCCGACACGTAAGCGGCGATGATCGTCGCCCAGACCATGCCGGTCATGCCGCCATGCAGCGGGATCGCCAGCGCATAGGCCAGCGGGACCATCACCACGGCGTAGCTCATCAAGTGGGTCAGCGTCGGCACGGCGACGTCGCCGCGCGCCCGCAGCGACTGCGCCACCACCACCTGCAGGCCATCGGGCAGGAAGAACACGCAGGTGAGCAGCAGCGCGCCGGCCGCCATGACGATGGTGGCGCGATCGGTGGTGTAGAGCGGCGCGATCAGGCCCGCCGTCGGCGCGATTAGCACCCCGAACACGACGCCGACCACCGCGGTGACGCCGAAGCCGAGCACAGCGGCGCGGTGCAGCGCGGCGCGGTCCTGGGCGCCGTAGGCCTGCGCCACCATCACCGCTGTCGCCGTGGAGATGCCGAGCGGGACCATGAACACCAGCGCCAGCACGTTGAGCGACACGGCCCACGCAGCCACCGTCGTGGCGCTGATCCAGCCGGCGATCACGCTCATGGCTGAGAAGGCGGTGACCTCGAAGAACCCGGACGCCGCCGCGCCATAGCCGACGCGGCGCTGGTCGATCTCGTCGGCGCGCGAAGGCAGGGGTTTGCGGAACACACCCAGCGCCCGCGCGTCGGGCATCAGTGCGATATAGGCGAGGCTGGCCAGCGCCAGGACGGTGCGGCCGATCAGCGTGGCCGCGGTTGCGCCAGCCGCGCCCATTGTCGGGATGCCGAAGCCGCCGGGCACCAACACCAGATCGAGACCGAGATTGAGCACGTTGGCCATCCACATCATCACCAGCGGCGGCGTCATCCGTCCCAGCCCCTCGAGCCAGGAGGCAGCGGCGCTGGAGATGGCGAAACTGGGCATCGAGACCGCGAGCATCAGCAACGGCGCGCGTGCCCCCTCCGCCAGCCCGCCCTGCAGCCGCAGCGCGTCCAGGATCGGCGGCATGCCAAGGATCAGGGCGCCGGCCGCCAGCACGCCGACCCACAGCCCGTAGACCAGGCCCCGCCGCAGCGCCGCGCCCGCGGCTGGCCGATCGCCAGCGCCCAAGGCGCGCGAGGTCATCACCTGCACGCCAGACAACAGGCCCATCGAAGAGTTGAGCACGACAGCCGCCGCCGCCCAGGCCAGCGCCATAAACCCCAGCTGCGTCGCCGAGAGACGGCCCACCACGATGGTGTCGGTCAGCCCCATGGTCATCACGCCGACGCGGGCCGCCACCACAGGCGCGGCCAGCCGCACCAGCCGCACCAGGTCGGCCCGCATGGGATGCAGCGGCGCGGCCGCCGCGGCCTTGCCGCTCATGATTCCCCCTTAACTCAGGCGCGGAAAGTGGGGGCGACGGGCGCCCCGCACAATCCCGAACCTACGGCCGGCGCGCCTCGAAGGTTATCGTCCTGTCGCGGGCTCGCGGCGCGCGCCGGGCGTAGTTTCCGGTGACGCCGATGTCCGCGAACCCGGCAGCGCCCAGCGCCAGGGCGAACTCGTCCAGGCCCCAGAAGCGTTGCACCATCGGCTCCAGCTGGCTCTCGATCAGCCGGTTGTCGCGCCAGCGCTCGTAGCGCAGCAGCGAGCGCCCGGTCTGGGCGAGCCAGTCGGTGGCGACGCGCCGGCCGTGCAACGTCAGCAGGTCGCCGTTCTCAGCCGTCCATTGCCGGTTGTCCTTGGCGTCGGAGCCAAGGATGAGCAGCGGCGAGATGTCGAGGATGAGCCGCCCGCCAGGGGCCAAGTGATCGTGGAAGCGCCGCAACACGGCTCTGGCCACCGCGACGTCCTCGATCAGCGTGAACGAGCCGGCGGGGATGATGACGGCGGCGAAGGCGCGGTCGTAGTGGAAGTCCTCGAAGCGCTGACGGCTGAGGTCGGGGGCATAGCCCCGCGCGGCGCAGCGCTCGCGACAGCGGTCCAGCATCTCTTCGCTGGGATCGAAGCCCACGACATCGTGGCCGGCCTCCAGCAGTGGCACGAGGGTGCGGCCAGAGCCGCAGGCCGGTTCCAGGATGGGGCCGGCGACATCCGCCAGGGTCTCCAGGTGAAACGCCGTGTCGGGCAGTGCGCCGAACGGCTTGTCGAGGTCGTAGAGCTCCGCCGCGATCGAGCCGTAGCGGTTGGTGGTGGTGTTGAGAGTCATGAAGGTCCTTGCGGCCGCGCCTCGCGCGGCCCGGGTCGCAATATTGGGAAAGCGCGAGCGGCTGCGCCGCTACGCCGGGAATGCCTGCGGATTTTGGAACCGCGGCGCCTATGCGACCTAGGCCTTCATGGCCGCTGGATTACCTCAGGGCGCTGCGCCTGACCACCGCCGCCGTAACCCCTCATCTTCCCAACCGCTTCGCGTTGGGCCCCTCCTTCTCCCTCCGGGAGAAGTGGTTGAAGGCGCTTGCTTTTCTACCTCTCCCAAAGGGAGAGGGGGGGCCCGCTCGCGTCAGCGAGCGGAAGGGTGAGGGGTTAAGCCGCCGGCCGTTTAACCCCGCTAGCGGCGACGCGCCGTGTAGAGGACCGTGGTCATGTGGCGGGTCACGCGACCGGCGAACTCGGTCTCGGCGATGCGGCGCAGCTCGGCCAGCACGGCGTCGCGATCGGGGCGGACCTGGACGTTGGAATAGGTCGCGTAGAGGGCCACGGTCTGGTCGGGGTCCAGCACCAGCGGCCAGTGCCCGAAGCGCACATCGGCCGGCTCGAAAGCGCCGGCGCGCGCCAGCGCCGCCTGCCGCAACTCGACCTCGCCACCGAAGCCGAGGCCGGTGAGCTGCGTGCGGACGCCCGACGAGGGGCTCTCCACGCCGCCGAGCACGCCCGTGGTCGCGTCGTGGAACGGGTCGGGCCTGGTGGGGTCGCCGAAGATGTTCCAGACCGCCGCCCACCAGCCATCTGGCTTCAGCGCCTTGGCTATCTTGGCTAGCGCCTGATCCTCGTCCAACCAGTGGAAGCTGGTCGCCGCGAGCCCGACGTCATAGGCGCCGTCTTCCAGCGCTGCATCCTCAAAGGTGCTGTTGCGCACCTCGACCGCGCCGCCTTGCGCCGTCAGGAACGCCGCCAGCCGCGCGTCCGGCTCGATCGCTGTCACCTGGGCGCCCATAGCCAGCAAATGGCGCGTCGCGAGCCCCGTTGCGGGGCCGATCTCGAAGCAGCGGGTCCCCTGCCCCACGCCGCACCGCGTGGCCAGTGTCTCGTACACCCAGTCCGGATAGTCGGGCCGCGCGGCGTCGTAGTTGGCGGCGTCGGCGCCGAACGCCTGACGCCCAAACGCCTTGTCGATGCGGGTGGCCGGGGCTTCCTCGGCCACCCCGGCTACTCCGCCGCGCGCAGACCGAGCGCCCGGTCTGCTTTCAGCTTCTCGGCCACCAAGAAGGCCAGCTCCAGCGCCTGCTCGCCGTTCAGGCGCGGGTCGCAGTGGGTGTGGTAGCGGTCGCCGAGGTCGCCTTCGGTGAGCCGCCGCGCGCCGCCGACGCACTCGGTGACGTTCTGCCCGGTCATTTCCAGGTGCACGCCGCCGGGGTGCACGCCCTCGCTCTCGGCGATCTCGATGAAGCTCTTCACTTCCGCCAGGATGCGGTCGAACGGCCTTGTTTTATAACCATTATTGGCCGTCAGCGTGTTGCCGTGCATCGGGTCGATGGCCCAGACCACCCGCTTGCCCTCGGCCCGCGTCGCCGCCATCAGGCCCGGCAGCCGCGCGGCGATCTTGTCCGAGCCGAAGCGGCCGTAAAGCGTCAGCCGGCCAGCCTCGTTCTCCGGGTTCAGCGCGTCGATCAGCGCCAGCAGTTCGTCAGCCTCCAGCGTCGGGCCGACCTTGAGGCCGACGGGGTTCTTGATGCCCTTGAAGAACTCGACGTGCGCGCCGTCGAGCTGGCGGGTGCGCTCGCCGATCCACACCAGGTGGGCAGAGGTGTCGTACCAGTCGCCCGAGGTGCTATCGACCCGCGTCATCGCCTCTTCGAAGCCCAGCAGCAGGGCCTCGTGGCCGGTGAAGAACTCCACCCGATGCAGGTCCGGCTGGGTCTCCGGCGTCACCCCGATCGCGGCCATGAACTGCAGCGTCTCGGAGATCTTGTCCGCTAGCTCGCGGTAGCGCGCGCCCTGCGGGCTGCCTTCGACGAAGCCCAGCGTCCAGCGGTGGATATTGTAGAGGTCAGCGTAGCCGCCGCCGGCGAAGGCGCGCAGCAGGTTCAGCGTCGACGACGACTGGCCGTAGGCCTTCAGCAGCCGCTCCGGGTCCGGCATGCGGGCCTCGGGCGTAAATTCCATGCCGTTGATGTTGTCGCCGCGATACGAGGGCAGCGTCACGCCATTGATGGTCTCGGTCGGCGCCGAGCGCGGCTTGGCGAACTGGCCGGCCATCCGCCCCACCTTCACCACCGGCTTGCCGCCGGCGAAGGTCAGGATCACCGCCATCTGCAGGATCAGCCGGAAGGTGTCGCGGATGTTGTCGGCGGAGAACTCCTTGAAGCTCTCGGCGCAGTCGCCGCCTTGCAGCAGGAACGCCTTGCCGTCTGCCACCTGCCCCAGCAGGTGCTTCAGCCGCCGCGCCTCGCCGGCGAACACCAGCGGCGGCATGCGCCGCAGCTCGCCCTCGACACGCGCCAGCTCGCTCATGTCCGGATAGTCGTCCGGCACATGCTTGATCGGCAGGCTTCTCCAGGACGCGGGCGTCCAGCGGTCGTTCATGGCAGGCCTTCTTCGAAGGGCGGGGCTTTTAGCTCAGATGGGGAGCGAAGGCAAAATCGGGATGGGGACTCGGTTGGGCGTGGCCGGTGCGCGCCGCAGGCGTCCTTAAGGGGAACCGCAGAGTGCGCAGAGAAGCGCAGAGAGCGCAGAGAGCCTCAGTTCCTCTGCGCCCTCTGTGAAAACCTCCGCGTCCTCTGCGGTTACCCTTACGGTCGCCTCCGGCGGGCTCGGTCCCACCGATCGAGCGGCGTCAGCCGTACTTGAACTCCGGTTTGCTCTGGCCGACTTCGATGATGTAGCCGTCGGGGTCACGGATGTAGCAGCGGATCTCGCCGTACTTGTCGATCGGCGGGGTGATGAACGGGGCGCCGCGGTTTCGCCAGGCCTCGTAGCAGGCCCAGATGTCCGCCACGCGGATATTCATGAAGCTGGTGAGGTGGTCGGGGTCGGGCGGCGGGCTCAGCGACACCGTCGGCTTGTCCGGCGTCGGGCCGCCGCCGACGTTGACGATCATCCAGGCGTTGGCGAGCCGCAGATAGCCCGGCGCCCCCTTGCCGTCGCCGAGACTGAGCACCTCCGCCCCGAACACCGTCTCGTAGAAGCGCGCCGATCGCTCGATGTCGCCGACGCAGAGGAAGTGAGCGACGCTGATCCCTTCGCTCGGGGGCATCTGAAAGCTCTGCTGTTCGACTTGCACGGTCTGGTTCATGGGCGGCTCCTGTCTTGGCGACACGTCCCCCGACCTGGCGCTGCTGTCACCAGCCGCGTTCGCCTATGCTAGGCCTCCGCTGACACGCGCACCATGGCGACGGGGACAACCATGCGTAGCTTCGATGACATCTACGCGCTGGCCGCCGAACGGCGGGGCGGGACGGACCAGTTGGAAGCGCAGCTGGCGGAGGCCAGGGCCAAGAGCGCGGCCGAGCTGGCCGCCATCCCCGACCACCGCTGGCTGGCGCAGATCACCCGCGTGGTGTTCCAGGCCGGCTTCAACTGGCGGGTCATCGAAGCCAAATGGGAGGGGTTCGAGGCCGCTTTCCACGCCTTCGACCCGCCGCTCAACGCCGCCATGAGCGAGGACGAGTTCGACGCCCTGCTCAAGGACACCCGCATCATCCGCAACGGCCGGAAAGTGGCCTCGGTGCGCGCCAACGCTCAGCTTCTGGTCGATCTCGCCCGCGAGCACGGCAGCGCGTCGCAGTTCTTCGCAGAGTGGCCCGACAGCGACTTCGTTGGCCTGCTGGAACTGATGAAAGCCCGCGCCGCCCGCTGCCACGGCGAGACCGCGATGCGGATGTTCCGCTGGATGGGCAAGGCCTCGTTCATCACCAGCCGTGACGTCGGCGCCGCCCTGGTCGAGGCCGGCGTGGTCGACAAGCCGCCGAAGAACCGCAAGGACTTCGCCGCCGTCCAGGCCGCCTTCAACGCCTGGAGCGCCGAGAGCGGCCGCGACCTCTCCCAACTCAGCCGCGTCCTGGCGATGAGCACCGGACCGCTCTACGAGCCAGGGCAGATGGGGCCGCGGTGAGGGCCATTGTGCTCAGGGGATCTTGAACTTTTTCTTGGTTTCAGCCTCCCACTCAGCCAGCAGCGCAACAGCTGAGTCCGGATCGCGATACAGCGTGTTCAAGAGCAACGAGGTGTCCGCGGCGTGTTCGGGCTTGCGCGCTTGTTCGACACAGCGACGCAATTGCACTGACGCCTCTTCGTATCGGCCGAGAAGGACGAGGATGGCGGCATATTGCCGGAGCGATGTTGCCTCGAAGACATCCAGATCAGGTGCGAATATCTGAGCGAAGAATTCTGGCTGCCGATATTCAAGTGCCTCTGCAATATAAGGGCGCGACAACGCAACGAATTCTTCCGGCGTCATTACTCGTTTGAGCTGGTGGAGCGCCTTTGCTGGGTTCTCCGACACCGCTACTTGTTGGTAGTAATTCTTCAGATGTCCCGTGCGCGAAATATATCCTCGCTCGAGGCGCTCGGAGAACGTTAGGTAATAGAGAGCGTCAACCCTGTCGCAGATGGGCTGGCAGTATCTCCATATAAATTGAAAGGTCGGCGTTGTCTCTAGGATAAAACCACACAACAGGTGTGTCGCGGGCAGCGCGCAAAAGTGATTCTTTTCAGCCCACCAGTTCGTCCCAAGTTCAGATTTGACTGTGCGCTCGAACTTATTCATGGGGCGTCTCCCGTATAACTACTAGCGGCGTTCCGGATGGCAGGTTACGACCATATTTATTCAACTGACCAAGGGTCAGCTGCGCCCCACTCTGTGTTCCTCTTTTGTTCTTTTGTCAAGCAGAAAGTTACCTCGGGTGCTGAGTCGCAAGAGTTTCGCCGGCTATTCCGAGCTTGGCCTCTCCGCCACCCCGCGACGCAAACCGCCAGCATCACTGTGTTGCCAGCGAAGTCGCCCAGACCGAGCGGGGTCAGCATCGGCTGCACGGCGTAGAACCAGACGTCGCCTACGAAGAACGGGATCAGCGCCAGACCGTAGGCGAGGAAGGTCAGCCGCGTGAATCGGGAGAAGGCGGCGAAGAGGCCGGAGATCAGCGCCTGGGTTCCGAAGCAGGCGACGATCAGCGGCACGATGGGCGCGGTGGCGCGGTATTCGGGCCGGAAGCAGAGGTCGACGACGCTCACCGGCGCGACCACGCACCAGCCGCCAAGGACGAAGAACACCGACGCCAGCAGGTACTGCAGCTGTTTGACCGACATCGCGCCTCGCCCCCGCGTTTGCGATAAACCTCAGCCCACGCCACCGCGAAAGGGCCCCCGATGCCGGCGACCTCGCCCGAGACCTGTTCCGCCGACTTCACCGCGGCGCTGATCCGTCGCGACATGGCGGCCGCGTTGGCCCTGCTCGCCGATGACGTGGTGTTCTTCTACAGCAACGGGACTGTCATCGTCGGCAAGGACGCCTTTGCGGCCACGATGACCGCCAGCTGGCAGGTGGTCTCCGACTATCGCTACCAGACGCTGGAGCCCCGCTGGCTGGCCCGCTCCGATGGCGCGGCGGCGGTGGTCTACGGCTTCGAGTGGTCGGGCGTGGCGCGCGGCGCCCCGGTCAGCGGCGGCGGGCGGGCGACGCGGGTGTTTCGGAATAGCGACGCAGGCTGGCTGGTCGCGCACGAACACCTGAGCGCCGGGCCTTGGGTGTAAGGGCGTAAGTCGGGACACGCACGACTTTCGCTGAAAGTCGAGCATGTCCCCAGGCTACGAAGGGACTCACATGCCGCTGACCACGCTCGATCCCCACACCGCCCTGCTGGTCGTCGACCTGCAGAAGGGCATCGTGGGCGATCCGGTGAACCCGGCTTTCGCTTCTGTGGTGGAGCGAGCGCGGGCGCTGATCGACACCTTTCGCGCTCACCGGCTGCCGGTGGTGCTGATCAACGTCGCCGGCGTCGCCCCAGGCCGCACCGAGCAGCCGATGCGCGTCGGCGGCCAGCTGCCGGCCGGCTTCACCGACTTCATCGCCGAGCTCGGCCGCCAGCCCGGCGACATCGTGGTGACCAAGCGCACCCGCGGCGCCTTTCCCACCACCGATCTTGAGGCGCGGCTGAAGGGGCTCGGCGTCACCCAGGTGGTGGTCGTGGGGGTCTCCACCGCCGCCGGCGTCGAATCCACCGCCAGCCAGGCCTACGAGGCCGGCTTCAACGTGACGCTCGCCATCGACGCCATGGCCGACGCCCGACCTGAGGCGCACGAGTACAGCATCAAGAACGTCTTCCCTCGCATCGGCGAGACTGGCCGCGCGCAGGACGTCATCGACTTGCTGAATCAGCGGAGCGCCTGATGCCCTGGCTACACCTCTTGGCCTATTTCTCCGGCGGGGCGTTCCTCGCCAACGCCGTACCGCACACCGTCGCCGGCGTCATGGGCCGCCCGTTCCAGAGCCCGTTCGCCAAACCGCCCGGCGAGGGCCTGTCGTCGTCCACCGTCAACGTGCTCTGGGGCTTCGCCAACCTGGCGGTGGCCTACCTGTTGCTGGGGCGCGTGGGAGCTTTCGACCTGAGGGACTGGGCGGACGTGGCTGCGTTTGGGGTCGGCGCGCTGTTGCTGTCGGTCTTCGCGGCCCGCCACTTCGGCCGATTCAACGGCGGCAACGAGCCGAGTGGTCTATGAGAGCACGGCCTCAAGCAGCGGCGCGCTGCTCTGCTCTGAACTCATCGAATTCTAGTCCGCTCGTCTCCCACGCTAGCCGGAGGCCAGCGGGAACCTCGCGTAAGCCGAAACGACCGTGGGCCATCCAGTAGCCAAGCACGCGGATCGCTCTTGGGTTGCCCGCAGCGGCAGCTTCCTCAAGCAGGGGGCGGACCGACCGATAGGTTGCCGGTTTGGCGGAGCGCCTGATCCGGAACCAAGCTAACCAGTAGATCGCTGCCGCGGAACCTTTCTCAGCGCTGACTGTGCAAACGGCCTCGGCCTGAACATAGTCGCCGCGCCTTGCCAGCATTCCAATGTACCAGAGAAGCGCCCGCTCAGACCCGCCTTCAAAGGCGCGCCGGCACCACTCTTCGGCGCTTTCGTCATCTGACGTAACGCCCTTCCCTCTCCGGTAGCAGAGTGCGAGTTCGTACATGGCCCAGACTGACCCTTCGCTCGCCTGCTCCTGCCAGATGCGAAACGCGGAAACCTGGTCACCATTCGTTGCCAACTCCCTGGCTCGAGTGAGCGCATCCTCGTCGCGCTCCGCGCGCCGACAATCTGCTTCGCCCGCATGCCTGAACTCCCAAGCTCTATATCTTGCGGAGCGCCATTCGATCGATGGCAGGCCCAGCTTCTCTCTCAACCAGTTATTGAGCGACGAAGTCAAAGGCGACACGAGTCCCGTATTGGAATCCCGAAATTAGGTCGCGACGTGCGTAGCTACAACTGTGGCGCGCGAACACCGCTGACCTAAGCTGGCCGCAGGAACAGACCGACCGTCAGCGCCAGGCCCAGGATCACCACGCCGATCCGCAGGGCGCGCTCGTTGACCCACTTCAGCAGCCAGGCGCCCGCCAGGCCGCCGACGATGGCGCCGGCGCCCAGGGCCACGGCCTGCAGCCAGTGCACGTCCTTGGAGAAGATGAAGATCGCCACCGCCGAGGCGTTCATCACCGCGGCCAGCATGTTCTTGGTGGCGCCGGCCGTGCGCACCGGCAGGCCGGCGATGGTCAGCGCCGCCAGCATTAGGAAGCCGATGCCGCCGCCAAAGTAGCCGCCGTAGATGGCGATGCAGAACTGGGCGATGCCGGCGGGGATGGGGCCGAGGTGGGCGCCATCGGCGTTGGGTTTGCGGAAGAAGCTACCCCAGGCGAAGAGGCTGGTCGCCGCGAGCACCAGCCAGGGCAGCAGCCGGGCGAAGAACTTCGGCGGCGTCGCCAGCAGCATCAACGCGCCCACCACGCCGCCGGCGAGGCTGATGATCAGCAGCCAGCGGAACGCCAGCCTTGGCGCGCCGGAGACCATGCTGCGACCGGCGAGGCCGGTGGTCACCTGGCCGGGGAAGAGCGCCACGGTGGAGGTGATGTTGGCGGCGCGCGGGTCGATCCCGGCCAGGATCAGCGCCGGCAGCGTCACGAACGAGCCGCCGCCCGCCAGCGCATTCTGCGTCCCGGCCCAAAGCCCCGCGACCACCAGCAACAGCCAAGTCATGAGGCGCGTATGGCCTAGCTCCCACCGCCAACGCAACGCGTCGTTCCTTCTCCCCTTGCGGGCCTGTTGCGTAATTCGCTGGTCGTGATTCTCTGCGGTGTGAGCGGGAGTTGCGTCGATGGCGGTGAAGCGGGTTGGCGAGCGAGGGTTTGCCGAGGCGTTCCTGGTGACGAGCGGGAGCGGGGG
>DASXZG010000093.1:0-13936 GCA_036502045.1 Caulobacteraceae bacterium | reverse complement strand
ACCTCGACCTCATCGCTCCCGACCAGATCGCCGCCGCCGTCCACGCCTTCAACCGCGTGCCAAGACAATGTCTGGACTTCCAGACCCCCGCCGAGGTCTTCTCCAGAGTGTTGCACTTCGAACGAGAATCCACATCCCGGCTTTCGCCGGGATGAGCGGGATGTAGCCTAAGCCGCTTCCTTCACGCTCAGGGTTTCGCGCAGTTCGCGCTTGAGGAACTTGCCGCTGGCGTTGCGGGGGAGGGGGTCGGTGAGGAACCAGATGTAGCGGGGGATCTTGTAGCTGGCGATGTGGTCGGCGCAATGGGCGCGCAGGCCGGCGGCGGTCAGATGATGGCCCTCGCGCAGCACCACGGCGGCCGCCACTTCCTCGCCCAGCCGCTGGTCGGGCACGCCGAACACGCAGCACTCGGCGATGGCCGGGTGGTGATACATGGCCGCCTCGACCTCGGCGCAATAGACGTTCTCGCCGCCGCGCAGCACCATGTCCTTCTTGCGGTCGACGATGAAGATGAAGCCGTCCTCGTCCACGCGGGCGATGTCGCCGGTGTGCAGCCAGCCGTCGGTGATGCTCTCGGCGGTGGCGTCAGGCCGGTTGAGATAGCCTTTGATCACGCCCGCCCCGCGCACCCACAGCTCTCCGGGCTCGCCCGCCGGCACAGTGGCGCCGTCGTCGTCCACGCACTTGGTCTCGAACGTCGGCATCGCCGGGCCGACGCTCTCCGGCTTGCCGACGTAGAGGTCGCCGCCCACCGCGGTGATGATCCCGCAGGTCTCGGTCATGCCGTAGCCGGTGTTGGGCCGCGCCGCGCCCGCCTCGGCGTCGATCTTCTTCACCAGGTCCGGCTGCAGCTGCGCGCCGCCGCCGCCCAGGCTGGTCAGGCTTGAGGTGTCGTACTTGTGGAAGTCCGGGTGGGTCAGCAGCTCGCGCGCCATCACCGGCACGCCGCTCACCGCGGTGATCTTTTCCCGCTCGATCAGCTTCAGCGCCTCGCCGGCGTCCCAGCGGTACATCAGCACCATCTTCCCGCCAGCGGCCGAGATCAGGTAGGCGCCGCAGTTGTTGGCGGTGACGTGGAAGAGCGGCGTCGTCACCAGCGAGACGGGGATCGGCGGATTGGCCGCCGGCGCCTCGCCCGTGGTCTGCTGCAGCGCCAGGGCCTGCGCCTGACCTGAGAACATCATGTTCATCAGGTTGTTGATGCAGCCCCGATGGGTCAGCTGCGCGCCCTTCGGGTATCCGGTGGTGCCGGAGGTGTAGAAGATGGACGCGTCGGCGTCGGGATCGACCGCCACGTCGGGCAGCGCGCCGCCGTACGCGGCGACCTCGGCCCAAGGCGTGACGCCGGCTTGCGCTTCGGTGCGCACGCCCACCACGGTCAGGCCGCGTGCCGCCGAGGGGCGTTCCTTCACCCGCGCCAGCCGCTCGGCGTCGGCGAACAGCACCCTGGGCTCGGAGTCCTTCAGCCCATATTCCATCTCGTCGGCGACCCACCAGGCGTTCATGCCCACCGCCGCGACGCCCAAGCACATGCAGGCCCAGTAGATCAGCATCCATTCGGGATAGTTGCGCATGGCGATGGCGACGCGGTCGCCGGGCTTCACGCCCTGCGCGGTCAGCCAGTTGGCCACCGAGGCCACGATCCGGTGCGCATCGGCGTAAGTCAGCCGCTCGTCCTGATAGACCATGTAGTCGCGCTCGCCGTAGGTGGCGGTGGACAGCCACAGCGCCCGCACGTTGGGCGGCGCGGCCTTGTAGGTCAGCGCCGGGCTGCCGCGCAGGTCGATGGTCGTCACCTCGAACGGCGCGCCGGGCGCGGTCAGCATGCCCCAGACCTGCTTCAACGCTTCGTATTGCTGCACCACGCTCATTCCTCCTGGCGGTCTCGAGAGCCGCCTCAATCGTCAATGGCTAGCACGCCCCGGCTCAGGCGTTCAGGGCCTTCAGCGCCGCTTCCGCGCGCTCGGTCGTGCCGGAATTGTCGCCGCTGGCGTCGCTGGCCCCGATGCCGTCCAGATTGCGCTTGAACACGCCCTGGCCGATCGACGCCAGCCGGAAGGCCGAAAACGCCAGGTAGAAGTTGAAGTCGTCGATCGCTCCGCGCCCGGTGCGCCGGCAGTAGGCGGCGACGTAGGCGTCGCGGGTGGGAATGCCGCTTGTGGCGAAATCCACGCCCTGCAGTGTGCCCCAGGCGGGGCTTTTGGAGTCCCACAGCATGCAATTGTAGCCGAGGTCGGCCAGCGGATGGCCCAGCGTCGACAGCTCCCAGTCCAGCACCGCGATGATGCGCGGCTCGGTGGGGTGGACCATCACGTTCTCCGGCCGATAGTCGCCGTGCGCGATGGTGGTGGTCTCGTCGGCGGGAATGCGCTCGGGGAGCCGTACGATCAGCTCTTCCATCGCCGGGATCGCCTGCGTCTCCGCCCCCCGATACTGCTTGGTCCAGCGGTCGATCTGGCGGGCGAAGTAGTTGCCGGGGCGGCCGTAGTCGCCGAGCCCGATGGCGGCGTAGTCGACCTGGTGCAATCGGGCCAGCACCGCATTCAGGTCATCGTAGATCGCCGCGCGCTCGCCGGGCTCAAGCCCCGGCAGCCGCGCGTCGCGGAAGATGCGCCCCTGCAGGTAGTCCATCACGTAAAAGCTGGTGCCGATGACGGCCTCGTCCAGGCACAGCGCCCGCATCACCGGCACAGGGAAGCCGATACCGCCCAGCGCCTTCATCACGCGGTATTCGCGATCCACCTGGTGGGCGCTGGCCAGCAGCTGCCCCGGCGGCTTCTTGCGCAGCACCAGCCGCTCGCCCCCCGCCGTCACCAGGAAGGTCGGGTTCGAAGCCCCGCCGTGGAACTGGCGCACGTCCACCTCGCCGCGCACGCCCAGCTCGGCGCGCAGCCATGCGGCCAGCTTCGCTTCGTCGAAGCGATGGTTGGCGCGCACCTCTCCCAGGTTCGCCGGCGCTACGAAGGTCTCGGCCATTGCCTTCCGTCACGTTGCCGGCGCCATCTAACAGCCTGACGATGCGGCAGGCCAAGAGGCGCGCGATGGCGGATATTCCGACGGCTGAGTTCTCCACGGTCCTTTACCGGATCCAGGACCACGTCCTCACCATCACCCTGAACCGGCCGGAGCGGCGCAACGCCCTCAATCGGCGCGCCTACGCCGAGGTCGAAGCCGCCTTCCGCCACGCTTCCGCCGATCCGGAGGTGCGCTGCGTCATCGTCACCGGCGCCGATCCGGCCTTCTGCGCCGGCGAGGACATGGTCGAGATGATGACCGGCGAAGCGCGCGCCGCGCCCGCCGAACCGCGCGTCAATTTCCAGCCGACGCCGGCCGCCATGGCCGTGCTCGAATGCGACAAGCCGGTGATCGCGGCGGTCAACGGCGCGGCCGTCGGCTGGGGCATGGAGCTGGCGCTCTACGCCGACGTGCGCATCGTCTCGGAGAAGGCGGTGTTCGCCGAGCTTTTCATCAAGCGCGGCCTCGTCTGCGATGTCGGCGGCTTCTGGAAGCTGCCGCATCTGGTGGGCCCAGCAAAAGCGGCCGAGCTGCTATTCACCGGCGATCCCATCGACGCCAGGGAGGCGGTGCGCATCGGCCTCGCCCGCGAGATCACCGCCCATCGCGACGTGGTCCGCGCCGCCGAGCACCTGGCGAGCCACATCGCCGTCAACCCGCCGCTGGCGCTCGTCGCCATGAAGCAGGGCCTGCGCCGCGCCGCCGGCGACCCCAAGGACATGGGCGCCTGGGCCATCGAAACCATCATGCGCCTGATGGCCACCGAAGATCACCGCGAAGGCGTGCGGAGCTACCAGGAGAAGCGCGCGGCGGTGTTCGTGGGGCGATAAATCCCCCGCGCCCACTCCCAAATATCCGTCATCGCCGGGCGTCAGTCCCGGCGACCCATGAACGCGAACGGGCGGAGTGGCCGTGCCAGAGCACGGCCATGGCTCGCAGGGTGTTCCTGGGTGGCCGACACTGACGGTCGGCCATGACGGATGGAGGGAGGGGCGGATGACATTTCGCTGCTCCACCGCGGCGGGTCCGGTTCCGTGTTTTCCGTGGCCACCAATCGGCCCCCGCGGCGCCCCGCTCTAGCAGGCGCTTTCAAGCGCCACGCTGCGGCCCTAGGCTCTCCTGCAAAGACTCAAAACAAAGGGAGGGACGCGCCCCGTGTCGATGCTGCTGTCCCGGTACTTCGTCTTCCAGGTCCTCATCGTCCTGACCATCGTGCTGATCCCGGCGGCGGTGTTCGTCAGCCCCTGGTGGGCGCTGGCGCTGATCGTCCTGGTCCCGCTGGTGCTGGTCGGCATCGCCGACCTCTTCCAGCCCACCCACGCCATTCTGCGCAACTACCCGGTCATCGGTCACGTGCGCTTCCTCCTGGAATCGATCCGTCCGGAGCTGCGCCAGTACATCATCGAGGACGAGCGCGACCCCGTCCCCTTCAGCCGCGACCAGCGCACCCTGGTCTACCGCCGCGCCAAGAACGTGATGGACTCGCAACCCTTCGGCACCGTCCACGACGTGGGCGCCGTGGGCTACGGCTGGATATCCCACTCCATCCGCCCCAAGACCATCACCGACCACGACTTCCGCATCAGCATCGGCGGCGCCGAGTGCCGCCAACCCTACTCGGCGTCGGTGCTGAACATCTCCGGCACCAGCTTCGGCGCCGTCAGCGCCAACGCCATCATGGCCTTCAACCTGGGCGCCAAGCTGGGCGGCTTCGCTCACAACACCGGCGAAGGCTCGATCAGCAAGTACCACCGCCGCCACGGCGGCGACATCGTCTGGCAGGTGGCCACCGGCTACTTCGGCTGCCGCACCCCCGACGGCCACTTCGACCCCGACCTCTTCGCCAAACAGGCCGTCGAGCCGCAGGTGAAGATGATCGAGATCAAGCTCAGCCAGGGCGCCAAGCCCGGCCACGGCGGCGTGCTGCCCAAGGCCAAGATCACCGCCGAGATCGCCGAAACCCGCGGCATCACTCGCGACGCCGATTGCGTCTCGCCCGCCGCCCACACCGCTTTCACCACGCCGCTGGAGTTCATGGACTTCATCGTCAAGCTGCGCACGCTGTCGGGCGGCAAGCCGGTCGGCATCAAGCTCTGCGTCGGCCACCGCTTCGAGTTCCTGGCCATCTGCAAGGCGATGCTGGAGACCGGCGTCACGCCTGACTTCATCGTTGTCGACGGCAAGGAGGGGGGCACCGGCGCCGCGCCGTCGGAACTCTCCAACCACGTCGGCCTGCCGCTGTTCGAGGGCCTGTCGTTCGTGCAGAACGCGCTGGTCGGCGTCGGCCTGCGCGAGCGCATCAAGCTGGGCTGCGCCGGCAAGCTGGTCACCGGCTTCGACCTCTGCCGGGTCTTCGCCATCGGCGCCGACTACGCGATGATGGCGCGCAGCTTCATGTTCGCCGCCGGCTGCATCCAGTCGCGGAGCTGTCACACCAACAAGTGTCCCACCGGCGTCGCCACGCAGGACCCCGCCCGCCAGAACGCCCTGGTGGTCTCCGACAAGGCCCCGCGCGTCGCCAACTTCCACCGCAACACGCTTCGCGCCCTGGCCGAGCTGCTGGCCGCCGCGGGGCTGACCCACCCCGACGACCTCAAGCCCTGGCACCTTCAGATCCGCCACCAGTCCGGCGCCATCCTGCGCGGCGACGACATCTACCCCCACGTCGCCCCCGGCGCGATCCTCGCTGGCGAGATGACCGAAGAGCTGAGCCGCGAGTGGCGCCGCGCCCAGTCCACCACCTTCGAGCCCGCCTTCTCCCGCGAACTGGCCGTCGCCGAACGCATGGCCCCGGCTTTGGGGGCGATCCCAGCGGAGCACGCGGCGCCGGAGTAGGTTCTGTCCCTTCTCCCCCTGCGGGAGAAGGTGGCCCAAAGGGCCGGATGAGGGGTCGCGCCAGCGTTTCGGATTGGCCTGCCCGACGCCAGCCCCGACGACCCATCGACCCCTCATCCGTCGCTTCGCGACACCTTCTCCCGCAAGGGGAGAAGGAAGGCTATCCTGGCCCGATGGATTGCTCCGGACCGATCAGCCTGGACCCGCGCCTTCTGCGCCGGCTGCTGCGGGCGAGGGACGCCATGGACGCGGCGTCCGACCAGGCCTGGCCGGTCGCTCGCCTGGCCGCCGTCAGCGGCGTCTCCGCCGCCCATTTCGCCCGCTCGTTCAAGGCCGCTTTCGGCGCCCCGCCGCATCGCTACCTGCTGACCCGCCGGGTCGAGCGCGCCACCGCCTTGCTCCGCGACACCGACCGCCCCGTCACCGACATCGCCTTCGAGACAGGTTGGACCAGCCTCGGAACCTTCGGGCGCACCTTCCGCGACGTGGTTGGCGTCAGCCCCGGCGCGTTCCGCACCCGCGAACAAGCCGCGCCCCGCGCCCCGCCCTGGGTCCCGGCCTGCTACCTCGCCGCCGCCCGCCGCCCCGGCCTCACAATGGCAGTTTCGGAGAAGCGGCGGCGCGAGGCCGTAGATAAACCGGCCCCCTCAGCAATGGAGGTCCCATGAGCCAGGGTGTCAGTGTCGTCGGTGTCTACGTTCGCGATCAGGACGAGGCGCTGAAGTTCTATGAAAAGCTTGGGTTTCGCGCGCACACCGACGTGAAGAACGGCGATTACCGCTGGCTCACGGTGCAGCATCCCGATCAACCGTCGTTCCAGCTTGGCCTGTTCAAGCCGCAGGCCCCAGTGCTCGACGCGGCGACCGCGCAGGCGGCCAACGAACTGGTGGCCAAGGGCGCCATGCCGCCGCTGGTGCTGCAGGTGCAGAACTGCCGCGCCTCTTACGAGGAGCTGAAGGCGCAGGGCGTCGAGTTCACCCAGGAGCCGGTCGACCGCTACGGCGCCGTCGACGCCGGCTTCCGCGACCCCTCGGGAAACGGCTGGAAAATGATCGAGGGGCGGTAGCGCCAAGCGCCCCCTCCGTCAGTCCGCTGCGCGGACTGCCACCTCCCCCGCCTCTTCGGGCAGGGGAGGAGATTTCCGGCGACGCGAGTGTTCCTCCTCCCTCGCCCGAAGAGGCGGGGGAGGTGGCTTCGAGCGCGCAGCGGTCGAAGACGGAGGGGGCGCTTGGCTTACCGCAGCCCGCCAATAAAGCTCTGCATCTCCACGTTCAGCTCGCGGTCCTCCGGGGTCAGGCCACCGAAGCCCGCGTGCGGCATGCCTTCCCACACATGCAGCTCCGCCCGCACGCCCGCGGCCCGCAGCTTGCGGTGCATGCGCACGGTGTTGGAGAGGAAGAGGTCGCGGGTGCCGGTCTGCAGGAAGGTCGGCGGGAAGTTGGACACGTCGCCGAACAGCGGCGACAGGTACGGGTGCGCCAGGTCGGCGCCGTCGGCATAGACCAGGTTCACCGGCATCAGCCGGCCGGTCAGCACCACGTCCAGCCCCATCATGGTGTCGAAGGAGTCCCCGCTCTCGGTGAGGTCGAGCTCCGGCGTCAGCAGCATGGCGCCGGCCGGCATGGGCAGGCCGTCGTCGCTCAGCTTCAGCAGCGTCGCCGCCGCCAGGTTGCCGCCGGCCGAGGTGCCGCTGATCACGATCCGCTCGGCCGGGACTTCCTTCAGCAGCGCCCGGTAGGCCGCCACGCAGTCGTCCAGCGCCGCGGGGTAGGGGTGCTCGGGCGCCACGCGGTAGTCGACGCCGTAAGCCACGCGCCCGGTGCGCAGCGCCATCGCGGCGGTGGTGAAGCGCACGTTGGCCTCGCCGCCGCCGAACAGCAGCGCGCCGCCGTGGATGTCGAGCAGCACCTTGTCGTCCGCCAGCAGCCGCTCGCCCTGCGGCCTCGCCAGGTACACGGCCACGCCGCCCAGCGGATGGGCGCTGACGTCGGCGCGCAGCCGCGCGGCGATGGGGGCCGACATCTTGGCCTGCTGCTCGGCGCGGGCAGCGACCAGCTTCGCCCATGCCGCCTTGTCCTCGACCGGCGGATAGCCGGCGCCCGGCGGCCGCTCCATCATCAGCGTCGCCCGCGCCGCCTCGCTCAGCGCCACCGGATAGGGAATCTCCCGCCCCTCGATCCGCAGCGTCGGAACCTCGTCCGCCATGCCGTCCTCCCGTTTTGTTGGCACCCTAGCCTCGGACGGAACAAGCGCAACGGAAGGCTTCCTTCTCCCCCTGCGGGAGAAGGTGTCCCCCGGCCGGGGGACGGATGAGGGGTCGACGCGGCCTCGGCGGCTAGCGTCGGGCAAGCAACTCACAAACGCTGGCGCGACCCCTCATCCGGCCCTTCGGGCCACCTTCTCCCGCAAGGGGAGAAGGGACAGCCCGGCGTCACCCCAGCTCGGCCAGCAGCTCGTCCAGCTGCTCGAACGAGCCTTCGACGCCGCCCGTGCCGCCCGAGGCGATGGCTTCGTCCAGCACAGCCTTCGAGGGATAGCGATCGCACAGGGTCAGCAGCGTCTGGCCGCCCCGCGCCTCGAAGGTCAGGGTGGTGACTTGGGCGGTCTCGCCGGCTTCCTCATTGGTCCAGACCATGCGCGAAGGCGGGACCACCTCGAGGTAGCGGCCGAAGAACGCCATCGGCTGCGGCGCGTCCGGGTGGCGGAAGACGAAGCGGTAGCTCCCACCGGTCCGCGGATCGATCTCGCAGGACACGAAGCTGATCCCGAGCGCCCTCGGCGCCCACCACCGCAGCAGCAGCTCCGGCTTGGTCCAGGCCTCGAACACCAGGCGAGGCGGCGCGTCGAAGAGGCGCGTGACGGTCATCTCGACGTCCGACGTGCGCTCCGCCGTCGTCGGGTTCGGCTCAGCCTTGCTCGCTGCGTCCACGGCTTGCTTCCTTCTGCTTGAGGTCTTCGACCACTGTGTCCAGCGCTTCGAACCGCGCCGCCCACGTCCGGCGGTAGCGCTCGATCCACGCGGCTTCTTCTTCGAGGCGGCGCTGGCCCAGCCGGCAGGTCCGCACCCGCCCGATCTTCCGGGTGCTGACGAACCCCGCCCGTTCCAGCACGCCCACGTGCTTCTTCATCCCGGTCAGCGTCATGTGGAACGCGCCAGCCAGCTCCGTGATCGACGCATCCCCCCGCCCCAACTGCTCCAGCACCCCCCGCCGGGTGGCGTCGGAGAGGGCGGCGAAGGTGGTGTCGAGCAGCGCCGATAACTGAACCATCAGGTTCAGTGTTAGCCGATAGGCGTTAGGCCTGCAAGGGAAGATCGGCTGCGAGCACCGGCGCAGCCCGGTGGTGGCTGACCCACGAAGGCGCGCCTGCTAGGTTAGAATTGTGATGAAGACCCGCGACATCGTCGACCTCTTGGCGGAACGCCCGATCGTGCATCCGACGACGATCGAGAGCTTGACCTGGCGCGGACGCGAGCTGGTCGTGACAGTGTCTGGCTACCCTTGGTGGGAGGGACCGAAGACCCCATTCGAAACTGTCGGTACTATGAAATTAGTGTTCAGCGACGTCGGCAGAGGCCACCTTCTCACCGACGAAATCGATCTGGACGATGACGAAGCGTTGGAGAACTTCGAAGTCCAACTCGTATCGAACGTTCCGTGGGCGCAAGCTTGTGAATGGTCAATCTTCTGCTCGAGTCCGATGTCCGAACCGTTGGCGCTATACACCCAGGTTCATGACTTTCTGAGTGGATGTGATGCATTCCTCGCGCCGAGGGACTTCCTCAATCAGGCTCACAGTATGTCGAAATTCGTCAGCGTCGCGGAGAGCAATGGCTATCTGGTCGCCAGAGGGCCGCGCTGCATCAAAGACGTGGTTTGTGCAGAGCTTGAGAGGCAAGGCGTGGTCCACAACGTCCTCCACCACAGTTCCGGCAGAAACCCGAAATTCCTCGTCAGTCTGGGTGACTCGTCGTTCGTCTGCGACAGCGCCACGGCCGAGTTGCCTGATTGAGGTCCGGATCGGTCGCACTCTGAGCCCGCGCACTCAAGAACTGGACGCCGCGCCCCGCGCCAGCGCCCTCGCGTTCTCCGCCTCCTGCTTCACCGCCGCCCGCGTCTCGTCCAGCAGCCGCGCCGCGATCGGGTCGCGCGTGATCGCGGCCCAATACGCCGCCAGCTTCGGGTGCTGGCCCAGCGGGCTCTTCGCCTCGAACAGCGCCGGCGCCCACTCGTACGCCAGCTGCAGCTGTGGCAGCAGCGCCCCGTCCGCCCACGTCAGCCGCTCGCCCACCGCGTAGCCGCCCTCGCCGATGTAAGCCTCGATGTACCCCAGCGCGCTCGCCACTTCGGCCAGCGCCCGGTCGATCACCGCCCGGTCCCAGCGCCGCCGCGATATCCCCGACGCCGTGAACAGCGGCCGCATCGCCATCACCAGGTAGAAGTCGCAGAGCCGCGAGATCAGCCGCACCTGCGCGCGGCCCCACGGGTCGGCCGGCAGCGTCGGCGGGTCCGGATAGGCTTCCTCCAGGTACTCGCAGATCACCTCGCTCTCCGGCAGCGCGCGCCCGTCGTCTGTGACCAGCGCCGGCACCCGGCCGATGGGGTTGACGGCGAAATAGTCGCCCTTGCTCTCCCGGGTGGCGTGGAACCCAGGCGGCTCGATGATCTCAGGGCTGAGCCCCTTGGCGTAGAGCACCAGGCGCACGCGGGTGGGGAAGGGCGAGGTGTAGGTCTGGTAGAGCTTCATGGCTTGGCGGCCGGCGCCGGCGTCAGGTCCAGCTCGTCGCGGGCGGCGGCCGCGACGGCGGCGTCGGAGAAGGCCAGCGGGAAGAAGTCGCCGCCGGCCCACAGCGGGAAGAGGTCGCGGTAGTGGGGGCTGAACGGGTCGCCCGACTGGCCGGGGGTGTTGACCGCGACGCTGTTGTCCCAGGCGCCCACGTCCATATCGAGGCGCACGCTGGCGCCGGCGATGGCGCCGTAGTCGCTGAGCCGCCAGGTGGCCGCCGCGGGCGTCGAAGCTGAGCCGCGCACCTCCAGCGGCCCGACGCTCATCTGCGCTTTCAAGGCGGGCGGCGCGAGTGCGGCGGCGGCCGGCGTAAACTTCGCCTGGTGCAGCCCGCCCCAGCTCCAGCTGGCCGGATCGGCGCCCTCGAGCCCCTTCACCTCCCGCACCGCATCGCCCAGGCTGGCCAGCAGCACCTTGTCGCGCACCGACGCACCGTCCGCCGACTCCAGGTAGCTGATCACCGCATCCAGGCTGCCAGCGCCGACGATCGGCTGCGCGGCGGCGGGGGTCGCCGCGGCCACCGTCGCAGGCCCCAGATGCTTCACCGCCCAGGTCTCGTAGAGCGCCGCCGCGGCGCTGTGCACGCCCTCGCGGCAGTCCCAGTCCTTCAGCAATGCCAAGCCCTGCGCCGCGTCCGGATCGGGCGAACTTAGCGGCGACAGCAACAACGTCGCGCGGCAGGCCTCGGTGCTGGTGTCGTCCATCTGCAGGTTCATGGAGTCGACCAGGCTCACGTGATCGTCGCCCGCCAGCACGTGCTTGATCCGGGTGATCCGCGTCGGGTCGCTCCACTCGAAGCCGACCTTGCGCTCGGCCACCGGATAGTCCGCCGGCAGGTTCATCTCGTTGGCGCTCGCGAACCAGCCGGACGGGGGATTGTGCACGCCGGGCAGCTGGTCGGCGGTCAGGAAGCCCGCCCACTCGTAGCGACCGTCGCCCGGCACCGGCAGCAGCCCGTCCCAGTTCGGCCGGATCGGCGCGCGCCCAGCCGCGATCCAGCCGATGTCCCCGGCCGTGGAGGCGAAGATCATGTTCTCCGAGGGCGCGCCCCACTGGCTCATGTCGCGGTAGAAGGTCGGCCAGTCGGCCGCGTCGTCGTACTCGATGGAGCCGAAGTAGGCGCTGGTGCCCGGCTGCTGCCACACGCTGCGCACCGCGAAGGCGTGCTTGCCGTCGGCCTTCACCACCGGGCCGTGGCGGGTGAAGAGGAGGTCGGTTTCCACCGGCGGCCCGCCCTTCACCGGGATGGTCTCATGCACCACCCGCATGTCCTCCCAGCCGCCTTTGTAGCGGTACTGGCGCGGGTTCGCGGGGTTCAGGTCGTAGACGTAGAGATCTTCCTGATCGATGGCGAAGATGGTCAGCCCGAAGGCGATCTGTTCGTTGTGGCCCACCGAGACGCCGGGCAGCGCCGGCTCGCCCGCGCCGATCACGTCCAGCCCCGGCGCCTTCAGCTGCACGATGTAGCGCAGGGAGGGCACGCCCAGCTGTCGGTGCGGGTCGTTGGCCAGGATCGGCCGGCCGGTGGCGGTGCGCGAGCCCGCCACCACCCAGTTGTTGGAGCCCTCGGCCGTGGCGCGGTCGGCGAGCGCCGCCAGCGCGTCCGGCTCGCTGTCGGCGAGCTTGCCGCCCATCGCTGAGAAGCTGACGTCGCGCGTCGCCAGTTCATAGTCCTTCAGCACGTCGGCGGGGATCACGCAGGGGTCGAGCCCGTCCGGAATCTTGGTGGTCCACGCCGGCTCCAGCTTGTGGCGCAGCTTGTCGGCGTCGAGCCCCGCCGCGCAGGCCACCCGGGCGCGGGCCACTTCGGAGCTGGCGTTGCGGGTCAGGGCGTGGCTGCGAATGCGCACGACGTCCTCCGGCGCCCAGAGGTCCGGCATGCTGCCGGTCAGCTTGAACTCCACCGGCAGCGGCAGTCGCCCGGCGCGCACCTCCGCCACGTAGGCATTGACGCCCGCCACGAACGCTGTGGCCCGCTCCTGCGCCTTCGCCCCGTACGCCGCCCACTCCGCCGCCATGTCGCCGCGATAGAGGAAGAGGCGCGCCGCGCGGTCCTGGTCAGCGAAACTCGGGCCAAAGCTGGCCGAGAGCAGGCCCAGCCCGCGCTTGCGCCAGAGATCGATCTGCCAGAGGCGGTCGCGCGCGGCGTTCCAGCCCTGCAGGAAGAAGGCGTCGCGCTCCGAGGCCGCCTGGATGTGCGGCACGCCCCACTGGTCGATGCGGATGGTCGCCGGCGCCTGCAGCCCCGGCACCGCCAGCGCCTGGCGCCGCACCGCCGTCGATGTCTGCGCCATCGCCGAGATGCTCAGCGCCGCCGTCGCCGCCGCGACCACCCAACCCCACCAACGCATACGCAAACCCTCCGCTACGCCGGCGCCGCGACGCCCCACTCGGTCCAGCCGGCCCAGCGCGGCACTTGCGGCACGTACATCTGGTCGTGGCGCTCGATGTGGAAGCCGGCCGCGGTGATCGCCCTGGCCACTGGCCGCGTCAGGTGACAGCCGCCGGCGATGGCCTTCCATAGCGGCTCGATCCGCCGCTGCCACACCTCGACGTTCAGGTCCGGGGCCGCGCCATGCTCGCAGAACATCAGCCTCCCGCCGGGCTTCAGCACCCGCCGGCTCTCCGCCAGCGCCGCCGCGGGATCCTGCACCGAGCACAGCGTGTAGGTGCAGACCACGGTGTCGAAACTGGCGCTCTCGAACGGCAGCGCCTCGGCCCGCCCGTCGGTGATGGCCAGGTCCAGGCCCGCGCCCTTGCCTTCAGCCATCTTGCGCAGCTCCGGCGACGGCTCCAGGCCCTCGACGTGGGTCACCTTGGCGGCGTCGTAGAACGGCAGGTTGAGCCCGCTGCCCATGCCCAGCTCCAGCACCCGTCCTTGCGCCTCCGGCACCACCTTGGCCCGCTGATGCGCGATCGACGGCGCGCCGCAGGCGCAGTTAATCACCATGGGCAACACGAACCGATCGTACAGCGAGGCCATGCTCCCCCCTTCGACCCGCGGAACGAGTGGACGATCCGCCCCTTTGTCCGGCTTGTCAAAACGCCCTGGCGAGCGTCGTCTGCTGGCCGTTGACTTCCCCAGAGGCGGCGCGGGCCAATCGCGGCTCCGCTTGTTGCAGGAGCCGGCATGGTCAAGACCCGCGTCACCGAGATGCTCGGCGTCGAGTATCCCATCGTGCAGGCGCCGATGGGCTGGATCGCCCGGGCGCAGCTGGCGTCCGCCGTCTCCAACGCCGGCGGCCTTGGCATCATCGAGACCTCGTCGGGCGAGCTGGATGCGGTGCGCGAAGAGGTGGCC
>DASXZG010000092.1:0-14321 GCA_036502045.1 Caulobacteraceae bacterium | reverse complement strand
GGTGGCCCTGCTCGCCCACAGCCCCAAAGGCTCAGGGGAAAACGGCCCCTCCGACGGTGGTCCGCCTGGCGGTGGTGCGTCAGGCGGACTGTCCCGGAAGACCGACCAACCCTAGCAGCCACCCAACAAACAAGGGGGACCATCCGCCGAAGAGCGGATGGTGAAGGGGGCAGGCCAAGGGCGCCGACGCTCTCTCCGATCGGCCATCCCTGTGGATAGGGCCCGTCGCTAGCTTGCCCCCTCCACCCTCGGCTCTTCGCTGCGCTCGGCCTCCGGTCCCCCTCGCCCCGCTGCGCGGGGGAGGTAGGCGTCACGCCGCTGGCTGATCTTGCTCCGCTTCAGCTGGGAGGGGCTTGGGCTGGTCCGGCTTCATCAGCTGGCGGCCTTCCAGCGCTTGCCAGAGCGCCATCGCTGGCAGCCCGATGGCGACGTCGCGCAGCCGCTTGATCAGCGACAGCGCCACCGCGAAGTCGCGGTCGAGACCGAACATCGGCCCCACCACGGCATAGGCGGTCTCGATCACGCCCAGGCCCATCGGCGCGGCGAAGGTGACGGTGCGCACGACGTAGACCAGGCTCTCCAGCCCGACGATGGTGCGCACGCTCATGTGGATGCCGGCCAGCCACAGCCCAGCCCAGACGCCCACGGCGCCCAGCACCCAGCCGGCGAAGTGGAACAAGGTCGAGAGAATCAGGCGCAGCGGGCGCTCGAAGAGGGCGTGCACCGATTCGACCACCGCGCTCGTCTGCGCCAGGGCGCTGGGCGCCCGCTTGGCCACTTCGCGCTCGATCAGGCCGGAGAGCCGGCGCTGGAACACCACGAAAGCGGTCACGCCCACGACGCCGGCCGCAAAGCCGATCAGCGACGAGGACACCAACTCGTCGTTCTCCAGCGCGGCGCGGGTGTGGTGGAGCAGCAGGCCGAAGCCGAGCGCGGCGAAGCCCAGCTGGCTGATGAACTCGGCGGTGGCGTCGACCACGGTGGTGGACATGGCCATGGCCGGGTCCATGCCGCCGAGAATCGCCGCCCGGGCGCCGAACACGTAGCCGCCGAGCGAAGAGAACGGCAGCAGCTCGCCGGAGGCGTCGCGCACCAGCCGCGCGAACATCAGGGTGATCCACTCGATGGGCCGGGCGCGGGCGTCCAGCACCAGCCACGACAGCGCCAGCACGCCCACCGGCGGCAGGTAGGTGAGGCACATGCAGGCGAGGCCATGCCAGCCAATGCTCAGAAAGGCCCTGGCGATCTTGTCGAAACCGACCCAGACGATGATGCCAGCGGACAAAGCGAGCCCCGCCAGCGCGGCGATGACGGCGGCGCGCCTCACATGGCCGCCACCCGATGGCTGGGCTTCGCTCAATCGCGGTTCCTGACCCGTCCCGTCCTGGCTAAGAGTCTTAGCGGCAAAGGTCACGCCCGGCCAAGGTCGCGCGCGGTGTCGTGATCGGCGCGGCGGGCGCCGCCGGCGTGGTCATAGGGTCACAGGCTGGACCTTGCGGGGCCATCGCGACTTGATCGGCGCGGCTGGCCCGCCTAATTCCAGACCGCCGGAGTCGGGCAAAGCGACAACAGGAGCTGATCGTTGGCCATTCCCTTGGCGGTTACCGCGCGGGTGGGCGCCTACATCGCAAAGCAGGCGCTCGCTGGCGTGAAGCGCTATCCGCTGGTGCTGATGCTGGAGCCGCTGTTCCGCTGCAACCTGGCCTGTGTCGGCTGCGGCAAGATCGACTATCCGGACGAAATCCTGAATCAGCGCCTGTCGGTCGCTCAGTGCATGGACGCGATCGACGAGTGCGGCGCGCCAGTGGTGTCGATCGCCGGCGGCGAGCCGCTGCTGCACCGCGACATGCCCAAGATCGTCGAGGGCTACCTGCAGCGCAAAAAGTTCGTGATCCTCTGCACCAACGCCCTGCTGCTGACCAAGAAGATCGATCAGTTCAAGCCGGACCCGTTCTTCACCTGGTCGATCCACCTCGACGGCGACCAGATGATGCACGACCACTCGGTCTGCCAGGACGGCGTCTACGACATCGCGGTGAAGGCGATAAAGCTGGCCAAGTCCAAGGGCTTCCAGTGCAATCTGAACTGCACCCTGTTCGACGGCGCCGATCCGAAGCGGGTGGCGAACTTCCTCGATGCGATGAAGGACGTCGGCGTCGACGGCGTCACCATCTCCCCTGGCTATGCCTACGAGCGGGCCCCCGACCAGGAGCACTTCCTCAACCGCACCCGCACCAAGCAGCTGTTCCGCGACATCCTCAAGCGCGGCAATGGCGGCAAGGCCTGGTCGTTCACCCAGTCGACCATGTTCATGGACTTCCTGGCCGGCAACCAAGCTTACCACTGCACCCCGTGGGGCAACCCGACGCGCAACGTGTTCGGCTGGCAGCGGCCCTGCTACCTGCTCGGCGAAGGCTACGTGAAGACCTTCAAGGAGCTGATGGAAGAGACCGAGTGGGAGAAGTACGGCGTCGGCAACTACGAGAAGTGCGCCGACTGCATGGTCCACTGCGGCTTTGAAGCCAGCGCCGTCGCCGACATCGTCAAGCACCCGCTGAAGGCGCTGGGCGTCACTCTGCGCGGCGTGCGCACCGATGGGCCGATGGCCGAGGACATCTCTCTGGCCAACCAGCGCCCGGCCGACTTCGTGTTCTCGCAGCACGTGGAAGAGCGGCTGGCGCAGATCAAGGCCGCCAACCCGCGGGCCCGGAAGGTGGCGCGGGTCGGGTAGCAGTGCGGATTCCCTTCTCCCCTTGCGGGAGAAGGTGGCCCGAAGGGCCGGATGAGGGGTCGATGAGATCCGTCCGGCTATCCCGTAACAAGCAAGTCTCAACCGGCCGCGCGACCCCTCATCCGTCGCTTCGCGACACCTTCTCCCGCAAGGGGAGAAGGAGCGCACTGAGTCACACCATCCCCAGCCCCGGCCCCAGCGCCGCGCGCGCGCGTTCCAGAGCGTGGAAGCCGTCTTCGGCCTCGAGCGCGGTGCGCACCAGGGACGGGATCTGCCAGGGATTGGCGCCCAGCGAAGCCAGCACAGCGCCGATGGCCGGGCGCCCGTCCGGACCGAGGCCGACGCGGGCAGCGTGGGGCAGGGTGCGGCTGGCGTCGTCGCTGACAGCGCGCAGGATGGCGAACGGCGCGCCGAACCAGCGCGCCTGCTTGGCCACGATGTAGCTCTCCAGATCGACAGCCACGGCGCCGGTGCGACGGCGCAGTTCGGCCTTGTCGGCGACAGTGGCGACCGGGGCCTCGGCGCGGGCGAAGCGGCCGACCTTGGCGTCCGGCAGCGCCGCGGCGAGACGCTGCGCCCAGGCGGCGTCGGCGGCCCAGGCCTCGCCCTCGTCGGCGACGCTGTCGCCCACCACCAAATCGCCCACCTTCAGCGACGGCTCCAGCGCGCCGCAGAGGCCGAAGCTGATGACGCCGCGGCCGCCGTCGCGCAGCTCGGTCTCCAGCTTGGCCGTGAGCTCGGCCGCGTCGCCGCCGCCGATCAGCACCGCGCCATCCGCCAGGATACGCGCCTCGCGGGTCATGCCGACGACGGCCAGCACCGCAGCGTGTTCGAGGGCGGCGTCGCTCATGCGGGCTGGATCACGGCGGCGAGGCGCGTCGCCAGCTCGTTGGCGGTGAGCGTGCTGAGATGACCACCCGTGAAGAAGGGATCGGCGGTGACTTCCGGCCCGCACCAGGGCGGGAACACCACCTGGCGGATCGCCTCGGCGCTGCCTGCTTCTTTCTCACACATGACGAGGCCCACCAGTGGTCCCTCGAACACATCGACGCCGAAGGTGAGGCCAGCGTGGGGCATGCGGTAGCGGCGCTTGGTCAGCGGCCGGGCGGGGAGGGCGGCCAGCAGGGCGTACTCGGCCTCGGTCAGGTAGATGTTGACGATGGGGCCGGAGACCGGGTCGTCGGCCGGATACTTCTTGCAGAACTTCAGTTCCGGCGGGCTGCCGTCGAAGTGGGTGACGCGGCGCAGGCGCAGGCGCAGGCGTGCGCCGTCGACGTAACGGTCCTCGATCAAGCGGACGGGCGCGGCGCTGAGGTCCGGCGTCGTCAGCACGAGGCAGCGGCGCTCGTGTTCGAAGAGGGCGTATTTGGGCGCGGCCATCACATGCCGTGGGGCGCGCGCCGCTCGTTGCCGCGCTTCAGGTTGCGATAGCGCGCCAGCGCCCAGAGCGGGAAGAACTTCGAGTAGCCGTGGTAGCGCAGGTAGAAAACCCGCGGGAAGCCCCCGCCGGTGTAGTGGTCCTCGGCCCAGAACCCGTCGGCGCCCTGGTGTTCGGCGAGCCAGGCTATGCCGCGCGCCACCGCCGGGTGGTCGAGTTCGCCCGCCGCCATCAGACCCAGCAGCGCCCAGGCGGTTTGAGATGAGCCGGACGGGTGGGGCTCGTAGCCGGCGTAGTCGAGGCGGTAGCTGTTGCAGTTCTCGCCCCAGCCGCCGTCGGGGTTCTGGATCGCGATCAGCCAGTCGGCGGCCTTGCGCACCATCGCGTTGGAGCCGTCCAGGCCAGCGGCGTTGAGGGCGCAAAGCGCCGACCAGGTCCCGTAGACGTAGTTGACGCCCCAGCGGCCGAACCAGCTGCCGTCGGCCAGCTGCTCGCGCTCGAGATAAGCAAGCGCGGATTTCATCCGTTCACTGTCGATCGGCTCGCCCAGCTGGGCCAGCATGCTCACGCAGCGGGCCGCCACATCCACCGTGGGCGGATCGAGCAGGGCGCCGTGGTCGGCGAAGGGGATGTTGTTGAGGTAGTAGAAGGTGTTGTCGGCGTCGAAGGCGGCCCAGCCGCCGTTCTTGCTCTGCAGGCCTTCGACCCACTCGGCGCCGCGGGCGATCGGCATGTCGTAGGCGCCGGCGGTGTCGGCGCGGTGGCGGGCGCGGTCCATGGCCATGACCACCACGGCGGTGTCGTCGAGGTCGGGATAATGCGGATTGGCGTACTGGAAGGCCCAGCCGCCGGGTCGCACGCCCGGTCGCGCCTCGGCCCAGTCGCCGACCACTTCCAGTTCCTGCAACGGTCTCAGCCATTCCAGGCCGTGCGTCGCGGCGGCTTCCGCCTCCGGCGTGCCAGTTTCCAGGAGCGCGTGAGCGATCAGCGCGGTGTCCCACACCGGCGAGAAGCACGGCTGGCAGTAGGCCTCGTCGTCCTTGATCACCAGCAGCTTCTCGACCGCGCGGCGGGCGGTGGCGCGGTGCCAGTGGTCCTCCGGGAGGCCGAGGGCGGCGAACATCATCACGCTGTTGACCATGGCCGGGAAGATGCCGCCGAGGCCGTCCTCGCCATTCAACCGTTCACAGACGAATTCCACGGCGTCTTCCATGGCCCGCTGCTGGCCGCCGCGCGGGAACCAGGGTTCGGCCACGCGCAGCACCTGGTCGAGGCCCATGAAGAAGCTCGCCCACGGCTCCTTCTGGTGCGCGCCTCTGGCCAGCTTGGTGATGGTCTGCGGCGGTTGGACGAACAGCTCGTCGATGCCGACGCCGCGCGCGTTCACCGCCCGAGGCTTCAGCTTGCGCAGCACCAAGAGCGGCACGATCACCGTGCGGGCCCAATACGAGATCTTCGAGATGTGGATCGGAAACCACTTGGGCAGCCGCATGATCTCGATCGGCATTTCCGGCACGGCGCGCCAGGAGAGGATGCCGAAGAGCGCCAGCAGGATGCGGGTGAAGACGTTGCAGGCGCCGGCGCCGCCTCTGGCCAGCAGCGCTTCGCGGGCCCGGACCATGTGCGGCGCCTGGATGTCGTCGCCGATCATCTTCAGCGCGAAGTAGGCCTTCACCGTCGCCGACACGTCGAGTTCGCCGCCGTGATAGAGCGGCCAGCCGCCGTGTTCGCCCTGGATGCGGCGCAGGTAGACGCCGATCTTGCGCTCCAGCTCCAGGTTCGCGGTCTCGCCCAGGTAGTGGACGAAGAGCACGTACTCGGCCGGGATGGTGCAGTCGGCCTCCAGCTCGAACACCCAGTGCCCGTCGCTCTTCTGCAGCTTGAGCAGCGCCTCCGTCGCGATGCCGATGGCGGCCTCGACCCCGGCGAGGTCGCCGAGCCGGTCCCGAAGTGCGATGTCGTCCATGGCGCCCGTTAGGTCTGGATGATCTCGGCGGCTTTGTGGCCGGACCGGATCGCTCCCTCGATGGTGGCGGGAAGGCCGGTATCGGTCCAGTCGCCGGCCAGCGCAAGGTTGCGCCAGCGGGTGCGGGCGGCGGGACGCTTGGCCACCTGGTCGGGCGTCGCGGCGAAGGTGGCGCGGCGTTCCTTGACGATCTGCCAGGGCGGCGGCTCGCCAGTCAGACCGTAGACGGCGCCGATGTCCTTCCAGAGCGCGGCGGCCATCTCCTCGCGGGGCATGTCGACCACGGCGTCGGCGCCGCTGATCGTTGTCGAGATGCGGCCGTCGAACGCGAACAGCCACTGCGCCGTCCCACCGATGACCCCGACCATGCGCGGCGCGCCGGCCGGCGCGTCCACCTTGAAGTGGCCGTTGACGATGGAACAGAAGGCGTCGGGGGCGGAGACACCCGGGAGCAGCGTCGGCGTAATCCAGGCGGGGGTGGCGACAATGACGCGGTCGTCGTCCTCCAGGGGGATCGACTCGCCGCCGACCGTGAGCGAGCGCGCCCGCCCGCCGTCGGTATCGATGGCCTCGACGCGCTTGCCGATGCGGACCTCGGCGCCGTGGGCGGCGAGATAGGCCAGTGCGGGGGCGATGAACGCGGCGTCGAGGCTGGGGTCGGCGATGCGGGGGGCGTAGGCGCGGCCGCCGACGGCCAGGGTCTCGCGCACCACCTGCGCCGCCAGCTCGGCCGAGCCGCCGGGCGGATCGGTGTTCAGCGCCGCCAGCATCAACGGCTCAAGCAGCCGCTCCCAGAGCGCGCCGTCGCAGCGGATCGCCTGGCGCAAGGTGCGCTGGCCCTGGCGTGGCATCAGCTTCAAGAGGGCGAGGTAGTCGCCCACTTTGGTATCGGGCACGCGGCGATCCTTGCTGAACACCCACCAGCCGATGGGGCCGGGATTGGGCCGCAGGGTCCAGCGCTTGCCGTCCCGCACGTCGCAGAAATCGAACAGCGTCTCCTTCGGGCCGGCCAGCCGGTCCACGGCGCCGATGGCGCGCAGGTAGTCGTGGGTGGCGTGGTTGCCGGAGAGGACGAGGTGGTTGCCGTTGTCGATCTGCATGCCGAGGCTGGCGTCGACGTACGAGCGGCAGCGGCCACCGACCTGCCCCGCGCCCTCGATCAGCACCACGGCGGCGCCGCGGCCGGCGAGGCGCACAGCGGCGGAAAGCCCGGCGAGACCGGCGCCGATCACATAGACCTTGCCGCTCATCAGTCGACGAGGCCGTGTCGCAGGACGATCCAGAGCAGCTGCGTGCGCGGCAGCGAGATGCGGTGGCGCGGCGCGTGCCAGCCCACCTTCTCCATGCCGCGCAAGATGCCGGCGTAGACTTCGCGCATCAGCCGGGGCGAGCGGATGCGGCCCGTGGGCTTGCTTTTCAGCACCAGGTCGGCGGCGTCGTAGTGCTCGTGCGCCTTCTTCGCCACCCAGCGGCAGGCAATGTCGATGGCGGGATCGGCGATGACTTCCACCGGCTCGCGGGTCTCGATGCCGGCGATCTCCAGCGACTCGACCGGCAGATAGAGCCGGCCCATCTCGGCGTCCTCGTCGATGTCGCGCAGAATGTTGGTCAGCTGCAGCGCGCGGCCGAGGTGGTGGGCCAGCTTGGCGCCGGGCTCATCGTCCATGCCGAAGATGCGCGTGGAGAGCCGCCCGACAGCGCTGGCGACGCGGTCGCAATAGAGGTCGAGGGTGGCGAAGGTGGGGGCGATGATCGGCCCGTCGACGTCCATCTCCATGCCGTCGACAATCTGCAAGAAGTCGTCCTGCTTCAGCCCGAAGCGTTCCAGCGGCGCGACCAGGTAGTCCAGGCGCTCCGGCGCGTTGTGGGCGAAGAGCGCGGCCACGTCGGCGCGGTATTCGTTGAGCTCCTTGCGGCGCTGCTCGGTCGAGGGGCCGGGCTCGTCGGCCACGTCGTCGACCACGCGGCAGAAGCCGTAGATGGCGAACATCGCCGCCCGCTCGGCCGGCGGCAGCAGCCGCATCGCCGCATAGAACGAACTGCCCGACGCCTGCTGCTGTGTGGTCGGGGCGGCTTCGGCCGGCGGATCGATGGTTGCGCTCATGCGGGGCGCCTTATGCGCCGGACCGCGGCGCTTGCCGAGGCCCCATCCGCTCGCCCAGCGTACGGCCCACGCCCATCAGCCCGACGCCGACGGCTTCCCAGCGATTGTGGTGCATGTCCTGCGACAGCGGATCGCGGCGCAGCAGCCGGCGCAGCAGGCTCTCGGCCATGCGCTGGATGGCGCCGATCTCCAGGGCGAGGCGTAGGTCCTTCACCTGGCCGGCGAAGTGGCGGGATTTGCGTAAGAGTTCCTCGGTGCGCCACGACAGCGCCTTCAGCGCGCCCAGCAGCTTCGGGTCAGCGGCGTCGGCCCCCAACATCTCGAGGCGCGCGCCGAAGGCCTGCAGTGCATCCTGCGGCAGGTAGGCCCGGCCGAGCTGGCGGTAGTCCTTGGCGCAATCCTGCAGGTGGTTGATCACCTGCAGCGCCGCGCAGAGCGCGTCCG
This sequence comes from Caulobacteraceae bacterium, assembly GCA_036502045.1. Lineage (GTDB taxonomy): Bacteria > Pseudomonadota > Alphaproteobacteria > Caulobacterales > Caulobacteraceae > Acaudatibacter. The sequence goes on along the minus strand of DASXZG010000092.1, from coordinate 5,698 downwards.
ACGCCGGCCAAGTGGCGCGCGACTCGCCGTGCACGTCCAGCATGAAGCGGCCCACCGGCGCGGCGGAGTAGCGGCAGTAGTCCATCAACTCGTCCCAGTCGCGGTAGCGCAGCTTGGTCACGTCGCGGCGGAAGGCTTCCAAGAGGTCGAGCACGTGCTCGGGGCCGAGGCCGCGCCGCGCCAGCGCCTCGCGCAGCGCCACCGCTTCCAGCGAATCGTTGGCCTTGCCCAGCAGCGTGTCCTCGATGCCGGCAAGCGAAGCGAGTTTCTCCTCGGGGCTGGCGCTGGCGTGGTCGGCGACGTCGTCGGCGAGGCGGGCGACGCGGTAGAAGGCCAGGATGATCGGCCGGTGCTTGGCCGCGATCAGTTGCGAGGCGACCGGGAAGTTCTCGTCGGTGTGCCCCTTGCCAGAGGCGTAGTCGGCCGCGACGCTCATTGGCTGGCCGCCAGCGCCTGAGCGCGGCCTTTCCACATGCCGCCTTTGCCGCGCCAGACGTCGATGGCCGATTGCACCGTGAACCAGGTGTAGAGGCCGCCGATCAGCGGCAGGGCGAGCCCCCACAGCGGGGAGAGGCGGTAGTAGCGCAGCATCGGCTGGAAAGAGATCGTCATCAGCCCCCACGCGGCAAGCCCCAGCCATCTGGCCGGACCGGACGCCAGCGCGAAAAGGACCGGCGCCGCAGCGTAAATCAAGAGCATGCCCAGAACTGTGCCCGCCAGCAGGGCCGGCGAGTACTGAAGTTGGGCATAAGCCGAGCGAGAGACCATGCGCCCGATCTCGCCCAAAGTCAGATAGGGGCGCAGCGAGACCGAGGTGCGGGTGAGGGCGAGCCAGATCGGGCCTTGCGCCTTCAGCTTCGCGCCCAGCGCGCAGTCGTCGATGATCTCGCCGCGGATCGCGGCGATGCCACCGGCGGCCTCCAGCGCGGTGCGGCGGACCAGCATGCAGCCGCCGGCGGCGGCGGCCAGCTTGCGGCGCGGGTCGTTCACCAGGCCGAACGGGAACAGCATGTCGAAGAAGTAGACGAAGGCGGGGATCAGCAGCCGCTCCGGCCAGGTCCCGGTCTGCAGCCGGGCCATAAGGGTGACGAGGGTGAGCTGACCAGCCTCGGCGCGGGCGACGAGCCGGCGCAGGGTCTGCGGATCGTGGGCGATGTCGGCGTCGGTGATCCAGAGCCAGGTCGGCTGGGCGGCGGCGGCGACGCCCTGGCTGACCGCCCACAGCTTGCCGGTCCAGCCGCGAGCTAGCGGTTGGCCCGGGAGGATCGTCAGTCGCTCGGCGCCGGTCTTGGTCTCCGCCGCGCGGACGGCGGTGCCGTCGTCGCTGTTGTCGTCGACGAGGATGACGCGGAACTCGCCGGGATAGTCCTGCGCCAGCAGGCTGCCGATGGAGCGGGCGATGACATCGGCCTCGTTGCGGGCGGGAACCACGGCCGTCACGGACGGCCAGGCGGCGGGGTCGGGGGGCAGGTCGCGGTCGTCCCGCTCGCGCATCAGCCAGAAGCCGCCGCGAAAGCGCAGCAGATAGACCCAGGCGGCGAGGCCGATGGCGGCGATGCCGGTGAGGATCATCGCAGGTAGCCCGCCGCGCCGAACCAGGCCAGCGCGTCGGCCAAGGCGTCGCGATAGGGGCGGGCGTAGTAGCCCAACTCCCGCTCGGCCTTCGCGGACGAGAAGAACATGTGGTGCGAGGCCATCTTCAGGGCGTCGCGGGTCAGCATCGGCTCCTTGCCGGTGAGGCTGGCGACGCCCTCGGCGACGATCGCCAGCGGATAGAGCGGTGCGCGGGGCAGGGCGATGGTGGGGGCCTTGCGGCCGGAAAAGCTGGCGATCTCGGCCAGGAAGGCGCGCAGGGACGCGTCCTGACCGCCCAGGATATAGCGCTCGCCAAGCTTGCCCTTGTCCATCGCCATCAGGTGGCCGTCGGCGACGTCGTCGACGTGGACGAGGTTGAGGCCGGTGTCGACGAAAGCGGGGATCTTGCCGGTGGCGGCTTCCACCACCATCCGGCCAGTGGGCGTCGGCTTGATGTCGCGCGGGCCGATGGGAGTGGAAGGATTGACGATGACGGCCGGCAGGCCGCGCTCGGCGACTAGCTGCTCCACCAGCCGTTCGGCCGCCACCTTGCTTTGCTTGTAAGCGCCGATGGCCTCGGCTTCGGCCAGCGGCGCGGTCTCGTCGACGACGGTGTCGGCGTCGCCGGCGCGCAGGGTGGCGACGCTGGAGGTGTAGACGACGCGCTCGACGCCGGCCGCCAGCGCGGCCTCCATCACCGCCCTGGCGCCCGCCAGGTTGGCGCGGCGCAGTTCGCCCGGGTCGCGGGCCCAGAGCCGGTAGTCGGCGGCCACGTGATAGAGCCGCCGCACGCCGGCCATCGCAGCGCTCATCGAAGCCGCGTCGGTCATGTCGCCGATCGCCACCTCGCACGGTACGCCCAGCAGGTTGTCCCGTGGGCTGGTCTCACGGATCAGCACCCGCACCCGCTCGCCGCTGCCAGCCAGACGCCGCAGCACCGCCGAGCCGACAAAGCCGGTGGCGCCGGTGACGAGCGTGAGGTCGGATGACGGCAAACTTACCTCCGCGCCGGGCGCCGGGGCCGCCCTTTGGAACCGGCCGCGCCGGTTGGCAAGCTAGGGCGCGCCGCGGGCGTCGAGTTCGGCGAAGCTTGCGCCGCGGGTCTCGCGGCCGACCAGCGCGGCGATCACGCTGATGGCGCAGGCGCCGGCGACGTAGATCGAGATCGCCGCCGTGCCGTGGGTCCGCTGCAGCAGCGCCACGGAGATCACCGGCGCCAGCGAGCCGGCGAAGATCGAGGTGACCTGGTAGGAAATGGACGCGCCGGAATAGCGGTAGCGGGTGGGGAAAAGCTCGGAGATGAACGCCGCTTGCGGCCCGTACATCGCCCCGTGGAACACCAGGGCCACCGCCAGCGCCACAATCGCCGCGACCGGTTGGCCGGTCGCCAGCAGGCCGAAGAAGGCGAAGGCCCAGAGCCCCATGCCCGCCGCGCCGAAGGCGTAGACCCAGCGCCGGCCGATGCTGTCGGAGAGGGCGTTGAAGAGGGGCAGGGTCAGCATTTCCAAAAAGCTGCCGACCAGCACCGCGTCGAGGCCGATGGCGCGCTTGGCGTGCACGGTCTCGGTGAGGTAGGCGATCGAGAAGGTGGTGACGACGTAGTAAGCGATGTTCTCGCCGAACTTCAGGCCGGCGCCGATGGCGATGCCGCCTGGCCGATGCTTCAGCGCTTGCAGCGCCGGGGCTGGCTCCTGCGCCTGAGCGACGCGCGCCTGCGCCGCCTCGAATTGCGGTGACTCGCTCAAGGTCGAGCGCACCCAGACGCCCACCCCAACCAGCAGCCCGGAGAGCAGGAACGCCACCCGCCAGCCCCAGGCCAGGAAGTCGGTCTCGGACTGGATCGCCGCCATCAGCGCCAGCACGCCCGCAGCCAGCAGGTTGCCCGCCGGCACGCCCACCTGCGGCCAGCCGGCCCAGAAGCCGCGCCGCCGCGCATCGCCGAACTCGCCGGCCATCAGCACCGCGCCGCCCCATTCGCCGCCGACCGCGAAGCCTTGCACGAAGCGAAGCGCGGCCAGCAGGATCGGCGCGGAGACGCCGATCTGCTTGTAAGTGGGGAGCAGGCCCATAGCGGCGCTGGCGACGCCCATCAGAACGAGGCTTGCCATCAAGAGGCGCTTGCGGCCGATGCGGTCGCCGAAGTGGCCGAACACGATGCCGCCGATCGGCCGGGCCAGGAACCCCAGCGAATAGGTGAGGAAGGCCTGCAGCAGGCCGGTGAGCGGATCGCTGGAGGGGAAGAACAGCTTGCCGAACACCAGCGCCGCGGCGGTGCCGTAGAGGAAGAAGTCGTACCACTCGATGGTGGTGCCGATCAGGCTGGCCAGGATCACCTGGCGCAGCGACGAGCGCGGCGCGGCGGCTGCAGTCATGGGCTTGGCGCGCCTCCCCGGCGTTTTGCTCATCGAAGCACCTTCACGGCGCGCCGTGAACCGCTGCTGGCGCTCGTCGCGTTGCAGCCGCTAGAGAGAAGCCGGGCAGGGGAGCCGCCATGATCAGCGTCACGCTCGAATATACCGACAACCTGGGGCCCGAGGCGGACATCCCGGCGCTGCTGGCCAAGCTCGCGGCGCTGCTGGGACATAAGTTCGAGGTGACCGCCGCAGATGGGGTCTGCGTCGGCGCAGTGCGACTGACCGAGTATGCGTTTCTCGACGGCGAGCATCACAACTGGGCGGGGGTGACGGCGCGGGTGCGGCTGCCGGCGGCCAAGGCCGAAGGGCTGCGGGCGCAGATCTTCGAAGACTTCAGCCAGGTGATCGAGGGCCATCTGGACGAACTCTTCGCCCGCCGGTCGATCAGCATCCTGGTGGTGCTGGAGCCCGTCGCCCCCGGCGACGCCATCCGCCGCATCCACCTCAAGCCCGAGGGGGCCGAGGGCTTCTGACCCCGAGGCGCCGGGCCTAGCTGGCCTTGCCGAGGTGAAAGAGTTCGGCGCCGGTCCCGCTGGCGGCTTCGGCCAGCGAGTAGGCTTCCAACACGTCGGCCGTGGCGTCGCGAGCCCGGAGCAGAGCTTCGCGGAGCGTGCAGGTGGCCAGATCAGGGCAATCGTCGCACTTGCGGAACGACAGCCGCGAGACGCATGGCGCCAGCGCCAGCGGCCCGTCGATCACCCGGATGACTTCGGCGAAGCTGATCTGCGCCGGGGGCCGCGCCAGGCTGTAGCCGCCCAGCTTACCGCGCCGGCTGACCACAACGCCGCGGCGCGCCAGCTCCAGCAGGATCGCTTCCAGGAACTTGCGCGGGGCGTCGGCGCGCTCGGCAAGGTCGCCCGCGGTCACCTGCAGGCCGTCTGCTTTCGCCAGTTCGACGAGCGCACGCAGCGCATAGCGGGCTTTGCTGGAGAGCATGACCATCAATAGGCGCGCGCGTTTGCGCTTCGCAAGGCGGGCTGGCTGGGTGCGACAGGAAGGCCCTGCCAAGCCTGAGAAAAACGCTTGCACCGGGGCAGTCGCATCCATATACCCCGCCCCTCGCTTGTGGGCGGAGCATATTCGGCGCACGGACGGAGGTCCGGGGCTCAAGGGCCCTTGATTTTTCGTCTCGTTCGAATTAGCTTCCGCCCCTTCAATCGACTCGCAACGGACTGACAGGGTTTTGCCCCGTGCGGCCCCGGAGCGGTCTTTGCGCTCAAATCCGGACTTCCGGAGCTGACGCGAAGGGGTCGATTGACAGCGAATCCGGGTGCGGTTAGAGACGCCGCTCCTCGCGCCACCGGGCGTTATCGGTGGGGCCGGAAGCCTCCGGTCAGGTCTTTGACATCGTTGATTTGGAAAGAGAAACGCAGGCGGCGGCGTCCTGGCGATGGTATAACCGTACCATCTCGACGCTGACAAATGCGGTCTCTTGAAGACATACCATGGCCATCGGTTTCGACCGGTGGTTTTTGGGAACTCGTCAATAGACTACGCAACGAACGCCCATCTAATCTTCGGGTTGGATGGAATATCGGTCAGAACGTCAACTCAACCTGAGAGTTTGATCCTGGCTCAGAGCGAACGCTGGCGGCAGGCCTAATACATGCAAGTCGAACGCACCTTCGGGTGAGTGGCGGACGGGTGAGTAACACGTGGGAACGTGCCCTTTGGTTCGGAATAATCCGGGGAAACCTGGCCTAATACCG
>DASXZG010000091.1:0-14062 GCA_036502045.1 Caulobacteraceae bacterium | reverse complement strand
GAGGGGCGTGAGCTACGCCGAGCTGCAGGTCGCCACCAATTTCGGCTTCTTGCGCGGGGCCTCGCACCCGGAGGAGCTGGTGCTCGCGGCCAAGGCCTTGGGGCTCGCCGCGATCGGGGTCTGCGACCGCAACAGCCTGGCCGGGGTGGTCAGGGCCCACGCCAAGGCCAAGGAGATCGGGATCAGGTTCATGCCCGGCTGCCGGCTCGACTTCGCCGACGGCGCGCCTAGCGTGCTGTGCTATCCGACTGACCGGGAGGCCTATGGACGCCTGACCAAGCTGCTCACGATCGGCCAGATGCGGGCGAAGAAGGGCGAGTGCGAGCTGATTTGGAGCGACCTGCGCGAGTACGGCGAGGGCCAGGCCCTGATCGTCGTGCCGCCGGCCGACCTCGACGACGCCTTCACCCAGACCCTGAAGCGCACCGCGGCTGAATTTCCCGACCGGGTCTGGCTTGCAGCCGCCCGCGCCTACGCCGCCCGAGACTTCAGGCGGATCGCCCGCCTGGAGGCGCTCGGCCGGGACGCTGGCGCGCCGATGGTGGCGACCGGCGACGTGCTCTACCACGGCCCCGAGCGGCGCGCGCTGCAGGACGTGATGACTTGCATCCGCGAGAAATGCTCGATCCAGACGGCGGGCCTGAGGCTCGAGGCCAACGCCGAGCGGGCGTTGAAGTCTCCGGAGGAGATGGCGCGGCTCTTCGCCCTCTGGCCCGACGCGGTGGCGCGCTCGCTGGAAATCGTCGAGCTCTGCGGATTCTCGCTCGACCAGCTGAAATACGAATATCCGGACGAGCCGGTGCCGCCCGGCAAGACCGCGATGCAGCACCTGACCGATCTCGCCTGGGCCGGCGCCGACTGGCGCTATCCGGCGGGAGTGCCGCAGAAGGTGGTCGATCTCCTGAACAAGGAGCTCGCGCTGATCGAGGAGCTGAACTACCCGAACTACTTCATCACCGTGCACGACATCGTCCAATGGGCCAAGGACCAGGGCATCCTCTGCCAGGGCCGCGGCTCGGCGGCCAATTCGTCCGTGTGCTTCTGCCTGGGCGTCACCGCGGTCGATCCGTGCAAGAAGGACCATGATGTGCTGTTCGAGCGCTTCATCTCCAAGGAACGCGACGAGCCGCCCGATATCGACGTCGACTTCGAGCACGAACGGCGCGAGCTGGTGATGCAGTACGTGTACGAACGATATGGCCGACATCGGGCCGCCATCTGCGGCACGGTGATCCACTATCGGCCCCGCAGCGCCATCCGCGACGTCGGCAAGGCGCTGGGCCTGACCGAAGATATCACCGCCGCCCTGGCCAACACCGTCTGGGGCAGCTGGGGCTCTGGCGTGCCCGACGAGCACATCCGCCAGGCGGGCCTCGATCCGGACAATCTGGAAATCCGCCGCGCCGTCGACCTTGCCACAGAGCTTCTCGGCTTTCCGCGCCACCTGTCGCAGCACGTCGGCGGCTTCGTGCTGACCAAGCGGCGGCTGGACGAGACCGTGCCCATCGGCAACGCCGCCATGGCCGACCGCACCTTCATCGCCTGGGACAAGGACGACATCGACACGCTGGGCCTGATGAAGGTCGATGTGCTGGCGCTGGGCATGCTCACCACCATCAAGCGGGCGATGACGATGTTGGCTGACGACCATGGGCGGGTGTTCGCCGACATGGCCGACATCCCCGAGGACGACCCGGACGTCTACGAGATGCTCTGCCACGCCGATTCCGTCGGGGTGTTCCAGGTGGAGAGCCGCGCGCAGATGTCGATGCTGCCGCGCCTGAAGCCGCGCAAGTTCTACGACCTGGTGATCGAGGTCGCGATCGTCCGTCCCGGGCCGATCCAGGGCGACATGGTGCACCCATACCTGCGCCGCCGAGACGGCATCGAACCGGTCAGTTTTCCAGCGCCGTCGCCGGAGCACGGCCCGGCCGACGAGCTGAAAGCCATTCTCGGCAAGACCATGGGTGTGCCGTTGTTCCAGGAACAGGCGATGAAGATGGCCATGGAGGCGGCCAAGTTCACGCCGGAACAGGCCAACGGCCTGCGCCGCTCGATGGCGACGTTCCGCAACCTCGGCACGGTGGGCAGCTACGGGCGCATGTTCGTCGAAGGCATGGTGCGGCGCGGCTACGACCCCGAGTTCGCCCAGCGCTGCTTCAAGCAGATCGAGGGCTTTGGCTCCTACGGCTTCCCCGAGAGCCACGCGGTGAGCTTCGCCAAGCTGGTCTACATCTCAGCCTGGATCAAACATCATTACCCGGACGTCTTCTGCGCGGCGCTGCTCAACAGCCAGCCGATGGGCTTCTACCAGCCGGCGCAACTGGTCCGCGACGCCCGCGAGCACGGCGTCGAGGTGCGTGGCCCCGACGTGATGATGAGCGACTGGGACTCGAAGCTCGAGCCTGACCCTCCCTCCCCTTCATGGGGAGGGACAGCCGATGCACAGCATCGGCAGGGTGGGGATGTGCGACGGATCAACGATCATCGTCGGACGTCGAGCACGGCTTCGGACTTCCCCACCCCGGCCGCGCCGCGGCCTTGCCCTCCCCATGAAGGGGAGGGAGGGCCGATCCGGCTGCTTCCCATCCGCCTTGGCCTGCGGCAAGTGAAAGGCTTTCGCGAGGAGGAGGCGGAGGCGCTGATCGCGGCGCGGACCGCCGGCGCGCGGACGCTGGACGCGCTGGCGCATCGGGCGCGGCTGTCGCGGCGGTCTCTGGAGCTGCTGGCCGAGGCCGACGCCTTCCGCTCGCTGGGCATGGACCGCCGTGAAGGGCTGTGGGCGGCCAAGGCGCTGGCGCCCGAGGTGGCGGCCGAGGCCGAGCCGACGCTGCTGGCGGGGCTGGGGCTGGCCGAAGCGCCGGCGCCGCTACCGCGCATGACCCTGCCGGCGCACGTGGCCGAGGACTACCGCACCACCGGCTTGTCGCTGAAGGCGCACCCCTGCCGCTTCTACCGCGAGCTGCTCTCCAGCATGGGCGCGGTGACCACCGAGAGGCTGGCGTCGCTCCGCGACGGGCGGCAGGTCACCGTGGGCGGCCTGGTCATCACCCGCCAGCGGCCGGGCACGGCCAAGGGCGTGGTGTTCGTTACCTTGGAGGACGAGACCGGCATCGCCAACGCGGTGGTGTGGCGCGACGCGTTCGAGGCCAACCGGCGCACGGTGATGGCCTCGTCGTTCCTGGTGATCTCAGGGCGCGTGCAGCGCGCCAGCGACGTGATCCACGTGGTCGGCGAACGCTTCATCGACCTTTCTGAGCGTCTCGCGGCGATGAAGAACGCCGAAGGCGACCCGCGCGCCGCATTCGACGCGCGCCTGCAGAAGAGCCGGGATTTTCACTGACACGCGCCTAGGCGGCTGACGCCGTCACCCCTCACCCTCCCATTTGCTTCGCAAGCGGGCCCCTCCCTCTCCCCTCCGGGAGAGGTAGATAAGTGAGCGCCTTCAAATACTTCTCCCAGAGGGAGAAGGAGGGGCCCGACCGCGACGCGGTTGGGAGGATGAGGGGTTACGCTTTTTGCGGCTCTTAGCGCGACGTGGCGTAGGCGGAGGACATCCAGCCGCGGTTGCCGTTCTCGTCGTCTACTTCCATCCAGACGCCGTTGCGCTGGCCGGTGGGGTAGATGTTGGCGCCGGACTTCAGGGTGTAGACCACCGGCGACGACAGGCTGGGGTCATGCCGCAGCTGCACGTCCTGGGTCACCCGCTGCGAGGCCAGCGGCGCGCTCGCCTGCTGCTGGCCCGGCGTCTGCTGCTGCATGTAGTGCACCAGGTCTACGAAGGCGTTGTAGTAGGCGGCCATGATCACCTTGCCGATGTCGGTGTTGGTGTAGCCGCTGCCCGCCAGGGCCGCGTAGCCGGCCCAGCCGGCATAGCCACCGCCGCCGCCAAAGCTGACGTCGGTCTTCTTGGCGTTGCCCTGGGCGATGTAGAGTTGCTCGGTGGTCCGCGAGTCCACCAGCGTGATCAGCGTGCTGGCTTCCTGGCTGCGCACGTTGATGCTGCTGGCGACGGCGCCGAAGCCACCGGGCAGGAAGCCGCCCAGCGCCGCGCCGACATTGCTGCCGCCGCTGTCCTGGTTGGTGCGCGAGATGTCCGGGATGATGAAGTAGTCGGCGGCGAGCACCTGGCCACGGCCGACGTTGGAGCCGCGCTGCAGCTCGCCGGAATTGTTCAGGCCCTCTTCCTGGTTGCGCATGGCCAGGCCCTGGTTGCGGTCGACCATCCGAAGGCAACCGGACTGCAGCGCGAACATCTTCAGCACCGCTTCGGGGTCGGAAAGGCCCAGCGGGCTCCACCAGTCGCGGTCCGGCTCCTTCACCGCCGCCACGCCGATCGGCTGGTCGCAGTGCGGCAGGTCGCCGGCGCTCTGGTGGCCGGAATTTCGGTCCATGCCGTAGGGCTGGTTCGGGTCCGCGAACGCCGCGCCGGCGCTCGCCGCGAGACCCAGAGCCGCCAGGACCGCGATAAAATTGCGCATTGAGTCACCCATGTGATGGTGGCCGGAGCTTAGCTACCGCTGTTCGGCGGATCAACGTCGGCCAGGCGACGTGACGAAAACGCTACCAAGTCAGACCAGAGCCGCCAGAGCGACGGCCATGGCCAGCACCAGCGCGCTGCCGACGACGCCGCTCTGCGGCGACTCGATGTGGCCCATCAGCCAGCGCGGCTTCTGGAACACCACGTAGAGCCGCGCCACCTCGATGCAGAACACGCAGGTGGCGTGGACCACGATCGGCAGCCAGAGGGTGCGTCCTCCCTTCAGGTAAGCAAAGCCGAACAGGCAGCCGACGATGAAGTAGCCCCAGGCGAACAGCCGGATCGGCTTGCCCTTGGGCGGCTTGATGAAGTGAATCGAAGCGAACACCGCGGAGCTGGCCACCACCGCCAAGCCGGCGAACAGCGCCGTCTGCGGCAGCGAGCGCAGCAGCTGCTCCAGGATCAGGCCCCGGAACACGCCTTCCTCGAACGTAGCCAGCGGAATGGGCCCGGGCAGGAAGCGGCGGAACAGCTTGGCGTGGCGGCGCGCGGCGTCGTGCTGCGGCGCCCACTTAGCCCAGCCCAGCGCCAGATAGGCCGCGTAGACGAGGCAGATGGGGACGAACACCACCAGGAAGGCGACGCCCATGGCGCGCCAGGGGACCGGCAGCCGGAACGCCTGCGCCAGGGCATCCAGCGGCCGGATGCCGAGCGCCAGCGGCGTGCCGATGAGGATGATCAGCCACTCGCTGTGGACGATGATGCGGCTGGTGGCCTTCAGTAGCGGCCGGTCGGCCTCGAACTGCAGCGGCCAGGTCTGCGGGCGGCCGGCCAGCGCCAGCATCACGCTCTGGAACGCCCACAGCACCGCCATGCCGCCCGCCGCGACCGCCAACGTGATCAGGATGTTCATACGCGCTCGCGCGGCGTGTCGCGCAGGAACCGCGACCAGCGTTTGTCGACCCAGAACATCCAGCCGGCGGGGTCGGAGCGCAGTTTGGTCTCGAACCAGCGGCACCAGTCCTGCAGCGCCGCACCGACGGCGGCCTCGCGGTCGGCGCCAGCGATATCCGGCGCGCGCTCGAACGATACCAGCACCCGGCCGTCGGCCTGCAAACGGCCGGAGACCCGCACCATAGGCGCCTTGGCCAGCATGGAGAGCGCGAACGCGCCCACGTGCAGCCTCGCCGGGCGCCCGAAGATCGTCACCGGCGCGCCCTCATGCGGCGCGGCCAGCAGATCCGGCGTGATGGCGATGGTCTTGCCGCCGCGCAGCACCCGCACGTAGTCGACGGCGTCCTTCATGGTGGTGGGCCCGCTGGGCCGCAGCACCAACTCGGCGCCGAGGGCGTTGTACCACTTGAGCTTGCGCGCCATCTCGGCCGGCTTGGGCGAGCGGCGCACCAGCATCGCCATCGGGTGGCGCTGGTTGATGGCCGCGGCGACCATCTCGTGGCCCGCCAGGTGTGAGGCGATCAACACCGCGCCACGGCCACCGGCGACCGCCGCATCGAGGACCGCGATGCTGTCGTCGAAGCACACCTTGTCCAGCACGCCGGCCGCGCGGAAGCCACGATGGAAGGTCACCACCATGGTCGACATGGCGAGGCTGACGTTGCGCACCCATTCGCGCGCGGCGCTGGCCGGCACGTCGTCGCCCAGCGCCAGGCGCATGTTGCGCAGCACCCAGGCCCGCAGGCCTGGCGCAGCCCCGGCGATCCCGATGATCGTGCGCACGGCCCACTGCTGCGCGCTCATCGGCAACACGGCGCTGAGCGCCAGCAAGCCGCGGACGCCCCACTCGGTGGCGGCGCGTCGGACCTGGCGCAGCGTGTCGGCCATGCTCTCCCCTGGACGCGGACCCTCGGCCCTATCTAGGGCCCAAATCGCAGCCCGCCCAGGGGACGCTCGATCAGCGGCGCTAGTTCAGGCTGGCGAAGGGCTTGCCTTCGGCGGCCAGCTTTTCCAGCAGCGGCGCGGGCTTGAACTGGTCGCCCATGGTCGCCTGGAATTCCTTCAGCTTGGCCAGCACCACGGCCGGGCCCCCGACCTGGTCGCCGTACATCATCGGTCCGCCGCGATAGACCGGGAAACCGGCGCCGTTGAGGAAGCAGACGTCGATGTCGGAGGCGCGGATGGCCTTGCCTTCCTCCAGCACCCGCATCGCCTCGTTGATCAGCGGATAGACGCAGCGCTCGACGATCTCTTCGTCGCTGATGGTGCGGCTGTTGACGCCGGACTTGGCGCGGAAGTCCTGGATGATCTTCTCGACCACGGGCGAAGGGGTCGGGTTGCGGTTCTCGTCGTAGTCGTACCAGCCGGCGCCGCTCTTCTGGCCGCGGCGGTCCATCTCGCACATCACTTCGCGGATGGTGGAGCCGGTGGAGCGCTCCTTCACCCAGCCGAGGTCGAGGCCGGCAAGGTCGCCGGTGGCGAAGGGGCCCATGGCGTAGCCGAAGTTGAACAGCGCCCGGTCCACGTCCCAGGGCATGGCGCCTTCCATGATCAGCTTCTGGGTTTCGCGGCCGCGCGAGCCGTTGATGCGGTTGACCACGAAGCCTGGGCAGACGCCGACCAGCACGGCAATCTTGCCGATGCGCTTGGCCAGCTTCATCGAGGTGGCGATCACTTCCTTGGACGTCTTGTCGCCACGGACGATCTCCAGCAGTTTCATCACGTTGGCTGGCGAGAAGAAGTGCAGGCCGATCACCCATTCGGGCCGCTTGGTCACCGAGGCGATTTCGTCGATGTTCAGCCCCGAGGTGTTGCTGGCCAGGATCGCGCCCGGCTTGCAGATGGCGTCGAGCTTGGCGAACAGGTCCTTCTTGATGTCCATGCGCTCGAACACGGCCTCGATGACGAGGTCGCAATCAGCCAGTTGCTCCAGCTCCAGCGTGCCGGTGAGGCGGCCCATGCGCGCTTCGGTCTCGGCCGGAACGGCGGTGCGCGAGCGCTCGTAATTGCGGCGGATGGTGGTGATGCCGCGGTCCAGCGCTTCCTGCTTCACCTCGACCATGGTCACCTGGAAGCCGGCGTTCATGAAGTTCATGGCGATGCCGCCGCCCATGGTGCCGCCGCCGATGACGCCGACCTTGTTGATCGGGATCGTCGGGGTGTCGTCCGGCACGTCCGGGATCTTCGCGGTCTGGCGCTCGGCGAAGAAGTTGTAGCGCTGGGCGGCCGACTGCGGCCCGCGCATCAGTTCGCCGAACAGCTTGCCCTCGACCGCCAGCCCCTCGTCGAACGGCAGGTTCACCGCCGCTTCGATGCACTGGATGTTGTACTCGGGCGCCAGGAAGCCGCGCATGCGCCGCTCGTTGGCCTTGCGGAAGTTGGCGAAAATCTCCGGATGGCCTCTGGCGGCCTCCACCTTGGCGTTGGACTCCCGCACCTTCTTCAGCGGCCGGCCCTCGGCGGCGATCTTGTGAGCGAAGGCGATCGCGGCGGCGCGCAAGCCGCCTTCCGGGGCCAGCTCGTCGACGAGGCCCATGGCCAGACATTCCGGCGCCGGCACGTGCTCGCCGGTGGTCATCATCTGCAGCGCCTTCTCGACGCCGACCACGCGGGGCAGCCGCTGGGTGCCGCCGGCGCCCGGCAGCAGGCCCAGGTTCACTTCCGGCAGGCCGCAGCGGGCGGAGGGCACGGCGATGCGGTAGTGGGCGCAGAGCGCCACTTCCAGACCGCCGCCCAGCGCGGTGCCGTGGATGGCGGCGATCACCGGCTTGGGCGAATTCTCGATGGCGCGCTGCGCCTCCGGCAGGCTGGCGGAGGGGGTCGCGGCCGGGCGGCCGAACTCGGTGATGTCGGCGCCGGCGATGAAGGTGCGGCCTTCGCAGATGAGCACGATGGACTTGGCGCCGGCGTCGGCGATCGCCGCCTCCATGCCCTTGGCGATGCCGTCGCGAACCGGCGCGGAGAGCGCGTTCACGGGCGGCGAATTCAGTGTGATCACGCCGACGTCGCCGTCGAGGGCGTAGTCGGTCACGGGGTTGATGGCGGTCATGGCGTCTTCCTCACAAGCTCGCTTGGCGGCGCTGTCGGCCGCGCTCTGTCTCTTCGTTCAGGCAATCCATAGGCGCACCCGGGCGTCTCGCGTCAATGCCAACCGCGCGTCAGCCTTCGCCCGGGCCTTACGGCTCCAGGGCGTCCGGCCCAGACGCCAGCCGGCGCAGGCGGCGCAGAGAGCGGGTGATCTGGCCTTCCTGACGCAGGATCTCGCGCATGTGCAGCACCGCGACCTGTTGCAGCACGGTCTCGCCGTCGTCGGTGAGTTGCAGCAGCACCTGACGCCGGTCCGTGCTGGAGGGCGTTCGCGCCACCAGGCCCGCCTTCTGCATCCGGTTCAGCAGCTGCACGGTGGCGTGGTGGGTGAGCAGAAGCTCGCCGGCGAGGTCGCCAATGGTCATGGTCTCGCCCGGCCAGGCGCGGATGGCGAGCAGCGTCTGATAGTGCTGCTGCGTAAGGCCCGCGCCTCTGCTGATGCTTTCGGCGGCCGCCATGAAGCGGCGCATTGCCAAGCGGTAGCCGGCGAGAGCTCGGAAGTGTTCCGCGTCGAGGCTCATGCGGCCGCAGCGTTGCGGGTGCGGCAAAGCCCGCGCCCGACGCTGTTGCCTAACTTGCTTCGGCCAGGGCGCCTAGTTCGCGGTGGCGCCCACTGGAGATCAGCCGCCGGTCTTGACGCCCACCAGCGTAAAGGTCCCCGGAATGGTGGGGTCGTCCCAATCGGGGTGCTCCTGGAACGTGTCGATCCGGAAGCCGACATCGATGGTGGTCTGGACGATCTCGGCCAGCGTCCAGTGCCGGTAGATGCAGGTCCCGAGCTCTGGGCCGCCGGGTACCGGACTAGGCGCCGCGCCCTCGATGAGGGTCGTGCGGAAGTAGTCGCGCGGCGCGTGGAACAGCTTCTGGCGCACCGGGTGGAACTCGGCGATCACCAGCCGGCCGCCGGTGCGGGTCAGGCCAGCGACCACCTCGAAGAACGCCCGCAGGCCCTGGTGATAGTGGAAGACCCCAAGCTCCAGGATCAGCGCGTCGAAGGGCGCTAGCCGCAGCGCCGGCGCCTGCATGACGTCCGACACGTGGTAGTCGATGGCGACGCCGGCCGCGGCGGCGAGCTCGGTGGCGTAACGGGCATTTTCCTCGGCGAAGTCGATCACGGTGGGCTTGGCGCCCATCAGCGCCAGGCCCGTAGCGATGCGTCCGTGCGAGCCTTGCAGCTGGCAGACGCGCAGGCCGGCCAACTCGCCGAGGTGCGGGACGATGCGCCGGGCGATGTGCGCGGGGTTGGCGCGGATGCGCGCGGCCTCTTCCGCCGGTGTCCCGACACCCGCCACCCAAAGGTCATAGCGCCCGGCGTTCCAGGCTTCGCGATTGCGCTCGGTGTCGGGGGCGATGTCGGTCATGGAGCGGCGGATGACTCCGCGCGCCGCTGCTCGTCAAGCGTCGGCCACCTCGACGCCCAACGCGCGAGCGGCCGCGATCATCGCCACATCGAAGGTGGCGATCGCAAGCCCATGCCGCTCGGCGATGGCGATGTTGACTGCGTCAGGCGTCCTCAGCGTCAGATCGAGCCGCCGGATGCAGGTTTCGGCTCGCGCCAGGTCTGTCGTGCGCGTCTCTAGTCTGGGTCCGCGCTGGGTGGCCCAGGCGTCGAAGGTCGCGAAAGCGCGCTCGGCGCTAGCTCGCTCCATGTCACCGGTGCGGACCCTGCGCGCGATGACAGAAGCGAACTCCGCCGCGGCGAAGTCGCTGAGGTGCAACATCGGTTTGGTTGCGTTGAGGAAGGCTGCGGCGCGGTCGTTGAAGACGTCGGGCACGAGAAGGGCGACCAGCAGACTAGCGTCGGCGTAGACGTTCACGCCCAATCGTCATCGCGCATGCGTCGCACCGACTGGCCGGCATCTTCGCTCGGGACCGGGCCGGGGATCCGATGGCGCTCCAGCCACGCGATCTCATCGTCGGTGACCGGTTGGGCCCTGCTGGCGACGCCTTTGAGCACCGCCACAGGCGTGCCGTGACGCGTGATCACGACGTCCTCGCCGCCGATCGCGCGGTCGATTAGTTCGGACAGCTTGTTCTTGGCGTCAGCGACGCTGTGCATCGACATGTGAAAAATATAGCCATGCAATGGCCATAAGTCGATCCGGTCGCCTGACCGCCCGTCCCCAAACAAAAAAGGCGGGGGCGTTGGCCCCCACCAGTCAGACGTTCAGGGCGCCGGCCCGCCGCGGCGCGACGGGCCGTTCCCAAGCTTTAGACGTGCGCCGGTTCCTTCTTGAACTGCGCGGCTTCCGTGGAGTCGGCGAGCGCGGTCGTGGAGGATTGGCCGCCGGAGATGGTCATCGCCACTTCGTCGAAGTAGCCGGTGCCCACTTCGCGCTGGTGGCGCGTGGCCGAGTAGCCCTGCGCTTCCGATGCGAACTCGGCCTGTTGCAGCACCGAGTAGGCCGCCATGCCGTGGTCGCGGTAGCCGCTGGCCAGCTCGAACATGCCGTGGTTGAGGCTGTGGAAGCCGGCGAGGGTGACGAACTGGAACTTGTAGCCCATCGCGCCCAGCTCACGCTGGAACTTGGCGATCGTCGCCTTGTCGATGTTGGCTTCCCAGTTGAACGACGGCGAGCAGTTGTAGGCCAGCAGCTTGCCGGGGTGCACCTTGTGCACCGCTTCGGCGAACTCGCGCGCTTCGTCGAGGTTCGGATGCGACGTTTCCCACCACAGCATGTCGGCGTAGTGCGCGAAGGAAATGCCGCGCGCGATGCAGTGTTGCAGGCCGGTGCCGTCCTTCAGGCGATAGAAGCCTTCCGGGGTGCGGCTGTCGGCTTCGATGAACGCGTGGTCGCGCTCATCGACGTCGGAGGTGATCAGCTTGGCGCTCTCGGCGTCGGTGCGGGCGATGACCAGGGTGGGCGTGCCCATGACGTCGGCGGCCAGGCGCGCGGCGATCAGGTTGCGCTCATGCGCGGCGGTCGGGATCAGCACCTTGCCGCCCATGTGGCCGCACTTCTTTTCCGAGGCCAGCTGGTCTTCGAAGTGGACGCCAGAGGCGCCGGCTTCGATGAACGCCTTCATGATCTCGAACGAGTTCAGCGGGCCGCCGAAGCCGGCTTCGGCGTCGGCCACGATCGGGGCGAACCAGTCGCGCGTCGCGCCGCCTTCCGAGTGCTCGATCTGGTCGGCGCGCTGCAGCGTCTTGTTGATGCGGCGGCAGAGTTCCGGCGCGGCGTTGGCCGGGTAGAGGCTCTGGTCCGGATACATGGAGGAGGCGGTGTTGCTGTCGGCAGCCACCTGCCAGCCAGACAGGTAGATGGCCTTCAGGCCGGCGCGCACCTGCTGCATGGCCTGGTTGCCGGTCATGGCGCCCAGGGTGTTCACGTAAGCTTCGTCGTGCAGCAGCTTCCACAGCTTGTTGGCGCCGCGCTCGGCCAGCGTGTAGGCGATCGGAAACGAGCCCCGCAGCTTCTGCACCTGCTCGGCGGTGTAGGGGCGCTTGATCCCGTCGAAGCGCCCCTTCGGCGCGTTCGGGATAAGGCTGTCGAGTCCACTCATAATATATGCTCTCTAGCGGCGGGATGCCGTTGTGTGACTTTGACACCTAGACGCGCGCGAGCCGCTGGAAAAGCTGGGAAACGCCCAGCGGACGGCCGCGAAAGTTCACTTTGTCACAGTATGACATTGTCATAGGTGTGAATTTGTGACAGAATCGGCGCTATGGCCCAGGCGCCCGAACGCAAGCTGTTCCTAGGGCCGCGACTGCGGCGGCTGCGGCGCGAGCTCGGCCTCACCCAGACGCGTATGGCCGAGGACCTGGCGGTTTCGCCCAGTTACCTCAATCACTTGGAGCGCAACCAGCGGCCGATCACGGCTCAGGTGCTGCTGCGCCTGGCGGAAGCCTACGACATCGACATCCGCAGTCTCTCGGCCGACCACGAGGCCGCCGGCGCGCAGGACCTGACCGAGGTCTTCGCCGACCCGCTCTTCCGCGACCTGGGCGTCGCCCGCCACGAACTGGCCGAGGTGGCCGAGAATGCTCCGGCGGTCGCCGACGCCATCGTGCGCCTCTACCGCGCCTACGCCGACCGGCGGCGGCTGTCCGAGCTGGGCGCGCTGCCGCGGGCGGAGGAGGGAGGCGAGGGCCTGTCGCTCATGCCGTCCGACTGGGTGCGCGACTATATCCAGGCGCAGCGCAACTTCTTCGCCGAGCTGGACGACGCCGGAGAGGCGCTGGCGCGGGAGCTGAAGCCGGAGCCGCAGGACTTCGCCGCCGCCGGTCGCCAGCGGCTGGCCGACCGTCACGGGATCCAGGTGCGCGTCGCGCCGCGGGACGTGCTGCCGGACTCGGTCCGCCGCTACGACCATCACCGGCGCCGGTTGATGCTGTCGGAACTGCTGGGCGAGGCAGGGCGGGCGTTCTCCATCGCCTATCAGCTGGCGATCGCCGAGCACGACCCGATGCTGAACGCCGCCGCCGATCGCGCCGGCGCGCCGGACGCGCCCACCCGCCGGCTGTTGAAGGTGTCGCTGGCCAACTACCTCGCCGCGGCGATGCTGATGCCGTACGAGGCGTTCCGCGAGGCCTGCGAGCGCACTGGCCACGACATCGACCTTATCGGCGCGCGCTTCGGCGCCAGTTTCGAGCAGGTCTGCCACCGCCTGACGACGCTCTCGCGGCCGACCTCGCGCGGTGTGCCGTTCTTCATGATCCGCGTGGATTCGGCGGGCAACATCTCCAAGCGCTTCGCCGGCGCCACCTTCCCGTTCTCGCGCTTCGGCGGTTCCTGCCCCAGGTGGCGGGTGCACGAGGCCTTCCGCACGCCCGGCCGCTTCGTGACGCAGATCATCGAGACGCCGGACGGCTCGCGCTTCTTCACCATCGCGCGCACGGCGCCGCGGGTCGCCGGGCATTTCACCGAAGAGGACGCAGGGCTCGCCATCGGACTGGGCTGCGAGCTGAAGTTCGCGCCGCGGCTGGTCTATTCGCGCGGGCTCGACCTGGCCAATCCGGACGTCACCGAGATCGGACCCGCCTGCCGCGTCTGCGAACGCCCGGCGTGCCCGCAGCGGGCGGCTGAGCCGCTCGGTCGCACGCTCACCGTCGACGACTTCACCAAGTCGATTTCGCCCTATCCATTCGCCGCCGTTTGAGGCGCGCCGCCACGACTCTGTCACGCCGGCGCCACGCGGAAATACATACCCAACCACTGAAAAGTGCTTGATTGGGTTCGCTTATACCCGGTTTTCTAACTGTTCCCTGGCGGCATGTGTCTCACCCGCGCCACACTGCGGCCGCGCACATTACATTTCGGTAGCCTGGGCCGTTGACGAGGCTCGGAGGGTGCAGCAACGTCCCCCTGTCGTGTCGACGTACCCCGTCGACGCGCGACAACGTCAAGGCGTCGGCACGGACCGATCCTGGGGAGGCGACATGAGAAAGAGTTTCTTGCTGCTCGGCGGCGCCGTAGGCGTGCTCAGCCTGGGCGCGATGCATGCCAATGCGGCCACTGCGACCGCCGCGGCGACGGCCAGCGCGGCCAGTTCCGACACCGTCAATGAACTGGTCGTGGTGGCGGAACACCGCACCACCGC
>DASXZG010000090.1:0-33141 GCA_036502045.1 Caulobacteraceae bacterium | reverse complement strand
GCGCTGAAGGCTGGCTTCACCATATCGACGGAACTGACCGAGACGGCCGCCGCGAGGACCTGATGAGCCACGTCACCTACGAGATCGTCCAGCACGAGGACGGTTGGGCCTACCGCGTCGACGGCGTCTACTCGGAGACCTTCCCCAGCCACGACGCCGCCAAGGCGGCCGCCCGCCGCGCCGCCGGCGAGCAGCGGGTCTCCGGCGAGACGCGCGGCATCACCTGGGAGGACGAGCGCGGCCGCTGGCACGAGGAGGTCGACCCCGGCGACGATCGGCCGGACACCGAGGTGAGCGGCTGAGCGGGGCGGCGGCGCCGATGACCGACATCTTCCTCATTCCCGGCCTCCGCACCCCCTTCGTCAAAGGTGGCGGCCCCTACGCCCAATACGACGGCCTCGGCCTCTCGGCGCCGGTGGCCAAGGCGATGGGCGCCCAGGCGACTGCAGCCGGCACGCGGCCGGACTTCATCGTCTGGGGCGAGGTGATCCCCGAGGCGACGGTCTCCAACATCGCCCGCGAGCTGGTGTTCGAGGCCGGGCTCGATCCGACCATCCCGGCGGTCTCCACCGTGCTCGCCTGCTCGACCAGCTTCATGGGCGTGGTCGAAGCCGCCGGCATGCTGGGCCGCGGCAACCGGCATCTGGCGCTGGTCGGCGGCGTCGAGACCATGAGCCACGTGCCGATCGCCCTGAAGCGCGACGTCGCCGACCGGCTGGTGGCGACCTTCCCACGCGATCCGGCCGCCGCGGCCAAGATGCTGACCGAGCTCACCGCCGCCGACTTCGACCTGCCGCTCAACGCCTGGGCCAACCGCGTCAGCGGCCGCTCGCAGGGCCAGCACACCGAGGACACCGCCAGGCGCTTCGAGATCGCCCGCGCCGCGCAGGACGCGTGGGCGCTGCGCAGCCACCAGCGCGCCGTCGCGGCCCAGGACGCCGGTTTCTTCGCCGACCTGATCGTCCCCTTCGCCGGAGTCGAGCACGACACCCTGCCCCGCCGCGACACCACGCTGGAGAAGCTGGCCTCCTTGAGGACCGTCTACGATCCCGCCGGGACGATCACCGCCGGCAACGCTTCGCCGGTCACCGACGGCGCGGCCTCGCTCTGGGTCGCCGACGCCGAGGGGCTGAAGCAACTGGGAGCCGAGCCCGCCGTGACGCTGGCCGACTTCGAGATCGCCGCCATCGACTTTCGCCTCGACGAGGGGATGCTGATGGCGCCGGGCCGCGCCATCCCGCGCCTGCTGGCCCGCCACGGCCTCAGCTTCGCCGACATCGCGCTCTGGGAGATCCACGAGGCCTTCGCCGCGCAGGTGCTGGCCAACATCAAGGCCGCCAGCGACCCGGCCTATCGCCGCGAGCGCGCCCACGTCGACGCCGACCTCGGCGCGTTCCCCTGGGACCGGGTCAACCCCAACGGCGGCACCCTGGCCCTCGGCCACCCCTTCGCCGCCACCGGCGCGCGAATCCTCAGCCAGGCGGCCAAGGAGCTGACGGTCATGCCTACCGGGTCGCGCGCCATCGTTTCGATCTGCGCGGACGGCGGCCAGGGAACGGTGGCGCTGCTGGAGCGGGTCTGAATCTCCTCCCCCGCTACGCGGGACAGGAGCGCTACGACAGCGCTGTCATCACCACCCCTGCCAGCACGGCAGCGCCGGCGAGAACCTGGCGCACCGTCAGTTGCTCGCTGAAGACGCGGCGGCCGGCGATGGCGGCCATGGGCATCTCGATCACCCCCACCGAGCGCACCGGCGCCGCCGCCGCCAGATTCAGCGCCAGGAACCAGCCGGACGAGGCCACCGCGCCGCAAAACCCAGCCGCCAGCGATTGCCGCCAGCCGATGACCACCGCGACCAGCGCCCGGGGGTCGCGGACCGCCAGGTAGAGGCCAAGCGCGCTGGCCTGCGCCGCCTGCACAATGGTGACGCACATCAGCGCCGAGAACAGCGCGTGCTCTGGGTCCAGCGCTCGGCCGGCATGGTGGAACGCGTTGAGGCTGAAGCCGAAGAAGAGGCCCGAGAGCAGCGCGAAGAAAGCGCCGGAGACCGGATGCTCGCCCGCCTGATCGCGGTGCGGCCAGGTCAGCACAGCCAGGCCGCAGGTGGTGATGGCGACGCCAAGCCAGCCGCCGGGCGCCAGATTGTCGTGGAACACCGCCAGGCCCACGATGGCCGACAACGGCACCGAACTCTGCTGCATCGCGGTGCCGACTGCGAAGCCGGCGCGCCGCATGGCGACCAGCAGACTGGCGGTCGCCAGCACCTGCGCCGCCGCGCCGGTGAGCCCAGGCCACCAGAACTCGGCGGTCAGATGTGGCCGCGCCGCCGGGGTGAACGCCCAAGCGACAGCGGTGAAAGCAATCGAGAACGGCAGGCCGAACAGGAACCGCGACAGCGTCGCGCCCCATGGTCCGGTCGCGCCCATCATGCCGCGCTGGAAGGCGTTGCGCGCCACCTGGAAGGCGGACGCGCCGATCGTCACCGGAACCCAAAGCAGCCCGAACATCGCCGCTCCCTAGCGGCCGGGCGCGCCAGACCCAATAGGCAGGCGGCTGTTCCACACACATGAAAACCGCCGGCTTGACCGCGGGCGGCGGGCGCGGGACGAGGCGAAGGTGAACATCCTCCTCGTCACCCTGGACCAGTTCCGCGCCGATTGCCTGTCGTGCGCGGGCCATCCGCTGGTGAAGACGCCCCACCTTGACGCGCTGGCGGCCGACGGGCTGCGGCTGGCTCGCCACTACAGCCAGGCGGCGCCCTGCGGGCCCGGCCGCGCCAGCCTCTACACCGGCCTCTACCAGATGAACCACCGGGTGGTGGCCAACGGCACGCCGCTGGATGCGCGCTTCGACAACGTTGCGCTGGCGGCGCGGCGCGCCGGCTATGCGCCCGCGCTCTTCGGCTACACCGACCAGGCGTTCGATCCGCGCGCCGCTGACGGCCCAGGCGATCCGCGCCTCGTCAGCTACGAGGAAGTGCTGCCGGGCTTCGATCCGGTCTGCCACCTGCCCTCCGGCGCGCCGGCACCGTGGCTTAAGTTCCTCAAGGGTCAGGACTTCGACTTCGGGGACGATGCGGTGGCGGCGCTACGGTCCGAACCCGAGCGCGAAGAGGACCTGAGCATGGCCTCGTTCCTCACCGACCGGTTCCTGGGCTGGATGCGGCGGCAGGTCCGGCCGTGGTTCGCCCACCTCAGCCACCTGCGCCCGCATCCGCCCTACGCCGCCGCCGGCCGCTTCGCCGATATGTACGATCCGGCCGACGTCCCCGCGCCGATCGCCGCTGGCGACCAGCACCCGCTGCTGACCGCGGTCCGGCAGCTGTTCCCGCGCCTCGCCGCGCCGGCCGACCCCGCTGTCATGCGCCAGCTGGCGGCCCAGTATTTCGGCATGGTCAGCGAGGTCGACTACCAGCTCGGCCGCGTCTGGGCGGCGCTGCGCGCGGCCGGCCAGTGGGATGACACCATGATCGTGGTCACCGCCGACCACGGCGAGCAGCTCAGCGACCACGGCCTCATGCAGAAGCTCGGCTACTTCGAGCAGAGCTACCACGTTCTGGGTATCATCCGCGACCCGCGCCCGACCGCCGTCCGCGGCGCTGTGAGCCAGGCCTTCACCGAGAACGTCGATCTGTTGCCGACGCTCTGCGACGCCATGGGTCTGCCCATCCCCGCCCAATGCGACGGCGCTTCGCTCGCGCCCTTGCTGCGCGGCGAGACGCCCGCCGGCTGGCGCGAGGCGGCGCACTGGGAATACGATTGGCGCTTCCTGCTGGGTTCGCCGGCGGCCGCTTGGGACCCCGCTCAGGAACGCCAGAGCCTCGCCGTACGGCGCGACGCCGTCAGCGCCTACGTGCAGCTCGCCGACGGCCAGGCGCTCGCTTTCGACCTCGCTGCCGACCCCACCTGGCGCACGGCGTTGACCGACCCGGCGGCGGTGCTGACGAAGGCGCAGGCGATGCTGGCCTGGCGCGCCCAGCACCTGGATCGCACGTTAAGCGGCGCGCTGATCGACCACGGCGTCACCGGCCGGCCGCCCGCCGACGCCGGTGCGTCAGATGTTCCGGTTGAGCCAAGCGACGCAACGATCAATAAGTAAGCGAACGGCGGCGCAGGTCGGGCTGCGCGCCGGGGGTGCGACGCGTGGGTTTCAAGCGAGTCATCGCCGCTGCGGTCGCCCTGGCCTTACTGGTCGCGGGCTTGAGCCTGTTCCTGGTCATCAATCAGGTCGGCACCCTGGGCAACGCCCGCACCTGGGTGAACCACTCCCGCGCGGTGATGGACGCGGTGCAGCAGTTGCGCAGTTCGGCCGAGGCGGTCGAGGAGGACGCTCGCGGCTATCTGATCAGCGAGGACCCCGGCTACCTCAACGCCTATACCCAGGTGGCGGCGGCCATGCCGGGGCAGGAAGCCCAGCTCACCGCGCTGGTGGTCGACAATCCCGTGCAAATCAACGCGGTGCGGGCTTTCATCGGCGCGGTGGAGCAACGGCGCGCGGCCATACGCGAGGCGATGGACGCGGCGCGAACCGGCGGGCCTGGGGCGGCGCGGCCGTTCGTGGCCGGCGGCCGGCTGGCGATGAAAGCGATCCGAGACGACGCCGACAGCGTGACCGGCTACGAGAACGACCTCTTGATCCGGCGCACCAACTCCGCGCGCGGCGTGCAGACCGTGACCCTCGCCGCCGCCCTCGTGGTCAGTCTGGTGGCGCTCACCATCCTGACGCTGGGCATGATCCTGCTGGCGCGCTCCAACCGCAACCTCGAGCAGGCAATGGGCGAAGCGCGCAGGGCGGAAGCGGACAAGGACGCGCTGAGCGCATTGACCAACGCCATGTTCGCCAACGTGCCGGACTACCTCTTCGTGCTCAACGTCGAAGCCGACGACCGCTTCGTGCTGGCCGACATCAACCCGGCCTTCGCCAAGGCGATGAACGTGACGGCGGAGCGCGTGCGCGGCCGCGCCATCGGCGAGATCCTGCCGGGCGAGATCGCGGGCCGGCTCACCACCTACTATCGCCGGGTGCGCGCCGGCGGCGCGCCGACCACCTCGCGCAACGAACTGGCGCGGCTGCCGGGCGGCCCGCGCACCTGGGAGACCATTGTGGCGCCGGTGCCGGGCGCGGCCGGCACGGTGGACCGTATCATCGGCTCGATCCGCGACATCACCGACCGCGTCCGCGCCGAAGAGCGGCTGCGCGACGCCCAGCGCATGGAGGCGATCGGCCAGCTGACCGGCGGTGTCGCCCACGACTTCAACAACCTGCTGCAGGTGATCCGGGGCAACCTCGAGCTGCTTGAGGGCGCCGTGGCGAACGACCCGCGCGCCGCCCAGCGGCTGAAGAACGCCCTCTACGGGGCCGACCGCGCCGCACAGCTCACACGCCAGCTGCTAGCGTTCGCGCGCCGCCAGCCACTGGAGCCGCAGGTGATCAACCTGTCGCGCCTGGTCAGCGACATGGCCGACCTGCTGCGGCGCACGCTGGGCGAGGCCATCGAGGTGGAAACCGTCGTCGCCGGCGGCCTGTGGAACACCATCGCCGACCCCACCCAGGTGGAGAGCGCCATCCTCAACCTGGCGCTCAACGCCCGAGACGCCATGCCCCGTGGCGGCCGCCTCACCGTCGAGATCACCAATGCGGTGCTGGATGAGAGCTACGCGCGCAACGTCGGCGAGGTCGCCGCGGGCCAGTACGTGATGCTGGCGGTCAGCGACACCGGCGAGGGGATGAGCGAGGAGGTGCGGGCTCGGGTATTCGAGCCGTTCTTCACCACCAAGAGCGACGGCAAGGGCACCGGCCTCGGTCTGTCGATGGTCTACGGCTTCACCAAGCAGTCCAACGGCCACATCCAGATCTACAGCGAGGTCGGCCAGGGCACGACGGTGAAGATCTACCTTCCGCGCTCCCGGCAGCCAGAGACCGCGGTCGCCGGGATCGAGCCAGAGGAAGCGGTGGCGGCTGGCGGGCGCACCATCCTGGTGGTCGAGGACGACGCCGCGGTGCGCGCCGCAACCGTGGCGATGCTGGACGAGCTGGGCTACCGCAGCCTGGAAGCTGTCGACGCCGCCAGCGCTCTCGACCTGATGGATAAAGCGCCCGAGATCGACCTGGTGTTCTCCGACGTGGTGATGCCGGGGCCGTTGCGCACCCGCGACTTCGCCAAGCGCCTCGCCGAGCTGCGGCCCGGCCTGCCGATCCTGTTCACCTCGGGCTACACGGACAACGCCATCATCCACCATGGCCGCCTGGACGAAGGCGTCAGCCTGATCTCCAAGCCCTACGCCAAAGCCGACCTGGCCCGAAAACTCTCCCAGCAATTCGCCGAACGCGTGGGGGACTAGATCGCGACCGGTTCCGCTTGAACGCTGAATTGAGATCTACAGCTTCGAATCAATACGCTCCGCCGCCATCGCGGCCAGCTTGGCGACGGTGTTCATGTTGCGGGCGGTGCCGGTGCGGGCGGCGGCGATGCGCAGCTTCGACTGGCCCATGCCGGCCCCGTAGCGCGCGTAGATCTCGCGCTTGCCCGGCGTCACCTCTTCGTCGTCGCCCTGGTGAGTGACACCGAGGTCCGCCGGCGGCGCGGCGTCGAGGAAGATCGCCATCACCCGGTTGCCGGGATGCCCGGCAAAGGGATTGGCGGCCAGCACGGCGGCCATCTGCGCGGCGGTGCGCACCATCACGCCCGCCGGTTTGCCGGCGTAGGCGGCGAGCGCCGCCTCCAGCGTCGCCTTGACCTTGGCCTCGGCGTCCCTGGCTTCGAACACGACGTTGCCGCTGGCGATGTAGGTGCGCGCGTTCGCGAAGCCGGCGGCGGCGCACATGGCGCGCAGCGCTTCCATCGGCAGCTTGCCCGTGCCGCCCACATTCACGGCGCGCAGCAGAGCGACGTAAGCCGTCACGCCTTGCCCTCGCCCTCGATCGCCCAGATGGCGAAGGCGTAGTCGAGAGCTATCTCCTTGAGGAAGTCGAAGCGGCCGGAGGCGCCGCCGTGGCCGGCTTCCATGTTGATCTTGAGCAGGATGGGTCGGCCGCTGGTGCTCAGCTCCCGCAGCCGCGCTGTCCACTTCTCCGGTTCCCACCAGGTGACGCGCGGGTCTGACAAGCCGCCGGTGGCGAGCACGGCGGGGTAAGCCTTGGCCGCCACGTTGTCGTAGGGGCTGTAGCTGGCGATCAGATCGTAAGCGGCTGCGTCCGTGGTCGGGTTGCCCCACTCGGGCCATTCCGGCGGCGTCAGCGGCAGGGCGGTGTCGCTCATGGTGTTGAGCACGTCGACGAACGGCACCGCGGCGATCACCGCGCCGTAGAGGTCGGGCCGCAGGTTGGTGATGGCGCCCATCAGCATGCCGCCGGCCGACCCTCCGTAGGCGGCGATGTGGCCGGGCTGGCCGTAGCCCTCGGCGACGAGCTGTTCGGTGCAGGCGATGAAGTCGGTGAAGGTGTTGGGCTTCTTCGGCCCGCGCCCGTCGAGGAACCAGCCCCAGCCCTTGTCGGAGCCGCCCCGGACATGCGCCATGGCCCAGATCCAGCCGCGGTCGACCAGGCTGAAATTGCGGATCGAAAAGCCGGGCTCCAGCGGGATGCCGTAGGCGCCGTAGCCGTAGACCAGCAGCGGCGCCGAGCCATCGAGCGGCGTGCCGCGCTTCATCAGCACGGTGATCGGCACTTCGGCGCCGTCAGCGGCGCGGGCGTAGAGCCGGCGGGTTTCGTAAGCCGCTGGGTCATGGCCAGAGGGAATCTCCTCGGTCTTGCGCAGCGTCCGCGCGCGGGTCGCCATGTCGTAGTCGAACCACTGCTTGGGCGTCGTGGGCGACTGGTAGATGAAGCGGGTCACCGTGGTGTGGTGCTCGAAGCCGGGGTCGAGCGAGAGCGCATAGGCGGGCTCGTCGAAGTCGATGGCGTGCTCGGCGCCGGCGGCGTCGCGCACCACGATGCGGTCGCAAGCGTTCTCGCGCTCCAGCCGCACCAGATGCCCGGCATAGGGGACCACGCCGGCAATCAGTCGCCCCGCCTTGGCCGGCACGAGGTCGCGCCAGGTGTCACGCGCCGGGATCGCCGCATCCGACACCGCCAGCTTGAAGTCCACCGCGTCATCGTTGGTGCGGATCACCCAGCGGCCGCCCCAGCGGTCGACGTCGTAGCGCACGGAGGGCAGCCGCGCCTGCGCCACCACCGGCGCGGCGGTTGGGTCGGCCGCCGGGATCAGCCAGGCCTCGGAGCTTTCCTGGTTCTGCGACTGGATGAGCACGAAGCTGTCGTCGGCGGTGGTCCCGACCCCCAGGAACATGCCCTCGTCGGGTTCCTCGTAGATCAGCGCGTCCTCGCCGCCGCGCGCCGGCCGGCGAAACACCTTCGATGGCCGGGCGTTCTCGTCACGCCAGATCCAGTAGAGCCAGGCGCTGTCGGGCGAGAAGCAGAAGTCGCCCCAGGCGCTCTCGATCACGTCCGGCAGGTCGGCGCCCGCCGCCAGATCGCGCACCAGGATGCGGAAGTACTCCGACCCCTGAACGTCCTCCGCCCAGGCGAACAACACATGGTCGGGCGAATGCGCCACATGGCCAACATCGTAGTAAGCGTGACCCTTCGAGCGCGCGTCCTCGTCCAGCAGCACCGCCGCTTCGCCGCCATCGCGCGGCTGGCGCAGATGGCGCGGATGCTGCGCGCCTGGCTCGAAGCGGCGGAAGTACGCCCACCGACCGTCCGGCTTCGGCACGGACGCGTCGTCTTCCTTGATGCGCCCCTTCATCTCGGCGAACAGCTGCGCCTGCGGGTCTTCAGTTCCCGCGAGCACTGCGCGCACATAGGCGTTCTCGGCCGTCAGATGCTCGCGCACGTCGGGTTTCACCGCGCCAGGATCGCGCAGCACCGCCTGCCAGTTGTCGTCCTTCATCCAGGCGTAGTCGTCGACCCGGACGCGGCCGAGCTGTTCGGTGCGCTTGGGGTCTTTGCGGGGACGCGGCGGGACAGGATCGCTCATGTCGCGGTGATGAGCCGGGATCGCGCGGCTGGCAACCGGCGAGGTCAGCGCGTGGCGAGGCCGCCGGAGGTCCCGTCGTCGATCGGACACATCATCGCCGGATCGGGGTTTGGAATGCCGTCAGGCACGTCGCGCAACGGGTCGTCGCACCGCTCTGGCGCCCTGGCCGCCGCATCGGCGTAAGCCGAGCCGGCGAAGGCGGGGAACACCTGCGCCACCGACTTGGTGTCCGGCAGGACGTAGACCACGCCGCCGGCGACGAACGACGGTTTGACCACGCCCTCGTAGAACTTCGCCGGCACGTTGATGCAGCCGAAACTGATGCGGTGATCGTCGGGCGACGCCGACTTGATGCGCTGCAGCCGATGTTCCGCCGGATTGGTGGTGATTACCGGATGCATCGAGATCGCGTCGCGGTCATCCACCCACAGCACTTCGCCATGGTCCGAGGGGCCGAGGTGCGCCAGAAACCGCCCGGCCGGGGTGGTGCGCTCGTCCGGCGCGATCGCCGAGAGCGCCAGCTGGCCGATGCCCGGCTCGGAATCGTCGCCGCGCGCCAGGCCCACCAGCACCGGCGCGTGGCCAATGAGGCCGCCGTACGCGTCGAAGGCGAAGACCACCGCCGCCTGCTTGTCCACGATCATGAACGGCAGGTCGTCATTGTCGTCGTTGACGGCGATCCAGCTGGCCAGCTGCGAGGTCACGCCTGACGGGAGGTCACTGTAGTCCGGGACGAGCGATGTCTCGGCGCCCAGCTCCGGCGCGGCCAGTGCGGCCGGCTGGACCTCGGCGCGGGCGGGTCGCGACGTCTTGGCCAGCCCCCCGCCGGCGAACGCCAAAGCCGCCGCCACGCCGAGCACGACGGCTCTGAACGCTGCTCGCCTGGAACTCTGCATGCCAATACCCGAACGCTGGCGGTGAAACGGGATCAGCCGCGCGGCGTCCGCGGCCGCGGCGCTGGTTGTTGCTGGTAGCTGTTCATCTGCGTCGACAGCTGGTCGATGCGCTGACTGTCCTGCGTCGCGGTCGACTGGGCGGCCTGCGCGGCGCCCATGGCGGCGTCGGCCTTCTGGTTGGCCGCGTCGGCCTTGGCCTCCACGGCGGTGATATGCGTGTTCACCTCGTCGATGCGTTGGTCGACATACTCCTTCGTGGCGCAAGCGCTCAGTCCCAGGCTTCCCACCAACAGCACCGCGGCGACCCGCAGCGTTCCGATACCCGTCGTCATCTCGTTAGCCTCTTCTGGCGACCCGGTGCGTCGGGGCGCGGATGTGGCGAGACAGGGGCAATGCGGTGTCCGCCACCGCCATAAACTGGCGAAGGCGCGCTGCGTTCCGAGCGGGGACGCGGCTGAATCAGCTACGCTTTTTCTTTTCCGCCGCCGCTCAGGCGGGGGTGGAGTCGCCGATACGGATGCGCGCGGCGCCGGCGCTGATCAGGACTTCCAGCAGGTTCCAGAACGCTTCGGCCTCGGCGGTGCCGAAATCGATGTTGGCGCGGCCCGCCGCCAGCACCAGCGAGTGGATCACGTTGCCAGTCTCGGCGTCGGCGACATGGCGCTCGTCGTCAGGATCGAACCAGCGCTGGAACCAGGCGGCGATGGCGTCGCCGGGCAGCCGGCTCAGGTCGTGGCGCAGCACCACGTCGTTCCAGCGCAGCGCGTCGAAGCGCAACTCAGTCTCGGCCGCGGTGGAGACGATGGGCGCGAAGGTCAGCGCGCGCTCGGGCTGCAGCTCGATGATCTTCGGCTTGCCGTCCTGCTGGCGCACGAAGTCAACGCAGTAGAAGTGCTGGTAGACCACGCTCGCCGGCCCCAGCTTCAGCTTCACTTCGGCGACGCCAGTGGGCGCGGCGCGCTTCTGGCCGGCGGCGAAGGCGACGAACTGCTCAACGTAGAGGTCGCGGGCGCGGGCGACCAGTTCCTCCGGGTCCATCCGCTACCGCGCCGTGACCCGCCAGACGGCGTTGCCGACGTCGTCCGCCACCAGCAGCGCGCCCGAGGCGTCCAGCGCCACGCCCACCGGCCGCCCCTGCGCCTGGCCCTTCGCGTCGATGAAGCCCGAGAGCACATCCTGCGGCGGCCCGGCCGGCTTGCCGCCCACGAACGGGACGAACACCACGCGATAGCCGGCCAGCACCGAGCGGTTCCACGAGCCGTGTTCGCCCACGAACGCGCCGCCACTGTATTTCGCCGGCAGCGAGGTGCTGGTGTCGAAGACCAGGCCCAGGGGCGCCACGTGCGAACCCAGCGCGTAGTCCGGCGTCAGCGCCTGGGCCACCAGATCCGGCCGCGGCGGCTTCATCCGCGTGTCCACGTGCTTGCCCCAGTAGGCGTAGGGCCAGCCGTAGAAGCCGCCGTCCTTGACGCCGGTCAGGTAGTCGGGCGGCAGGTTGTCGCCGAGCTCGTCGCGCTCGTTGACCGCGGCCCACAGCGTGCCCGTACCCGGCTGCACCGCCAGGCCCACGGCGTTGCGCAGCCCGGTGGCGTAGGGGCGCTGCTGGCCGCTGGCGAGGTCCACAACGATGACCCGGGCGCGGCCGGCCTCGGCCCAAATGCCGTTCTCGCCGACGTTGCTGTTGGAGCCGATGCTGACGAAGAGCCTGGTCTGATCGGCGCTGACCGCCAGCGTCTTTGTCCAATGGTGGTCGATGGGGAACGCCGGCAGGTCGAGCACCTTCACCGGCGGTGCGGTGACCTTGGACGCAGCCGGGTCGTAAGGGAACTTCAGCAGCGCATCGGTGTCGGCGACGTAAAGCCACTTGCCCACCAAGGCCATGCCGAAGGGCGAGGTGAGCCCGCTGATATAGACGCTCTGCTGCGCCGCCGAGCCGTCCGGCTTCACCCCGTGCAGCAGCACGATGCGGTTGGGACTCTTGGTCCCGGCGCCCACCATCTTCATCACCGCCCGCTCGGCCATGTCGCGCGCGCCCTTGGCCGGCGGGGCTGGCGGGCTATCGGTCTCGGCCACCAGCACGTCGCCGTTGGGCAGCGCCAGCAACTCGCGAGGATGCTCCAGCCCCATCGCCAGCGCTCGCACCTTCAGCCCCGGCGCCGCGACCGGCGTCGCGCCTGGCGCCCAGCCCACCGGCTTGGCGAACTTCACCGTCGGGATGAAGTTGTGCTGCGGGTCCACCAGGGTCGGATTGGCGCCCAGGTCGGCGCGGTCGGCGCCGGTGGGCGGTCCATCGGGCTTGCAGGCGCCGAGCGCCGCCAGCGCCACGGCCGCGACGATGGCGAGGCGGTTCATGCTGTCGCTCCTTGCGGCGTCCTGGCGCCCAGCCGCTCGATCAGGTGGTCGCCCACCCGCATCGCATTGGCGACCGTGGTCAGCGTCGGGTTCACCGCCGCCGACGAGACGAAGAACGAGGTGTCGACGACATAGAGGTTGTCCAGCTCGTGCGCCTTGCACCAGGGGTCAAGCACCGAACTCTTGGGGTCGTCTCCGAAGCGCACGGTGCCAAGCTGGTGCGCCGTGCCGTACAGCGGCAGCAGGCTGTCGAACTGGAAATGGTGCTGCGAGATCGGGTGAGCGTGGTCGACGAAGCCGGCCAGGCTGGCGCGCAGTGTCTTCACCAGCCGCTCGTGACCGTCGAGATTGTTGTGGGTGTAGTCGAGCTGGATGGCGCCCTGGGGCGTCAGCCGCACGCGGTTGTCGGGCGACGGCAGGTCTTCGGAGATC
Organism: Caulobacteraceae bacterium; assembly: GCA_036502045.1. GTDB lineage: Bacteria > Pseudomonadota > Alphaproteobacteria > Caulobacterales > Caulobacteraceae > Acaudatibacter. The sequence goes on along the minus strand of DASXZG010000090.1, from coordinate 20,484 downwards.
ACCAGCATCGACAGCATGCGGTGCGCCGCGGCGTCAGCCAGGCGCTCGGGCACCAGCGCCGGCGGCAGCCAGTCGCTCACCTCGCCCTCCAGCGTCTGGCCGGACATGTATTCCAAGAGCTGGATGTGCCCCATCGGCTTTTCGTAGCCGCCGCGCGGGTCGCGCCAGTAGAAGTCGTTGCAGGCCAGCGTCTTGGGGAAAGCGACGGCCGCGTGACGGGCGGTGAGCGACACCATCGCCGTCAAGGTGTGAAACATGTAGTTGCGCCCCACCTGGTCGGAGCCGTTGGCAAGCCCGTTGGGGTGCGCCCCGCCTGCCGATTTGAGCAGGATCGCCGCGCTATTGGCCGCGCCAGCAGCCAGCGCCACGATGTCGCCGCTCCAGCGCTCCTCGCCGTGCTCGGTCTCGCAGACCACCTCGGTCACCGACTTGCCGGACCCGTCGGTCTCCAACCGCGTCACCTTGCGGCCGGTAAGCAAGGTCACATTCGGCAGGTCGAGAATGGGTTCGATCGCCAGCGTGCGCGCATCGCACTTGGCGCGCAGCAGGCACGGATAGCCGCCGCAGGTCTTGCACTTGATGCAGGTGGAGGTGACCGGGTGCGCCTGGTCGAGCTTGACCCCCAGCGGCAGCGTGAACGGCTTCCAGCCCTGGTTCTCCCAATGGGTCTTCAAGAGGGCCACGCCGGGGTCATGCTGGATCGGCGGGAAGGCGTAGGGCGGCTCGTCGCCGTTCTCTGTGGGATCTTCGCCGCGCTGGCCGTGCACCTGCCAGTGCCGCTCGGCCTCGTCGTAGTAAGGCGCCATGTCGGAGAGCCGCACCGGCCAGGCCGGCGAGACGCCGCCCGATTGCTCATGCGCTTCGAAGTCGCCCTTGCGCAGCCGCATCAGCGCCGCACCGTAAAAAGTCGTGTTGCCGCCCACCCAGTAGTGGGTGTTGGGCGTGAACGGGTGGCCGGCCTTGTCGAACCAGTGCTCCTTGGTGCGGTAGCGGTGCTCGATGAAGACCGCCTTGGGGCTCCAGTTCTCCGCCTCGCGCGGGAGATGCTCGCCGCGCTCCAGGATCAGGATCTTCTTGCCGGTCGGCGCCAGGCGCTGGGCCAGAGTGGCGCCGCCCGCGCCGGAGCCGATAACGATCAGGTCGTACTGCGCGGCCATGTCCCCTCCCCAGAGAAACGCGTCGTCTCAGTCCAGATGATACTTCGCCGAGCCGGCGGCGATGATGGCGCGCACCAACGGCTCGGGCAGGCCGCGAAGCAGCGAGGACGCCAGCCGGTTGTGCCAGCCCGGAATCAGCACCACGCGGCCGGCGTCGTTGGCGCGCAAGGTCTTCTCCACCACCGCCTCGGCCGAATGCCAGAAGAAGCGAGGCTCGGCGTCCATGATATCCTGCACGCCGGCTTCGGCGGCGAACTCGGTGCGGGTGAAGCCAGGGCAGACCGCGGTCACCTTCAGGCCCTTGGCCCGGTACTCGGCGTCCAGCGCCTGGCTGAACTTCAGCATCAGGCTCTTCACCCCCGGATAGAGCGAGTTGCCGGCGACGCCGGGCGAAAACGCCGCCATCGAACTGATGTTGACAATGCGGCCACGGCCGCGGGCGACCATGCCGGGGATCACGTCGTAGGCGAGGCCGCAAGCGTTCACCGCCATGGCCATCAGGAAGTCGCGCTGGCGGCTCCAGGGCACGGAGACGTAGCTCTGCGGGATGCCGAAGCCGGCGTTGTTGACCAGCACGGCCACCTCGCGGCCAGCGGCCTCCACCGCCGCCATCACCGCCGTATGCGCCTCCCAGCCGCCGAGGTCGGTCGGGATCACCAGCGCTTCGACGCCGCAGCCGGCTCGCAGCTCCGCCGCCAGCGCCTCCAGGCGGTCCGCGCGCCTTGCCACCAGCGCCACGTCGAGGCCACGCGCCGCGTAGGCCCTGGCGAATGCGGCGCCCAGGCCGGCCGACGCGCCGGTAACCAGCGCTAGCTCACGCTCGGCCATGGCGTCTCCAGACCCTGCGGCATCGACGCAACTTGCGGGCCGTAAACGAATTGGTCAAATGACGCCCTCATCTTCGAGTCTCGATCTTGTGCGGGGGGCGCGTTCGGTGGCTGTCGACATGTCCATCGACCTGATCCAGGCGACAGTCCAGGTGGAGCAGCCCCTGGGCGACGGCACCCGCACGGTCGGCACCGGCTTTCTGATCCTCGACCCGACGCCCGACGGCAAGCCGCGCATCGTGCTGGTGACCGCCAATCACGTGTTCCGCCGCATGCCCGGCCCCATCGCCACCATCGGCTTCCGGGTCGAGAACGCCGATGGCTCCTGGCGCTACGATCCCGAGCCGCTGAAGATCCGCGACGGCGCTCGGGAGCTGTGGATCCACCATCCCGACCGCGATGTGGCGGTGATCTCCATCGAAGCGCCGCCGGCTTTCGCCAAGGCCGCGATCCCGGAAAGCTGGCTCGCCGCCGACGACACCTTCGCCAAGTACGACCTCGCGCCGGGCGACGAGATGCTGGCGCTGGGCTTTCCGGAGGGCCTGTCGGCCAATTCCGCCGGCTTCCCGATCCTGCGCTCCGGCCGCGTCGCCTCGTTCCCGCTGACCCCGGTGGCGGCGTTCCCGACCTTCCTGCTCGACTTCGCGGTGTTTCCCGGCAACTCCGGCGGCCCGGTCTACGTCGATCCGCGCGCGAAGCTGCTGAGCGCCGACGCCGTGTCGGCGACGCCTGCATCCCCGGCCGCGCCCGCGGACCCGTCCAAGCCGGAAGGCTTCGTCGCCGGCCTGCTGACCCAGCAGGTGGAGCTGAACAGCCAGAACCTCTCCATCGGCATCGTCACTCAGGCCAAGTACGTGCGCGAAACCCTGGGCCTGCTCGACAACCCGGCCGCTCCGGTGAGCAGCGCCGCCCTGGCGCAAGCCGGCGCCGAAGCCCCCGGCCTGATGTCAGCCGCCGACGCGGCCTACAGCCGCTAGCCGCTTCGCCGGCAAGGCCGGTTGGAGTATCCAGGCGCGATGCGCGCTTACATCACCGCCGTCGTCGCCGCCGCTCTCGCCCTCCCGGGCGCCGTCATCGCCGCGCCGGCGCCTAAGGTGAGCATCGAGAGCTTCGCGGAGCTGTCGCTGCCGCTGCCCTATCCCTACGACGAGCACGCCAACGCCAACCGCGCCGTCGCCGCCGCCAGGGCGCGGGCCAGGGCGCGCCACAAGCTGCTGCTCATCGACCTGGGCGGCAACTGGTGCGGCGATTGCCGGGTGCTGGCGGGCACGCTGGCGCTGCCCGAAGTCGCGGCCTTCGTGCGCGCCCACTACGAAGTGGTGACGGTCAACGTCGGCCGCTTCGACACCAACCTGCAGATCCCGGCGCACTACGGCATCAAGTCGCGCCTGGAGGGCGTACCCAGCCTGCTGATCGTCGATCCGCGCCGCGACCGCCTCCTCGATGCCGGCCACGTCGCCGCCCTCGCCGACGCGCGGCACATGACCCCGCAGGCGCTGGCCGACTGGCTGGCGAAATGGACGTCGTAAGCGCAATCTAAACAAAGTTTAAATACCCACTTGCCGCCCCCCGCGTCACGCTGGCAGGCTCCACGATGGACGGAGGGACCCCGCCATGGCCGACGATGCCGCTTCGCTGTTCGACGCCGCCCGCGCCGAAGCCTTCTCGATGCCGATCGACAAGATCGACGTCAGCTTCCAGGACCGCTGGGTCACCGGCACGCAGCTGCCGTTCTTCGAGCGCCTGCGCCGCGACGACCCGGTGCACTACTGCGCCGAGAGCGAGTTCGGCCCTTACTGGTCGGTGACGAAGTTCGACGACATCATCACGGTGGAAACCAACCACCAGGTGTTCTCGTCGGCCGGTGAGATCACGATCTTCGATCAGCCGGACAGCGACTTCGAGATGCCGATGTTCATCGCCATGGACCCGCCGAAGCACGACGTGCAGCGCAAGACCATCGCGCCGATCGTCTCGACGGAAAATCTGGCCGAGTTCGCGCCGCTGATCCGCGAGCGCGCCGCCAGGATTCTCGACGAACTGCCGCGCGGCGAGCCCTTCGACTGGGTGGACCGGGTCTCGGTGGAGCTGACCCTGCAGATGCTGGCGACGCTGTTCGGCTTCCCATTCGAGGAGCGGCGCAAGCTGAAGTTCTGGTCCGACCTCGCCACCACCGACATGAGCGACACCATGACCCAGGAAGAGGGTCGGGCCGAGCTGATGAACTGCGCCATGACCTTCAAGGCGCTTTGGGACCAGCAGGCCCTGGAGCCGCCAGCCAACAACCTGATCTCCATGCTGGCGCACGGCGAGGCCACCAAGGACATGCCGCTGATGGAGTTCCTGGGCAACATCCTGTTGCTGATCGTCGGCGGCAACGACACCACCCGCAACTCGATCTCCGGCGGCCTCATCGCCTTCACCGAAAACCCCGACCAGCTGGCCAAGCTGCGCGCCAATCCGGCGCTGATCGATTCCACCGTGCCGGAGATCATCCGCTGGCAGACGCCGGTGGCGCACATGCGCCGCACCGCCAAGGAGGACTTCCAGCTCGGCGGCAAGACCATCAAGGCCGGCGACAAGGTGGTGATGTGGTACCTCTCGGGCAATCGCGACGAGACCGCGATCGAGAACCCTAACGCCTTCATCATCGACCGCGAACGCCCGCGCCATCACGTCTCCTTCGGCTTCGGCATCCACCGCTGCGTCGGCATGCGCCTGGCCGAGATGCAGCTGAAGATCGTCTGGGAAGAGATCCTGAAGCGCTTCCCCAGGATCGAGATCGTCGGCGAACCGGTGCGAGCCCGCAGCTGCTTCCTCAGGGCCTATCGGGAGCTGATGGTGGTGATTCCGGCCTAAAACTCCTCACCCGCCCGAAGAGGCGGGGGAGGGGGACCACGAAGTGGTGGAGGGGGCGTCTGGCGCAGGCGGCGCTAAGCGCCCCCTCCGTCTTTGGCCGCTACGCGCCCAAATCCACCTCCCCCGCCTCTTCGGGCGGGGGAGGAGACTCAGGCCACGATCTTCGAGCCTTCCTTGCCCCAGTAAGCATCCCGAATGAGGCGCTTGTAGAGCTTGCCGGTCTGGTGGCGTGGCAGCTCTTCCATGAAGTCGATGCGGCGCGGGGTCTTTACGTGGCTGAGGTTGGCGCGGGCGAAAGCTGAAAGCTCGGCGGCAAGCTCGGGCCCGGCCTCGGCCCAGTCGGCCGGCTGCACCACCGCCACCACTTCCTCGCCCATTTCCTCGTGCGGCGCGCCGACCACGGCGACGTCGGCCACCTTGGGATGGGTGATCAGCAGGTTCTCGATCTCCTGCGGATAGATGTTCACCCCGCCGGAGATGATCATGAAGCTCTTGCGGTCGGTGAGGTAGAGGTAGCCGTCCTCGTCGATCCAGCCCACGTCGCCCAGCGTCGTCCAGCCGTGCTTGTTGCGGCTCTCGGCGGTCTTCTGCGGATCGTTGTGGTACTCGAACTGGCCGCCGCCTTCGAAGAACACCTGGCCCTCGGTGCGCGGCGGCACCGGCTCGCCGTCCTCGTCGCAGATCTGCACCTTGGCGTTCAGCCCGCGCCCGACCGAGCCCTTGTGCTCAAGCCACTCGGCCGAGTTGATCGCGGTGAAGCCATTGCCCTCGGTGCCGGCGTAATATTCGCTGATGATCGGCCCCCACCAGGCGATCATCTGTTCCTTGATCGGCACCGGGCAGGGCGCAGCGGCGTGGAACACCTGAGTCAGCGACGAGACATCGTACTTGGCCCGTGTCTCCGGCGGCAGCTTCAGCATGCGCACGAAGTGGGTCGGCACCCACTGCGCGGTCGTGACCTTGTGCTTCTCGATCAGCGCCAGCGCCTCTTCCGGATCGAAGCGCTCCATCACCACTACAGTGCCGCCAAGCGAATGCACGGCCATCGACCAGCCCAGCGGCGCGGCGTGGTAGAGCGGCGCCGGCGACAGGTAGACCGAGTTCTCGTTCCAGCCGTAGAGCATGCGGCCGAGCATCATCAGCGGGTTGGGCCCATCGATGGGCGTGTCGCCGGTGACCGCGCGCTTGACGCCTTTCGGCTTGCCGGTGGTGCCGGACGAATAGAGCATCGCCGCGCCGGCGCCCTCGTCGGCGATCGGCGTCGTCGGGAACGCCGCGCGGGCCTGCTCCCAGCTCTGGTAGCCGGCCTGGACGCCATCGGTCATGAACAGCTGCACGCCCGGGATCAGCGGCGCCAGCGCCTGCGCCACGTCACCGACGCCCGCCGAAGCGATAAACGCTTTCGCCCCGCAGTCCTTGACGATGTACTCGACCTCGCTGGCGGTCAGCTTCGAGGAGATGGCCGTGAACCGCAGCCCCGAGCGCTGCGCGGCCCACAGCACCTCGTAGTAGCGCGCGGTGTTGTCCATGAAGATGGCGATGGCGTCGCCGCGGCCGATGCCCAGCGAGCGGAACAGGTGCGCGCCCTGGTTGGAACGGGCGTCGAGCTCGCCATAAGTCACCGTCTCACCGCTCCCGCCCATGACGTAGGCCGGCTTGTCGGGATTGGTCTTGGCGTGGACGGAAGGGTGCATGGGTGCGGACCTTGCGGGTTCTAGACTGGGTTTCTAGATTGGGTTCTAGACAGGTGACCGATGGCGCTGAGCATCAAGACCGAGGAAGCCGACCGGCTGGCGCGCGAAGTGGCGCGCACGCACGGCGTCACGCTGACAGAGGCGGTGACCCTGGCGTTGCGGGAGCAGTGCGCCCGAGACCGCGAGCGCGTCTCCAAGCGAACACCTGAGGAGAAGGCAGCGGCCGTCCGCGCCATCGTGGCGGAGATGCAACCGCACCTGGACCGGCGGCCAATGACCAAGGCAGATTGGGACGAAGCGGCAGGCGACACCGATTGATTGTCGTCGATAGCTCCGCGCTCGTCGCCGTGATGCTGGACGAGCCCCTTGGTCCAGCCATGGTGACGTGTCTTTCGAGCGCGCCGGCCTGCTTCCTCTCCGTCGCGAACTACGTGGAGACTGGCCAGGTCATGACTCAGCGATCGCGACGCGGACCGCAAGCCGAACTTGATCGGTTCCACCAAATTCTCAGGGAGTTCGATATCCAGTTGGTCCCCGTCGACGAGGACCAGGCGCGCGTCGCGCTTGACGCTCGCATCCGTTTCGGCCGCGGTTTCGGGCATCGCGCACACCTGAACTACAGCGACTGCTTCGCTTACGCGCTGGCCAAGACCCGCGGCCTGCCGCTGCTGTTCGTGGGCGACGACTTCACCCATACCGATATCGTCTCGGCGCTGGCCTGATCATGCCGCCAGGGCGCTCGTCGGCGCCTTGCCCAGGATCATGTCGGCGGCTTTCTCGGCGATCATGATGGTGGGGGCGTTGGTGTTTCCCGAGCAGAGCCGCGGCATCACCGAGGCGTCGACGACGCGCAGGCCTTCGACGCCATGCACCCGCAACTGCGGATCGACCACCGCCTGCGGGCCATGGCCCATCTGGCAGGTGCCGACCGGGTGGTAAATGGTCGAGCCGGCCATGCGCGCATAGCCCAGCAGCTGCTCGTCGGTGCTGAAGTCCGGGCCCGGCATCATCTCGTGGTCGATCCACTTGGTCAGCGCCGGCTGCGCGGCGATCTTGCGCGCCCAGTGCAGCGAGGCGACGGCCACCTGCTGGTCGATGGGATCGGCCAGATAGTTGGGCTGGATGGCCGGGTAGACGGTCGGGTCCGCCGACTTGATGCGGATGGTCCCGCGGCTTTCCGGGCGCAGCTGGCAGGGCGCGATGGTGAGGCCGGGTTGGCCCTCCAGCTCCATCTTCTGCTCCTCGAGCAGCTTCTGGGTGTCCATGGTGGCCGGCAGGACGTGGAACTGGATGTCTGGCCCCGACAACTCCGGCCGCGACTTGCAGAACACGGCGATGTGCGCCGCCGACAGGGTCAAGAGGCCCTTGCGCTGGAAGACGTACTTCAGGGCCTCGTTGAAGAACCGCCCGCCTTTGGTCAGCTCGTTGACCGAAACCGTGCCGGCCTTGAGCCGGAAGGTGGTGGTGATGACGTAGTGGTCCTGCAGATTGCCGCCGACGCCGGCGAGGTCGCTGACCACCGCGATGCCGTGATGCGCCAGCAGATCGGCGGGACCGACGCCGGATAACTGCAACAGCTGCGGCGAGTTCACCGCGCCGCCGGCCAGGATCACCTCCGCCGACGCCCGCGCCGTCCTGGTCTCGCCGCCCTGGCGATACTCGACGCCCACCGCGCGCTTGCCCTCGAAGATCACCCGCGAGGCCAGCGCCTGCGTTTCCACCCGCAGATTCGGCCGGTCCATGGCGGGGTGCAGGTAGGCCACGGCGGCCGAGCAGCGCTGCCCGTTCTTCACCGTCAGCTGGTAGTAGGAGACACCTTCCTGGTCCGCGCCGTTGACGTCGGCGTTGCGCGGGATGCCGGCCTCCACGCAGGCCTCGACCACGGCGTCGCTGACCTCGTGGCGCTGGGTGACGTCCGACACATTGAGCGGGCCGCCGGTGGCGTGCAGGTCGCCCAGCCCGCTGCGCTCCTGGTGCTCGGCGCGCAGGAAATAGGGCCGCACGTCGTCCCAGCCCCAGCCTTCGCAGCCCAGCTGGCGCCAGCCGTCGTAGTCGGCGTGCTGGCCGCGGATGTAGAGCAGGCCGTTGATCGACGACGAGCCGCCCAGCACCTTGCCGCGCGGCCAGACGTGGGTGCGCCCGCCGGTGCCGGGATCCGGCTCGGTGGGGTAGAGCCAGTTGACCTTGGGATCCTTCAGCGTCTGCGAGTAGCCGACGGGCACGTGGATCATCAGGTTGGACATGAACTGCGAGAGGTTCTTGGTTGGCCGGTCGTCGCCGCCCGCCTCCAGCAGCAGCACGCGGGTCTTGCCGTCGGCGGTGAGCCGGTTGGCCAGCACGCACCCCGCGGACCCCGCGCCGACGACGATGTAGTCGGCTTCGATTGCGTCAGCCATTCGCGCCCTCCCTGAAGGCCGCTTTTCGTTGTTTGAACTTATGACGCCGCCCCGCTCGCGGCGTAAAGGCCGACGCCACGTCAGGCGCCGCGCGGCGGTTTCCACCGTAAATCGCCGATAGTAACGGCCTCCCGCCCCTGTTTCCGGACTGGCGCGCCGTGGCGCTCCGCGGGTCGACGGCGTTCGCGGGGACTGTTCTCACGAAGATTAGCGGCGTCGCAGGCATCTGGCGCAGCCGGTAACGCTACTTCTAGTGATTTGTCAAGCGAGAATGCTTGACTCTCGCCGCGTGAGGCCGGCGCCATGCGGCCAAAATCAGCCGCGGGAGCGCGCCATGCCGACTTTCGAGACCATCCTGTACGACGTGGAAGATGGCGTCGCGACCATCACGCTCAACCGGCCCGACAAGCTCAACGCCTTCACCAGCCAGATGATGGCCGACATGATCGCCGCCTTCGACCTCACCGACGCCGACGACGCGGTGCGGGCGGTGATCGTCACCGGCGCGGGCCGCGGCTTCTGCGCTGGGGCGGACCTCTCGGCCGGCGGCTCGACCTTCGATCGCAGCGTGCCGCAGGACCCAGCCAGGGAAGCCGGCCGCGTCGGCGACGTCATCCGCGACGGCGGCGGGCGGCTCACCTTGCGCATCTTCGAGAGCCTGAAGCCGGTGATCGCCGCCTGCAACGGCCCGGCGGTGGGCGTGGGGATCACCATGCAGCTCGCCATGGACATCCGGCTGGCCTCCACCGAGGCGCGCTACGGCTTCGTCTTCGCCCGGCGGGGCCTCAACCCGGAGGCCGCGTCATCCTGGTTCCTGCCGCACCTGGTGGGCGTGCAGACTGCCCTGGAGTGGTGCTTCACTGGCCGCGTGTTCCCAGCCGCCGAGGCCCACGAGAAGGGCCTGGTGCGCTCGCTGCATGCGCCGGACGCGCTGCTGCCCGCCGCCAGAGCCCTGGCCCGGGAGATCGCCGACAACACCGCGCCGGTCTCGATTGCGGTGACCCGCCAGCTGATCTGGCGCATGGCCGGCGCCGCTCACCCGATGGCCGCCCATATGGCCGACAGCCGCGCCATCCAGCAGCGCGGCAGCCAGGGCGACGTCCGCGAAGGGGTCGAGTCGTTCCTGGCCAAGCGCCCGGCCGCCTTCCCCAACAAGGTCAGCGCCGACATGCCCGACATCTGGACCCACTACGACGTCCCGGGATTCCGCTGACGCGGGCTGTCAGGACTTGGGACTGTCCTCCAGCCAGGCCGCCAGCGGCGCCAGGCGTCGGAAAGCCGCCATCGTCTCGGGGACGACGTCCGGCTTCGTCGCGAACGGCGCGCCGACGTCTCGCCAGCGCTTCCGTCGCCGCCTGCTTTTCCAACGCCTGCCCCCAGAATGGCCTCGACGGCTGTCGCGGCCGCATCCTGACTGGCACGAAATCCCACCTTCGGCGCACGCCGATGGCAGCAGCAAACGGCCGCGGCGCGTGGCGCAGATCGGAAACGACCGGTTAACGGGGGTCTGATCTGATCGCGCTGACGTCCAAGGCGCGTGATTCCATGAGCGACACTCTCGAACTCGGCGCAGCCGAGCAGGTCGAGCCACCCACGGCGGTCCACCGCGCCCGCCTTGCCTTGCTCAAGCGACTGGCCGACGTGGTCAGCCTGCCGTCCAGCCGCGTCAACGCCTTCGAGCGCGCCGTTACCGCCGACCTGCTGGTGGAGATCCTGCGCGACGCCGACTTCGACGAGCGGGCCCGGGTGGCCCGCCGAATCTGCAGCCTGACCGAGATCCCCAACAGTCTGGTGCGCCTCTTGCTGCGCGACGAGCTGGACATCGCCTACCCGCTGCTCACCGAATCCGCGACGCTCAGCGACGCCGACCTGCTGGACTGCATCAAGAACGCCACCGGGGCCCATCGCCGGCTGGTGGCCCAGCGGCGCAATGTCTCCGACGTGGTGTCCGAAGCGCTGGTGGACGGCGGCGAGACGCTGGTGGTCGAAGCGCTGCTGCGCAACGAACTGGCGCGGTTTTCGCCAGCCGCCATCGAGACCGTGGTGGCCATGACCCAGCACCAGGGCCAGCTGGTGCCAATGCTGCTGCGCCGCCCGGAGTTGCGCCCCAGCCACGCCTACGTGCTGTTCTGGTGGGCCGACGCCGATGCGCGGCGGCTGATCCTCCAGCGGTTCGCCGTGTCGCGCGAAGTGCTGCAGGAAGCGGCCGGCGACGTGTTCCCCCTCGCCGCGGCGGAGAACTGGCAGGACGGCCTCACCCGCAAGGCGCTGCAGTTCATCGAACGGCGCCAGCGCAACCGCGCCGCCATCGAGAAGAGCCCTTACGACAGTCTCGAAGACGCCATCACCGCCGCCGAGGGCGGCATGACCCGCGAGGTGGCCGAAGAGATCGCCTACCTGGCCGGGGTCAAGCCGATGACCGGGGCCAAGATCATGACCGACCCCGGCGGCGAGCCGCTGGCGGTGCTGTGCAAGGCCACCGGCCTGCCCCGCGCCTCGTTGCGGTCGCTGTGGCGAGCGCTGCGCCGGCCGGAAACGCTGAGCGACGGCTCGGAGTCGCCCGCCCTGCAGCGGGTGACCCAGATCTACGACATGGTCGCCGTCGACCGGGCGCAGACCGTGCTGCGCTACTGGAACTGGGCGCTGTCGTCGGCGATGACGCCGGCGCTGGTGAAAGCGATCCGTGAGGACGATGACGCGCAGCTGGATGAATTCTCGATCCCGCAGCGCGCCGCCATGCTGGCGTTCGGCGCCGACCTGAAGCGCTAAAGTCCTCAAGCCGGCGGGCGTCTCGCAATAGCGAGCTTGTGCACGATTGCACTTGGCTTATCTTCCGCGACTTTCCCAACAACAGGATTGTCGGGCGCACTTGTGGTCACGTCAGGGGTTCTATAAGAACGCCCTCCAGTGATCTATGGAATCACAGCGATTTCCTAGTGTCGTACCAGGATGGAACCAAGCCTCATGGATGAAAAATCCGAAGTTATCGAGATGACGGCCGATATCGTGTCGGCTTACGTCGGCAACAACGTGATCGCCACTAGCGACCTCCCGGCTTTGATCCAGAGCGTACACCGCGCGCTGACCAACATCACCGCTGGCGCGGAGCCGGTGGAAGCGGCGCCGAAGGAGCCGGCGGTGCCGATCCGCCGCTCGATCACGCCCGACTTCCTGGTCTGCCTGGAGGACGGCCGCAAGTTCAAGTCGCTGAAGCGGCACCTGCGCACGAAATACAACATGAGCCCGGAGGATTACCGGGCGAAGTGGAACCTGCCGAAGGACTATCCGATGGTGGCGCCGAACTATGCCAGAGCCCGCTCGGACCTGGCCAAGCAGATGGGCCTTGGCCAAGGCGGCCGTCAGGCCGCCCGCAAGCGCCGCTAGCCGCCGCTTACCGGCCACAGACACGAACGCCCGCCGTCAGTGATGCCGGCGGGCGTTTCACATTCGGGCGCGAGGCTCAGCTTCCCTGTTCCTAAACTGGGGCCAAATTAGTTTCGTTCAAGTCTGCCGCGGCGCCGCCAAGGTCGATAAGTAGCTGTCCCTTTCGCGGGAGGGACGATGGCGGAGCTGGGCGCGGACGCGCTGGCGCTGAAGGCGCTGGCGCAGAACCTTTGGCCGGCTGGCCGCTGGCGGCTGAAGACGCCGCTGCTGGTCATCTTCGGCATGACCTTCGTCTCCTCGTCGCTGGCGGTGATCGCGCCGCTGTTCGTCCGGGCGCTGGTCGATGCGCTGAGCCACCCGGCGCGAGGCGCCGCGCCGATCGCGCTGGCGATCGCCTACCCGGCTCTGCGCTGCGCCGGTCTCGCCATCATCCAGGCCCGGGTGATCCTCACGGCGTTCGTGATGGAAGGCGTCAAGGCGCGCTACGCCGTCGTTGCCTACGACCGCATTCTGGGGCTCGGCCGCCGCTTCCACCTCGGCCGCTCCACCGGCGCACTGGCCCGGGTGCTGGAGCGCGGCGCGGCGGGCCTGGAGACCTCCATCCGCTCCACCCACGTGGTGCTGTTCCAGGTGTTCCTGGAGGGCGCGCTGGCTTGCGTGGTGATCTCGCGGGTGATCGACGGCGCCTTCGCGCTGATCCTGGCGGCGGTGATCGCCGGCTACGCGGTGATGGCCATCACCTTCACCGGCCGGCAGGTGCGGCTGCGCCGGGTGCGCAACGCTCAGGACAACGCCGCCAACGCCCTGGTGGTGGACGGCCTCCTCAACCACGACCTGGTCTCCGCCTTCGGCGCCCGCGATTTCGAAGTCGGCCGCTATGCTTCCGCCCGCCAGCAGCAGGCCCGCACCACCGCTCGCGTTCAGGCCGCTGTCTCGTCGATGTTCGTGGGCTGGCAGAGCATCGAGGCGCTGGCCCTCGGCGGGGTGCTGCTGCTGGCGGCGCACGACGTCGAAGCTGGCCGCATGAGCGTCGGCGCGCTGGTGATGGTGCAGGTCTACCTGCTGCAGGTGTTCGGCAACATGGGCGGGCTGGGCATCGTCTACAGCGATGCGCGCCAGGCGTTCGTCGATTTGGGCGAACTGGAGAGCGTGCTGGCGCTGCAGAGCGAGGTGCATGACGCGCCCTGCGCCCCGGCCTTGCCGGCGCCGCGCGGCCACGTCCGCTTCGAGCACGTCAGCTTCGGCTACGATGCGGCGCGGCCGGTGCTGCGCGGCGTCACGCTGGACATCCCGCAAGGCCGAACCCTGGCCATCGTGGGCGCCAGCGGCGCAGGCAAGACCACGCTGGCGCACCTGCTGCTGCGCTGGTTCGACCCGCAAGGCGGGCGCATCGTCATCGACGGGCACGACCTGCGCGACGTCGGCCAGGAGAGCGTGCGCGACGCCATCGGCCTGGTGCCGCAGGACACCCAGCTGTTCAACGCCAGCATCGGCGACAACATCCGCTACGGGCGCCCGGACGCCAGCGACGCCGCGGTGGAAGAGGCGGCGCGCGGCGCGGCGCTGCACCGCTTTGTCTCCAGCCTGCCGCACGGCTACGACACCCAGATCGGCGAGCGCGGCCTGAAGCTTTCCGGCGGCGAGCGCCAGCGCATCGCCGTCGCCCGCCTGATCCTGAAAGACCCCGCGGTCCTGGTGTTCGACGAGGCCACCTCGTCGCTGGACAGCCTCACCGAAGCGGCGGTGCTGACGGCGCTGCGCCGCGTCGCCAAGGGCCGCACCTGCCTGGTCATCGCTCACCGCCTGGCCACGGTGGCGGACGCGGACGAGATCGCGGTGCTGGACCACGGCCGCGTCATCGAGCGCGGCGACCACGCCGGCCTGATCGCCGCTGGCGGCGCCTACGCGGCGCTGTGGGCCCGGCAGGCCCGCGCAACAAACGTCACCGCACTTGACTCAGCCGGATGAATTTTCGCGCTGCGTCTCTATTTGCCCTTCCGGCGATTCGTCAGATGAGCGATAAGTGATTCGCCTAGATTCCAAGGGGTTGTTAACGAAACCGCAGATGACGGCTGAGCAGGGAGCATCACTGAAGGCGCTGCGGGCGCATGAGGAGCTGTTCGCCTACTGGTCGCAGCTCAAGCGCCCTGGCGCGCTGCCGGCGCGCCGCGATCTCGACCCCACCGCGATCAAGCGCCATCTGCCGATGGTGAGCCTGACCCAGGTGATCGGGCACGACTATCGCATGCGCCTCGCCGGCACCGCGCTCTGGGGCGTCTACGGCGGCGAGATCACCGGCCGGCCGCTGACCGAGGTCTACAACAGCGCCGCCGCCGACTACTGGCGCGGCGAACTCGACCAGGTGGTCGAGGAGCGCAAGCCTCGCGCCGGGCATCACAGCATGGCCTGGCGCGGCGCCTCGCACATGACGCTGCTGTGGCTGCGCCTGCCGCTGGCCAGCAACGGCAGGGACGTCGACGTGATCCTCGGCTACGACGCCGTGCTCACCCCGCTCAACGACGCCATGAGCGGCATCCGCGCCGCCTGATCTCAGCTCTCGGGCATCGAGGCGGGGCGAAGCCCAAAAAAGATCTACCGCGGAGGACGCGGAGGAACCCGCAGAGTACGCAGAGATTCTCTGCGTTCTCCGCGCCTTCTCTGCGACCTCAGCGGTAAAATCTTGAGGCGCCTGCGGCGCGCGCCAACCTCGCAGAACGGGCGCCCGCCGATGGCGCGGCCCACCAGCATCGACTAACAAACGCCCCAACCTCCGGGGCTGAAGGATCACCGATGGCGTTGCTGGTCTTAAGCGTGGTCGGCAGCGATCGGCCCGGGCTCACCAAGGCGCTGGCCGCCGCGGTGCTGTCGGCCGGCGGCAACTGGCTGGAGAGCCATCTCAGCCAGCTGGGTGGGCTCTATGTCGGCTCGGTGCTGGTGGAGCTGGACGCCGGTCGCGGCGAGGCGCTGCGCGCCGCTGTCGCAGCTGTCGACGCCCAAGGCCTGCAAGTGCGCATCGCGCCGGCGATCGAGACCGTCAGCGCGGCGGGCGAGACGCTGCAGTTCACCGTGGTCGGCCAGGATCGGCTCGGCATCGTCGACCAGGTGACGACGGCGCTGAGCGGGCTGGGCGCCAACATCGAGAGCTTCCGCACCTGGATCAGCAGCGAGCCACACTCCGGAGCGCCACTCTTCAACATGGAAGCGCGCCTGCGCCTGCCGGCCGAGCTGCCGGCCAGCCGCGTACAGTCAGCGCTGGAAGCGATCTCCTCGGAGATCATGGTCGACGTCGCCATCGCGGCGACGGGGCCCTAAGCCGCCGCGCGGGCCTCGGCGTCGCGGCGGATGCGCTCGGCCATGGACGCCAGACCATTGGCGCGCTGGGTGGAGAGATGGCTGGAGAGGCCCAGCTTGGCGAACGCCGCCTTGGCGTCGAAGCCGAGGATCTCGGCCGGCGCGCGCCCGGAGTAGAGCCGCAGCAGCACCGCGATCAGCCCGCGCACGATCACCGCGTCGGAGTCGCCGCGAAACTGCAGTGTTCCGTCACCCTGCGGCTCCGTGACCAGCCAGACCTGGCTGGCGCAGCCGCGCACCTTGTTGGCGTCGGAGCGCTCGGCGTCGCTCAGCGGCGCCAGCGTGCGGCCAAGGTCGATGACGTAGTGGTAGCGCTCCTCCCAGTCGCCCAGTAGGTCGAACTCGGCGGCAAGGTCATCGAGCGCGGATTGCGGGCTCAAGGCGGCTCCTCGGGTCAGGAGAGCCGATGTAAGGCGCGAGATACCCCCGCGCTAGGCCGAGGGCAGGATCACTTCGGCGCGCAGGCCGCGGCCTGGCTGGCTGATCAGCCGCACAGAGCCGCCCATCGCCTTGCAGAGCAGATCGACGATCGGCAGGCCGAGGCCGGCGCCTTCGGTGGAGCGGGTGAGCGCGTTCTGACCTTGCTCGAACGGCTTCATCAGCCGGGGGATCTCGGCCGGATCGACGCCCTCGCCGTCATCCTCGATCTGGATGCGCACGCGGCCCAGAAGCCGGTGGGCGCGGATTCGCACCTCGCCGCCCTCGGGCGAGAAGGTGACGGCGTTCTGCAGTAGGTTGCCCAGCACGGTGCGCAGGCCTCGCGGATCGGCCTTCACCCCCGGCAGATGGCCCTCGTCCTCGACAGTGACACGCACCTGGCGGGTGGCGATCTCATCGCGCAGCATGTCCAGCGTGTCGTCCACCGCGTGATCCAGCGGCTCCGGCGTCGGATCGAGGTCGGTGACGTGGCCGTCGAGCCGGGCGATCTCCAGCACCTGGTTCACCAGGTGCAGCAGCTTCAGGCCGCTCTGGCGCACGTGGTCGGCGTATTCCTTGTACTGCGGCGAGCCCAACGGGCCGCACAGCTCCTTGGAGATGATCTCCGAGAACCCGATGATCGAGTTCAGCGGCGTGCGCAGCTCGTGGCTGACCATGCGCAGGAACGAGCGCTTCTGAGCGTCCAGCATGGTCTGCCGGCGCAGCGCGGAGGGGCTGGGACCGTCGATGGGTTGACGGGCCGCCGAGAGCAGGGACGCCGTGGAGGGCATGGCCCCGGTTCGCCTCGCAAAAGTCCAGTTTCGCCCTGCGACATTGGCTGGGTCCGCTTACGAAACCGTTTCCATCCACAGGAACCCGTCGCCAACGGGTCGCCTGAGGATTGAGCTGTCTCGCGAGAGCGGGACGTCGGGGTGTAGGCTCGCCGGTCATGGCAGCGGACGGAACACGCGTGGACGCTGAGGCCGACATCGCAACAAACGCGGCTGGAGCGGCGGCCAACTGGGGCGCGCTCTGGGCGATCGCGTTCGCGTTGGCCACCATTGGCTGGTCGAGCGCCGGCGCGGCGGAGAACGTGGTGGCGGCGCTGGCCGCCGCCGGCGCGCCGGGCGTCGTCGCGCAACTGCTGCGCCTGCGCCACGGCTTCGTGACGCGCGCCTTTGTCGCACTGGCCTGGCCGCTGGGCGTCGGCTGGGCGATCGGCCAGACCGGCGGGCTTGGGGGCCCGCTGGCGGCGCTGGCGCTAGCGCCGGCCGCGGCGATGGCCGCCCTCGACGGGCGCCGGCTGATCGCCTTCGGCGCGGCGATGACCGGGGCGGTGATGGTGGCGTTGCTGCTGAACCCGCATGCGGCGCCGGCCGACACCGGCGGGCCGTGGCTGCCGGTGCTGGCGGTGGCGGTCTCGGCCATCGGCTTCGCCGCCGCGATCCTGCTCAGCGTCGCTCGCAACTCAGAGCGCGAGGCGGCCAGCAAGGCCGAAACGGCGCGCCTGCGTTCGCTGTTGGAAGCCGGGCCGCTGCTGTCGCTGCGCATCGACGGCGAAGGCGTGGTGCGCGAACTGTTCTGCGGCGCGCCGGAAGACTGGGACGTCAAGCTGCTCGGCCGGCCGTTCGACAGCCTGGCGGGCGAGGCGCAGCGCTGGGCGGCGCGCGGCGCGCTGACCATCGCCCGCATCAGCGGCAAGGCCAGCGTCGGGTTCTCGCCGCCGCTGGCGCCAGACCGGTTCCTGGCGGTGGAGCTGCGGGGCCTGGCCGGCGGCGACGTCGAGGCGGTGGTGCGCGACGCCACTCGCGAGCGGGCCTATGAAGCCTACCTGGAGCAGGGCAAGGCCGACGCCGAGAACCTGGCCGCCGCCAAGTCGCGCTTCCTCGCCAACATGAGCCACGAGCTGCGCACGCCGCTGAACGCCATCATCGGCTTTTCCGACATCATGCGCTCAAAGCTGTTCGGCCCGCTGACCGAGCGCTACGCCGAGTACGCCAGCCTGATCCACGAGAGCGGCGGCCACCTGCTGGACCTGATCAACGACGTGCTCGACATGTCGAAGATCGAAGCCGAGCGCTTCACGCTGAGCCTGGAGCCGTTCGACGCCCGCGAGGCCGTCTCCAGCGCGCTGCGGCTGGTGCGGGTGCAGGCCGACACCGCCAAGATCGCGTTGCGTGGGGCGCTGCCGCCCGATCCGATCGAGGTCGACGCCGACCGCCGCGCGATCAAGCAGATCGTGCTCAACCTGGTCTCCAACTCGCTCAAGTTCACGCCCTCCGGCGGCCAGGTGAACGTGGTCGCCCGCGCGCTGGGCCCCGACCTGGAGATCATCGTGGCCGACACCGGCGTCGGCATCTCGAAGGCCGACCTGGAGCGGCTGGGGCGGCCCTACGAGCAGGCCGGCGCCGCCGACCAGCGCGCCAAGGGCACCGGGCTCGGCCTGTCGCTGGTGCGCGCCTTCGCCGAGCTGCACGGCGGGACCATGGTGATCAAAAGCGTGCTGGGCGAAGGCACCGCGGTGACCGTGCGTCTGCCGGTGATCGATCAGACCGCGATGCCGGCCCCGACGGCGCCAGAGCCCCCGCCGCAGCCTGAACCTGCGCGCCAAGCGGTCGGCGACAACGTCATCGCTTTCAAGCCGAACCGGTAGCGCCGCCTAGCGCTGGGCGATGGCCTGGAAGGCGTCGGCGGCGGCGAAATCGCCGACATCGACGTAGGCGGTGCGCACCTCATCGTCGTTGTCGCCAGCGAAGAGGAATTCCACCGCCACCGACTCGCGCGGATCGAGGCTCTGCATCGCCGCGAGCGACGCGGCGGGGAAGCGGAACACGAAGGCGGGCGCCATGCCGCTCGCCAGGTCCTTGCCGGCGGGGCTCATGGCTTCGGCGTTGAAGCTGACCGTCGACATGCGGGGCGGCAGGCGGCCGTCAAGCGGGATGCGGCCGTCGGCGTCAGCCAGCCGCACGTCGAGGAACGGCCCCGAGGTGGCGGTGACGTCGCGCAGCACCAGCCGCGCGCCATAAGGCTGCGCGCCATCGGCGAAGCTGGCGGCGGCCATCAGGAAGCGCGCGCCGCCGTTGCCAACAACGCCGAACCGAAGCGAATCCCAGCCGAAGCGCTGGCTCTGGGTGACGCGCCAGTGCGCGACGCCGTCCGTCGGCGCGCGCTCGGCAGTCCAGACGCCGCCGTCGCCGGGAAACGGCATCTGCTGCAGATGCGCATAGCCGTCGAAACCACTGCGAACCTGTGCCGCCGCCGCCGCGATGCTCGAGGAGCCACAACCATCAGCCTGCACGTCAGCCGCCGCCTTGGCCTGCACCTGCGCCAGCGCGGCGGGATCGGCGCCGGAGCGGAGCGCTGCGCCTCTTGCCTGCAGTTCCGAGGCAGTGAGCGCGGTGGCGACGTCGGGCGCGAACAGGCGGCAGGCGGCATTGGCGGCGCTCATCAGCGCACGCTGGTAGAACAGGTCGATGGCCGCCGGCGCGGCCTGAGCCGCCGGCGCGGCCAGCATCGCCAGCGCCAACGTCGCCAGGCCTTGCGCGCAAATGCGCCTGATCCCCATGATGCCCCGGCCTCGCAAGTCGCCGTCCGACTAAGGCAAACATGCTTGCCGTCTGGTTAGCGCGGGGTGCGACCAAAGTGTGCGGAGGCGATCCCCCCTGAGACTCGACACCAACATCTGGGTCTATGCGCTGATCCGGCGCGCCAACAGCGGCGGGGCCTTCGCCACGGTGGTCCAGCGCGGCGACGGCCGCGGCGGCGCGGTGCTGGTCAAGCTGATCAACCGGCGCGACGGCACGCAGCGGCTCTACACCGAGACCACGCGCCTCGACGGCGAGGACGTTTGGATCCAGCCCATCGTCGCTGACACCGAAGCCGACCTCGACGCCTACATCGCCCGCGCCGCTCGCATCGACCCGGACCTGTGGGTGGTGGAGATCGACGATCCCCAGGGCCGCCACTTCCTCACCGAGGTTGTTGAGGGCGATTAACCAATATTTTCAACGTGGCGGTAAGCCAGCGGCGGCTAAGCTTGCGCTCGTCTTCGGACACCGCGGGTGAGGGATCTGCCGATGCTTTTCCTACTCAATGACGCGGTGTTCCGGCTGGACACCGCCGCTTTGACGCCGCCGATGGGATCGCAGCGCTTCGGGCGGCTGACGTTCGACTTCGTGCGTGAGCTGGGCTGCGAGCTTTACGCCGAGGAGCCGCTGCTGCACTGCATGTCGCCGGGCCGCGCGACACGGCTGGCGGCGCTGATCGCCACCAAGGCCCCCAAGATCAACGGCGCGCTGTTCGTGGCGCCAGGGTTCGATTGCCCGCCGGAGCTGGTGACGTCGCAGTTCGCGCAGATCAGCTTCGACGTGATGGCCTGGCTCTACAAACGCCAGCGCGA
>DASXZG010000089.1:0-8851 GCA_036502045.1 Caulobacteraceae bacterium | reverse complement strand
TTCTCGTCGGCGTATTCGAGCGTGTAACTGAGGCCGGAGCAGCCGCGCGAGCGAACCCCGACACGGACGCCCGCCGACGGCTTGCCGCGCTTGGCGAGCAGCGCCTGGATGCGCTCCGCCGCCGCGTCGGTTACCGTGAGGGCCGCAGCTCGTGCCAACCCCATCGTCTGTCACTCCTCAACTTGCGCAAGGCGCGGCAATTTTGCCGCGGCCAGCATTCCCGTCAATCTCATGTAGTGCCGCCACCGTTCGATTTCATCCGAGCTTGCCCTTCCGGATCGGCGGCGCGCAGCCGGGCCACCGCCGCAGCGATCGAGTCGGCGGCATAATCGACGTCGCTTGCGCTGGTGAAGCGGCCGAGGCCGAGGCGGATCGAGGCGTTGGCGCGGTCGTCCGGGAGGCCCAGCGCGCGCAGCACGTAAGACGGCTCGACCGAGGCCGAGGTGCACGCCGAGCCGGTCGAGATCGCGATGCTCGCGCAGGCCTCGATGAGCTCCGGCGCGGTGGTGCCCGGGACCGAAACGTTGAGGCTGCCGGGCAGCCGGCGCTCGCGGTCGCCGTTCAGCTGCAAGTCCGGGATGTGCTGGGCGAGGCTGGCGTAGAGGCGTTCGCGCAGGCGCTTGAGGCGTGCCGCCTCGTCCGCCATCTCGGCGGCGGCGATCGCGCAAGCCTTGCCGAAGCCGACGCAGAGCGGCGTCGGCAAGGTGCCGGAGCGCAAGCCGCGCTCCTGGCCGCCGCCGTCGATCAGCGGCACGAGGCGCACCCGCGGCCGGCGCCGCACGTAGAGCGCGCCGACCCCCTTGGGGCCGTAGAGCTTGTGGCCCGACATCGACATCAGGTCGATCTTCATCGCCTCGACATCGAGCGGGATCTTGCCCAGCGCCTGCGCCGCGTCGGTATGCAACAGCACACCGCGCGCGCGGCACAGCGCGCCGATCTCGGCGAGCGGCTGGATGACGCCGATCTCGTTGTGCGCCGCCATCACCGAGACCATCAGCGTGCGCTCGGTCAGCGCCTTTTCGAGCGCAGCGAGATCGACGAGGCCGCTTTCCGGAACGGGCAGGTAGCTGACGCGGTATTCGTCGCTTTCGAGCGCGGCGCAGCTTTCGAGCACGCATTTGTGCTCGGTGGCGAGGGTGACGATATGGTCCCGCACAGGCCCGCCGGTCGGGTGCTGGCGGGCGAACCGCGCGGCGCCCTTGAGCGCCAGGTTGTTGGCCTCGGTGGCGCCCGAGGTGAAGACGATCTCGCGCGGGTCGGCACGGATCAGCGCCGCGATCTGCGCCCGAGCCGCGTCGATCGCCGCCATCGCGCGTTCGCCGTAAACATGGCTCTCGCTGTGCGGGTTGCCGTAATCGATGGTGAAATACGGCAGCATCGCCTCGAGCACGCGCGGGTCGACCGGCGTCGAGGCCTGGTTGTCGAGATAGATCGGCAGCGTATTGGGGGCGAGGTCGTTCATGCTGCTCTGTCTGTCGCGGAGGCGCGGCCGCGCGTGCGCCGGTAGAGCGCCGTCCAGGCGTCGATGAAATGGGCGATGTCGGCCTCGGTTGTCGACCAGCCGAGGCTCACGCGGATCGTCGCGACGGCGATCTCGGGCGGCACGCGCATCGCCGCGAGCACATGGCTCGGCCCGACCTTGCCGGACGAGCAGGCGGCGCCGGCGCTGACCATGACGCCGGCGAGATCCAGCCCAATCACTTGCAAGTCGGACGCGAAGCCGGGCGTGGCGAAGCAAAGGGTCTGCGGCAAGCGCGGCGCGCCTTCGCCGAGGGCTTCGGCATGTCCGCCGGCCGCGCGGCGCGCCAGCCCGTCGCGCCAGGCGGCTTGCGCCGACATCGCGTCGAGATCGGCGGCCCTGGCCGCGGCGGCGAAACCGGCGAGGCCGGCGACGTTTTCGGTGCCGGAGCGCACGCCGCGCTCCTGGCCGCCGCCGTGCAGGCGCCGAGTCAGCCGCGCCCGCTCGCCGGCGATGAGGGCGCCGACGCCTTGCGGGCCACCTAGCTTGTGCGCCGAGAGCGCCAGCGTATCCGCGCCCAGGGTGTTGAAATCGATCTCGATCTTGCCCGCGGCCTGCACCGCGTCGACATGCAGCCAGCCGCCGGCGTCCCGCACCAGCGCCGCCGCTTCGGCCACCGGCTGGATCACGCCGGTCTCGTTGTTGGCCAGCATCAGGCAGACCAGGGTCTTGGGGCCAGCGCGCAGCTGGTCCGCCAGCCAGTCAAGGTCGGCGAGGCCGCGGCCGTCCACCGGCCATTCCTGGACGGCGACGCCGGACGCCTTGGCGGTCTCGACCACGGCCTCATGCTCGGTCGCGCCGACGATGATGCGCTCGAAACCGGCGAGCACGGCGCTGTCGATGGCCAGAGCGTCGGCCTCGGTGCCGCCGCTGGTGAAGGTGACCGCCGCGGGGCCGGCGCCCACCAGCGCGGCGACGTCGGCGCGCGCCGTTTCCACCACCGCCCGCGCCGCGCGGCCGGCGGCGTGCACCGACGACGGATTGCCGCCCGCTTCCAGCGCGCGCGCCATCGCCGCCGCGGCTTCGGGCCGCACCGGGGCGCTGGCGTTGTAGTCGAGGTAGACGCTCATGCGGCCACCTCGGCGCGCCGCAGCCGGCCGCTGGCGACGTCGGCCAGCGAGACGCTTTCCAGATAGGCGCGGATCTGGCGCCCGGTCTCTTCCCAGAGGTCGTGAGTGAGGCAGCGGACGCCGTTCTTCATGCAGCCGGTCGCGCCGCCGTGGCAGCGGATGGCGCGCAGCGGCTCGTCCACGGCGATGACCACGTCGGCGACGCTGATCTCGGCCGCGGGGCGGGCCAGGCGATAGCCGCCGCCAGGACCGCGATGGGCGGTCACCAGGCCGCGCCGACGCAGCCGGGCGAACAGCTGCTCCAGATAGGCCTGCGAGATCTGCTGGCGCTCGGCGATGCCGGAGACGGGCGCCGGGACATCGGCCGTGCGGCCGGCCAGATCGGTCATCGCCATGACGGCGTAGCGTCCTTTGGTCGAAAGCTGCATCGGCGCGGTCGCTATTTTCTCGCAAATTCAGGCCCGGCTTTGTTACAAGCCGCCGCCCTTGAGCCCGGCGCGTCTGATCCGCGCCGGCAAGGGGGCATGTAAGAAAACCAAGCGCTGTGGTCAACTATTCCACCGGCCGCTTTTCCGAAGGACGCTATGCCTGAACTCGTGCTCACCGGCGCCGCCGGTCGGATCGAAGCCCGCTACTCCCCGCGCAAGGACGAGACCGCGCCGATCGCGCTGATCCTGCACCCGCATCCCAAGGCGGGCGGCCACATGGACAACCCTGTGTCGGTGCAGCTGTTTCACCTGTTCATGAAGCGCGGCTTCTCGGTGATGCGCTTCAACTTCCGCGGCGTGGGGCGCAGCCAGGGCGAGTTCGACGCCGGCATCGGCGAGCTGGCGGACGCGGCGACGGCGCTGGACTGGCTGCAGTCGACCAATCCGGCCGCCTCGCAATGCTGGGTGGCGGGTTATTCGTTCGGCGCCTGGATCGGCATGCAGCTGCTGATGCGCCGGCCGGAGACGGACGGCTTCATCTCGGTCTCGCCGCCCACCAACACCTACGACTTCTCGTTCCTGGCCCCCTGCCCGGCCTCGGGCCTGATCCTGCACGGCTCGGCCGACACCATCACCCAGCCGATCGAGGTGGAGCGCGTGGTGTCGAAGCTGCGGACGCAGAAGGGCATCGTCATCGACTACGACCTGGTCGAAGGCGCCGGCCACTTCTGGCAGACGCACCTCGGCGAAGTGGAGCGCCGGGTCGGGGCTTATCTGGACCGCCGCCTGGAGGCGCAGCCGGCTTAAGGTCGCCTTGAAGGCTTGTATGTAAAGGCGTATGTAAGTGGCCATGGGCCACCTGAGCATCCGCGATCTGCAGAAGATTTCCGGCGAGGCGATCCAGTCGCTCCCGGGCCTGACCCCGATCCGCTCGGGCGACCGGACGGTTGGCTTCCTAATGCCTGTCCGCAAGGCCAACGATGATCGGCTGCGCGCGTTCGCGGAGAAAATGGAAGCATTGGCCCGGGAGCGAAATGACCCCGAGGGCGACGATCGAATTCTTCGTGAGGCGGGCGCCGACCTAACTGACTGGTCGCTCGCGGCTACCGAGAAGTTCATGGCCGAGGCCAGGGCTGAGGCTAGAGCCAGAGCCAAGGCCAGACGCAAGCCGTGAGAGCCGCGCCAAGGTTGCTCGTCGTCGACTCCGCGATCTTCGTGGCGTCGTTGATCGGGCGGGGCGCGGCGGTCATCCGCCTGATCGGTCGGAGCGTCGACCTTGTGACAACCGACCGGACGCTTGAGGAGAGTCAGCGTCGCATCTCCCTCGGCATGAAGCGGCCGGACCTCGCTCGGGAACTTGAGATCATCGCCGACGACGTCTTCATCGTCGCCGTGAGCGAACTGGAGAGCGAGCTCGCCTCCGCCCGGCAGGCGCTGCGCGAAGCCGTGCCGAGCCGCAACGGCTCGGAGGCGGACGCCCACATCGTGGCGTTGGCCTGGCAGACCGACGCCGACATCTGGTCTTCGGATCGCGACTTCGCCGGTACGGGCGTCGCGTCGTGGTCGACACCGAACCTGCTGCGAACGGCTTCGGAAGCTAGCCCGATGACCGCGAAGCCCGAGACCGACGAAGAGATGGCGGCGATCCGCGTCAGCGGAACGGTGACGCCGCACAACGCCGAGATCTACCTCGCGCCCTACAACCCCGATTGGCCAAGCCAATACGACACCGAGGCCGCCGCGATCCGCGCGGCGCTGGGCGAGCGCGCCCTGGTGTTGGACCATGTCGGCTCGACGTCCATCCCCGGCATGCCGGCCAAGCCGGTCCTCGACATCCTGCTGGCGGTGGCCGACAGCGCCGACGAGGACGCCTACGTCCCTGCCCTCACCGCCGCCGGTTTCCGGCTGCACCTGCGCGAGCCCGACTGGGAACAGCATCGGGTGATGAAAGGCGAAGGCAGGCTCATCAACCTGCACGTCTTCACAGTCGGCTCGCGCGAGATCGAGCGCATGCTGGCTTTCCGCGACCGCTGCCGGTCCGTGCCGGCCGAGCACCAGCTCTACCTCGAGACCAAGCAGAGCCTCGCGGGCCAGGTCTGGCGGCACGTGCAGCACTACGCCAACGCCAAGGGCGAGGCGGTGGAGGCGATCATCGCCCGCGCCCTCGCCGCCAAGGCGACCACCGACTAGCGCGGCATCCGCGCCGGGGCCTGCTGCGCCGCCACCACGCCGGCCAGCGCCAGCGCGCCGCCGGCCGCCTGCAGCGCCGTCAGCGCCTCGCCGAACAGCAGGTACGCCAGCACCGCGGCCGCCACCGGCTGCACCAGCACGGTGACCGAAGCGGTCGAGGCCGGCAGCCGGCCCAGCGCCCAGGCGATCGAGCCCTGGCCCAGCACGTGCGCCACGCCGAGCCCCGCCGCCGCGCTCCAGCCTAGCGCCGTCGTCGGCAGAATCGGCTCGCGCAAGACCAGCGCCGCGACCAGCAACAGCGGCGCGCCCACCGCGCAGGACCAGATCATCACGCTGGTGGCCGAGCGCGCGCCCCGCGCCCGGCGCACGGCCAGGAAGTAGAGCGCGTACCAGAGCGCGGTCAGCGCCGAGAGCGCATCGCCCAGCCGCGGCAGCGGCCCTGGCCGAGACGCCGCGCCGCTCTCGGCCATGATCACCGCCCCGGCGATCGCCGCCGCCATGCCGACCAGGAATAGCGGCCGTGGCCGCTCGCGCAGGAATAGCCAGCCGGCCAGCGTCACTACGATCGGGGTCAGGTTGGGCAGGGTGGTGGCGTTGGCCACGCTGGTGAGGCGCACCCCGTAGTGCCAGAAGCCGAGGTCGAGGGCGAAGGCGACACCGGCCAGCGCCATCGCCCAGGTCGGCGCGCCCAGCCGCGCGCCCTTGCCCTGCACGCCCAGCGTCACCAGCAGCAAAGGCGCGGCGAACGCCAGCCGCCAGAACCCCGCCGCCGCCGGACCGCACGTCGCCAGCCGCACCAGGATCGGCGTCGTGCCGATCACCAGCGCGCCGAACACCAGCGCCGCCAGCGGCAGGCGCGGGTCATCGCGAGAGGCGGCGAGCGCGATCATGCCCCGTTCAAGCCTGAGCGGCGCCGTCGGTCCAGGCCCCCAAAACGCAAAATCCGCCCGGGAGCCCTGAAAGGCTCAAGCCGGGCGGAGAGTTGGACGGCCGGACTGGGGAGGAGTGTCCGGCCGCCAAGAAATGCGAAACTTGAAAGTCGCGGGTCAGCGTTCGAGCGAACGCCTCGCCGCTTAGAAGGGGTAGTAGCGGAAGCTGGTGAAGAACATGTCTTCGGTGGTGATCGGCTGCACGACCGTGCTCGCGGGCGGCGAGCCGGAGAGGATGCCGTTGCCGGTGCCTTCGAGACCCGGGAAGGCGCGCAGCTCGGTGTGCGAGTACTGCAGGCCGAAGCGCACCTGGCCGTAGCTGCCGGTCCAGATCTTGTCCCAGAAGCCGACGGTGTACTGGATTTCCTGCTTGGTGTCGGGCGAGCAGGTGCCGACCAGTTCCACGAAGCAGCCGCCCAGCGAGGCGTTGGCGTTGCCGAGCCCGGCGTGCACCGTCGTGCCGCCGATGATCTGGTCGTAAGGCACCGCCTTCTCGAACTCGCCGCCGCCGAAGGCGTAGAGGTCGAGCTTCGGCGTGGCGTGCCAGGTCGCGCCCGCCATCGCCATGATCTCGGGGATCGGCGTCAACGAGCCGTTCGGCTGCACCACCGTGTCCGGCAGCTGGCCCGCGCCGTAGCGGCCGATGCCGTTGCCGGCGAGCGCCGAGCCTTCCAGATCGACCACGCCGGGGATCACCGACCATACGAAGCCGCCGCCAACCCCGGCGCCGTAGCTGTTGCTGGACTGCTCGGTGTTCACCGCGCCAAAGCCCAGCGCCGTGGTCTGAGCGTTGCTCGTGGCGACGTAGACCTTGTCATAGAAGTTGCGCCACAGGCCGAAGACCTCGAGGTGCAGCGGCTGCTTGCCGCCCAGCATCGGCTCCCAGGCGATTTTGCCGATCACGTCGGGGGCGTGGTTGAGCGACAGGCTGTTGGCGCTGTCGAACTCGGCGATGCCCGAGGCCGAGGTGGTGACGGTCAGGCCAGTGACGGCGCCGTTGCTCTGCGTGCCGACGACACCTGTCGCGGGCGAGCCGACGGTGGTCTGCGGGTTCTCGAACGAGATGCCGATCCACAGCTGCTTATCGAAGTCCTTGACGATGCGCAGCTGCGGTTGGCGGGCCCAGACGAAGCCCGGCACGTACTGCGCTTCGATGGTGGGCGGCGGCAGCTCGTTGCGGGGTGTGATGCCCTTGGTGTTCATCGTCGCCAGCGACCAGTTCTGGCCGGCCAGCAGGTGCCAGCCTTCGCTGGACCAATCGAGGGTGGCGTAGAGGTTGCGGATACGCGGGCTGAACGAGTTGCTCTCGTTCGAGTTGCCCGTCTGCGGCCCGGCCATGAAGTCGAACTCGCCGTAGAAGGCGGCGGTCAGGTCGGGGTTGATGTTGCCCTGAGCCAGGATCGAGAGTCGGCTCTGGCGGCCAGTGCCGCGAAGCTCGTCCTCGTGAGCGTTCTCGTTGTTGAGGTAGGGAATCTTCGAATAGTTCGAGCCGATGTCGGCGACGTCGTTCTTGGAACGGTAGACGCCTTCGGCCGCCGCGAAGCCGCCCAGCGTGATGGTCACGCCCTTGTAGTAGAGCTTGTCGGTCTTCGGCGCGATCTTGGCCACCGCGGCGGTCACGTCGCCCGGGATGGTCTGAATCTGCTCGGCTACCTGCGCCTCGGCGCGGTCGGCGCGGGCGTTGGCGTCGGTGAGCTGACCTTGCAGCTGCTGCACCTGCGCCTGAGCGGCCTGAGCGGTGGCGGCGTCCTGCTGCTCGCGAGCCGAGAGCGACTGCATCTCGGCTTTCAGCGCGTCGATCTCGCCCTGGACGGCGCTGCCGCCGGAGGACGGCGCCGCCGCGGGCGCGTCCACGTCAGGGTGCTTCGGTTTGGCGTCGGCGCCGGTGACGGCGGCGAACGCGAAGAGCGCGCCAAGCGCGGCCCCGCTCAGCAGCGAGGTACGGTTTTTCATTTGTGATCCCCTTCGTAAGATCGCCACGCGCCACGAGCCCCGACGGCGGCGAATCCAATCAGCGTGGCAATAGCGCCGGCCTGTAACGACGAACCGACAGTTATGTGACAGTTGAGTGACGTGACGGCTAAGTCACGGTGTCACAAAACCGATAACCACCACGGCTAATGACGGCCTCCAGGAGCGCATGGAACGGGGCTGCTCCTCTCAGGAGAACACCATGTTGAAGAAAATGGCAGCTGGGATCGCCGGCGTGGCGGTCGCGGCGCTTTGCACTGTGGCGGTCGCCGGAAGCATCTCCGGCGCGGGCGCCACGTTCCCGGCGCCGGTCTACCAGAAGTGGGCAGAGACCTATAAGGCGACGTCGGGCAACGAGCTCAACTACCAGGCCATCGGCTCGGGCGGCGGCATCAAGAACATCACTGCGAAGAGCGTAGACTTCGGTGCCTCCGATGCTCCGATGACCAATGCGGAACTGGCGGCTGCGCCGGGGATCATTCATCTCCCGACTGTCGCGGGGGCGGTCACGGTCGCCTACAACGTTCCCGGCCTCGGGCCGGGCGTGGCGCTGACGGGGCCCGTTATTGCCGACATCTTCCTCGGCAAGATCACTAAGTGGAACGATCCGGCCATCGCCAAACTGAATCCAGGCGTCAAATTCCCGTCTACAGCCATCGAGCCGTTCCACCGGTCGGACGGTTCGGGGACGACTAACGCCTTCCCGACCTACCTCAGTGAAGTCAGCGGGGCGTGGAAGTCGGA
>DASXZG010000088.1:0-2955 GCA_036502045.1 Caulobacteraceae bacterium | reverse complement strand
GCCGGGCCTGCCGGGCCAAGCCTGACCCGGCGGCAGCAGGCCTTGCACAGCCGCCGGTTCTCGCGCTTTAGAAGCCGCGATCCGAGGGGCGACCAGCATGAACGAAGAGATCGCCGCGCTGACGTTCGACGTGTTCGGCACGCTGGTCGACTGGCGCTCCGGCGTGGCCCGCGCCGCCGAAGAAGCGCTGGCGCCGAAGGGCCATCAGCTGGACTGGGGGGCGTTCGCCGACCGCTGGCGGGCGCTCTATGCGCCGTCGATGGCGCGGGTCAGCCGCGGCGAGGAGCCGTTCGTGCAGCTGGATGTGCTGCACCGGCGCAACCTGCTGGAAGTGCTGGCCGAGGACGGTGTCCACAACCTCTCCGAAGGCGAGGTCGACGACCTGGCGCATGCCTGGCGGCGGCTGGATCCGTGGCCGGACGTCCTCTCCGGCATGGCGCGGCTGAAGACGAAGTACGTGCTGGCCAACCTTTCCAACGGCTCGGTGGCGCTGTCGGTGGCCATGGCCCGGCGCTCGGGTCTGCCCTGGGATGTGATCCTGGGGGCTGAAGTGGCGCATGCTTACAAGCCGTCGCCCGCCGCTTACGACACCGCCGCTCACATGCTGCAGCTGGCGCCGCACCGCTGCTTGATGGTGGCCGCCCATCCGGCCGATCTGGCGGCCGCCGCCGCCCGTGGCTTCTGCACCGCTTACGTGCACCGTCCGCTGGAGCGCGGGCCGGGCAAGGAAGCCGCCCGACCTGCGCCGGGCGCTTTCGGTCACCACGTCGACGACCTGAACGCCCTGGCCGACATCCTCGGCTGCTGATGGCCCGCGCGCCGCACAACGTGCTGGTGCTGCCGTTCCGGCGGCGGGCGGACGGCGGCGTCGAATATGCCGTGCTCAGCCGCTCCGACGCCGACCAATGGCAGGCCGTGGCCGGCGGCGTCGAAGATGGCGAGACTTCCGAGACGGCGGCGCGGCGGGAATTCCAGGAAGAGACCGGGCTCAGCGTGCCAGAAGCCCGCTGGCTGGCCCTGGACTGCGTCGCCAGCGTGCCCCGCGACATCTTCCGCGGCGGCGTCCACTGGGGCCCCGAAGTGTTCGTGGTGCAGGTGCGCACTTTCGGTGTCGAGCTGACGGCCGACGACGAGATCGTGCTGTCGCACGAACATCGCGAACTCCGCTGGCTGCCGTACGCCGAGGCCGCGGCGCTGGTGCGTTACGATCATGACCGCACCGCGCTCTGGGAGCTGGCGGCGCGGGTCGAGCCTGCGGCGTCAAGAGCGGATCGACGCCAGAGCCCCTGAGAGCCCCGCACAGCGATTTTGAACCATTACCGGTAGTACCCTAGCGGACACCCCTCGCGCGAGGCTCCAGCGGCGCTCCAGGGGCCGGGAAACGGCATCCCGTGGCCGACCTAGTAGCTCTGCAGCGGCCGCACTTCGAGCGGGCCTTCGGACTCGGCGCGGATGGCCTGCGCCGCCGCCAGCGCCCCGGAGGTGGTGGTGTAGTAGGGGATCTTCATCATCAGCGCCGAGCGGCGCAGCGAGAAGCTATCCTCCAGCGACTGCTTGCCCTCGGTGGTGTTGAACACCAGCTGCACGCCGCCGTTCTTCATCACGTCGACGATGTGCGGGCGGCCCTCCAGCACCTTCTTCACCCGCTCCACGTCGAAGCCCTCGTCCTCGAGGAACGTGGCGGTGCCGGCGGTAGCGATCACCTTGAAACCGCGGTCCACCAGCAGCTTCACCGGCTCGACGATCCAGGACTTGTCGGCGTCCTTCACCGAGACGAACACCGCGCCCTCCTTGGGCAGCACGGTGCCGCCGCCGAGCTGGCTCTTGGCGAAAGCCCGGGCGAAAGCCGGCCCCAGCGCCTCGCCGGGGCGGCGCCAGTCCAGCCCCATCACCTCGCCGGTGGAGCGCATCTCCGGCCCCAGCACCGTGTCGACGCCAGGGAAGCGAGCGAAGGGGAACACCGCCTCCTTCACCGCGATGTGGTCGTACTCGCTGGTCTTCAGCTTGAAGCTGGCCAGCGACTTGCCGGCCATGATCTTGGCGGCGATGGCGGCCACCGGCGCGCCGATGGTCTTGGCCACGAACGGCACCGTGCGGCTGGCGCGGGGATTGACCTCCAGCACGAAGATGCGGGGGTTCTCGGAGTGCGGCTCCTCGATGGCGAACTGCACGTTCATCAGCCCACGGACCTTCAGCGCCCGCGCCATCGCCTCGGTCTGCACCTTCAGCGCCTCGATCGTCTCGGGGCGGAGCGAAAACGGCGGCAGCGAGCAGGCTGAATCGCCCGAGTGCACCCCGGCTTCCTCGATGTGCTCCATCACCCCGGCGACGAAGACCGTCTCGCCGTCGCAGAGCGCGTCGACGTCCACCTCGGTGGCGCGCGACAGATACTGGTCGATCAGCACCGGCGAGGCGCCCGACACCTGAACCGCATGGCGGATGTAGCGGCCGAGCTGTTCCTCGTCGCGGACGATCTCCATGGCCCGACCGCCCAGCACATAAGAGGGCCGGATCACCACCGGATAGCCGACGCGGCGAGCGCCTTCGAAGGCCTCTTCCGGGGTGCGGGCGATGGCGTTGATCGGCTGAGCGATCTGCAGCCGGGTCAGCAGGCCCTGGAAGCGCTCGCGGTCCTCGGCCAGGTCGATGGCGTCAGGCGTGGTGCCCAGGATCGGCACGCCGGCCTGCTCCAGCCCATGGGCCAGCTTCAGCGGCGTCTGGC
Source organism: Caulobacteraceae bacterium (assembly GCA_036502045.1). Taxonomy (GTDB): domain Bacteria; phylum Pseudomonadota; class Alphaproteobacteria; order Caulobacterales; family Caulobacteraceae; genus Acaudatibacter. Next base: position 233 of record DASXZG010000088.1, on the reverse strand, counting down.
CGCCGAACTGCACGATCACCCCGATCAGTTCGCCGTTCGCCTGCTCGGTCTCGATCAGCTCCAGCACATCCTCGATGGTCAGCGGCTCGAAGTAGAGCCGGTCGGAGGTGTCGTAGTCGGTGGAGACGGTCTCGGGGTTGCAGTTGACCATGATCGACTCGACGCCGATCTCGTCCAGCGCGAAGGCCGCGTGGCAGCAGCAGTAGTCGAACTCGATGCCCTGGCCGATGCGG
>DASXZG010000087.1:0-45464 GCA_036502045.1 Caulobacteraceae bacterium | reverse complement strand
ACGTCGCGCTCGCGGCAGTTGGCCTGGAGCTGCGCCTCCAGGCAGTCGTTGGTGAACCGCTTGGTCACCGAGGGCGAGAGCGGCACGCCGAGCCGCCCGCAGATGTCCCGCGCCAGCTCTGGATGCGAGGATCCCGCAAAGACCACGATCTCGCGCATGCGGCGGCGACTCACCGGGCTTCAGGGAAGCTCTTCATCGACGCGGACGCGGCGCGATGCAACAAGATCGGCGCGGCGTCGCGTGCGGGAGGCGCGGTGGGACAATGGGGCCGGTCATCACCATCGGCCGCCTGATTCTGCGCGGCGGCCTCATCGCCGTCGCGCTCAGCATCGCGTGGATCGCCAGCGCGCGCTGGCTTTCGTTGGCGCTCGACCACCTGTTCACGGTTCCCGCGCGCTCGGTCCCGGCGAGCCCGCTCGGCTGGGACGGCGTCAATCTTCTGTTCGGCGCCGGCCCAGCATCGTCCTTGCTGGACCTGGAAGGGCCTGGACCCGGCTACCGTCCGGCCGCCGTTCTGACGGTCGATCCGCAGCAGCGGCTGACGGTCTCGATGGGCGCTCGCAGGCTGGTTCTGGGAGATCGGGCCGGCGTGATCGCGGGCGGCGATGGGCCGGCGCCGGCTTACCGGGCCGAGCCAGGCGACTTCGGCGCGCTGACGGTTACGCACGGCTGGCTGAGCTGGCCGGTGTTCGAGTGGAACTTCATGACCGGCCCGTCCCCGAGCTGGCGGCGCAGCGTCTACTACCACCTGACCTGGAAGAAGCGGTCGAAGGCGCGGCTCGACCTGCTCTGGCGCTTCGAGCAGGGATATCGCGGCCCGGACGGCTGGGACGCGCCCTCGGGCGCCACCGATGGCGCGACCGGGCTGATCCGCGCCCAGATCACGCCCGCGCCGCCCTAAGCGAACATCGGCGAGGACTTCAGGATCGCCTGTTCCTCCTCGGTCATGTCGACCGGGACGTCGGCGAACAGCGGGGTCGAGAGGTAGCGCTCGCCGGTGTCGGGCAACATGCACAGGATGTTGGCGCCCGCCGGAGCGGTCTCGGCCAGCTTCAGGGCGCCGGCGAAGGTCGCGCCGGCGCTGATGCCGACGAAGATGCCTTCCTTGGCCGCCAGATTGCGGCTGCCGGCGAGGGCGTCGGGCCCGGTGATGGTCAGGATCTGGTCGATGTAGTGGGCGTCGACCGCATCGCCGGTGAGCTTGGGGACGAAGTCGGGCGACCAGCCCTGCATCGGGTGCGGCTTCCAAGCCGGATGGCCGGCGGCGGGCGAGCCATCCGGATGACGCGGCTGGGCTTCGCCGCTGGTCAGCATCGGCGCGTCGGCCGGTTCGCAGACGATGATCTTGGTGTCGGGCAGCTCGCCCGCCAGCACCCGCGCGACGCCCTTCAACGTGCCGCCGGTGCCGAAGCCAGTGACCCAATAGTCGAGCTTCTTGCCGGCGAAGTCGTCGATGATCTCCCGCGCCGTGGTGCGCGAGTGGATGTCCGGATTGGCCTCGTTCTCGAACTGCCGGGTGTAGTACCAGCCGTGGGTCTCGGCCAGCTCGACGGTCTTGGCGACCATGCCGGTGGCGCGCAGGGCGGCGGGCGTCAGCACCACCTTGGCCCCCAAGAACCGCATCAGCCGCCGCCGCTCGATCGAGAAGCTCTCGGCCATGGTGACGACCAGCGGATAGCCCTTGGCCGCGCAGACCATGGCCAGGCCGATGCCGGTGTTGCCGCTGGTGGCCTCGACCACGGTTTGGCCGGGCTTCAGCGCGCCCGACTTTTCTGCCGCCTCGATCACGCCGAGCGCCAGGCGGTCCTTCACCGAGCCCAGCGGGTTGAAGGCTTCGATCTTGACGTAGAGGTTCGCGTGGGCCGGGGCCAGGCGGTTGATCCTGACCACGGGCGTGTGGCCGATCGTCTGCAGGATGTCGTCGTAGAGCCGTCCCATCGCTCGCTCCTGTTCTTGTCTATTGCGCCGGCGCCGGGCGGGCGCGCTGGTTGTAGAGCAGCTTCATGCGCCGGTCCCGTTCTTCCTGGGACAGCTGGGAGACGTCTTCGGCCGGTCCGGCGGTGACCGCCATGCCGCGCTGGACCGCGGGCCGCGCGCCCATGGTCTCGAACCAGCGCTTGAAATACTTGAACTCGTTCAGGTCCTGACCCTGGCCTTCCCAGCCGACGCTCCAGGGGTAACAGATCATATCGGCGATGGTGTACTCATCCCCGGCGATCCAAGGGCGGTCGTAGAGACGGTTGTTGAGCACGCCGTACATGCGGTTCACCTCGTCGGTGAAGCGGGTCACCGCGTAGGTCTGGTCGCCGCGGGTGTCGCCGAGGCGGCGGAAGTGGCCGCTCTCCCCGGTCTTCGGGCCCTGGTTGGCCATCTGCCACATGACCCACTGGATCACTTCGTAGCGGCCGGCCAGGTCGCTCGGCAGGAAGCGGCCCGCCTTCTCGGCGATGTAGAGCATGATCGCGCCGCTTTCGAACACGCTGATCGGCGCCCCGCCGCCCGGCGGCTCGTGATCGACGATCGCGGGCATGCGGTTGTTGGGGCTGATCTTGAGGAACTCGTCCTTGAACTGGTCGCCGCTGCCGATGCGCACGGGCACGATGCTGTAAGGCAGGCCCAGCTCTTCGAGCAGGATCGTCACCTTCTTGCCGTTCGGCGTCGGCCAATAGTGCACGTCGATCATCGCGGGTTCCTCCGAACTCAGGTTTCGGGGACCCTACGCGCCGGTCAGGGCCGCTCAAGCCAGATTGTCTGAAGGGCGTTCGCCGAGGCCTGAGGCGCGCTGGCGCTATTGTTGCTGCTGCTGCTGGTGGCGTTGCTGGTCGACGAGGCTGGTCATCGACGTGCGGCGTCTCGGCTGGGCGCCGGCGAAGGCCGGCTTGGCCATGCGCAAGAACTCCGCCTCGGCCGCCGCGGCGCGGGCGCGGCGGACCGAGACGCCGACCGCCAGCTGACTCTCGGCCTCGCCCTTGAACACGCCGCGCGAGGGCGGCACGTCGCCGTAGTCGCGACCGACGGCCACGCACACGTGGCGCTCGCCGGCCGTGATGTCGTTGGTCGGATCGAATCCGACCCAGCGCAGCGAGGGCAGGAACACCTCGACCCAGGCATGGCTCGCGTCCGGATCGGAGCGGTCATGCTGCTGCGCTCGATCGGTGAAGAGGTAGCCCGACACGTACCGCGCAGGCAGGCCCCAGCTGCGGCAGATCGCGATCATGATATGCGCGAAGTCCTGACAGACGCCGCGCCCCTCGGCCAATGCCAGGTCGATCGGGCTGTCCGCCGCGGTGACGCCGGCCTGATAGTCGAACGCGCCATAGATCACTTCGCTCAGGCGCCGCGCGGCCGACAGCGGATCGAGCCGGCGCAACTCGTCGATCCGGCGCTCGGCCACGAACGCGTCCAGCGCCCCGGTGCGGACGGCGTAGCCGTGCGGCCGCAGGAAATCGAAGCACTCGCCCTGGATAAAATCGCTGCGCAGCCGGTCCCATTCGCCGCGGTCGAGCGTCGCGGGCGGATGCGTCGGGGCCTGGGTCTCCACCGCCGAGCGGGCGACGATCTCCAGCCGGTTGTGCGGGTGCGGCACGTCGAAATGGTAGACCGCGTTGCCGAAGCTGTCGGCGTAGGAGAACAGCTGGGCGGCGGGCTCGAGCTCCAGCTCGAAGCTCAGCAGCCGCTGCGCCGCCGACTTCTGCGGCTGCATCCACAGCTCCATCACGCTTTCGCGCACCTGCGCGTCGTAGTGGTACTGGGTGACGTGTCGGACCTCTAGCAGCACTGGCTGGCTCCCCCCCAAACCCGCTCATCCCGGCGCAAGCCGGGACCCAGGCAGGAAGCGATTGAAGGGGAACCACCAAGGACACCAAGGGAGCGGGTGGCGCGCCGGCAAACCACGCTGTCCTGGATCAGATTGTCCGGGCGCGGAGCGCCCCTTGGCGTTCTTGGTGTCCTCGGTGATGACATCGAACTCGTCGCGCCGCGCTGCACCAAGTCCTGCCCGGGTCCCGGCGTTCGCCGGGATGAGCGGGGATGAGAGACCGTCATCACGCGGGCAGGCTCAGTTCGAGGGGGTAGGCGACGAAGGTCTCGTAGATCGCCTCGTGGATCGACGCGCACTCGGCCGAGACGGCGGCCAGGAGGGCGCCGGCGCCGGTGGCTTCGACTTCCTCGACGTCGGCGTACTTCAGCCGCGCGTCCAGCCGCCCGGCGAGGCGCAGGGCGTCCGAGCGCCCGGCCCCGGCTTCGCGCGCCAGTTGCGACAGCAGGTCCTGGATGCGGGCGGTGCAGAACCGGATCGAGCGCGGGAAGTCCTCGTCGAATAGGAGGAATTCGAGAATGAAGCGTGGATTGATGTCGGCGGTGTAGACCCGCAGGTAGGGCTCGAGCGCGCAGGCCATGCGCAGCACGCTCATCAGCGCGATCGGTTCGGTCACCGCCGGCGTCTTGCCGACGTCGAAGCAGACTTCCAGCAGCCGGGCGATCAGCTGCGCGCGCTCGAGGTGGACGCCCAGCAGCAGGAAGCGCCAGCCCTCGCCGTGGCTGAGGGTGGTGTCGGCCGCGCCTTTGAAGAGGTGCAGGTCGGCGATGATCTCGTTCAGGAAGCCGGGCGGGTCGTCGTCGAACTCGGTCTCGACCTTTGGCCCGGTGACCCGCAGATAAAGCAGGTTCAGGCGCTCCCAGGTCTCGGTCGAGATCTGGTCGCGGACCTGGCGGGCGTTCTCGCGGGCCCTGGCCAGTGAGACCACCACCGAGCCGGCATCGGTACGATCGAGGGCAAGGTCATGAGCGGCCTCGTAGGTCTGGTTGGCGCGGCCCGAGTCGGGCTCGCCCAGCGCCGCCAGGCCGATGCGGCCGGTCTGCACCGCGCCCTGGCTGTGGTCGAGGGTGGCGTTGAGCATCACCGCGGACAGCCGGCTGACATGCTCGGCCCGCTCGATGTAGCGGCCGATCCAGTAGAGGCTGTCGGCGACCCGGGCGAGCATCATCAGGCGAGCCTCATGGCTTGGCCTCGTCGGACAGCACCCAGGTGTCCTTCGAGCCGCCGCCCTGGCTGGAGTTGACCACCAGCGAACCGCGCCGGAGCGCCACGCGGGTGAGCGCGCCCGGCGTCACCACCACCTTCTCGCCGGACAGGACGAACGGGCGCAGGTCGACGTGACGCGGCTCGATGCGCCCGTCGACCAGGCACGGCGCGGTGGAGAGCTGGATGGTGGGCTGGGCGATGTAGTTGTCGGGATCGGCCTTCAGCGCCTCGGCGAACGCCGCGCGCACCTGCTTGCTCGCGTGCGGCCCGACCAGCATGCCGTAGCCCCCGGACGCGCCGACCGCCTTGACCACCAGGGTGTCCAGGTTGGCCAGCACGTAGCTGAGTTGACTGGGCTCGCGGCAGAGGAAGGTCTCGACGTTGGTCAGGATCGGCTCTTCGCCGAGGTAATAGCGGATGATGTCGGGCACGTAGGCGTAAACCGCCTTGTCGTCGGCGACCCCGGCGCCCGGCGCGTTGCACATCACCACGTTGCCGGCGCGGTAGGCGTTGAAGAGGCCGGCGGCGCCCAGTGAGGAATCGCGGCGGAAGGTGAGGGGATCGATGAAGTCGTCGTCCACGCGCCGATAGATCACGTCGACCCGCCGCAGGCCTGCGGTGGTGCGCATGAACACGTGGTTGTCGTGCATGACCAGGTCGCGCCCCTCGACCAGCGGCACGCCCATCAGCCGCGCCAGGTAGGCGTGCTCGTAGTAGGCGGAGTTGTAGACGCCGGGAGTCAGCACCACGACCTGCGGGTCGCTGCGCCACTCGCTGGCCATGCTCTTCAAAGTGGCCAGCAACAGGTCGGGATAGCGTTCCACCGGCCGCACGTCGGCCTGGCGGAAGGTGCCAGGGAAGGTGCGGCGCGCCGCGTCGCGGTTGGCCAGCATGTAGGTGACGCCGGAAGGGACGCGCAGGTTGTCCTCCAGAACGAAGAACTCACCGTCCTGACCCCGGATCAGGTCGCTGCCGCAGACGTTGGCGTAGGCGTTGTGGGGCACGTAGACGTGCTGCATTTCGCGCCGGTACGAGGCCGCGCCCAGCACCAGGTCGCGTGGCAGCACCCCGTCCATCAGGATTTTCTGGTCGCCGTAGACGTCGGCCAGGAAGGCGTTCAGCGCGGTCAGTCGCTGGATCAGGCCCTTCTCGATCGAGGCCCATTCGTGCGCGGGGATGATGCGCGGGAAGAGATCGGTGGGGATGATCCGCTCGGTGGCGCTCTCGGCGCCATAGACCGTGAAGGTGATGCCCTGCAGCAGGAACGAGCGCTCGAGGGTGCGCTGGCGCTCGCCCAGTTCCTCGGCGCCCAAGCTGGCGATGCGGTCCTGCAAGAGCTCGTAGTGGCCGCGCACATCGCCGCCGGGCGTGATCATCTCATCATAGGCAACGCCAGGCAGATAGGCCGCCTGGGTCAGCGGTAACTCGTCGGTCACATCTTTGGCCACGGTCTCGTTCGAACTCATCGATGCCCCGTCCAGCCCCCATACCGCCGCCGTGGGGGCATGAGGGCAACCCATCGCACGTCGCCGGCGGCGCGCCGATCCGTCGCCGCTCAGCATTTGTGCAAAGTTCTGCCTGCGAGGGAAGAACCGACCGCTGGCCGCGAACCGCCAGCGCGCCGCCGCAGCATTTCGTTCATCAGCCAGTCAGCAGACTCGGCTCACAACCCCTGCGGGGGCGCTTATGTCGTACCAAGAATGAGGAACCGCACATGAAACGCGTTTTGATCGGGGCCTTCGCCCTCTCGATGATGTTCGTCGGCTCGGCCAGCGCCCTGCCGCTCGTGCATCTCAGCATCGGCCATCATCACCACCACGGCTGCAGCTGGGATCATCATCACCACCACCATCACTGCTGGTAAGTCCCTGGGGGGCGCGGCCCTTTGCCCCTTCGGGCGAGGGTCGCGGCCTTGGCCTAATTTACGCCGGGTTCCCAGGCGAAGCCCCGCCGGTGGGCGTATCGTCACCCCGCGCGGATGTGCGGTGACAGCCCTGGCGATGCGCTCTAACACCTGGGCCGCTGGTGGCGAAGAAAAGGCTGGTGCGTGAGACGAACTGGGATTGCGGTCTTCGCCGTCACGGTGATCGCGCTCCTGGCGCCCCGCCTGGCCTTCAGCGATGAGCCCAAGGCGCGCGTGCTAGGCGAGATGGACCGCTCCTTGCGGTCCGAGCTGCAGCGCGCCGTCGGCGTCTCCAAGGCCCATCCGGCGTCGCGCATCGATGCCCGGCGGCGCGCGCGCGAGGCGAGCGAGCTGGTGATCGCGGTGCTGCGGACCGAAGGCTACTACGACTACACCATCGAGCCGGACGTCGGCGACGGCGACACGCCGACGCCGCTGCTGCGGGTGACGCCAGGCCCCCGCTCGCTGATCGCCGACGTGAAGGTGGTCTGGGATGGTGATCCGCCGGACCCTGATACGCTGGGCGCCTCGCAGACCGCGCTGGCGCTGAAGCCAGGCACGCCGGGCCGCGCCGCCGACGTGCTGGCCGCGGAGGGACGCATCGTCGCCGCGCTGCGCAAGCGCGGCTATGCCGACGCCGCGGTGAACCCGCGCCAGGTGGTTGTCGACCACGCCGACCACACCGTGCAGCCGACGTTCCACGTCAGCGCCGGTCAGCTCGCGCATCTGGACGGGCTGAAGGTGATCAGTCAGGGCCGCACCCGTGCGGCCTGGGTGGCGTTGCTGGCGCCCTGGAAGCGCGGCGCGGTTTACGACCCCGCCAAGGTGGCCGAGCTTGAGCGGCGCCTGCGCGACGCCGGTGTCTACAATTCGGTGACCGTGGCCCTGGCGCCGCCCGACGAAGCGGTCGACGGCCTGCGGCCCGTGGTGGTCAGCCTTGGCGACCGGCCCGCGCACACCGTCGAGCTCGGCGCCGGCTACTCGACCAGCGAAGGCGCGGGCGTCGACGCCAAGTACATCACCTACAATCGCCTCGGACGCGCCGACACCATCAACCTCACCGCCCGGCTGGCGCAGATTCAGCAGAAGTTCGACACCGAGCTGGATCTGCCGGACTGGCGCCGCGGCGACCAGATCCTGAAAGTGGGCGCCGACGTGTTTGGCGACGATACCTCGGCCTATGACGACGAGGGCCTTGGCGTGCGCGCCGATGTCGAGCGCCACTGGACCAAGACCACCTATGTTACCGTCGGCGGCGCGGTGGACTTCGTCGACACGCTGGAGAAAGACGCCATCAACAACAATGGCATCGCGGTCGGCGAGCGGCTGAAGCTGGTAATCTACTCCACCCTCGGCGGCATTTTCCTCGACCGCTCCAATGACCCGCTCAACCCGACACGCGGCTGGCGTCTGCAGGTGCAGGCCGAGCCGACCTACATCACCGGCGACCGCGTGCTGCCGTATCTGAAGCTTACCACGCAAGGCAGCTACTACCTGCCGTTCGGCCAGGACGCCTCGACCGTGCTGGCGGCGCGGGTGAAGTTCGGCGCCATCGTCGGCGGCGACATTCCAGACGTGCCCGATGACCGCCGCTTCTTCGCCGGCGGCGGTGGTTCGGTGCGCGGCTTCAGCTACCAAGGCGTTGGTCCACAGCTCGCCGACGGCACGCCGATCGGCGGGGATTCGCTCTACGAAGGCTCGCTGGAGCTGCGCCAGCATGTGACCGGCCCCTGGAGCGTCGTGGCTTTCGTCGACACCGGCTCACTGGGTCCCACGGCCGCGCCCGACTTCAACGATCTCGCGCTCGGGGCGGGCCTTGGCGTGCGCTACGACCTGGGCTTCGCACCGATCCGGCTCGACGTCGCGACACCGCTGACCCGTCGCCAGGGCGAACCCATCGCCCAGCTCTACGTCAGCATCGGGCAGGCGTTTTGAGCGAAGCGGCCAGCAAGCCGCCGCCGCGTCCCCGATGGCGGCTGGTCTGGATCGTCCTCGCGGTTGCGGCGCTGGCGGTCGTGGCGCTGGGACTGCTGGCGCGCTTCGGCCCACAGACGTCCTGGGGCCGCTCGCTGATCGAGGCGCAACTCGACCAGGTTCAGGTGGGCGACTACGGACGCTTGCACGTCGACGGCCTGGCGGGTGATCCCTGGCGCGACTTTTCGCTCCGTGACGTGACGATAGTCGACAGCAAAGGACCGTGGCTTGCGGCCAATCAAGTCCGCATACGGTGGGAGTGGACCAGGCTCTGGACCCACAGCGCCTGGATCGACGAGTTCGATGCGGCCAAGATCAGCGTGCTGCGCCGTCCCATCGCCGGCAAGCCGCTGGCGAAAGGCGGTCCGACCCAGATATCGACGCACCTGGGCCGTATCGCGACCAGGCTGGAGCTGCTGCCCGCCTTCAGTTCCGCCTACGGACTTTATGACGTGGGCGGCGCGCTGGACGTGCAGGCGTCGGGAGCGCTGGTCGGCCATGTCGCCGCGGCCAGCCTCACCCACGCCGGCGACCACCTCGACGCCAGCTTCGACGTCGGCCACGACAAGATCATCCGCGTCAGCCTCGACGCCCGTGAGGCGCAGGGCGGGGCGATGGCCGGCGCGCTCGGCCTTGCGGCCAACCAGCCGTTTTTCGTCGTCGCCAACGCCGCTGGCACCACCAGCCAGGGGCGTTTCCAGGTGACCAGCCGCTCGGGTGCAGTGACGCCCCTGCAAGGCGCCGGCGCGTGGTCGCCAGCCGGCGGGCAGGCGCACGGCGTGGTGGTGCTGGCCAGCTCGAAGCTGCTCAGCGCCTACCAGACCGCGCTGGGGCCACAGCTGACGTTCGATGTCACCGGCGTGCGGGCGGCGGACGGGTTCGACGCCGTGCAGTTCAAGGCGAGTAGCGAGAACGTCGACGCCGTCGGTCAAGGCGAGGCCGACTTCGGCCGCCGCACCACCGGGCCGAAAGGCGTGCAGCTGTCGTTCACGGCCCGCCAGGCGCAGCGGCTGATCGGCTGGCCGGCGGTCGGCGCTGGGAAGTTCTCGGGCGTTTTCACCGGCAATCCGTCGCGTTGGACGATGGCCGGCGACGTTGCGCTCGATGATCCCAACGCTTTCGACTATCAGCTCGCCCACGCTCACGGTCAGCTCAAGCTGGTCCAGGGTGACAACGAGCTGACCTTGCAGACCGTGCTCGACGGCGATGGCGGCGCCGGCAAGGGTGTGGTTCCCGCCATGCTAGGCGCGAGGCCCCACGCGGCCGTCGAGCTGGTGTTCATGCCCGGCACGATGCTGATCAAGCAACTCGCCGTGGATGGTCCGGGTCTGCACGTCACCGCTGACGGACAGAGGAAGTGGCTGGGCGGCGGCCTCGGCTTCACCGGTCAGGCCACGTTCTCCAACTTCGCCCAGGCGCACCCCGGCGCCACCGGAACCATGACCGCATCGTGGAGCGCCAGCCAGGCGACCGGCGCGGATCCGTGGACCTTCAGCTTCGACGCCAAGGCGACGGGATTTGCCAGCGGCTATGCCGACGTCGACCGGCTGGTGGGCCAGGCGCCGGCCCTGCAGGCCCAGGCGACCTGGGGCGCGGCGGGGATCCAGATCGCACAAGCCCACCTGACCGGCCAGGTCGGCGACCTCAACGCCGCCGGCCTCATTGGCTCCGACAATGCTCTGGCGATGAAGACTGACTGGCGCGCCAAAGGCCCGATCGACGTTGGCCCGCTGGAGCTCACCGGCGCCGCCGACGGGGTCGGCGACATTACAGGCACGCTGGCGACGCCGCGCGCCGACCTCACCGCGCAGCTAGAGTCGGTCGGCCTGCCCGAACTCACCCTCACCGCCGCCCAGGTGAAGCTGAGCTTCCTCAAGGGGCCGCAGGACACCAACGGGGCGTTTTCGCTGGCGGCGTCGAGCCCCTACGGCCCGGCCAGCATCGCCACCGGCTTCCGTTTCACCCCTGACGGGGTCGATCTCACCGGCCTCGACGCCCAGGCTGGCGGCGCGCACGCGGAGGGCCAGGTGTCGCTACGCAGCGGCGCGCCATCGGCGGCCGACCTGGCGGTGAGCCTGGGGCGCGGTGCGTTCCTCACGCGCGGCCAGGCGTCGGGGCGGCTGGTGATCCAGGACGCCGCCGGCGGGCCGCACGCCACGCTGAAGCTCGCGGCCACCGAGGCCGACACCCGCGCCGGCGGGATCATTCTGCAGAAAGCCAGCCTGACCGCGGACGGCCCGCTGTCGGCCATGGCCTATCACTTCGACGGGATCGGCTTCACCCCTCACGGCAGCTGGAACGCCACCGGCAGCGGGACCATCGACGGCGCGCAGGGCGCTTACGGCCTCACGTTCGACGGCGCGGGACGCCTTCGCAACACGGCGTTCAAGATGCTGCAGCCGATGGTGCTGACCTTGGGCGACAAGGAACAGACGCTCACCATCGCGGCGGAGATCGGCGGCGGCCAGGCGCTGGTGCGCGCGGACCAGACGGCGAACAGCGTCAGCCTGCAGGCCGACATGTCTGGTGTCGCGCTGGGCCTCGTCGAGCCCGACCTCACCGGCCAGTTCAACGCCGCGGTGTCGCTGCAAGGGCAGGGCAAGGACCTCAGCGGCAACCTGCAGGCCAAGCTGACGGGCGCCGGCGAGCGCGGCGCTGTCGGCGAGCCGACGCTGGATGGCGTGGTCGACGCCAAACTGACCAGCACCCAGGTGGTGCTCGACGCCAATCTCGGCAACGGCCAGGGCATGACCAGCAGCGCGCATCTGGTGCTGCCGGCCGAGGCCGCCGCCGCGCCTTTCCGCATTGCGCTGGTGCGCACCCAGCCGATCTCGGGCGAGTTCCAGGCCGACGGCGAGGTGGCCCCGCTGTGGGACCTGGTGATGGGCCAGGAGCGCAGCCTCTCCGGCGTGGCGCACGCCCACGGAACCGTGGCGGGCACGCTGGCCGATCCGCGCGCTCAGGGCCAGGCGTCGATCGACAACGGCGCTTTCAGCGACGCCGAAACCGGCCTGAAACTGCGCGCGGTGTCGCTGCAAGCCGACCTGTCGCAGGACGCCGTCGACGTCAGCCAGTTCAGCGCCCAGGACGGCGGCGGCGGGCAGCTGAACGGCTCGGGCCGGATCAGCCTGGAACCCGCTGGCTCCAGCAGCTTCAAACTGGACCTGAAAGGCTTCCGGCTGATCGACAACGACATTGCCAGCGCTTCGGCTTCCGGCGAGGCCACGATCAGCCGCGCCGCGGACGGTACGGTGAAGCTGACGGGCGCGCTGACCATCGACCGCGCCGACGCCGCGGCCAATCCGCCGGTGCCGTCCGGGGTCACGCCGATGGACGTGATCGAGGTCAATCGCCAGCCAGGGGCTGGCGGCGGCCACTTGCAGGCGGTCAACGCGCACGCGCCGGCCGTTGACCTCGACGTGTCGTTGAAAGCCGTGCGCGGCGTCTTCCTGAAGGGCCGCGGTCTCGACCTGGAACTGTCGATGGACGCGCACGTCGGCGGAAGCACCGCCGCGCCGCAGCTCACCGGCGTCGCCCGAGTGGTGCGCGGCGACTACGACTTCGCCGGCAAGCGCTTCGAGTTCGACAACCGCGGCGTCGTCTATCTGGCCGCCAACGCCGACGCGATCCGCCTTGATCTCACCGCGACGCGCGACGACCCGTCGCTGACCGCGGTGATCCAGATCCAGGGCACCGCGACCAAGCCACAGATCACGCTGACCTCGACGCCGGTGCTGCCGGAGGACGAGGTGCTGTCGCAGGTGCTGTTCGGAACCTCCGCCTCGCAGCTGGGCGCCGGCGACGCGGCCGAACTGGCGTCGGCGACCATGGCGCTCTCGGGTGGCTCCGGACTAGACGTGCTGGGCAACCTGCGCTCGTTCGCGCACCTTGATCGGCTTGCCATGGGCACCGACGAAGAGGGCGGTGTCGCGGTCTCCGGCGGCAAGTACGTCACCGACAACGTCTATCTGGAACTCACCGGCGGCGGCCGCGAAGGCCCGTCGGGCGAAGTGGACTGGCGTGTGCGCCACGACCTTTCGGTGGTCTCGAAGATCGCCGGCTCCGGCGGCGACTCGCAGGTGGAAGTCCGCTGGCGGAAGGACTTCTGAGCTATTCCGGCACGGCCTCGCCCGAGCCGCCGAATTCCGCAGGAAAGTCCTTCAGCTTGGGCAGGCCATCGCGCATCGGCAGCACGGTCTCGGCGTAGTTGACGTGTACGCCGGGCTGGAAATCCAGGGTGGGAATGGTGGCGGCGAACACGTCGACCAGGCCCAGTGGCGGGTGCATGGTCATCAGATGGCCGCCGCACTTGTCGCAGTACTGGCGCTGGCTGAGCGGCGTCTTCTCGAAGGTGGCGATGTGCTCCACCCCGGCGACCACGGTCACCTGGTCGGGCTTCCACAGGCTGAAGGCGTTGACCGGTCCGCCGGACCAGGATCGGCACGAGCGGCAGTGGCAATAGCCCATGGCTTCCGGCGCGCCGGCGACGTCGATCTGCACGGCGCCGCAGAAGCAGCTTCCCCGATGGCTCATGGCAGGTCTCCCGATTTCCGTTGGGAAACCTATTGAGCGCAGCCCGAGGGCGCAACGGCCCTACGGTTGGGCGCCGTCAGTGGGTGATGCGGGGCCGCAGGTGGTACTGGCCGTCGCGGAAGCCGTCGAAGATCAGCGCCGTCTTGGCGTTGCCTACCGGCTCGCCGGTGTCGTCGGGCACCAGATTCTGCTCGGAGACGTAGGCCACGTAGCCCCCGTCGTCGTTCTCGGCCAGCAGGTGGTAGAACGGCTGGTCCTTGCGCGGGCGAACTTCGATCGGAATCGCCAGCCACCAGTCCTCGGTGTTGGCGAACACCGGGTCGACGTCGAAGATCACACCGCGGAAGGAATAGTGCCGGTGCCTGACCACCTGTCCGATGCCGAACTTGGCCAGCTGGGAGCGCGGCGGTTCCGGCGCGCTCGTCTGAGGTGAGACTCGCGTAATCATGACTGAAATATAGCGCGCGCCCCTGACCAGAGGATGAACGTAAAGGGTTCGGGGCGCGGGGCAAGGGTGCGCCTTTCAGTCGCGGCCCGGTGATGCTAATGCCCGCCTGCGGGCAGGCGAGGGACGCGCAGGTTGCAACTTCCCCTGACGAATCTGCGGTCATGACCGAAGCGCTGTCGGCGCCCGCGCGGTCGCGTTCCGCGCCCCACTTCGCGGCCCTTGACCTTGGCACCAACAATTGCCGCCTGCTGATCGCCACGCCGTCGCATGGCGGCGGCTTCCGCATCGTCGACGCTTACTCGCGCATCGTGCGGCTGGGCGAGGGCCTCGGCCAGACCGGCCGGCTGTCCGAGGCAGCAATGGAGCGCGCCATCGCGGCGCTGCGCATCTGCGCGGACAAGATTCGCCGGCGAGAGCCGCTGCGCCTGCGCGCCATCGCCACCCAGGCGTGCCGCTCAGCCGAGAACGGGCCGGAGTTCCTGGCCCTGGTGCGTGAGCGCACCGGGCTTTGCCTGGACGTGATCTCGCCGCGCGAGGAGGCGCGGCTGTCCGTCGCCGGCTGCGTCAATCTGCTGGACGCCAAGGCCGAGGCGGCGCTGGTGCTGGACGTCGGCGGCGGCTCGACCGAGCTGGCTTGGCTCGACCTGCGCCAGCCGCGCGCGCCCGGGGCGCTGCCGCCGATCCTGGCCTGGACATCGATCCCTATCGGCGTGGTGACGCTGGCCGAGCAGTTCCCCGAGCATGAAGCGCAAGACGACTGGTTCGCGCAGATGATGGAGGCCGTGCGCGCGCCGGTGGCGGCGTTCGAAGGCGCGGACCGCTACCGCGGCCTGTTCGAGCGCGCCGACCGGCATCTGATCGGCACCTCGGGCGCCATCACCAGCCTGGCGGGCCTGCACCTCGGCCTGCCGCGCTACGACCGCACCAAGGTCGACGGCCTCTGGATGACGCGGGGCGAGTGCGAGGACGTGCGGGCTCGGCTGGCGGCGCTGACGGCGGCGGAACGCGCGGCGCAGCCCTGCATCGGCCCAGACCGCGCGGACCTGGTGCTGGCCGGCGCGGCGATCCTCGAAGCGGTGCAGGCAGTGTGGCCGTGCGAGCGGGTGAGGGTGGCCGACCGCGGGCTGCGCGAGGGCATGCTGATGTCGCTGATGTATGAGCGCCGCCGTCGTGGCGGTCGCCGCTGGCGTCGCTAGCCATGGCCGAAGAGCCGCCGCGCAAGCGCATGGTCCGCCCGCCGACAGGCGGCGGTGACGGCCGCGGCTCAGCCCAGCGGCTGAAGAGCGCCAAGGTGCGCACGCCGTCGTCGCAAGCCTGGCTGGAGCGGCAGCTGAACGATCCCTACGTGGCGCTGGCCAAAGCCAAGGGCTACCGCTCCCGCGCCGCCTTCAAGCTGATCGAGATCGACGACCGCCTGAGGCTGATCCGGCGGGGCATGCGCGTCATCGACCTCGGCTGCGCGCCGGGCGGCTGGACGCAGGTGCTGCTGGAGCGCGGCGCCGGCGCGGTGGCTGGCGTCGACCTGCTGCCGGTTGGCCCGCTGCCGCCCGCGCAGTTGGTCGAGGCAGACTTCACCGACCCGGCGGTCGGCCCCCGGTTGGTCGACCTCCTGGGCGGCGCGCCGGACCTGATCCTCAGCGACATGGCGCCCAACACCATGGGCCATCGCCAGACCGACCACCTGCGCATCGTCGGCCTGATCGAGGCGGCGGCGGACTTCGCCGGCAGCGTGCTGCGGCCAGGGGGCGCGTTCGTGGCCAAGGCGTTCCAGGGCGGCGAGACCGCGGAGGTGATCGCGGCGCTGAAACGCACTTTCGCCGAGGTCCGGACGCTGAAGCCGAAGGCGAGCCGCGCCGAGAGCGCGGAGGTCTATCTGGTCGCGCTCGGCTTCAAGGGCTGAGCAAGGCGGCCGCCAGCTGCAGGAAGGCGGTCACCGGCAGCTCCTCCGCCCGCCGCGTCCCGTCGATGCCGACCTTGCCGAGCAACGCCTCTCCGCCGACGCCTCTCAGGCTGGAACGCAGCATCTTGCGGCGCTGGCCGAACGCGGCGGCGGTGACGCGTTGCAGCGCCTCGATCAGCGCCGGCGCGGGGCGATCCGGCTTCGGCGTCATTCGCACCACGGCGGAGTCGACCTTCGGCGGCGGCGTGAAGGCGCGGGCCGGCAACTCCATCACCATCTCGGTGTCGCTGAGCGCCTGCGCCAGCACCGAGAGGCGGCCGTAATCCTTCGAGCTGGGCGCGGCGACGATCCGCATCGCCACTTCCTTCTGGAACATCAGGGTCATCAGCCGTGGCGGCCCGGTGAGCCAGCCGATCAGCAGCGGCGTGGCCACGTTATAAGGCAGGTTGGCGACGATAGCCGCCCTGTCCGGCACGGCGCCCGCCGGCGGCTCCAGCGCGTCGCCGGCGACGACCGTCAGCCGGTCCTCCGCGTGCGCCGCGAGCTCCGCCAGCAGCGGAAGGAAGCGCTGGTCCTTCTCGATGGCGATCACCCGCGCCCCGGCTTCCAGCAGTGCGCGCGTCAGGCCGCCGGGACCTGGCCCCACTTCCACCACGGTGTCGCCCGCCGAGACGCCGGCCAGTCGGACGATCTTGCGGGTCACGTTGAGGTCGAGGAGGAAGTGCTGGCCGAAACTCTTGCGCGCCGCCAGGCCCGCGGCGGCCAGGCTGTCGCGCAACGGCGGCAGGTCGCTCAGGAGATCGCTCAAGCCGCGGCGCGCCGCGCGGCGATGTCGGCCGCCAGCCGGATCGCCGCGATCAGGCTGTCCGGCCGCGCCAGGCCCTTGCCGGCGATGTCGAAAGCGGTGCCGTGGTCGGGCGAGGCGCGCACGATCGGCAGGCCCAGCGTCAGGTTCACCCCGCCCCAGAAGTCCAGCATCTTCACCGGGATCAGCGCCTGGTCGTGGTACATGCAGAGCGCCGCATCGTAAGTCGCTCGCGCCGCGTCATGGAACAGGCTGTCCGCCGGCGCCGGCCCGCGCGCGTCGACGCCCGCGTCGCGCAGCGCCGCCACCGCCGGGTCGATGATCCGCAGCTCCTCATCGCCCAACGCGCCGCCTTCGCCGGCGTGAGGGTTCAGCCCCGCCACGGCCAGACGCGGGCTGTCGAGGCCAAAGTCGCGCTGCAGCGCCTGCGCCGTGACGAGGCCCGTCTGCACGATCCTCGCTTGCGTCATCAGCGCCGGCACGCGCGCCAGCGGCTCGTGGATGGTGACCAGCGCTACGCGCAAATCCTTGGCGGTGAGCATCATCACCGGACCGCGCGCGCCAGTCAGCGGCTGACTGGCCGTCAGGGCGCCGACGAATTCGGTGTGGCCTGGATAGGCGAAGCCGGCCTCGTACAGCGCCGCTTTGGCGATGGGTGCGGTAACCACGGCGGACGCCTCGCCAGCGACGGCTAGCCCCACGGCGCTCTCGATCCAGGCGACAATGCTCTTGGCTGCTTCGGTCGACGGATAACCGGGGACCGGATGCGCTGGCAGCGGCATGTGCAGAACTGGCAGAGCGACGGCGAAGGCCCTAGCCGCATCGCAAGGAGCTGCAATATGCGCCACGGGCGCGCCGGCGGCCGCGATCACATCAGCGTCGCCCACCGCGAAGAACACCGGCCCGGCGGCGCGCAGCTCCGCCCAGGCGGCGGCGATGATCTCGGGGCCGATGCCGGCCGGATCGCCCAGGGTGACGGCGAGCGGCGTCACGGGGCGGAGGATCAGCTCCCGCCGGTGGCCTGGGCCACGTCGATGGCGGCGTTGTTGTGCAGGTCGCGCAGGTAGCGACGATTGATCATCTGCAGCTGCTCGCCATAAAGCTGGTTCTCGATCGCGTCGTGATCCATGCCCTGGGCTGCGTTGGTGCGCCGGGCGCAGACGGCGATCAGGTGCACGCCCTGGTCCGAGCGGATCGGATCGGAAATTTGCCCCACCGGCACGGTGAGCGCCGCGTCGCGGAACGCCGGCGCCAGATCCTTGGCTTCCGATTCACCGAGATCTCCGGCCAGCACGCCGTCGGTCTTGCCGGCAATGTCCTCGAAGCCGTCACAACCGTGCATCTGGCCCTTGAGCGCCGCCAGCTTGGCCTTGGCCGCGGCCACCTGGTCATCCGTGGCGGTGGCGGGCAGGGCGATGGCGGCCTGTTTCAGGTCGACCAGCATGCTGGTGCCGCCCGCCCGCTGGTCGCGCAGGTAGATCAGATAGACCCCGTCCTTGGTCTGGATTGGGTCGCTCAGCGTGCCCGATCGCATGTCGGTCAGCGCCGTCTGCACCTCCGGCGGATATTCGCCGGACGTCACCCAGCCCACGTCGCCGCCGTTGGCGGCCGTGGAAGCGGCGGAGAACTGCTTGGCGACGGCCGTGAACGGCGCGCCCTGGTGCAGCTGCGCCAGCAGCTGGTTGGCCTCGTCCAGCGCCTGCGGCATGCCGCCGGCCTTCTGGGCGTCGATGTAAACTTCCTGCAGCAGGTACTTGGGCTTGTCGGCCTCGGCGGCCATGCGGGCCTGGAACGCCTTGATCTGGTCCTCGCCGATCTTCACCCGGCTGCCGTAGCGGCCCTGGATCCAGCGCCGCCAGCTGATCTGAGCCCGCAGCTGCGAGCGCAGCGTCGCCGGGCCAACGCCTTGCCGCGACAGCGACTGCATCAGCTGCGCGCTGGTCATGTTGTTGCTCTTCGCCATGTCGTTGATCTCGTCGTCGACGTCAGCGTCGGTGGCGATGATGGTGAACTTCTGTTCCTTCTCCTCGCGCAGCAGCTCCTGCATCTCCAGCCGCTCGTCGATCAGCCCGGAAAGCGCGTAGCTCTGCAACTCGGCGATGTCGTTGCGGGTGGGCTGGATGCCGGCGGTGATGGCCAGCAACCGCGTCCTCTGGCCAATGTCATAGTTGGTGATCACGTCATCGTTGACGTGAGCGATGACGCCTTCGGCGAGGATGTCGGAGTCGCCGTTGGCTTCCGGCGGCAGATGGGCGCTTGGCGCGGCGACCGGGCCCTGATCGGCCGCCGGCGCATCCGGCGACGTCTGGGCGAAAGCCGGCGCCCACAGAAGCGCGGCCGCCGCGAGCGGCGCGGCGCAAACGCGTGCGGACAGAATGAGAGCGCGCATGCTCAGTCTTCTCAACCTTTCAGGGCCGGCAACGCAAGGGCCTGCGGCGCGCGTTCGCTGTCAGCCATTAGTTTGAAATATTCAATGTGGCGAGGGTTAGGCGGATGCCGAAGCCATGGGAGGGGCCTAGCGCGCCGTTGGTGGTGTTGTCGCTGCGGTAGATGATCTCAACCCTCAGGCACTGGTCCTTGTAGACGATCCCGAAGTCGCGCTCACGCCACACCCCGGTGGTGAACTCTCGCGCGCCATAGGCGGTGACACCCCAGTTCTTCAGCACGAACAGCTCGGCGTGGAAGTCGAGGTCCTGCACCTCCTGGCCCGTTGGATCCTGCGCTTCTTGCAGGTAGCGGAGCTGGCCATCGAATCGCGGCGTCGACCAGTCGGCGCCAGCCTCGAGCCGGTTGATGTCGAACGTCTGCGTATCCAGCCGCCAGCGCGCGAACAAGGTTACGTTCTTGATCGGTGTGGCCTGTGCGCCGACGATCCAGTCGGAGAGCTCGCTGGAAAGCCCGGTGCGCACCGGCAGGCTGGGATCCGGCTCGGCGCGGAACTCGCGGCCGAGCAGCATCTCGCCCGAGAGGCCGCTGTCGGTCACCACGTTGGCCTCGCCGCCCACGGTGAGCCTTTGGCCCGAATCGACCAGGTCGTAGCCGGGGGACTTGTCGACCTGGAACAGGTTGGTGGCGTCGAACTCGAAGTCCGGGCTGTCCTCGTTGGGAATGCGCGGGTCCTGCGGCAGGTACGGCGACAGCGCCAGCTGGGCGATCGGCTCGATGATCCAAGTCGCAGACCCGGTCCGCTTCACGAACGGCCAGGTCAGGTTGAAGCCGGCGGTCTCCAGGTTGCGTTCGATGGTGGCGCTGGGCGCGAACGGGGCCGGTAGGTCGGAGAGGCTGTAGAGATCGATCCGCGCGTCCAGGAACGGGTCGAAGCGGATGCCGTTGTCGAAGATGAAGGTGCGCCGCCAGCTGGCCTCCGCGGTGCCGCGCCGGCTGTCGACGCCCGGCAGCGACAGATCGTCGGGCGACTCGTCGCGGGTCAGCACCACGCCGCTGGCGTCGAGCCTGAGCCGGCCGCCCAGCACCGGCTGGTCCGGGTCGAAATGGAACTCGATCAGCGGCGCGACGATGGGGATCGTGCTCTGCACATCGGTGGAGCGCAGGCCCTGCACGCCGAGGGCGGCGATGGAGAAGTAGGTGTCCCGGTTCTGCTCGGTGACGTAGAACTGCGAGATCAGCCGCAGGTCGTCCGCGCCATAGAGCCCACGGTCCAGGTAGGTGTCCGGCACGCCGTATTTGTCGAAGATGGTCAGGTCGTTGACGTGCTCGACGGTGAAGCCCCAGCGCCAGTTCGGATCAATGGCGAAGAGGCCCTTGGCCAGCACGTAGCCGCGGAACTCGTCGGGTCCGAACTTCGCGCCGTTGGAGCCGAAGTCCTGGTCGTAAGTCCCGCCCGCGCGCACCTCGATGCTGCCGGAATAGAAGCGCTTGCGCAGATCGAGGTTGAGGAACGGATTGACCTTCTGGTTGAACTGCGGGCTCACCACCAGGTCGGACGATGGTGACAGCACCTGTAAGTACGGCTGCTCGTAGCTGAATCCGCGCAGGGTCGAATCGCTTAGCGCCGGCATCAGCAGGCCCGACTTGCGCTTGCTCTCCGGGTCCGGGCCCCAGATCACCGGGAAGTAGAACACCGGCACCTTCCGCACCGCGATCACCGCGTTGTGGAAGATCATGACGTGGCGCTTCTTGTCGTCGACGATCTTGGTCGCGCGCACGGAGTAGGTGGGCGTCGGCTGCTTTGCGCAAACCGGGCAGGGGGTGAACACGGCCCGGTTGAACTCGGTGTAGGTGGCCGATTTGCGGACGACGTTGGCCGCCATCACCGTCACGTCCTGCTGCAGGTGCGTGGAGAAGGCGGTGGCGACGCCGGCGGACATCTCGCGGTCAAGCACGGCGGATTGGGCGAATTCGCTGGTGCCGTCGGCGTTGACGATCGCCACGTTGCCGGTGGCGGTGACCACGCCGGTGGTGCGGTCGTAGCTCACCTGGTCGGCGGTGAGATCGCGGCCCTCGTAGCGCGCCTTCACGTGACCGACGGCGGTCACGACCTGGGTGGTCTGGTTGTCGATCAGTTGATCGGCTTCGATGTAGAACGCGTCCTGGCCGAGCCCGTCGTCGGGCGGTGGCGCCGGCGGCGCGGGCGGCGGTGGCGGTGTCAGCGGCGCCAGAGCATGCTCGCGCGCCTGGGCCAAGGCGGCCATCGGCGCCGCCGAGACCGCCAGGGCGGTGGCCAGCGCGATACAGCACCCGCCAAAGCGCAGGCGATCGCCGGTCAAGAAACGCCCTCGTCGACCATCCGCCTCAGCCGTCTTCGGTGTAACAAAGCAGCGTGACGCCCGCGAGCAGGGCCACCAGCGGCGGCGCCCACCCGGCCACCAGCGGCGGGATCACTTCGCCCGCCCCCAAGGTGCCGCAGAAGTCGTCGAAGAAGAAGATGGCGAAACCAAGCGCAATGCCCGCGCCGGTCAGGCCGGCGACGCCGCCCAGCCGCATCAGCCGCAGCGAAAACGCCGCCCCCAGCACCGCCATCGCCGCGAACAGCACCGGCGTCGCCAGCAGCTGGTCGTAGCGCAGCCGGTAAGGCGCGGACGAGAAGCCGGCGTTCTCGGCCCGCTGGATCGTGCCGGGCAGATCCCAGAACCCGACGGTGTCGCGCACCGCGAACTTCTCCATCGCCGTGCGCCGGTCGAGGGTCGAAGGGATCGACAGCGTCTCCGAGCGCACCGAGTCGGCGCCTGGCGTCGCCTCGCGCACGTCGGTCAGCCGCCAGTAGCCGGGATCGAGCCAGGCGTCGGCCGCCTCGATGCGCCGGGTGAACCGCAGGCTGCCGTCGGGCGCCGCGTTCTGCATGAACAGCGAGACCTGGTGCAGATGCACCACGCCGTGCTGCATGTCGTGGCCGGCGGCGTGGATCACCACCTGCGAGTGAGTGTCCCCCTGGCGCAGCCAGATCGGGATCGAGGCGCCGGCCTTCAGCGCGCTGCCTTCGTCGATCTGAGTCTTGGCGTCCTCGAAGCGGCCGTTGAGGCTGGCGGCCAGCGGGTTGAGCACCGCCAGGTCGGCGACACCGATCAGGAAGGCTGCGCCCGCCGCCGGCAGGATGAATCGCCAGGCCGAGAATCCTGCCGCTCGCATCGCGATCAGCTCGGAGCGCCGGTTAAGGGTGACAAAGGTCGAGATGGCGCCGAACAGGAAAACCAGCGGCAGCAGCAACAGAATGATCGACGGCGCTTGCAGCAGCATCAGCTCCACCAGCTTCACCAGCGTCGC
Source organism: Caulobacteraceae bacterium (assembly GCA_036502045.1). Lineage (GTDB taxonomy): Bacteria > Pseudomonadota > Alphaproteobacteria > Caulobacterales > Caulobacteraceae > Acaudatibacter. The sequence continues at coordinate 23,157 of DASXZG010000087.1, read as the reverse complement.
TTCTGGACGGCCGCCCAGGGCGCGCGAGAGCTCGACGAAGCAGATCACCATCACCACCGACGCGAAGATCAGTAGCGAGGCCAGCACGCCGCCCATCACCCGCACCAGCACGTAGCGTTCGATCCGCCCCATCATGCCGGCGCGCCGGCGGCGGAGCGGGAGAGGAGGGACGGCAGCCGCAGCGGCCCGCGCGCCGGATGCTGGCGCAGCACGATCAGCATTGCGACCAGGAAACAGACCACCGGGATGGCGTATTGCAGCACGTTCAGCTGTGGTGCGTGCTCGCTGGCGGCGTCGGCGGCGAAGCCCAGCACTCGCACCAGGCCGGCGGCGCCTGACGCCACCCAGATGCGCAGGGTGTAGCCCAGCCGGCTGAACGCTCCGCCCAGCACCGCGGCCAGGGCGAAGGCGATGAAGGTGAGGTTGTAGAGCGGCGTCGCCAGCCGGGCGTTGCCTTCTGCAGCCAGCGCGCCGACGTTGCGCTGCTCCCACTCCTGCCGCAGGTCCGGGTAGAACAGCTCGTGCAGGAAGCGGTCGGTGGTGATGTAGACCAGCGGCGGATCGATCGAGAGCAGCGGCTTCAGGTCGAGTACGTATTCATCGAACCACAGGGTGTTGAGGTCGCCGGACTTGCTGAACTGTTGGTTCGAGCCGTGCCGCAGGATCAGCACTGGCGCGCCGTTGCGCTTGGCGATGCGCCCCTCGGCGGCCATCAGCGTCGACGAGCCGTCCTTGTCGATGAACAGGTTCCGGATGGTGCCCTGATCGTCCATCGACTGCGCGAACACGGTCAGTCCGCCCGTCGGGTGAGTGAATTGGCCGGGCACGATCAACGTGGTGGCGATGTCGGTGCGGATGCCCAGCAGGATCGAGCGCATCTCGCGAAAGCACAGCGGCTGGACCCACAGGTTGATCACCAGGGTCAGCAGCGCCAGGTAGGACGCCAGCCGGATCGCTGGCGAGGCCACGCGCCAGCGGCTCATCCCGCCCGCCGAGCAGATCACGATCTCCTGTTCCGTATGCAGCCGGTTGAGCGCCACCAGCCCGGCGATGAACACCGCCAGCGGCAGGATCAGCGCCACGATCTGCGGCGTCGCCAGCAGCGTGATCTCGCCGAACACCACCGGGCTCTGGCGCTCGTTCACCAGCACGTCCAGCGCCGAGAGGCTGGACGTCAGAATGGCGACGCCGGTCAGCGCCAGGGTGGCCAGGATGGTTGGGCCGAGCAACTGCCGGAACAGGTAGCGATCGATCAGGCGCATGGCCCTTGGCCTTTTGCGGAACGGAACTGGGGGGCGTCGGGCGGGCCGCTACGCGAAGCCTCCTCTAGCACAGGCGGGCGGCGTCGGAACAACCTCCCGGCAAACGACTGCGCCGGTCGCGCGCGTTCAGAGCAAGGGTGGCGCGTCGGTCACAGGTCCGAAGCGGCGCTCGAAGGCGGCGCGCAACGCGGCGTCGGTCTCGGCCATCGTGGCCCGGACCCCGAGGTCGGCGAGGCTGGTGACGCCATGCTCGGCGACACCGCACGGCACGATCCCGGTGAAGTCGTCGAGATCGGGTGCGACGTTGAGGCTGACGCCGTGAAAGCTCACCCAGCGCCGGAGCTTCACCCCGATGGCCGCGACCTTGTCCTCGCGCCCCGGTCTGGCGACCCAGACTCCGACGCGTCCGTCCCGGGTTTCGCCCGGAACGCCGAAGCTCGCCAGCGAATCGATCAGCCACGCCTGCAGCGTCAGCACGAAGCGATGCACGTCGCGCCCGCGGTGGGTCAGGTCGAGCATCACGTAGGCCACCCGCTGCCCCGGTCCATGGTAGGTGAACTGACCGCCGCGGCCGCTTCGGAACACCGGCAGGCGGTCGGGATCGAGCAGGTCCGAGCGGCGCGCCGAGACGCCGGCCGTGTACAGTGGCGGGTGCTCCAGCAGCCACACCAGTTCGCCCGCGGCGCCATCGGCGATCGCCCCGGCGCGCGCTTCCATCGCTCGCTCGGCGTCGGGGTAGGGGACCAGGCCGGGCGACACAGCCCAACCGACCGGCGCGCCGTCCGGTCGCGGCATGCGGGCGGCCAAGTTTAACTCGCGGTCAAGCATAGCGCCTCAATGTGGGACCAGGGCGCGGCGAGATAAAGCGCGTCGGGCCGAGCGAGGTGGCAGCGTGAGTCAGGTCAAGGCCGTCAATGTCGAGATTGCCGTGGTGCTGGGTCGCTCGACCCTGCCCATGCAGCAGTTGCTGCGGATGGGCCGCGGCGCGGTGATTCCGCTCGACGCCAAGGCCAGCGACGAGGTCTGGATTCTGGCCAACAACCACCCCGTCGCACGCGGCGAAATCCAGATCAGCGACGAAAAGATCTCCATCGCCGTTACCCGCGCCGCCGACGTCTACGACTACATGGCTGGCGCCAGCTGAACCGCGCCGATTCGCCGGGGCGCCGCTCAGGCCCCCGCGCTTCACAAAGCTGAGCGCCTCTGCTAACCCCGCGCGCTTCACCACGGGCGGTCGTGGCGGAATTGGTAGACGCGCAGCGTTGAGGTCGCTGTGGGGCAACCCGTGGAAGTTCGAGTCTTCTCGACCGCACCATCCTTCCTGCTTCGCCTTACAGGCTTCGCAGGGCCTCTGGCGCGACTTGGGCGAAGCAGGAAGCGCTGCGAAGCCTTGGCGTAGCCGGGCTACTCGCGCCGCTTGCAGCGCCGCTGGTGCGTTTCCGTGGTCATTCCTGACCATCATCGCTTGCGCGCGTTCAATACGTGCAGTTAAGAGCGACCGCACTGCGCGTCGCCTGCCGGCGTGGCGGGACACCGATCGCAACCAGGAACGCCGTTAGCCAAGCTTACGCGCCGAACACGAGGAGGGGCCCATGAGCGCTGACGCCGACCTCTCCGCGGCCGCCAAGACCGAAGCGGCCGACGACCTGGAAGATCTCGCCCTCGACGAGGACTACGCCCTCAACCCGGCGTTCGTGGATATGGTGATCGACGCCGCCGACCGCGGCGATTCCGTCCGCGTCGCTGAGCTGGTGGCGGCGCTGCACCCAGCCGACGTCGCCGACCTGATGGGCTTCCTGACGGCTGAGTATCGCCAGGAGGTGGTGCCGCACATTCCGCCGGAAGAACTGGCGGAAATCCTCTCCGAGCTCGACACCAACATCCGCGAGGAAGTGCTGGAGAGCGTCGCGCCGGCGGCCCTGGCCAAGGCGCTGGAAGACCTCGATTCCGACGACGCCGCCGACGTCATCGACGACCTGGAGCCCGAAAAGCGCGCCAGCGTGCTGGCGGCGCTGCCGTTGCAGGAACGCACCGCCATCGAGGCCAACCTCGCCTACGAGGACGAGACCGCCGGGCGCCTGATGCAGCGCGAGGTGGCGGTAGCGCCGCAGTTCTGGACCGTCGGCCAGGCGCTGGACCATCTGGGCCAGGCCGGCGACGAGCTGCCCGAGCTGTTCTTCGACCTCTACGTGGTCGATCCAGCGATGCGCCCGGTCGGCGCCGCGCCGATCAGCCGGCTGGTGCGCACCAGGCGCGAGACCCCGCTCACCGACATCGTCGAGCCGGTCACCGAGATCCCGGTCGACATGGACCAGGAGGAAGTCGCCTACATCTTCGACAAGTACCACCTGATCTCGGCTCCGGTGGTGGAGCCGGGCGGCCGGCTGGTGGGCCAGATCACCGTCGACGATGTGGTCGGCGTCATCCAGGAAGAGAGCGAAGAAGACATGCTGGCGCTGGCCAACGTGTCCGACGCCGGCCGCGACGCCAGTGTCACCGGCATCGTCCGCTCGCGCATCGGCTGGCTGGTGCTCAACATCTTCACCGAGGCGGTCGCGGTAGCGGCCATCGCCGTCTTCCAGGACGAAGTGGCCAAGGTGGTCGCTCTGGCGGTGCTGATGCCGATCATCTCGTCGGTGGGCGGCAACGCCGGCACCCAGACCCTGGCCGTCGCCGTGCGGGCCCTGGCCGCGCGCGAGCTGAACGCCGCCAACGCTCTGCGCATCTTCGTGCGCGAGATGTGGGCGGGGATGACCAACGGCATCGTCTGCTCGCTGGTGATGGGCGCGGCGATCGTCGCTTTCTATCATGACTGGCGGTTGGCGCTGACGGCGGGCCTGGCGCTGCTGGTGGACATCTTCGTGGCCGCGATGGGCGGCACCTTGGCGCCGTTGATCCTGGAGCGGATGGGCCGCGACCCGGCGGTGTCGTCGTCGATCATCGTCACCTTCCTCACCGACCTGATGGGCTTCTTCTCGGTGCTGGCGATCGCGGCGTTGATTCTGCTGCCCCACCACCACTGAGCCGGCCCCCAATTTGCGCCACGGCGAGCGGCGACATTCGCGCCGTGCCATAATGGGTCAGGTAGGGGCTATGCGACCCAGGTTGTCCGTCACCCGATCGGCCGTCGAGCTGATCAAGGCCTTCGAAGGCTTCCGGCCTAAGGCCATGCGTCTGGACGATGGCCGCTGGACCATCGCCTACGGCCACACGCTGACCGCTCGCGAAGGCAAGGAAGTCAGCGAGCCCGACGGCGAGGCGCTCTTGATGTACGACCTCATCCAGGCCGCGCATGCCGTGAACGAGCTGGTGTTCGCGCCGTTGACCCAGAACCAATTCGACGCCCTGGTCGCTTTCGTCTTCAACATCGGCGAGCGCCAGTTCCGCGCTTCGCCCACGCTGCGCCGCCTCAACGAGGGCCGCCCGCTGGAAGCGGCGATGGCCATGGAGATGTGGCGCAAAGCCGACCTCGAGGGCGAACGCATCGTCATCGACGCGCTGGTGCGCCGCCGGGCCGCCGAGAAGGCGGTGTTCCTGCGCCCGATGGAGGGCTGGATCCCGGCCCCGACGCCAGTGCTGACTCCGCGCATCGACTATGACGCCGCCGCGCTCATCCCGTTGTCGAGCCCGGTGGCCGCGCGCGCCGCCGTCGACGGCGACCGCCTTTACGCAGAGCGCGCGCCCGTCGCCGCCGCCGCCACGCCCGCCGAAGAAGCGTCAGCCAGCGCCGCAGCCGCCAGCGCCGTGATCGAACGTCTGGAAGCGATCCTCAACGAAGATCCGGCCAAAGCCGCGACCGCGCCGGCGACGACAACCGCCACGGAACCTGAGACAGCCGCGCCTCACGACCCAACCCGCTTCGTCACCGCCAAGACCGCGCCGGCCCCGGCGCCGTGGCGCATGCTGGGCCTCGCCTTGCTGACGGTGCTCGGCGTGACGCTGGTGGCGATCGCCGCCATGTGGGGCCAGCGCCCGCCGCCGGAGCAGGTGCTGGGCGTACCGCCAGCGGTCGCCGCGCTGGCCACTGGGGGCCTGGGCGCCGTCCTCTTCTCCATCGGGCTCTACCTGTTGCTGGAGCGTCTGGGTCGCCCGCGCCCGCCCGCCAGTTCCAACTAGCTGCCTTGCCGGCCCTGCCGTGCTAGGCCGGCGCGCATGATCCCCAACCACGGCCCGGCGATGGATTTCGGCCTCGGCGAGGCCGCCGACGCCATCCGCGAGACCACCGCACGCTTTGCCGCCGGCGAGATCGCCCCGCTCGCTGCAAAGATCGACCGCGACAACGCCTTCCCGCGCCAGCTGTGGGAACCGATGGGCGCGCTCGGCCTGCACGGGATCACGGTCGAGGAAGATCTGGGCGGTCTTGGCCTGGGCTACCTCGAGCACGTGGTGGCGATGGAGGAAGTGAGCCGTGCCTCCGCCGCCGTCGGCCTTTCCTACGGGGCTCACTCCAACCTCTGCGTGAACCAGATCCGCCGCTGGGGGAGCGACGAGCAGAAGCGCCACTATCTGCCGAAGCTGATCAGCGGCGAACATGTCGGCGCTTTGGCGATGAGCGAGGCTGGCGCCGGCTCCGACGTGATCTCGATGCGCCTGCGCGCCGACCACGTCGGCGAGCGCTATGTGCTCAACGGCACGAAGTTCTGGATCACCAACGGCCCGCACGCCGATGTGCTGGTGGTCTACGCCAAGACCGATCCCGAAGGCGCCTCGCGCGGCGTCACCGCGTTCCTGATCGAGAAGGACTTCAAGGGTTTCCGCTGCGCCCAGAAGCTCGACAAGATCGGCATGCGAGGCTCCGACACCGGCGAGCTGGTGTTCGAGGACTGCGAAGTGCCTGCTGAGAACGTGCTGGGCCCCGAGAACGGCGGCGCCGGCGTGCTGATGAGCGGGCTCGACTACGAGCGCACGGTGCTGGCCGGCGGCCCCATCGGCATCATGCAGGCCTGCCTCGATGCGGTGCTGCCCTACGTGCGCGAGCGGCGGCAGTTCGGCCGGCCAATCGGCACGTTCCAGCTCATGCAGGGCAAGGTCGCCGACATGTACGTCGCCCTGAACTCGGCCCGCGCCTACGTCTACGCGGTGGCCAGGGCCTGCGACGCCGGCCGCACCACTCGCTTCGATGCCGCCGGCGCCATCCTGCTCGCCTCGGAAAACGCCGTGCGGACGGCCCTGGAAGCCATCCAGGCGTTGGGCGGCGCCGGCTACCTCAAGGACTATCCGGTGGAGCGCTACCTGCGCGACGCCAAGCTCTACGACATCGGCGCCGGCACCAACGAGATCCGCCGCTTCCTGATCGGCCGCGAGCTGGTGGGCGAAGGCTGAGCCCGGCCGTGCCGCCTCGCACGCCGCCGATCTGGCTGCTCGGCTTCGGGCTGTGGCCGCTGGGGGTGAACGGCGGGCTGCTGCTGACCACCCTGCCGCAGCTGCTGGCGGCCGAGCACACGCCGGAGACGCGCGTCGCCGCCATCACCTCGATGGCGCTGGCGCCCGGGTTTGTCAGCTTCCTCGTGGCCCCGCTGCTCGACTGGCGTTTCTCGCGCCGCACCTGGGCGGTGATCTTCACGCTGGTCGCCGGCGTCGGCGATGCGGTCGCGCTGATGTTCGTCCAGCGGCCGGACGCGCTGCTCGTGCCGGTCTTCATCGCCAGCCTGGCGGCGTATTTGGTCGCCGCGGCCTGCGGCGGCTGGTTTGGCGAACTGGTCGCTCGGGAGAAGCAGGGCGCGCTCGGCGCATGGTTGGCGGCGTTCAACATCGCGTCGGGCGGCCTTGCCGCGGCGGTGGCGATCCCGATCTTTCGCGACCTGCCAGCGCCGCTCGGCGCGCTGACGCTCGGCGGGTGCACCGTGCTGGCGCTCCCGATCCTGCTGATGACGCCATGCCCGCCGGCCAACGCCCGGCTGGCCCATGAGGGTGTCATCGCCTTCGCTCGCGACGTCACCAGGGTCGTGCGGCAGCCCATTGTGCTCTGGACCCTGCTGCTCTTCGTCTCCCCAGCGACGGCGTTCGCGCTTACCAATTCGCTGTCGGGCTTCGCTGGTGACTTCCACACGCCGGAAGCGCTGGCGGGCCTGATCGGTGGCGGCGGCGTGGTCGTGGCGGGTGTCGTCGGCAGTATGCTGACGCCAGCGTTCAACGCACGGCTGCGGCCCCGCGTGCTCTACCTCGCCATCGGCCTCGTCGGCGCAGGCTTCAGCTTCGCGCTGATCGGTCTGCCCCGTACGCCGGTGCTGTTCGGCGCCGCACTGCTGGGCGAGAACCTGTTCCAGGCCGCCGCCTTCGCCATCTCCAACGTCATCGCGCTCAACACACTGGCCGAGGACAACCCGCTGGCCGCTACCCAATTCGGCCTGCTCTTCGCCGCGAGCGCCGTACCGCTCACCTACATGCAGCTCATCGACGGCGCCGCCTTCACCGCCCGCGGCCTGAACGGCGGCCTTTTCGTCGACGCCGCCATGACAGCCGGCGCCTGCGCGCTGCTGGCGCTCGTGCTGTGGGCGGCCCGCGCCGCCGTTGCCAAAGCCGAGTCCGCCGCCGCCTAGAGCGTCCACCGCAGCTCTGCGGTGACCGTGCGCTGCGGGAATGGGTGGAAAATGAAGTAGCTGTCGGCGCCCACGTTATCGACGCCCATCGCCGCCATCACGTGCGGCGTCACCTGGTAGGTCGCGCGCAAGTCCGCCACCAGGTAAGGGTCGAAGCCCTGGTAAGTGTGGGTGACGAGGTCGGCGTCATTGATCGTCGCCCAGGTGCGGCTCGAATAGCGGACGGCGCCGCTGAGGCTGAGCCTGGGCGTCGCTTGCCAGCTAGCGGTGGCCGTCACCCGCCACTTCGGCACGCCAATCAGCTGCGCGCCGACCGCGGACGGGAACGCCGCGTCCGCATCGACTCTCGGGTCGGCGTAGGTGACCGCGCCGAAGACATCGAGGCCCTTGACCAGCACATCGTCCTGCCGGACCACCGCCTCGACGCCCAGCACGCGCGTCTGGTCGATGTTCTGCACGAAGCTGACCAGGGTGGCGGAGCCGGGCGTCAGCGGCGCGGTCTGCGACAGCAACGCGCCTTTCACCCATTCGGCGAAGCCCGAGAGCCGAAGGGAGCCGCCGGTCCAATCGCGCTCTGCGGTGAGTTCGGCCGAGTTTGCCTGCTCGGGGCTCAGGTTCGGGTTCGGAACCGCCAGCACCGTGCCCACGGTGACGCTCTGGTACAGCTCGGAGACCGTGGGGAAGCGATAGGCCTCGCCGTACGAGGCGCTGAGCCGCCAGCCGGGCGCCGGCGTCCAAGCCAGCTGCGCTTTGGGGGAGGCGCGTTCGTGCGCGAGGCGGGGCTGCACGGCGTCGAGGGCAGGGGCGGCGGAGACGTTGACACCGTCCCAGGCCTGCCAGTCTTCCAGCCGCACGCCCGTGGTCAGCGACAGGGCAGGGGTGATCGCCCAGGCGTCCTGGGCCCAGGCCGCCAGGGTCGCGGTGCGTCCGAGCGCGGCGCTCGCCAGCGAGCCCTCGCTTTGCCCGGTCCAATCGGCGGTATTGAACTTGTCGTTCGCCAGCACGAACTCGTCGCCGTGCAGGCCGAAGCTGAGTTCGTGCGCGCCGCTGTGCCAAACCCCCTTGGCGTCCAGCGTACCCCAGCCGGTCCCGGCCATGTCGGTCAGCGTTCCGGCGCCGCCGCTGGCCGCCGCCGGCAGCGCCCCCGACGGGATGCCCTGCTTGTCGCGGGCGAAGTTGTAGAGTGTCCCTACCAGCTCCCAGTCGAAGGCGCCGCCGCTGTGCGAGGCGATCTTCAGGCTCTGGCCGACATGCAGCTCTTCGTAGTCGTAGACGCCGCTGGAGAAGGCGCTGGCGGGGATCGTGTAGGTCTTGCCGGCGATATTGACCTGGCCGCTGTAGACGGCGGCGCCGGCCGCGCTGGTCAGGTAGGTCTGCGCCGTGGCGTCGTCCTGATTGTGGAACAGGCCGACGCTGTAGGTCGCGGTCACGCGCGGCGTCAGGTCGACGGCGACCTTCAGTTTCAGGTTGTCCTGCACTTGATGCTCGATCGAGGTCGCGCCCAGCACTTCGATCGGCTGGCCGGTGCGGTTCAGGTCGGGAAAAGCGCCCGTCACCGGCGCGCCCGCCGCGCTGGCGCCGGTCGGCTGGGCCAGCGTGGCGAAGCCCAGCGGCTGGGCGTGGGTGTCCAGGTGTTCCGCGCTCAGCCAGAACGCCGTCGGCCCGATGCGGTCGCCGACATAGCCGCTGATCTCGCCGCTGCCGAGGTTCTGGTGCGTCCCGTACTGCGAGAACGCCTGCTCGCCGCCGACGGCGTCGATCCCCGCCTCCAGGTGCGTCGGCATGCGGGTGACGATGTTCACCACCTCGCCGATGGAGTTGCCGGGATAGGCTGCGGCGAACGGGCCGTAGAGCACGTCGATCCGCTCGATCTCCTGCGGGGAGACGAACGACCAGCGCGGCGAAGCTGACGAGTTGTTGTTGCCGATCAGCGCCGACAGCAGCACGTCGTCGGCATAGATCAGGCTGCGGGCGCTGGAACCGACGCCGGAGGTGCGGGTGGCGATGGGCGCTTGGGTGTCGCCGATGTGCCGCTTCCGCACGAACACATCGGGCAGGTACTTCAGCGCATCCTCGACGTTGAAGGCGTTGATGGTCTGACTGACAGTCAGGTTGGTGACGGTCTCGGTGGTTACCGGCTGCGTTGTCGCCAGCGCCGCGAGCGGCCGGGCGGTGACGACGACCGGCGCGACAGCGTCGTCGTCGGCGTGTGCGGCTTGGGCGCAGGCAGCGGCGAGCGCGGCGGCGCTCGCGACCAGGAGCAGCTTCATGGCGGGAATTCCTCGCGCTGCCGGCTCTGCGGCAGGGGCGGATGACGGGCGCGGATGCGCCGGCTCAGAGCGTCCGAAGCGAGGAAGGCGGGCCGCGAGCGCGCGGCGGAAGGCGAGCGGCGGTGTGAAAGTCCGGCGCGGCCGGCGGCGCCCAGGCGATGATCTCAGCGGACGCGGCGGAGCGCGTCAGCACCGGCGGGTCGGCCGGCGGCGCGCCTAGGCCGGCAAGGGCGCAGGCGTCGGCGCAGCAGTCGTGAGCGTGGGCGTCCTGGTGGCCCCCGGCGCCGGGATGAGCCGTGCAGATCGGTTGGCCAAACGCGTCGCGCGGCATCGCCGCCGCGGCCGCTGGGGCATAGCCCTGCAGCGCCAGCGCCAGCAGCATCAATGGCAACGCGAGAAGTCGCCCGAGCCGCGCCATGGTCCCTCCGCGATCGCGCCTGAGACCTAGACGGTTTGCGGCGAAAATCTATTCCCGAATTGTCCGGACTCCAGACGCGAAAAGGGCCGCCCCGTCGCCGGAGGCGGCCCTCCATCGTCGTGACCGCGATCGCCGTCGGGATGTGATCCCTGGCGATGCGACCCTAAACCCTAAGCGTCAAAACGCTGTCAGGCGCGAACCTCGGTCTTGAGGCTCCGGGTCGCATGCGACCGCAGTTGGAGACAATGAGACACTGGACCACCTCCTTTCAGCTGTTGGACAGGAGCCGTGAATATAGGGCCGGATTCGGAGCTGGTGCAAACGTCGCCGCGTCGCAGGGTGCGATTGCCGGTTATTCAGGCGCCGGGCGCACGCTGATTCCCGAGGCCAGCCAGGCTTGCTAGTCTCGTCCGAGGAGGAGCGATGGCGTCGAAGACTGGTCTCTTGGCTTTGGTGAAAGCCCACGATGCGCAAGGCGTGGAAGACGCGCTGTCGCAGACCCCGCAGTTGCTGGGTCACCGAGACGAGCGCGGCCGTAACTGGCTGCACGTGTGCTGCGGGGTGGAGATTACCGGCAACCGTGACGCGGCCAGCAGCATCGAGCTGGCCAGGTCGCTGATCGGCCTCGGCCTCGATCCCAACGCCCACGCCTTTACCGAAGGCGAGTGGCGCGCGACGCCGCTATGGTACGCCATCGGGCGCGGCCGCAACCTGCCGCTCGCCGACTGGCTGCTCGACCAGGGGGTGGACCCCAACTACTGCCTCTACGCCGCCGCCTTCGGCCACGACCTGCCCGCCATCCGCCTCCTGATCAGCCACGGCGCCGACGTCGACGACCTGTCGGCCGGCAACTCGCCGTTCCTGGACGCGGTTTCCGTCAGCCACTTCGATGCGGCCGAGGAGCTGTTGAAGCACGGCGCCGACGTGAACCGGCTGCACAAGTCCGGCCTCACCGCCCTTCACCTGATGCTCAAGAAAGGGACCGAGCCGCAGCACCTGGCGATGCTGGCGCGCTACGGCGCTCGTGGCGACATCCCCGACCCCACCGGCCAGACCGCCGCCGACATCCTGCGCCGCAAGCGGGACGCCGACTATCGCCACATCGCCGACCAGCTGGCCTGAGTGTGCGGGCCATTGACGCGATCCTGTTCGACGCCGACGGGGTCATCCAGCGCGCGCCGCCGGACATCCACGTGCGCCTGGCGACAGCGCTGGGCGCGGCGCCCATCGATTTGCGCGCCTGCATCGAGGATGTCTGGACCGCCGAGGCGCCGGCGCTGACCGGCGCGGCCGACTTCGCACACGCGCTTGGCCCGGTGCTGGCCAAGTGGGGTGCGCACGGCGACGCCGCGGCTTTCCTGGCCGCCTGGCTGGTGATCGACGCCGACCACTCGATCCTGGAGCTGGTGGCGGAATTGCGCTGGCAAGGCGTAGTCTGCGCCCTGGCGTCGAACCAGGAAGCGCACCGGGCGCGGCACATGTCCGAAGCGCTGGCCTACGAGCGCGTGTTCGACCAGCAGTTCTATTCCTGCCACCTCGGCTGGGCGAAGCCGACGCCCGAGTATTTCGCCGAGGTGCTCCGCCGCGGCCGCTTCGATCCAGCCCGCACCCTCTTCATCGACGACCGCCCCGCCAACGTCGCCGCCGCCCGCGAAGCCGGTCTGGCGGCGGAGGAATTCGTGCTTGGCGACATCGGCCAGGGCGCCGAGCCAATGCGCGCGCTGCTAGCGAGGTATGGGCTCTGACAAAGGCGAAGATTCAACACGAAGGCTCGAAGCCAGCGAAGGACACGAAGGGCGCGCCTTAAGGCGCGCCAGCAATCACGGACACTGATGCTCTGAGATTTGCAGCGCGCGAAGCGCGCCTTCGCTATCTTCGTGCCTTCGTGTTGAAAAACGATCTTTCAATCGCGCCGGGATGGCGGGATCAGGGGTGGGCTTCCGCCTCGGCGCGCTCCGCATCGATCTTCCGCAGGAAGTCGCGCAGCTGGAACAGGCTGACGTCGTCGACGGTGCCTTCGCCTTCGCGGAACGGCTGGTCGAGGTGGCCGATCAGCAGCAGCGAATAGATGAACATGTAGCCGACGAAGACCAGGATCAGCATCGATTCCCAGGCCCCGGCGGTCTTCAGGAACAAGAGCACGAAGAGGCTCGCCAGCACCAGGGTCTGCACCAGCACGTGCACCGACGGCACGAACTCCATGCGCTGGATGTAGTGGATGCGGAACAGGCACTTGCGCAGCACGTCCTGCGCGTCCTTCAGACGCACGACGTATCGCTCAGAGAGCTCCAGCTGCTCGAGCCGGTTGAAGATCGGCGACAGGTCGTCGACGCGGGCGACAGCGGCGGAGAGATCGCTGTGATGGCCGCTCAGGCCGACGCCGCCCTCGAAGGCCTCGACGATAGCGGTCAGTGCCGCGCGCAATCCCTGCATATCAACGCCGGCGACCACCCGCGAGAAGTTCAGCACGTCGTCGTGGATCGCTTCCAGCGCCGTGCGGATCTCGGCCGGCATGTGCTCGGCCTCGCGATAGTCGGTGAGCACCTGCGAGAGCAGGAAGCCGATCAGGAAGATCGCGCCGGCGATCAGGCTGGGGATCAGGCCGTCGAGGGGGATGAATTCCAGCCGCGCGAAATGCACCGCGGCCTTCAGCACGCCGAGCGCGATCACGTAGGGCAGGACACGCAGGAAGAGGTGAAGACGCTTGGCGAGGCTCATTCGACGTCCTTGGCGACTTCCGTGGCCCGGCTTTACGCGTCGTCGCGCGGCCTCGCCACCAGCCCTCGGCGGCCCGCTTGGCCAACCCCTAGGTAGCTTCGGTGACAGTTTGGTGACGTGCGCGGACGGTCTTCAGACGCCGCGCGGCGCAGGCTTGGTTTGACGCAGCGTCACGGCGTCCTAGGGTGGCTGAAAACCGGAGGAAGCCATGTCCGAGACCCTTGTCCCTGAGCGCGCCGCGCCAGCCGCCGCCGCGTCCGACCTGCCGACCACCGGCGGCGAAGCGGCCAGCGCCAGCGGCGCCACCCGCAAGCACCGCGCCGCGCAGTCCGCCGCTTACAAGGCGCTCTACACCGCGACCGGCCTTTTCACCGCCGGCCTCACCGAGGCGCGGCTGAAGGCCGACATCTTCGACGGCGCGGCGATGGGCCGGATGGTCGACGGAATGACCGCTGAGATCGACCACGCCGCCAAGACCGTCAGCGTCGCTTACGCCGACGACATGCCGCCGCGCATCGCCGCCTGGCGGCCGGTGCTGGGCGCGACGCAATTGCCGATCGGCGCGACCAAGGACGCGGTCCGCCACTTGCCGAACGTCCCGGCTGAATTTCGTCCGCCTGAGACCGACCACCTGGCCTGGCCGATGGGCGACGCCGACGCCACGGCGCCTGGGTCGGCGGCGCTGGACGCGCTGGTCGAGCAGGCTTTCGACCCGGCGACCTTCGGCGGCGTCACCTGGGGCGTCGCGGTGCTGAAGGGCGGCAAGATCCTCGCCGAGCGCTATGGCCGCGGCTACGACGTTCACACCAGCCAGCGCACCAACTCGGCCGCCAAGAGCGTCGCTTGCAGCGTCATCGGTGTGGCGGTGAGACAGGGGTTGGTCGACATCCACGAGAAAGGCGCGCTGGCCGAGTGGCGCCGGCCCGGCGACCCGCGTGGCGAGATCGCCATCAACGATCTGCTGCACATGAACAGCGGCCTCTACACCGAGGCGGCGGGCAATCCGCAGCAGGAACTCTACTACGGCGGCGCGGCGGCGGCGGAGCGCTCGGCGCTGAACATCGTGGATTCGCCGCCGGGCGCGCGCTGGATCTACGCCGGGTCGGACACCATCCTGGCCGTGCGCGCCGTGCGCCAAGCGCTCGCCGACGACGCGCGCCACCTGCGCTATCCGTTCGAGGAACTGCTGTGGAAGCTCGGCATGACCCGCACCGTCTGCGAGGTCGACTGGAACGGCGACTTCCTGATGAGCGGCGACATGTGGTCGACGCTGCGCGACATGGCGCGCTTCGGTCTGTTCTACCTCGCCGACGGCGTCTGGAACGGCGAGCGGCTGCTGCCCGAGGGCTGGTCGCGCTACGTGGCGACGCCCGCGCCGGCGCAGCCCAATTCGGCCGATGGACGCGGCTACGGGGCGCAATTCTGGCTGTTCGGTCCCAAGCAGCGGCTGCCGGAAGGTTGTTACGCGGCGGCGGGCGCCCGGGGCCAGTACGTGATGATCGTCCCCGAGCACGACCTGGTGGTGGTGCGCCGCGGCTTCGACCTGGAGCCTGGCTTCAACATCGCCAGGTTCACGCGCCACGTGCTGGCGACGCTGGGCCTGGGCGACGCCTAGGAAACGTCGCCGCGGAGGATGGCCAGGGCGTCGCCGTAGCGGCGGGATAGCGGCGCGATGAGGCCGCCGGCCAGCTCCACGCGGTAGTCGCCCGACCCCACCGGCGCCAGACCGCGCACGCCGGCCCCGTTGACCAGCCACGAGCGGTGGGTGCGCACGAAGCCCGCGCCGGCAAGCGCGGTCTCGATCTGCGCCATGGAAGCTCGCATCAGCGGCTTGCGCCCGTCGGCCAGCACGAACTCGACGTAGTTGCCGGCCGCCTGCGCCGCCAGGATCTCGACCACGGGCACGCGCAGCAGCGTCGCGCCGTCGCGGATATCGAAGGTCATCGGCGCGGCGGCGGTGGCGCGCGAGGCCGGTGGCGCCGGCGCCTCGGTCGCGCGGAAGTAGGCCCAGACGATGCCGGCGCTGACCACATAGGCGATCAGGTCCTTGCGATACTCATAGGGCAGCTCGGCGAGGCTCCAGTGATAGGCATGCCCCTGCAACGCGAAGGCGGCGTAGCGGAACAGCGTCATCAGTCCGACGTGGGTGACGGAGAAGGCGATACTGGCGGCGAGATGGATGGCCAGCGTGCGCCACCAGGGTGGCTCGGTCGGCGGCGCCAGCGCCACGGCGAGCGAAACGATCGGCGGCGCGGTGATGAGGGCGGCGACGGCGCTGCTGAACTCCAGCGTCAGCGGCCACCAGAGCGCCATGGCGACGCCGCGGCGATGCGCGTCGTCGAGCGCCGTCAGCACGTTGACCGTCGCAATCAGCGCCACCAGCACCACGATGCCGAGCCAGGCTGGCCACGGCGGCAGCCGGCGTTTCATCACCGCCAGGACGCCGCTGGTCCCAGCCGAGCGCGCGCCGTCACCGGTCTCGCGCCGGTGGCCCCAAGCCTCTGGATCGTGATGCGCGCGCTCGTCCATGGTCGGTCAGAACCCGCTTTTAGCCTGGATCGCACAACGATGAAGCGCCGCCAATTCCTGGGCGCCGGCCTTTCTCTGGCCGCCGCAGCCACCCTCGACGTCCGCGTCGCCGCCGCCGCCAGCCGCGTGCGGCCAGGCGACGCCGGATGGCCCTCTGACTCCGACTGGGCGGGACTAAGCGACGCGGTCGGCGGGCGGTTGAGCAAGGTGACGCTGACCGACCTCAGCGACCCCTCCGTCGCCAAACAGCTCACCAACCCCTTCTTCATCGGCGACCAGGTCGGCCTGACCGAGAGCTCCGGCTGGCTGGACGCCTGGCGCTCGGCGCCCAGCGCCTATGCGGTCACCGCCCAAAGCGCCGCCGACATCGCCGCGGCCGTGCGTTTCGCCAGCGCTCATAACCTGCGCCTGGTCATCAAGGGCCGTGGCCACAGCTACCTCGGCGGCTCCAACGCGCCGGATTCGCTGCTGGTCTGGACCCGCCATATGGACGACGTCACCGTCCACGACGCTTTCACGCCGCAAGGCGCGGCAGGGCCGGCCGTGCCGGCCGTGTCGTGCGGCGCCGGCGCCATGTGGCTGCACGCTTATGAGGCGGTGACCGGCGGGGCAGGGCGCTACGTGCAGGGCGGCGGCTGCACCACCGTCGGCGTCGCCGGGCTGGTGCAAGGCGGCGGCTTCGGCAGCTTCTCGAAGGCCTACGGCGCCGGCGCCGCCAGCCTGATCGAGGCCGAGATCGTCACCGCCGACGGCAGGGTGCGCGTCGTCAACGCCACGCAGGAACCGGACCTGTTTTGGGCGCTGAAGGGCGGCGGCGGTGGAACCTTTGGCGTCGTCACCCGCCTGACGCTGGCCACCCACGAACTGCCGCAGACCTTTGGCGCGGTCCAGGGCGCGTTCAAGGCGAATTCCGACCAGGCTTTCCGCCGCCTGCTGACGAGGTTCGTCGAGGTGTACGCGACAAAGCTCTTCAACCCGCACTTCGGCGAGACGGTACAGGCGACGCCCGACAACGGCCTGCGCATCTCGATGGTCTTCCAGGGTCTGACGCAGGACGAGGCGCGCGCCGCGTTCCAGCCGCTGGCGGATTTCGTCGCCGCCAACCCGGCCGACTACGCCACGCCGCAGCCGCTGCAGGCCCTGGCGGTTCCGGCGCGGCTGTTCTGGAACGCCAGCGTGCTGGGCGCCGTCCCCGGCGCCATCGTCAAGGACGGCCGGCCGGACGCTGCGCCGGGCGACTTCTGGTGGGCCACCAACACCGAGGAAGCCGGCATCTTCTGGCACGCCTACCAGTCGGCCTGGTTGCCCGAGCGGCTGCTGGCGCCTGGCCAGCGAGAGCGCCTCGCCGACGCCTGGTTCGCCGCCAGCCGTCACTGGGAGACCACGTTCCACTTCAACAAGGGCCTGGCCGGCGCGCCGCCCGAGGCCATCGCCGCGTCCCGCGACACCGCCATGAACCCCGATGTGCTGACGGCCTTCGCGCTGGTCATCATCGGCGCCGGCGGCCCGTCGCTGTTCACCCACGAACCGGACGTGGCGACCGGCCACGCCCATGCGGCGCGCGTTGCCGATGCGATGCGCGAAGTCCGCGCCGTGGCCCCGGACACCGGCGCCTACGTCAACGAGTGCGACTATTTCCAGCCCGACTGGCAGCGCGCCTTCTGGGGCCCGCACTATCAGCGCCTTCTGGCAGTCAAGCGCCGCTACGACCCCACCGGCCTCTTCACCGTCCACCACGGCGTCGGCAGCGAGGGCTGGAGCACGGACGGGTTCACGAGGTCGGCCTGAAGGGTGCGCCGCCTTGACATCGCGGGGGACGCATGCGCCCTTCCGCGCCCTTCGAGAACCAGCCTTCAGAGACCCATCCATGCACGCCTATCGCACTCACACCTGCGGCGCCCTGCGGCTCGCGGACGTGGGCGCTAATGTGCGCGTTTCGGGCTGGGTGCACCGCAAGCGCGACCACGGCGGCCTGCTGTTCGTCGACCTGCGCGACCACTATGGCCTGACCCAGCTGGTGGCGAGCCCGTCGTCGCCGGGCTTCGCGGCGCTGGACCATCTGCGCGCCGAGAGCGTCGTTATGATCGACGGCGAGGTGGTGGCCCGCTCGGCCGAGACCATCAACCCGAACCTGCCCACTGGCGAGATCGAGGTGCGCGTGCGCGCCGTCGAGGTCCTGTCGGAAGCCGCCGAACTGCCGCTGCCGGTGTTCGGCGAGCCGGACTATCCGGAAGAGATCCGGCTGAAGCACCGTTATCTCGACCTGCGGCGCGAGACCCTGCACCGCAACATCGTGCTGCGCTCGCGGGTGATCGATTCCATCCGCCGCCGCATGGTCGGCGCCGGCTTCACCGAGTTCCAGACGCCGGTGCTGACCGCCTCGTCGCCGGAAGGCGCGCGCGACTACCTGGTGCCCTCGCGGACCCACCCGGGCACGTTCTACGCGCTGCCGCAGGCGCCGCAGCAGTTCAAGCAGCTGCTGATGGTGGCGGGCTTCGACCGCTACTTCCAGATCGCGCCCTGCTTCCGCGACGAGGACGCCCGCGCCGACCGCTCGCCCGGCGAATTCTACCAGCTCGACCTCGAGATGAGCTTCGCCACGCAGGAAGACGTGTTCGCCACCATGGAGCCGGTGCTTCACGGCCTCTTCGAGGAATTCGCCGAGGGCCGGGCAGTGACGCCGTATCCTTTCCCGCGCATTCCGTTCCGCGAGTCCATCTCCAAGTACGGAACCGACAAACCCGACCTGCGCAACCCGCTGGTCATGCAGGACGTCTCGGCGCACTTCGCCGGCGGCGGCTTCGGCCTCTTCGCGCGTATCCTGGCCGAGCCGAAGAACGCGGTTTGGGCGGTGCCGGCGCCCGGCGGCGGCTCCAGAGCCTTCTGCGACCGCATGAACTCGTGGGCGCAGGAAGAAGGCCAGCAGGGTCTCGGCTACATCTTCTGGCGCGCGCCCGAAGCGGGCTCGGACGAAACCGCGGCCGGCCCCATCGCCCGCAACGTCGGTTCTGAGCGCGCCGAAGCGATCCGCGCCCAGCTCGGGCTCGGGATCGGCGACGCCGCGTTCTTCATCGCCGGCGACCCGAAGGCTTTCTACAAGTTCGCCGGGCTGGCGCGGATGCGTGTCGGGACCGGACTCGATCTCGTCGCCAAGGACCGCTTCGACTTCTGCTGGATCGTCGACTTCCCGATGTACGAGTTCAACGAGGAGTCCAACCACGTCGACTTCACGCACAACCCGTTCACGATGCCGCAGGGCGAGCTGGAGGCGCTGAACACCAAGGACCCGCTCGATATCGTCGCCTACCAGTACGACATCGTCGTCAACGGCGTGGAGCTGTGTTCCGGCGGGGTGCGGAACCACAAGCCGGAGATCATGGTCCGCGCCTTCGAGATCGCCGGCTATTCGGCGGGCGAAGTCGAGCGGCAGTTCGGTGGCGTGCTGAACGCCTTTCGCTATGGCGCGCCGCCGCACGCCGGCATGGCGCCGGGCGTCGACCGCATCGTCATGCTGCTGGCGGGCGCGGACAACATCCGCGAGGTGATCGCTTTCCCGCTGAACCAGCAGGCGCAGGACCTGATGATGAACGCGCCGGCGCCGGCCACCGAGAAACAGCTGCGCGAACTGCACATCCGCCTGGCGCTGCCGGTGAAGGTCTGAGGCTCCGTCCTACCTCCCCCCGCGCAGCGGGGGAGGTAGGCGGCAGCTAGCGGTCGTCGTCGATTTCCATGTCGACGACGTGCGGCGTGACGCCGTGCATTCCAGGCGTCGAGCGCAGGATCACCACGTGCGAGTCGCCCTTGCAGGTGTGCACGGTGAGGCCGGCGGGCAGCCGCGTGGCGGCGTTGCCGCAAGCGACGTCGAGCTGGTCCTGGGTCAGGCCCTTGGCCGCCGAGAGATCGGCGCCGTTCAGGTTGGTGCGCTCCAGGCTGGCCTCGCGGAAGTCGGCGCCGGTGAACACCGAGGACGCCAGGCTGGCGCCGGCCAGCGAGGCGCTCCGGAACGAGGCGTTCTCAAAGTGGCTCTCGGTCATCACCGCGCCCAATAGCTCGGCCCCGGTGAACTGGGTGTCGCGGCCGGACACGCGCAGCAGGCTGGCGCCCACCATGTTGGCGCCCTTGAGGTTGGCGCGGGTCAGATTGGCGCCCAGCAGGTCGACGCCGTGGGCTTCGACGCCGCTGAGGTTGGCGTCGGTGAAATCGGCGTTGACGAAGTTGGAGCCGAACAGCGTCGCGCCCTTCAAGTTGGCGCGGGCCAGATCGGCGCCGGAGAAGTTCGCGCCCAGGAACGACGCGCCCTCGAGATCGGTGCCGACCATCGACGCGCCGGAGAAGTTGGCGCCGAGGAAGCGCGACTCGGACAGTTTGCGGCCGGAAAGTTCGCAGTTGACGCACATGCCGCCGAAAGAGAGCAGGCGGGCGGTGACCGTACCGTCGTCGCCGGCGTAAGCTTGGCTGGCGCCGACCGTCACGCCGAAACTGGCCATCGCCAGAGCCAGGAGCGGGCGGGTCAGAACGGCGATGGCGGAACGGGGCGACAGGGGCGCGAATCCTTTGAGGGGAGGGCGCGGGCTAAGCGAGAGCCGCCTGAAAGTAATCGCCGACGTTCGCCCCAGGCGCTACTTAAATCGCTGTAATGGCCTAGAATTAATGACAAGCACGCAGATGAAGTCCACGCGGCAGCAGCGTCGTCGCATCGCCGCACGCGCCTGAAAGCTGAGCTTCAGTGAGCCCCACGGCGCGATCCATTTCGGCGCCGGAGAAGTTCACTCCGGTCAAGGTTGCGCCGCGGAAGTTGGCGCCTTGCAGATACGCGCCGACGAAGCTGGCGTTGGTCATGTTGGCGCCGGCGAAGATTGTGCCGGTGAAGACGCCGCCGTAGGCGTTGACGTCGCGCAGGTCGGTCCCGGCCAGGTTGGTGAAGTTCATCACCGAGGCCGACATGTCGGCCTGGCGCAGGCGCGAGCCGGCGAGGTTGCGCCCCTTCAGCTGCAGGCTGGAGAAGTCGGCCTGGAACAGGTTGCAGTGCGGGCAGTTGGCGCCGGCGCGGGCGCGTTCGATCTCGCCGGCGTTCTGGGCCTGGGCCGAGCCGACGATGGCCGCAGTGGCGACCGCGACGGCCGCAATGAGGGTAAGCGGTTTCATTTCGGCACGTGCCTCCGCAATCAGAGCCGGACTGAGCCGGCGCGTGGCAAGTCTGGGGCCAAGCTCAGCCGTCCTCGGCGCGCGGCGCTCGAGTCCCGCAGGTCTCGCAGACCAGCGCCTGGCCTTTGCGCACGAGCGCCTGGTCGCCGCAGGCCGGGCAGACGTCGGCGGCGCGCGCGCCGGCCGGCAGCGGCAGGAAGACGAGGTTGTCCGGCGCCGCGCCGCGCGAAAAGCCGCGCGAGATGAAGCGGGACACCGGTGCGGCCTCGTCCTCGCCCTTGCCGCGACCCAGACCGTCGATGTTCAGCGCCTCCGGATCGACGCCAGCAAGGTCGTGGCGC
Organism: Caulobacteraceae bacterium; assembly: GCA_036502045.1. Classification (GTDB taxonomy): domain Bacteria; phylum Pseudomonadota; class Alphaproteobacteria; order Caulobacterales; family Caulobacteraceae; genus Acaudatibacter. The sequence continues at coordinate 1,935 of DASXZG010000087.1, read as the reverse complement.
TCCAGGTAGCTGATCCCCAGCTCGCGGAACACGTAGTCGAGGATCGACGTGGCCGAGCGCACCGCTTCATTGCCCATCACTTCGCCCGCAGGCTCGAAGCGCGTGAACACGAACGCGTCGACGAACTTCTCCAGCGGCACGCCGTATTGCAGGCCGAGCGAAACCGCGACGGCGAAGTTGTTCATCAGCGAGCGGAAGGCCGCGCCTTCCTTGTGCATGTCGATGAAGATCTCGCCGAGCTCACCGTCCTCGTATTCGCCGGTGTGCAGATAGACCTTGTGGCCGCCCACGGAGGCCTTCTGGATGTAGCCCTTACGCCGGTCCGGCAGCATGCGCCGCGAGCGCTCGATCTCGACGAAGCGCTCGATGATGCGCTCCGGCTGCGGTTCGGGCGCCGGCTCAGGCGGCCGCTGCGCCGCGCGGGGCTCTTTCAGCGACAAGGTGAACGACGCGGGGGCGGGCGCACGCACCAGCCGCAGCCCACGCGCGCCGCTCTCGGCCGCCGCGATCAGGCCGTCCAACGCCTCGGTCGGTGTGGCGTCGAAAGCGAGGGGTATCAGTGAGACAGCGGCCGCGCCGCTGGCGGTCTCCAGCGCCGCGGTCATCGCCAGTCGAGGTTCGAGGCCGATCTCGGCGGCGGGCGCCAGCACGGCGGCGAGCTCGGCCGGCAGGTCGCCGCCGTCGCCCAGCGCGAAGGACTCAGCCGCCGCGATGTCGGCTTCGGTGAAGCCCGCGAAGGCCAGGGTGTCAAAATCGCCGTCGCTCAGCGCCTCGGTCGGGGCGCCCAGCACATCCACGACGAACCCGGCGCCAATCACCGCTGGCGCGAAGGCGGCGCGCAGACCGCCCGCCTCGCGCAACGCCGCTTGCGCCGCGCCGATCTCGTGGGCGGTGAAGCCGCGCGCGGCCAGGCTCTCGTGGTTCACCCCCGGCGCGCCGTCCAGGTTGCCCACGCCCAGCAGCGCCGCCCGCAGCGTCTCCGCCTCGACGCCCGCGCGCCGCGCCGCCGGCAGCGCGGCCTCGGCGAGAGTGCGGAACGCAGCGCCGTCCGCTGTCTCGGCTTGCGTGATCGGCCCAGTCCAGGGCGCCGCGCCCACCGAAACGCCGCCCAGCCGCAGCCCGATCTCGACATCATCGATCACTGACGCGCCGGCGCGCTGCGTGAGCCCCGCCGCCAGCCGGCGCGCCGCGTCGCTGTCGTAGGCGAGCCCGAGGCTGACGCAGAGTTCGGCGACGCCCGCGAGGCCCAGCAGGGTCGGCCGCGCCGCGTGGCGGCGGTAAGCGTCGGCCGGCTCAGCGAGGAAGCCGGTGCGGCTTTCCAGATCGAGGGCCAGCGTGGCCAGACTCACCGCCGCCAGGAACGCAACATCGTCGAAGTCGTCCGGCGCGGCGAAGGCCAGCACATTCACCGCGCCGCGAGGCGCTATGGCGGCCAACGCCAGCGCCTCGGCGTCAGCCTCGCTCACGGCCAGCGTCAGCGCCGACGTCTCCCAGGCCAGCGTCGCCGCCAGCTCCGCCGCATCGTCCCGTCGCGCCAGCGCCGCTCGGCTCGCCACGGCGATCAGCGCGCGCGCCGCTGGCGTGCCGCCGGCGTCGATCCCTACGCCGGCTCGGCCCAGCGCAATCGCATCGGCGATCGCGGCGTGGGCCAGGCCAGCCTCGGCGGCGGCCCAGGCGGCGCGGGCCAGGGCCTGGTTGGCTTCCAGGCTGGCGCAGGCGTCCGCGTCGCCCTCGCAGCGGCGCACGGCGTCGGCGACCGCCGCCAGGCGCTGGGTCTCGACGCGCGACAGCCCTGCCGCCAGTCCCCGCCCGCCGCGCAGCAAAGTCGCCGCCGCGGCGAACTCGCGACTTCCGATCTTCGGGGTGGTGGTTGGCGGCGGCGCGGCGGTGTCGCCAGCGATCGGGTGCACGCGCGCGCCGAACGGCAATTGCGCG
>DASXZG010000086.1:0-6138 GCA_036502045.1 Caulobacteraceae bacterium | reverse complement strand
CGAGATCCTGCCGGTGGAGATCGTGGTCCGCGGCTATCTGGCGGGCGCGACCGGCACCTCGATCCTGACCATGTACCGGGCCGGTCGCCGGCAGATGTACGGGGCGCGGCTGCCCGACGGCCTCGCCGACCACCAGGCGCTCGAGACGCCGATCGTCACCCCCACCAGCAAGGCCGCCGACGGCGCCCATGACGAGCCGCTGAGCGCAGACGAGATCCTGGAGCGCGGTCTCATCAGCGAAGATGAGTGGCGGCAGGTGAGCAACACCGCCCTCGCCCTGTTCGCCCGGGGCCAGGCGCTGGCCGCCGAGCGCGGCCTGATCCTCGCCGACACCAAATACGAGTTCGGCGTCGACGCCGAGGGAACCATCCGCCTCGCCGACGAGATCCACACCCCCGACTCCAGCCGCTACTGGCGGGCGGACACCTATCCGCAGCGCCTCGCCGCCGGCCAGCCGCCGGACAGCTTCGACAAGGACGTGATCCGCGCCTGGGTCGCCGCGCGATGCGATCCGTACAAGGACGATATCCCGGAAATCCCTCCGGAGCTGATCTGGAAGACCGCGCTGACCTACGTCGAGGCCCACGAGCGGATCACCGGGCGCGCGTTCGAGCCGCCCAGGCCCGCGCCGCCGGTCCACGAGCGCGTGCTGGCGGCTCTGGGTGAATTCCACGGGGGTTGAGATCCAACGTCAGTGCGGGCGGAGCGCCCGGGGGGCGCGCGGCGCCGGGCCCCAGCCTCGCCGCTGGCGGGCTTACGACGTCACCGCTTGCGCCGCGTATCGTCGCGGCAAGGCCGGAAACGCTTGGATCCGGATCGGCCTGCGGTCGTCCGGAATGACGGAGAGTGGGGTTTTGAGAATGTCCCCTTTCCACCGAGGCTGTGTAGAAACTCGGCTTTCCGCGATAAGCGCGAATATTATTGCAGGCGGCTCTCGCCTGAACGCAGAATGCCTTGAACGACGATCCCGCCGCCAGCAGTAGAATCTAGCGCTAGAATCCTGGGCAGTTCATCTTCGGCCACGCAGTCATCGGCGGCTCCAACTAAGGACGCAGCAGCGTCTTGATCGCGCGACGCTGGTCCATCGCGCGGTAACCCTCTGCGACCTGGTCGAGCGGTAGCGTCAGATCGAACACCTTGCCGGGGTTGATCTTCCCATCCCACGCCTGCTCGATGAGTTCGGGCAGGAACCGGCGCACCGGAGCGGGGCCGCCGTGCAGGTGGGCGTGGGCGAAGAACAGTTGCTCGCCATCCAGGTCGACACCGTGCGGGACCCCGACGTAGCCGACCGAGCCACCGGGACGGATCGAGCGGATCGCCTGCATCATCGATTCCTGGGTGCCGACGCATTCCAGCACCGAGTCGGCGCCGATGCCGTCGGTCATGTCTCTGATTCGGGCTGCGCCCTCGTCGCCGCGTTCGGTGACGATGTCCGTCGCGCCGAACTCGCGGGCCAGCCTCTGACGTGTCTCGTGCCGGCTCATGGCGATGATCCGCTCGGCGCCCATCAGTTTGGCGGAGAGCACGCCCAGCAGGCCGACGGCGCCGTCGCCAACCACCACGGCGATCGCGCCCGGCTTGACGTTCGCTGCGTCGGCGGCGAACCAGCCGGTGCCCATCACGTCGGAGAGCGCCAGCAGGCTCGGGATCAGCTCGTCGGACGGACCCTCTGGCGTGGCCACCAGCGTACCGTCCGCAAGCGGGACCCGCAGCAGCGGCGCCTGGGCGCCGCCGACGAACTCTTTGCGCTGACAGGATGTCTGGTAGCCGGCGTGGCAGTGGGGACAGGTGTTGTCGGAGGCGAAGAACGAACCGATGACGAACTGGCCGGGTCTGACCGACATGACAGCCCCGCCGACCTCCTCGACGACGCCGCAGTACTCGTGTCCCATCGGCGTCGGCTCGGGGGTCGGCTGCAGGCCGCGGTAGGGCCACAGGTCCGACCCGCAGATGCAGGTCGCCGAAAGCCGGATGACGGCGTCGGTCGGCTGGATGATGGCAGGGGCGGGACGCTCCTCGAAGCGCACATCTCCCGGACCATAGAGGACTGCTCCTTGCATGACTTTCCTCCTGCTCTTCAGTGCATGACGAAGCCGCCGTCCACCGAGATGGACTGGCCCGTCACGTAGCTTGCAGCCTCGCTGCAGAGCCACAGGACCGCGTTCGCAATCTCTTCGGGGCGGCCGACCCGTCCCATCGGAATGCTCCTTTTCATGGCCTTCAGCGCTTCGCCCTGACCGGCGGCAGCCATCTGGTCGGCCATCGGCGTCCAGATGAGTCCCGGGCAGACCGCGTTGATACGGATGCCGCGCGCTGCATATTCGAGCGCTGCGCTCTTGGTGAACCCAAGCACGCCGTGCTTGGCGGCATGGTAAATTCCGCGCTCGGCGCCGCCCACGAGTCCGCCGAGAGACGAGCAATTGACGATCGCGCCGCTGCCCTGCCTACGCATCTGTTGCAGCTCGAACTTCATGCAGCTCCATTCGCCGCGGAGATTGATCGCCATGACGCGGTCGTAGTCCTCACGAGTCGCGTCGGCCGTTTCCGCAAGCACGTTCTGGACGCCGGCGTTGTTGTAGGCGGCATCGAGCCGGCCGAAGGCCGCGACCGTCTGCTCGATCATGGCTTCGACCTGCGCGTCATCGGCGACATCGCAGGCGATGGCGATGGCCTTGTGACCTTGGCCGGCCAACGTCTCGGCCGCGGAGCGCACGGCGTCTTCGCGCCAATCCGCCAGCGCGACGGCGGCTCCTGCCTCCGCGAAGGCCTTCGCGGTGGCGAGGCCGAGCCCCGACGCCGCGCCCGTCACCAGCGCCACCTTTGCTTCGAATGAAATGTTCATGGAGATTTCTCCCGCTGTCGCGTCGCTGAACGCAGCCTCTAGCGCTGCGTGCGCTCGGCTTCCGCCGGGGGGTAGCGGTCGCCGAGCACGGTGATCTTCGCGGTCGCTTCCTCGATCTGCCGAAGATCAACGGGCGTAAGCTCGACCGCGGCGGCGCCGATGTTCTCTTCGAGGCGGCTGAACTTGGTGGTGCCCGGGATCGGCACGATCCACGGCTTCTTGGCCAGCAGCCAGGCGAGCGCGATCTGCGCCGGTGTCGCGCCTTTGCGGCGTCCGATGTCCTCCAGCAGGTCGACCACGGGCCGGTTTGCCTTCAGGGCTTCGGCTGTGAACCGTGGCAAGGTCGCGCGATTGTCGTTGCCGCCGAAGGTGGTCGTCTCGTCAATCTTGCCGGTGAGGTAGCCCCGGCCCAGTGGACTAAAGGGCACGAAGCCGATCCCGAGTTCCGCGCAGGCCGGCAGCACCTCGGCTTCGGGCTCGCGCCACCATAGGGAGTACTCGCTCTGGACGGCCGTGACGGGCTGGACGGCGTGGGCGCGGCGGATCGTGTCCGCGCCGGCCTCTGACAGGCCGAAGTGCTTGACCTTGCCCGCCGCGACCAGGTCCTTCACCGCGCTGGCGACGTCTTCGATCGGCACGGCCGGATCGACCCGATGCTGGTAGAACAGGTCGATGGCGTCGACCTGCAGCCGCTGCAGCGAAGCTTCGGCGACTGCGCGGATGCGTTCAGGCCGGCTGTCCAGCGGACCGCGGTCAGCCGCGCCTCCCAGGTTGAAGCCGAACTTGGTGGCGATGGTCACTTGGCCCTTGAACTGCGCCAGCGCCTCTCCGACGAGTTCCTCGTTGGTGAAGGGGCCGTAGACTTCCGCCGTGTCGAAGAAGGTGACGCCAAGGTCGACCGCCGCACGGACGAGCTTGATCGCCTCGGCCGAGCCCAGGACTACGCCGCGGTGATGATTGAGGCCCATGCAGCCGAGGCCGAGCGCCGAGACCTCGAGACCGCCGGTTCCAAGCTTCCGGGTCTGCATCATCGATCTCCCGTTGTCGGCTTGGCTTCGGCGCCCAATTCCGCGAACACCTTTCGCGCGATCCCCACTGCCGTGCTGGCCGGCGGCCAGCCGGCGTAAAAGGCGAGATGGCTGATCACCTCGATCAGCTCGTCACGGGTGACGCCGTTCTGGAGCGCGTACTTCAGGTGAAATGACAGTTCGTTCGTCCGATAGAGGGCGATGAGGGTCGTGACGGTGATCAGGCTGCGATCCCGCGGCGAAAGGTCGGGCCGCTTCCAGACGTCGCCGAACAGGACGTCGTCAGTGTAGCGCGCGAGCGCCGGGGCGACGTCGGCGAAGGGGCTGCGGAAGGGTGGCTGGTCGCTCATCGGGCGATCTTCCCACCTTCGGATTGCGGCGGGCCGGCGAGGTAGGCTTCGTCGGCGACCTTCTCCATCCAGTCGACCGCCTTGCCGTCGAGGGCTTCGGTGATTGCGATGTGGGTCATGGCCGTTGTGGGCGTCGCGCCGTGCCAGTGCCGGTGGCCGGGCGGACACCAGACCACGTCGCCGGCGCGGATCTCGACGATCGGCTCGCCCTCGCACTGTGTCCAGCCGCAGCCGGCGGTGACGATCAGGGTCTGGCCGAGCGGATGGGTGTGCCAGGCCGAGCGGGCGCCGGGCTCGAAGGTGACATATGCGCTCGTCGCCCGGGCCGGCGCCGGCGGCGCGTTGAGCGGGTCGATGCGGACGGCTCCGGTGAAGTAGTCGGCGGGCCCTTTCTGAGAAGGCTGTGACCCGGCGCGCTTGAGTTGCATGGCTGGATTCCTCGGCTGGCGGTGAGGTCAGGTAAACCTCGCGGGCCGGCATTCCGTTCAGACGGCCTATCTAGTCGGCAACGCGCGGCTCGATTAGACGCTAGAAGGTGCATGAACCTATTAGGGGTGCTTATGAATGCGTCGCGAGGACCTTTCCGACCTGACCGTGCTCCTGGCCGTGGCGGACGAACGCAGCTTTACCCGCGCCGCCGCGAAGCTCGGCGCCTCCCAGTCCGCCCTGAGCCAGACAATCCGCCGACTGGAAGAGCGGTTGGGCGTCCGCCTGCTCACCCGAACCACGCGCAACGTCGCGCCAACCGAAGCGGGCGAGCGGCTGATGGAGACCGTGCGGCCGGCCTTCGACGAGATCGAGGCCCGCCTCGATGCGGTGGGCGAGCTTCGCGAGAAGCCCGCCGGGACCATTCGCATCACGACCGCCGAGAGCCCCGCCGAGAGCATCCTCTGGCCGGCCCTGGCGCGCCTGCTGCCGGACTATCCGGACATCAAGGTCGAAGTCGCCGTCGAACAGGGTCTGACCGACATCGTCGCCGGGCGGTTTGACGCCGGCGTGCGGCTGGGCGAGCAGGTGGCCAAGGACATGATCGCCGTGCGCATCGGCCCGGAGCTGCGCATGGCCGTTGTCGGCGCCCCGGGCTACTTCGCGCGGCGGGCCAGGCCCCGCACACCGTACAACCTCGCCGACCACGACTGCATCAACCTGAGGCTCGTCACCGCCGGCGGCCTCTACGCCTGGGAGTTCGGCAAGGACGGCCGGGACCTGAACGTGCGCGTAGAGGGCCGGCTCGCCTTCAACAATGTGCGCCTGGTGCTCGAAGCTGCGAGTGACGGCTTCGGCCTCGCCTGCCTGCCCGAAGACCATGTGACGGCGCCCGTCAAAGACGGGCGTCTCGTCCGGGTGCTGGAGGACTGGTGCCCGCCGTTCGCCGGCTATCACCTCTATTATCCCAGCCGCCGCCAGCAGTCGGCGGCTTTCGTGTTGCTGGTGGAGGCGCTGCGCTACCGGGGCGCAGCCTGAGCACAGCACGGAATCGGCTGCCACTCTCCAGGCTTTTTTGTTCGCGCGCGGGTCAAAGGCTTCAGGTCGATTGACGGTCTCGGGGACAAATACTCCCAAGACTCAATTCGGACCCTAAGGGCGCCCGAAGCCGGTCGCGCAAAACACCGCCGTGAGGAAGACCTGGAGCGGCACATAGAGGGCCAAGGGCGCGCCCAGGAGGATCGGTCAGGCCTTCCGGTGGAATCGCCAGAAGAAGAACACCATCACCGCGATCCATGAGGCCAGGGCGACCCACACCCCCGACTCCAGCCGCTACTGGCGGGCTGAGACCTATCCCCAGCGCCTCGCCGCCGGCGAGCGCCCGGACAGCTTCGACAAGGACGTGATCCGCGCCTGGGTCGCCGCGCGGTGTGATCCGTACAAGGATGATGTCCCGGAATTCCCCCCGGAGCTGATCTGGAAGACCGCCCTG
>DASXZG010000085.1:0-41501 GCA_036502045.1 Caulobacteraceae bacterium | reverse complement strand
GGCCCCCTTGCACAGCATTCAGGGCGGCTACGGCTCAGGTCCGAAACGGGGCTGGGTCTAACGCCGCCGTGTAACGGTCGGCCGACACTTGGGTGACAGTTCCGTGACGAGGATTCGGCGCCACGGTGTCACAAAAGCGATAAGCACCGCGACTAAGGACGTGTGTCGGGAGCCACATGGAACGGGGCGCTCCACCAGGAGAATACCATGTTGAAGAAATTCGCAGCTGGGATCGCCGGTGTGGCGATCGCAGCCGTTGGCGTCGCCGCTGTCGCGGCCAACCTGTCGGGGGCGGGGGCCACCTTCCCGGCGCCGGTCTACCAGAAGTGGGCTGAGGCGTATAAGGCCGCGACCGGCAACCAGCTGAACTATCAGGCGATCGGCTCCGGTGGGGGCATCAAGCAGATCGAAGCCAGCACCGTTGACTTCGGCGCCTCCGACAAGCCGCTGAAGCCGGAAGACCTGGCCACCAACGGCCTGCAGCAATTCCCCACCGTGATCGGCGGCGTTGTGCCCGTCGTGAACATCGCCGGCATTGCGCCCGGCGGCATCAAGATCACCGGCCCGATTCTGTCGGACATCTACCGCGGCAACATCGCGTTCTGGGACGACCAGCACCTGGTCGCGGTGAACCCGGGCCTGAAACTGCCGCACGAGAAGATCACGGTGGTCCACCGCTCGGACGGCTCCGGCACCAGCTTCCTGTTCTCGACCTACCTGACCCTGGAAGGCAAAGCCTGGGCCGCTGACGTCGGCGCCAGCGACTCTCCCAACTGGCCGACTGGCATCGGCGGCAAGGGCAACGACGGCGTCGCGGCGCTGGTGAAGCAGACCGAAGGCGCGATCGGCTACGTCGAGTACGCCTACGCCAAGCAGAACAAGATGACCTACGCGCTGATGATGAATAAGGCGCAGCACTGGGTGCAGCCGACGGCGGTGAACTTCGCCGCGGCGGCCGCGGGCGCCGACTGGTCGCACGCTCCCGGCTTCTACCTGCTGCTGCTCGACCAGCCGGGCGCCAATGCCTGGCCGATCACCGGCGCAACCTTCATCCTGATGCACACCAAGCAGACCAACGCCGCCACGGCGCACGACGTGCTGGCGTTCTATGACTGGGCCTACAAGAACGGGAACCCGGAAGCGGTGGCGCTCGACTACGTGCCGCTGCCCGACGCGGTGAAGGCGCTGATCCGCAAGTCGTGGGGCACCATCGTCGGCCCCGACGGCAAGCCGGTCTATCACTAAGCCTGCCAAGGCGCAGCGCGCGCCCGGTCCTTGCGGCCGGGCGCGCACGCTCTTTGAACCCTACACATTTCCACTGACCGCGAACGGCCACCGATGACCGAAGCTGCGATCATTCCCGCGCAAGACGCGCACCGGCGAACCGCGCCGAGAGGGGCGGGACTCGAGCGCATGTTCGAGTACCTCTGCTTCTCCGCCGCGACGATGCTGCTGGTGACTCTGGGCGGCATCCTGGTGTCGCTGTTGATCGGCGGCTGGCCGGCGTTCGCCAAGTTCGGCTTCTCGTTCTTCGTCACCTCCACCTGGGACCCGGTGCAGGACATCTACGGGCTCTCGGCGCTGATCGTCGACACGGTGGTGGTGGCGATGCTGGCGCTGCTACTGGCGGTGCCGGTGGCGTTTGGGGTCGCGTTCTTCCTTGTGGAGCTCTGCCCATCATTCCTGCGCCGGCCGATCGGCACCGCGGTCGAGCTGCTCGCGGGCATCCCGTCGATCGTCTACGGCATGTGGGGCCTCTTCGTATTCGGCCCGATCTTCGCCCACACCGTCGAGATGCCGCTGATGAACGCCGCGGCCTCATCGCCCGGCTCGCTGCTAGACCAGCTGACGCAAGGCGTTCCCAACGGCACCGGCATCCTCGCCGCCTCGATCATCGTCGCCATCATGGTGCTGCCATTCATCGCCGCCACCATGCGCGAGCTGCTGCTGACGGTGCCGGCGCAGGTGCGCGAGAGCGCCTACGGCCTTGGCGCCACCACGGGCGAAGTCGTGATGAAAGTCACCCTGCCCTACGTTCGTCGCGGGGTGATCGGGGCAGTGATGCTCGGCCTCGGCCGTGCGCTCGGCGAGACCATGGCCGTGACCTTCATCATCGGCAACTCGCACAACTTCCCCAAGGGCCTGTTCGACGCTGGCGCGACCATCGCCTCGACCATCGCCAACGAATTCGCCGAAGCAGACCCTGGCATGCACACCGCGGCGCTGCTCGCCTCGGGCCTCGTGCTGTTCGTGATCACCTTCATCGTGCTGGCGATGGCCCGCATGATGCTGGGCCGGCAAGGGAACGCCTGACCATGGCTATTTCCACCGCCCGCATCGCCGGTCGCCGGATCGCCAACGGGGCCTTCATCGCGTTCTGCTACTTCGTCACCGCCATCGCGCTGTTCTTCCTCGCCGCCATCCTCTGGACTCTGGCGCAGAAAGGTCTGGCCGGCATCTCGGTGCAGACCTTCACCATGGACACGCCGGCCGCCGGCTCGCCCGGAGGCCTGCGCAATGCCATCGCCGGATCGATCATCATGTGTCTCTTGGGCATGGCGATCGCGCTGGCGATCGGCATCCTTGCCGGCACCTGGCTGGCGGAATATTCGCGGGACGGCCGCTATGGCAGCGCCGTCCGCTTCATCAACGACATCCTGCTGTCGGCGCCGTCCATCCTGGTGGGCCTGTTCATCTGGTACCTGCTGGTGAAGCCGCTGCACCACTTCTCGGCCCTCGCCGGCAGCGTGGCGCTGGCGCTGGTCGCCGTGCCGGTGATCGCCCGGACCACCGAGGATGTGCTGCGGCTGCAGCCGACGTCGCTGCGCGAATCGGGCGTGGCGCTCGGCACGCCGTTCTGGACCGTCATCCGCACCATCCTCTGGCGCTCCGCGGGCAGCGGCATTCTGACGGGGGTGCTGCTGGCGTTCGCCCGCGTCAGCGGCGAGACCGCGCCCCTGCTGTTCACCGCTCTGAACAATCAGTTCTTCACCTGGAACGTGAGCAAGGAGATGGCCAGCCTGCCGGCGGTCATGTTCAACGACGCGCTGTCGGCTTACGACGACCTGCAGCGGCTGGCCTGGGCGGCCGCCCTGATCGTGTCTGTGTCCGTCCTCGGTGTGACGATTATCGCCCGCCTCCTCTCCCGCGAGCAGAAAAGCACATGAACACCATGGCCACGGACGCCTTCGACGTCTCGGTCGCGCGCATCGAAAACGCGCCGATCAAGCTCGACGTGCAAGAACTCGACTTCTTCTATGGCAAGACTCACTCGCTGAAGGGGATCTCGATCCCGATCGCCGAGAAGAGCGTCACCGCGCTGATCGGACCGTCCGGCTGCGGGAAGTCGACGCTGCTGCGCACGCTCAACCGCATGTATGCGCTCTATCCGGGCCAGCGCGCCACCGGCAGGGTGCTGCTGGACGGCGAGGACATTCTGAAGCCGGGCACCAACCTGTCGATGCTGCGCGCGCGCATCGGCATGGTGTTCCAAAAGCCGACCCCGTTTCCGATGTCGATCTACGACAACGTCGCCTTCGGCGTGCGTCTCTATGAGAACCTCGGCAAGCAGGAGATGGAGGAGCGGGTCGAGGATTCGCTGCGCCGCGCCGCGCTCTGGGACGAGGTGAAGGACAAGCTGCATGCGTCCGGCCTCGGCCTTTCCGGCGGCCAGCAGCAGCGCCTGTGCGTCGCCCGCGGCATCGCCGTCCGCCCCGAGATCCTGCTGCTCGATGAGCCCACGTCGGCGCTCGACCCGATTTCCAGCGCCAAGCTGGAAGAGACCGTGACTCAGCTTAAGGTTGATTATACCATTGTGATCGTCACCCACAACCTGGGCCAGGCGGCCCGTGTCAGCGACTACACCGGCTTCATGTACCTGGGCGAACTGGTGGAGTTCGGCGAGACGGCGACCATGTTCACCAAGCCCGCCACCAAGCGGGCCAGCGACTACATCACCGGCCGGTTCGGATAGGAGCGGTGGCCATGGAACACACGGTACGCGCGTACGACGAAGAGCTGGACGCGCTCACGGCTGAACTCTCCCGCATGGGCGGCCTGGCCGAGGTCGAGGTGGCCGAGTCGATCCGCGCCATCGCCCGCCGCGACGTGGCGCTCGCCAACGCGGTCATCTCCCGCGACGCACGTCTCGATGAGATCGAGGCCGACATCGAGCGCCGCGCCATCCGCCTCATCGCGCTGCGCCAGCCGGTCGCCGACGATCTGCGCCGCACCGTCTCGGCGCTGAAGATCAGCATGAATCTCGAGCGCTGCGGCGACCTGGCCAAGAACATCGCCAAGCGTGCTGTGGTGATCGCCGAATCCGACCCGATCACGCCGCTGACTCGCTCCATCGAGCGCATGGGCGAACTGGTGGCGGCGCGCTTGAAAGACGTGCTCGACGCTTACGCCGCCCGCGATCTCGACCGCGCCAAAGGCGTCTGGTCGCGCGACCAGGAGGTCGACGAGCACTACGACAGCATCTTCCGCGAGCTGCTCACCTACATGATGAGCGATCCGCGCACGATCGCCTCGTCCGCGCACCTGCTGTTTGTCGCCAAGAACCTCGAGCGGATCGGCGACCACGCCACCAACATCGCCGAGATCATCAACTACGAGATTACCGGCGAGCAGCTGTCCGACCGTCCGAAGCTGGATCCGCTTGAGCGTTAGGACCTTAAGTAGCGTGGGCGCGGGGCTGGTGAATTCGGTTCAACCACACATCCTGGTGGTCGAGGACGAGGAGGCGCTGTCCACCTTGCTCCACTACAACCTGGACAAGGAAGGCTATCGCGTCGACGTCTGCGCCGACGGCGAAGAGGCGCTGATCCGCATCGACGAGCGCCAGCCGGACCTGGTGGTGCTCGACTGGATGCTGCCCACCGTGTCCGGCATCGAAGTGTGCCGGCGCCTGCGCCAGCGCTCCGGCACCCGCAACCTGCCCATCATCATGCTCACCGCCCGCGGCGAGGAGACCGACCGGGTGCGCGGCCTCGACACCGGCGCCGACGACTACATCGTCAAGCCGTTCCTGATGAGCGAGCTCTCGGCCCGGGTCCGCGCCGTGCTCCGCCGCATCCGCCCCGGCCTGGCCGAAGACCGCATTCGCCACGGCGACATCGTCATTGACCGCTCGGCTCATCGGGTCAAACGCGCCGGCAAGGACGTGCACCTCGGCCCCACCGAGTTCCGCTTGCTGGACTATTTCATGCAGCATCCGGGCCGGGTGTTCTCGCGCGAACAGCTGCTCAACGCGGTCTGGGGCTCGGACGTCTATGTCGAGACCCGCACCGTCGACGTGCACATCGGCCGCCTGCGCCGCGCCCTCTCCGCCGACGAGGCGACCGATCCGATCCGCACCGTCCGCTCCGCCGGCTACGCCCTCGACGTCTGAGCGCCGCGCCTAGCTCTTGGCGATGGCTTCCTGGACGTCGACGCCCAGCTTGATGACCATCTTGGTCAGCATGTCGTTCTGATATTGAAGGTGCTGGAGGATGACTTCGATCTCCTCCTCGGCCTTCACGTTGACCTCCAGGTCGTGCTGCGCGCGCGCCTCGGAGTGCCGGCCCTGCAGGTTCTGGCCGACCATGATCAGCGGCATCAGCAGGATCTGAATCACGTTGGAAATGAACAGGTAGAAGACGAAGCCCATCGGCGGGTCGAACTTCCACGGCGAGAAGAAGTTGAGGCCCAGCCAGATCACCGTCCAGGTGAGGATGATGAGGAAGAACCCCATCGTGCCGACGTGGTTGGTGATGAACAGGGCCAGCTTGTCGAGACCGGTGAGGCTGCTTTGCACATCGTCGTGCACGTTGCGCAGCGGCGGGTTGCCGGCCCTGACTTCCGCCAGCGTCTTCTGCGGCGGTGGTGGTGCGGCGTCATCCATCAGCTAACCCTCCAATCCCGCGAAGATCCCCCTCCCCGCGCGACTCTCAGGGTGCATTGTCACCCAAAAGCCGGCGGGGAGAAGGGTCGATCGAGCCCCCACGGTCATCCGGCCTTACAGGTGGCCGCGGACGCCGCCCGCCTGGCCGTTCAGGCCGCGCTGGTCGAAGCGGGTGAGGTGGCCGCGATGGAAGCTCGCCTCGATGCGCTCGTGCTGACGGATCATCCTCACCCGCTCGTGCAGACGGGCCGCTTGCAGGGCCGTGATCCGGCCGTCGTGGCGTTCCACGCGGATCGACCCGTTGAGGTGGTCGAGGCGCTGGTTCACTTCCACCCGGGCCGGGTGATGCAGCTGCCAGGGGGTGGCCGCGGAAGCCGCGCTGGCGCCGCCGATGGAGACCGCGAGGCCCGCGACGGCGATCAGAAGGTTACGGAGTTTCATGGCGTTGAGGTCCTTGTCTTGTTGCTGGCGTCGCCGGGAATGACGACGATCCAGACCTTAGGACTCGCTCCCTGAACGGCGTGGCGGCCGGCGCATTCAACCGGCGTTCATCGCCCCGCCGCGCTTGACGGCCCTGGCGGCATGGGTTGCAACGGCCGCGCATGACGTCGCCGCAGACCCTCGCCGCCGGCTTTCCCGCCGCCACCCGCGCCGACTGGCTGGCGCAAGTGGAGCGCACACTGAAAGGCGCGCCGCTGGAAAGCCTCACGCGCCGCAGCCTCGAAGGGCTGCCGATGTCGCCACTCTACGACGCTGCCGGCTTGGCGACGGCGCCAGCGAAGGCCGCGCAAGGCTGGGAAATCCGCAGCCGCGTCGCCGATGCCGCGCCGGCCGCGGCGAACGAGGCTGCGCTCGCCGACCTGGCTGGCGGCGCGGAATCGCTGCTGGTTCGCATCGACCCCACCGGCGCCCACGGCGTGGCCGTCGGCGACGCCGATGGTTTGGCGCGGGTGCTGGACGGGGTGTTGCTCGACGTCGCGCCCGTGGCCCTGGACGCCGGCTTCCTGGGTCCCAGAGCGGCGGACTGGCTGGGCGCGGCGGCCAAAGGCGCGCCGGCGGCGCGGCTCTCCTTGCACCTCGATCCGCTGAGCGCCTACGCCATCGCTGGCGCCAGTCCCGGCCCGATCGAAGCGCACCTCATCGCCAGCGCCAACGTCGCGGCGCGGCTGGCGCAGACTTACCCGCGCGCCGAACTGTTCCTGACCAGCGGCCGCGCCGTGCACGAAGCCGGCGGTGGCGAAGCGGCGGAACTGGCGTTCGCGGCGGCGGCCGGCGTCGCTTACGCCAAGGCGCTGGTCCGCGCCGGCGCGCCGATGGCCGATGCGCTCGCTGGCGTGGTGCTGGGCGTCAGCCTCGACGCCGACGTGATCTGGGGGGTGGCCAAGCTGCGCGCCGCCCGCCGCGTCTGGGCGCGGATCGCCGACGCCTGCGGCGCCAACCCCGCCGCGCGCATCGAGGCGCGCTCGTCGCGGCGCATGCTGACCCGCGCCGACGCCTGGACCAACATGATCCGCCTCACCGCCGCCGCGTTCGCCGGCGCGGTGGGCGGCGCCGACGCGCTCGTGCTCGGGGCCTTCACCGATGCGCTGGGGCCGCCCACCGCCTTCGCCCGCCGCCAGGCCCGCAACGCCCAGCTGGTGCTGCGCGAAGAAGCGCACCTCGGCCGCGTCGTCGACCCCGCCGCCGGCAGCGGCGCGCTGGAAGCGCTGACCGAGGAACTGGCCGCGGCCGCCTGGGTGAAGTTCCAGGCCATCGAAGCGGCCGGCGGCGCGGTGAAAGCGCTGGAAGCCGGCCTGGTCGCGGGATGGGCGGCGGAGGGCCGCGCGGAACTCGCCCGCCGGCTCGCCGACAAGGACCTGCGGTTGCTGGGCGTCACCGACTTCCCGGGTGACGGTGGCCGCGCGGCGGACGTGGCGCCGACGAGCGTGGTCACGCCGGCCAGCGCGCCACCCGCCCGCCTGCCCGGCCCCGACAGCCATTGCCCGGTCCTGACGCCGATCCGCCTGGAGGACCTGGCGTGAGCGGCTTTCCGGACTTCGCCGCGCTCGACCTCGGCGCGGCGCCGTCGCCCAGCCCACTGGCCGACGCCGCGCCCTGGCTGACGCCCGAAGGCATCGCCGTCGCGCCCCGTTTCGTGGCCGCCGACATCGCCGCCCTCGACTTCACCCACGGCTATCCCGGCATCGCCCCGTTCCTGCGTGGTCCGTACCCGACCATGTACGCGACCAATCCCTGGACCATTCGTCAGTACGCGGGCTTTTCCACCGCCGAAGAGTCCAACGCCTTCTATCGCCGCAACCTGGCGGCCGGGCAGATGGGCCTCTCCGTCGCTTTCGACCTCGCCACTCACCGCGGCTACGACTCGGACAATCCCCGGGTGAAGGGCGACGTCGGCATGGCGGGCGTCGCCATCGACTCGATCCTCGACATGCGCACCCTGTTCTCAGGCATCCCGCTTGAGAAGATGAGCGTCTCGATGACCATGAACGGCGCGGTGCTGCCGATCCTGGCGCTCTACATCGTCGCTGGCGAAGAACAGGGCGTGCCGCACGCCCAGCTCAGCGGCACCATCCAGAACGACATCCTCAAAGAGTTCCTGGTCCGCAACACCTACATCTACCCGCCCGAGCCCTCGATGCGGATCGTCTCGGACATCTTCGCCTACACCTCGCGCGAGATGCCGCGGTTCAACTCGATCTCGATCAGCGGCTACCACATGCAGGAAGCCGGCGCGTCGCTGGACCTGGAGCTGGCCTACACGCTGGCGGACGGCGTGGACTATGTGCGCGCCGGGGTGGCGGCCGGCCTGGGCGTCGACGCCTTCGCCCCGCGGCTGTCGTTCTTCTGGAACGCCGGCATGAACTACTTCATGGAGGTGGCCAAACAGCGCGCCGCGCGGATGCTCTGGGCCAAGCTGATCCAGGAAGAGTTCGCGCCGAAAGACGCTCGCTCGATCACCCTGCGCGCCCACACCCAGACCAGCGGCTGGAGCCTGGCGGCGCAGGACGTCTACAACAACGTCGCCCGCACCGCAGTCGAGGCGATGGCGGCGGTCGCCGGCCAGACCCAAAGCCTGCACACCAATTCCCTCGACGAAGCCATTGCGCTGCCGACGGACTTTTCCGCCCGCATCAGCCGCAACACCCAGCTCTTCCTGCAACTGGAGAGCGGGCTGACCCGGGTCATCGATCTGTGGGGCGGCAGCTGGTACGTCGAGCGGCTGACCCACGACCTCGCAGTCCGCGCCCTGGAGCACATCGCCGAGGTGGAGGCGCTGGGCGGCATGGCCAAGGCCATCGGCGCCGGCCTGCCGCAGCGGCGCATCGAGGAAGCCGCGGCGCGCACTCAGGCCCGCATCGACTCCGGCCGCCAGACCCTTGTCGGCGTGAACCGATTCCTGCCCGACCAGGGCGACGACATCCCCCTGCTCAAGGTCGACAACTCCGAGGTGTTGCGCGCCCAGCTCGCCAAGCTGGCGACGCTGCGGGCCGAGCGGGACGAGCGCGAGGTGGCTCAGCGGCTGGAGGCCCTGACCAACGGCGCCCGGCCAGGCGCCAATGGCAATCTGCTGGAGCTGTCGGTCGAAGCGGCGCGGGCCAAGGCGACGGTGGGCGAGATCAGCCTCGCTCTGGAGCGCGCCTTCGGCCGCCACGAAGCCAAGACCACGGTGCAGAGTGGCGTCTACGCCGCGGAGGCGGGCTCGAACCCCCAGCTGCAGCGGGCGCGCACCCTGGTGGCCGCCTTCCAGGAAGCCGATGGCCGCGCGCCGACCATCCTCGTCGCCAAGATGGGTCAGGACGGCCATGACCGCGGCCAGAAGGTGGTGGCGTCCGGCTACGCCGACCTGGGCTTCGCTGTTGACGCCGGTCCGCTCTTCGCCACGCCGGCCGAGACCGCGCGCCGCGCCATCGCCGAGAACGTGCACGTGGTGGGCGCGAGTTCCCTGGCCGCCGCGCACATGACGCTGATCCCCGAACTCAAGGCCGAGCTCTCGAAGCTGGGGCGCGACGACATCATGATCGTGGTCGGTGGCGTCATCCCGCCGGGCGACGTCGCGGCGCTGAAAGAAGCCGGCGCAAGGCTGGTGTTCCCGCCCGGCACCGCCATCGCCGAGAGCGCCATCGCGGTGCTTGAGGAACTCAGCAAAGACCTCGGCTACGCCCAGGGCAAGGCGGCCTGAGCGCAAAGGAGCCAGCCATGGCCGCGAGCTACAGCTACCTCACCCTGCTGCTGAAGCGCATCCCGACGCCGCATCCGGCGCTGGCCCGCGAGCTGAAAAGCGCTTCGCTCACCGGCGGCGCCGTGATCGGCCAGTTCGCCCCGCAGCTGGGCTGGAGCAACGACCAGGCGGCGGTGCTGGTGCGCTGGACCGGCGCGCCCGGCGACCTCGCCGCCGTCACCGGCGCCTCCGCTGTGGCCGGCGCGGACGTTCAGTGGCTGGCGCCCACCATCCGCCCCGCCGACGACGCCCTGCCCGTCGCCACCGGCGGCATCTACGTGCACCGATGGTTCGAGGTCGACGCCGGCGCGGCCGACGAGTTCGTGACCCTCTCCGGCGAGGGCTGGCAGCGCTTCGAAGCGACCTTCGAGACGCGCATCTTCGGCCTTCTCCGCGCCGAGCCGACCGACATGGACCGCGACCGCGGTTCCGCGCGCTTCCTGCTGCTCACCTGGTACGCCAGCCATCAGGTCTGGGAAGATTCCCGCGATCCCACCACCGAGGCGATGCAGATCTTCGCCCGCCGTCAGCAGCTGACCAAGCGCTCCTGGGCCGCCAGCACCCGGCTGATCCCGGCGCCGACGACCTGAGGCGCCAGATGAGCTTCATCCTCAACGTCCTCTGGTTCATCTTCGGCGGCTTCATCTCGGGCACGCTATGGCTCTTCGCCGGCGTGGTCTGCGCGATCACCGTCATCGGCCTCCCGTGGGCGCCGGCGGTGTTCCGATTGGCGTCCCTGGCCTACTGGCCGTTCGGCCGCACCATCGTCGACCGTCCCTCTGGCGTCGGCAGCGCGCTGCTCAACATCATCTGGTTGATCTTCGCCGGCTGGTGGCTGGCGCTGCACCACATCCTGCTCGCGGTCGGGCTGGCCGTGACCATCATCGGCATCCCTTTCGCCCTGCAGCACCTGAAGATGGCGATGCTGGCCCTGGCCCCGGTCAGCAAGTCGGTCGTGCCCGCCTAGCCGGCGGCAGGTCTAGGCCCGCTTCAACTGTGCGGCGGTGTGGCCGAGTTGCGCGGCGACGTGGTCCCAGAGCGCGGCGATCTCGGCCGCCGCCGCCGACGGGCCGAACTCTTCGGCCGACTTGCCTGCCGCCAGCGCCGTTTGCAGCACCGCCCGGGCCCGCACCACCACCGGCGCGACCGGCATGTTGGTGAAGCGCAGCGCCTCGATCGCCTTGCGCACTGTCGCCGTCTCGCGGCCGCCGCGGGCCGGGTAGGCCTGGTTGAGCACGATCTCACCGGCGCGGCCCAGGCGGCGCGCGGACTCGATGGTGCGAACCGCCGCCGCCAGGTCGATGAACGTCGGTCGCACCACTACCAGCGTCAGATCGGCAAGTGCGATGGCGTCGGCAAGGTCGGGTTCCGGTCCGGCGGGCGTGTCGATCACCAGCAGGTCGGCGCCGAAGCGCTGGGACGAGTCCTTCAGCGCGAACAGCTTGGGGCCGGAGGTTTCGCAGCGCTTGGGCCCCGCGTCGATGCGGCCGCGCAGCACTTCGCTGGCCGACCGCTGCGGATCGGCGTCCGCCAGTACGGTGCTGAGGCCGCGCAGATGCGCCGCCATCGCAAGGTGCAAAGCCAGTGTTGTCTTGCCCGCGCCGCCTTTGCGCGAGACCACGGCAATCGTCCGCATCCTGACCACCCCTCCGCATGGGATGGCGCCGTCTCCGGGTCACCGGAATACTTGTCCGGCGATCTCACCGCTTCCAGCCACGCTGCTCAGAGCGTCCCTGAAACCAGAGAAATCTCCCGTATACGTCGCCCAACCCCGGCCAAAAAGTTACAGCCCGGAAAATCATTAGCAATCAGCGCGACAACGTCAATCCTGACTACGAACAATTGTTTGCGAACACCCGGTTCAACTTGCCGCACCCGATCATAGTCAATGTAGTGTGAAGATCGGGCTAGTCTCAGGCGGCGTCGCCCACCACGCGCAACCGCCGCGCGCCGGCCGATGAGGGCGACGGGCTCGGCGACCAGCCGTTGTCGAGCAGGTCGTTGGCGACATTCCAGGCGGCGGCGAGGAACAGTTCCTCCGTGAAGCGCATGAGCGCGGCGCGGGCCTCGTCGGTTCGCGCGGCGCGGTATAGCTCCATCAGCGCCTGCAGCCGCGGCCGCAGCGCGTCGAATTCGGTCAGCTTGTTGATCTCGGTGAGCATGGCGCGTTCGTCAGGAATCGTCGTCGCGCATCAGTTCGCGCAGTCTCAGGCGGTGCGCGCCGACCACGCAGGCTTCCAGAAGGCCACGCAGTTCGTCGCTTTCGGGGTCGCCGGCCGCGAAGGTGGCGATCACCGCGTGCCGGGCCAGCGTCAGCAGGGCCGGCAACGCATCGAGCACCTCGGCGCGCTGGTCGTCGTCGTGACAGGTCATGAGACCAGTTCCGGCGCGGTGATCTCGCGGCTCGACACCAGCCGCACCCAGGGCATCAGGAGCGCCCGGGCGATCTGGCCGACGCTGGGCGCCGCCGGGCCGGCGCCGACCGCGTCTTCCACGAGGCTGACGTTCAGGCCCGCGTCCACCGCCGCCAGCGCTGTCGCCAGGCAGCTGCCGGAGAGCGAGAAGCCAATCAGGTAGACCTCGGCGCCGCGCGCGGCCCCCAGTTCCTCGCTGAAGTCGGGATTGGAAAACGCCGAAAGCCCCGCGCGCATGAAGATCGGTTCACGCACCAGCGGTCGCAGTCCGTCGATTGGCGCCCCGAAGCGGCTGGAATCGCCCACGGCGCCGGTCTGCTGATGCGCATGGACGATGCGCCAGCCATCGTCACGGGCATGGCGCAGCATGCGGTCGCAGGCCTGGGCCACCGCGTCGGCGCCAGGGTCGAACTTCGGCCGCCCCGGAACCACGTAGTCGCGCTGCAGATCCAGGCAGATCAGCCAGCTGCGCTCGTCGGCGGCGCCGGGCAGGCGCGGTGTCCAGTAAACGCGCTGCATGATCAGTGCGGGCAGGTGGCCGGGCGGACGGACGAGCGGTCGAGCACGCCGGGGCGGTCCCAGTCCCCTTCCGGGCGCACCATCACCAGCGGGTCTGAGTCGATGCAGATGGCGTCGGCCGGTGGGACCAGCTGGCGCTCCACCTCGATGTACTCATGGTCGGAAAACACGAACCGCGGCCGCCCGGCGCGGGGGTTGAGGCCGCCGGCGCGGCGCATGAAGGGCGCCAGCCGCGCCTGGATGTAGCCAAGCATGCGCCGATAGCCCTTGCGCGCCGCCAGCTCGTACGCCGCGTCGAACAGCGCCCGCGCCACCGCACCGCCGCGATGCGCCGGCAGGATGGCGAAGCGCTCCAGCTTGGCGAAGTCGGCGAACCAGCGGATGCGCACCACGCCCACCGGCTCGCGGCCGACGCGCGCCACCAGGTGGGTCGCGCCGTTGAAGTCGTTGCCGTCGAACTCTTCGTCGAACGGGCAGACCTGCTCGCCCATGTAGACCACCGAGCGGACCGCCATGACCTGCATCATCTGGTCGAGCGATTGAACCGCCGTGACCGTGATCGCCGCGCGTGGCGTCGCGACCGGGCTGTGCGGCTCGGCGAAGACAGTCTTGACGGTCATGCGACTTGTCTCAGGATGGTCGGCGGGCTGACGTAGATGCTGTCCGGGGACGGACCGGCGGGTCTGAAGCCGATACGCTCGCCGGCGCTTCGGCCGGCTTCGGTGGCGGGGCGCATGTATGCGAAGAGGTCGCTGAAGGTGTCGGCGCGAAGCCGCTCGGTGAGCGCCATGGCGGCGCGACGGTCTTCCCGGTCTTCGCCGGCAACGCCCCAGACGTAGTAGAGAGCCGGCGTATCGCTCGGATCGGCCAGGTCGGCGGCGTCGGGGTGGAGTCCGTCGAATCGGTTGGCGAGCAGCCGCGCCTCAGCCGAGTCGCTCAGGAGCAGCGTGGCGACCAGGCCGGTCATGCGGCCGAAAGTGCTGCGCACCAGCACCGCCGCCGGCTGTCGTCGACGCGCCCGATTAAACACGGCGGCGGGCGCCACGTCACATTGCATCAGCCGCGAGGCCAGTGCGCGGAATTCAGACATGTCGCCGCTCTGCAAAGGTTCGAAGCCGAGTCCGGCGCCTGCGTCGCGCAGAGCAACGCTCAGAACCTCAGTGGTGCGGGGGAATTCTAGGGCCATGACTATCGCTCAGGCATTGATGACGCGGTGAGTTCTCTCGAACTTTAGCCAGCGTCAAAAGGCTCCGCTTCGGCGAAGTCGGCAGAGCAGCTATGCCTGAAAGCAGCGGCCGAGAGACGCATTCGCGGCGCGAAATGCCGGCCAGCAGCGTCCTTGCGACTTAGAGGACTGACATTTGCGGCCGGGGCACTAAATTGGCCGGGCGGCAACCGCCGGAGGATTGCATAGCGGCTATGCGTGACAGCGCCAACGATGACGACGATGGCCTCTGGCGAAAGCTGGATTGGAACGACGTCCGCGTCTTCCTGGCAGTCGCTGAGACCGGCAGCCTGAATGCTGCCGCGCGAAATCTCGGCATCACTCAACCCACGATTAGCCGGCGTATGGAGGACCTGGAATACCGGCTGGGCGCCAAGCTGTTCTCGCGCTCATCGCGCGGTGTGGCTCTGACCGAGGTCGGCGCTTCGGTGCGCGAGTTGGCGGCCAACATGGCCAAGCTCAGCGGCGCCATCGTCCGAGAGGTCGCCGACCGCGACAAGCGCGACGCGGGGCGGGTGCGTATCTCGGCGCCCGACGCCGTCTCCAGCGTCGTGCTGATGCCGGCGCTGGCCGCCTTCCAGCGCAGCCACCCTGAGATCGAGATCGCCCTCGACTGCGGGCTCTGGGTCGACGCGCCCATGGAAGGCGAGACCAACCTGGCGCTGGAGTTCACCGACAACGCCGCAAGCGGGCTGGTGTCGATGCCCATCGCCACGGTCCACTACGCCTACTTCGCCTCGCGCGGCTATCTGGACCTCTACGGCGAGCCGCGGACGGCGGCCGAGGTGACACAACACCGCGTCGTTCGCCACGTTAGCCACAAGGAGCAACGGCAAACCTGGAATCCGAAGCTGTCAGCGGTGATGGAGTTGGTCGAGACCAACCTGCTCACCAATTCCAGCATGGCGATGGTGGCGGCGATCAAGCACGGCGTCGGCATCGGCACCATTCCCACCTACTTCGCCCACTACGACCCGGAATTGGTGCTGCTCGACCTGGAGCCGATGGGCCACCCCACCCTCTTCCTGCGCCACGACCCGGCCGTTGTCCGGCAAAGCCGGGTGCAGAAGGTGAAGGACTGGTTGATCAGCGTGTTCGACCCGGCGCGGCAACCGTGGTTCCGCGCCGACTACGTCCACCCTCGCGACTATGAGCGGCTGGCGGGCTCGCCGGGCCGCGTCGCCAACCAGCTCTGAGCGCGCAAGCGCTTCGCCGCGGCGCTCGCCGCGCCAGCGGCGCTCTGAGCCAGCACCGGAATCGGATTGGGCGAAGCGGCGGCGTCACGGGCGCCGAACGGGTTTCGCCGGGCTGCTCGCACCTGCTCCGCCGGCGGCTCGCCAAAGCGCGCCGAGATGTCTTTCTGCAGCGCGTTGGCCGCCATCATGTGGCCGCGGAAGAAGATGTCGGCGAGCCATCCCTCGATCGGCACGATGGAAAATAGGGTCCGCAGGCCGACATAAAGGCTCATCCGCGCCAGAGTGAAGGCGCTGGCGCGAGCCCGGAAACCCTCCGCCACCAGCCAGACGCCGGCGCCGAGGCTGAACAGCGTGCCGGCCACCGGCACCACCGCCAGCATGCCGTCGAGGCCGATGCTGAAAGGGCCGAGGCCGATCAGCCGGTCGGCGATGCGCTTGATCTTCTCGGCGGTGATCCAGGCCTGATGCGCGTCCTGGACGCTCAGCTCGGACATGGCGGACCCTGGCGCGTCGAAGCCACCATTGAACGCCGATTGCGGTGAAGCCTTCGTTCTCACCCGACTTAGATGGCGGCGATTTCGTTCGGTTCAAGGACTGCCGCGACTACGATGACTCTCGTAACATCTTGATATGCCGAGCAATCCTGCGCCCGCGACAATCCGCGTCATCCTGATCGGCGGCTCCTCGCACGCCGGCAAGTCGAGCGCTGGGCGCATCGTCGCCGAGCGTCTCGGCTGGGAACTGGCGCCCACCGACGGCATGGCTCGCCACCCGGGCCGCCCCTGGCCACACCCCGATTGGCCGGTCCCGCCGCACGTCATCGCACACTACGAGGCGCTGTCGCCTGTCGAACTCGCCGACGCGCAGATGGCCCACTACCAGCGCCTCTGGCCTCACATCGAGGCGATGATCCGCGAACGTGTGTCCGGGCCCGGTTTGGTGATCGAAGGCTCCGGCGTCCTGCCGGCGAGGGTGGCCGAGTTGAGCCTGCCGCAGGTCCGAGCGGCATGGATTACCGCCCTACCCTCCGTTGTCGCGGCGCGCATCCACCGCACCAGCGCCTTCGAGACGCTGGACGACCGCACCCAGCGACGGGTGGAGGCTTTCATTGCACGCAGCGAACTATTCGACCGGCAGGTTATCGCCGAAGCGCGGCGGCTGGGTCTCTTGGTCTTGGACAGCGGCGACGATGCACCCGAGCCCATCGCTGACGCCATCCTCGCCCGCTGCGTCTGAGGGATCTCTACCTCCCCCGCGAAGCGGGGTGAGGGGGACCATCCGCCGAAGAGCGGATGGTGGAGGGGGCAAGCCAAGAACGCTGGCGCGACAGTCCGCAAGCGAGCGAACTATTTGAAACGGAGAGGACGCGACGGCCGCTCGCCCCCTCCACCCTCGGCTCTTCGCTGCGCTCGGCCGACGGTCCCCCTCGCCCCGCTTCGCGGGGGAGGTAGGAGACTCAGCGCTGCGCTCAGTTGCTGCGCGCCTAGCGCTTCGCCAGGCGCTTGGCTTGCGCCACCCAGGCTTCGCGCACGGCGCGGCCTCTCAGCGACAACGCGGTGTCGACGTCCTTGAGGTCGGCTTCGGTCCACTTGGCGATCTGAGCGAAGCGGGTGACGCCGCGCGCGGCCAGAGCTTCGGACAGCTTGGGGCCGATGCCGGTCATCACGGTGAGGTCGTCGGGGGGCGCCGGCGGGGCTTTCACCTTGGGCGGCTTGGCCGCCTTCGCTTTCGGTTCGGCTTTCGGCGCGGCGACGGGCGCGGTTTCGAGAACCGGGGCGGGCGCCGGCGGGGCGGGTTCCGGCGCCGCCTCAAGGGCAAGTTCGGGCGCGATCTCGACCAGCGTTTCCACCAGCGCCACCGCCGGCTCCGCTACCGCTTCGGCGGCGGCGGCCGCCACGTCGGCCGCCAGCTCGATCACCGGTTCGAGCTTCAAGGGCTCCGGCTCGGCCAGGATTTCGATGCGCTTCAGCAGCGTCATCGGCGGCTTGAAGGGCGCGAAGGCCTCGATGTTGACCGCCGTGCGGGTCCACTGCGTCATCCACCAATAGGCGACGCCACCGCTCGCTGCGGCGCCGAACACGGCCCACAGGGGCGAGGCCATACCCACCGGCCAGGCCATGGCCTTCTCGGCCCGCTCGCCAGCCACTGTCACTCCGGGAAACGCCTGCAACCAAGCCATCAGCTGCTCCTTCAGACAGCCGGCCGCGAGGTGCGCCGGCGATGTTGCAGTGCAGCATATCATGTTTCGGCGCGAGCGCTATGGGGTGCGTCGAGGGGTCAGCGGGCGCGGCCGGCAATGTCATCGTAAGAATCTGAGTCCACAGAGAGACGGCGAAGCCCCGCGACAACCAAGCCGATGCCCGACGCCGACGAGATCGAACGCCAACTCGAAGCGGCGCTGGGGCTGCAGGCCGCCGGCGATCTGGCCGGCGCCGAGGCGATCGTGGCCGGCGCCCTGGCCCTCGATCCAGACAACGCCACCGCGCTTTACCTCGCCGGCATGTTCCGCTTCGGCGCCGGCGACGCCGTCGGCGCCGAGCCGCACATCGTCCGGCTCGTGGCGCTGCGCCCCAGCCACGCTCAGGCTCACTTCCTGCTGGCCAGCCTGAAGCACTGGCGCGACGACCGCGCCGCCGCCATCGCCGCTTACGACCGCGCTCTGGCCTTGCAGCCCGACCATCTGGCGGCGCGAATCGGGCTGTCCCGCGCTCTGGCCGAGACCGGCGCCTTCGACCAGGCGACCGAAGCGGCCGAACTGGCCGTCGCCGCCGCGCCCGACAACGCCGACGCTCACGCCGCCCTCGCCGCCGGCTGGCGCGGTCAGGGCGAGATCCGCAAAGCCGCCGACGCTTTCGCCGAGGCCGTTCGCCTCGCCCCCGACAACGTCGCCGCCCTGGTGGGGCTGGCGCTGGCGCTCACTGACGCCGGCGAGGCCACCGAAGCCAAGGCCGCAGCCGACCGGGCCGTGGCGCTGTCCCCCGAACTGGGCGACGCCTGGCAGGCGCTGGGCCTGGCTTTGCGCGGTCTGCAGCAGCCGGCCGACGCGCTGGCGGCGTTCCAGCAGGCGCTGGCGCTGTCGCCGGATCGGCCGCTGGCGCACCTCAACCTCGGCCTGGTCTACATCGAGCTGGAGAAGGCCAACGAGGCCCGGGCGCATCTGGAGCGGGTGCTGGAGCTGGACCCGGCCAGCGCCAAGGCCCACGCCAACCTCTCCTCGCTGTACTACCTCGCCGGCCGCAAGGAGCTGGCCAAGGCCCATGCCCTCAGGGCGCTGGCCATCGAGCCGGACATGATGAGCGCCCACCAGAACCTGGCGGCGCTGCTGGCCGAGGAGCAGGACGAGGCCGGCGCCAAGGACCACCGCGACCGGGCCTATTCCGCTCGCAACATGATCACCACGGTGGCCGCCCAGCCCCTGGCCCGGGTGCTGGTGCTGACCACCACCGAGAGCGGCAACACGCCGGACCGCTACCTGATCCCGCCGCGCTCTTACACCCGGCTGCTGTGGTTCATCGAATACGCCAGCGAGGCCCAGCTCGGCGGCGACCTGCCGGCCTTCGATGTCGCCTTCAACGCCATCGGCGATGAGGACCTCGCCGGGCCCACCGCCGCCAACACCGCCCGCTTCGCCGCCGCCTGCCCCACCCGCCTGCTCAATCCGCCGGCGCTGATCTCTCGCACCCGCCGCGACCTGATGGGGGAACTGCTGGGCGGCATCGGTGGCCTCGATTTGCCGACCACGGTGCGGGTCAGCGCCGCCGACGTCGCGGCCCGCGGCGTTCGGGGCCTCGCCGACGAGGCCGGGCTGGGCCCTGGTGTGCTGGTGCGGCCGATCGGCTCGCACGGCGGCAAGGGGCTGTTCCTCGACGTCGCCGGCTCAGCCGAAGAGCCACTGACGCCCGCCGCCGCTTACTACCTCACCGACTTCCGCGCCTTCGCCGCCGCCGACGGGCTCTATCGCAAGTACCGGATGATCTTCGTGGATCGCCGGCCCTACCCCTACCACCTCGCCGTCGCCGACAGCTGGATGGTGCACTACGAAACCTCCGGCACCGCCGACCATCCGGAACGCCTGGCCGAAGAAGCCCGCTTCCTGGAAGACCCCGCCGCCCACCTTGGCGAGGGCGCCTACGCCGCCGTCGCCGGCATCGGCCGCGCTCTCGATCTCGACTACGCCGGCGTCGACTTCACCCTCACCGCCGACGGCCGCGTGCTGGTGTTCGAAGCCAACGCCACCATGCTCGTCCACCCCGAAGCCCCCGAAGGCCCGCTGGAACACAAGAACCCCTACATCGAGCGCATCTACGCCGCGTTTCGGGAATTGCTCGCGGCAAGGTAGCGTCGTCCGGTGACCTCGGAGGAGTCAGCGGCTTATGGACTGGCGCGTCCCATTGCTCAGCGTTCTCGGAGCTTGGTCAGCTTGGAATCTCTGGCGCGGTCTCAAGACTGGCAAAATGAAGGGGCGCTTCGGAGACGACATCGACCGCGAGATCATTCCGCTTTTCTTCTGGATAAGCGCTTTTGTCTATGCAGCCGTGGTGCTCGTTAGCATCTGGGTTCTGGGTGCGACGCTCGCCGCTCTGCTCAGAACAGGACGATGAACCAGTTCCCGATGACTTGCCCGCCTTCCGCCAACCTGGGAGGATGCAGCGTTTTCGGAGGGACGGTATGGATATCGGCGACTGGGCGGCGACGCCGGACCTCAACGACATCTACCGTGAGATCCGCAGCCTAGGCATGGAGACCAAGCTGGCCGAACTGGAGGCCTACGGCTTCACCACCATCGAGAACGCCCTGTCGCCCGAGATCGTCGCCGCCACTTGCGCCAAGATCCTGGAGATCAGCGAAGCCCGCATGGGCCGCAAGCTCGATCTGGAGGGCGAGGAAGACTACACCGACCTCAGCTTCATCCCGTTCCTGCTGTTCAAGGATCCGATCTTCAAGGTCGGCCTGCTGAACCAGAAGCCGCTGGCGCTGATCACCTACCTGCTGGGCAAGCACTGCATCCTCTCCAGCCTGGGCTCGCACCTGAAAGGCCCTGGCGGCAATGGCCTGCTGCTCCACAGCGACACCGGCAACAACACGCCGGACCCGTTCACGCCCTATTCGCTGGTGGCCAACTGCAACTACGCGCTCACCGACTACACCGAGGAGAAGGGGTGCCTGGCCATGGTGCCCGGCAGCCACCGCCAGCAGCGCCAGCCGACCCGCTTCGAAGTCGGGCTGGACGGCGCCCGCCGCAACGCCCACGTCATCCCCATCGAGGTGCCGGCTGGCACCGCCATCGTCTGGCATGGCAACACCTGGCACGGCTCGTTCCCCCGCAAGGTGCCGGGCCTTCGCGTCAACCTTTCCTGCTACTTCTGCCGCGAGTACATCCAGCCGCAGGAGGACTATTCGCACAACGTCCCGGACGGCTACCTCGACGGCGAGAACGACCCTCGCCTGGCGCGCCTCCTGGGCGCCGACCTGGTCCACGGCTGGACCGACGACGGCCCCCTGAAAATGTACGCCCGCCGCTCCCCCAACGCGGTGCGCAGCTGGTACTCCTAGTAGTCGGGAAGACGGTCGCTAAGAGCGGATCGACGCTAACGGGCTTGAGAGGCCCGTACAGCGATTTTGACAGGTTACCGCTAGTACCCTACCAGCCCACCCCGGCGCCAGCCTCCAGCGGCCCTCCAGGCCCCGTTAAACGGCATCCTAAAACTCCCCTCCCCCTTCGAGGGGAGGGGTTGGGGGTGGGGGGCTCTCGACGCGCCTCGGCGCCGCGGCGTGATCCGAAGGATTGACCACGGAAAACACGAAAACGGACTTCGCGGTGTGCATGCATCGTTTGCGCCGAAGGCGCGACGATAGCATTTTTAGCCGGCTTCGCCGGCCTCTCGGAGCTAGCGCCGAGTCCTTGTTTTTCGTGTTTTCCGTGGTTGAATCTTGGGTCCTCCGAGGCAGCCAGCTTCTCGCCAGCAGCCCCCCATCCCCCGCCCTTCCCCTCAAGGGGGAAGGGAGGCGTTCCACTCCGCCGCAGCCAGCCGCCATACCCCTCCTTCGAGATTCCCCGGCGTCAGTCTTGGCGAACGGCGCTCGGGCGCTCTAGGGTCGCCGCCGCCCGGAGGACCACCATGCTCGGACCACGCCTGCGCTTCGGCGCCTTCATCGCGCCGTTCCACCCCGTCGACGAGAACCCCACCCTCGCTATCCAGCGCGACCTGGAGCTGGTCGAGTGGCTGGACCAGCTGGGCTATGACGAGGCCTGGATCGGCGAGCACCACTCCGCCTCGTACGAGCTCATCGGCAGCCCCGAGGTGTTCATCGCCGCCGCTGCCGAGCGCACCAAGAACATCCGGCTGGGCACCGGCGTCTCGTCCCTGCCCTACCACCACCCGTTCATGTTGGCCGACCGCATCAACCAGCTCGACCACATGACCCGGGGCCGGGTGATGTTCGGCGTCGGCCCCGGCGCGCTCTCGTCCGACGCCTACATGATGGGCATCCCCATCGACAAACAGCGCGACCGCATGGACGAGGCGCTGGGCGTCATCGTCCGCCTGCTGCGCGGCGAGGAAGTCAGCCACGAGAGCGACTGGTTCACCCTGAACCG
The DNA here is from genome assembly GCA_036502045.1 of Caulobacteraceae bacterium. GTDB lineage: Bacteria > Pseudomonadota > Alphaproteobacteria > Caulobacterales > Caulobacteraceae > Acaudatibacter. The sequence goes on along the minus strand of DASXZG010000085.1, from coordinate 19,446 downwards.
CGCCCGTCTGCAGATGACGCCGTACTCCCGCCCCAGCGTCGAGATCGCGGTGGCGAGCCAGGTCTCGCCCACCGGGGCCCGGGCCGCTGGCCGCCATGGCCTCGGCCTGCTCTCGCTCGGCGCCACCTCCGACGGCGGCTTCAACGCCCTGGCCTCCAACTGGGCCATCGCCGAGGAACTGGCGAAGGACAACGGCCAGACCATGGATCGCTCGCTCTGGCGCCTGGTCGGCCCCATGCACATCGCCGAGACCCGGGAGCAGGCGATGGCGGACGTGCGCTTCGGCCTGGAGAAGTGGCTGTTTTACTTCCGCGAGATCGCCAACCTGCCGATCGTGCCGGAGACCGCCGGCGATCCGGTCGAGGCCTTCCTGAAGCTGCCGATGGCGGTGGTGGGCACGCCGGACGACGCCGCGGCGAAGATCCAGGCGTTGGTCGACCAGTCCGGCGGCTTCGGCGCGTTCCTGTTCATGGCCCACAACTGGGCGACCTTCGCCAACACCAGAAAGTCCTACGAACTCTTCGCCCGCTACGTGGCGCCGAAGTTCCAGCAGCTCAACGAAGGCCGCGAGGCCTCGATGGCCTGGGTGAAGGAGAACAAGGACGCTTTCACCATGCAGGCCCGGATGGCGGTCGGGGCGCGGATCATGCAGCACGCCCAGGAAAAGGGCGCCGACAACATCAACCCGGTATTCGCCCAGATGATGGGCCTGGCCAAGAAGCCGGCGGCCGAGTGATGCGCGCCGTCATTCGCCGGAACGGCAAGCTGGTCGTCGACGAGATGGCCGCGCCCCAGCCGGGGCCTGGTCAGCTCGCGGTGAAGACCCTGGTCTGCGGTATCTGCGGCTCCGACCTGCACGCCCTCGACCACTACGACCACATGATCGACCTCACCGCCAAGCTGGGCGGCGGCGTGGCGCAGATGCGGAAGGGTGAGGACACCGTGTTCGGCCACGAGTTCTGCTGCGAGGTGCTGGAGAGCGCCGGCGACTTCAAGGCTGGGCAGATGGTGGTGTCGGTGCCGGTGCTGGTGGGCGCCGGCGGCGTCGAAAACCTCGGCTATTCCAGCAACATGCCGGGCGGCTTCGCCGAGACCATCGTGCTCTCGCAGATGCTGGCGATCCCAGTGCCCAACGGCCTCTCGGCCGAGCACGCCGCGCTCACCGAACCGCTGGCCGTCGGCGAGCACGCCGTGGCCATGGCGCAGCCGGGGCCGGAGCACGCCTTCATGGTGATCGGCTGCGGGCCGGTGGGCCTGGCGGTGATCGCCGCGCTGAAGGCGCGGGGCCTCGGCCCCGTGGTCGCAGCCGACTTCTCCGCCGAGCGCCGCGCCGCGGCCGGGATCATGGGCGCTGACCGCGTGGTCGACCCGGCGCAAGTCTCGCCCCACACGGCCTGGAGCGACTTTGCCGTGCCCTCGACCCGCGCCGAGCTGATGATGGCGGCGATGACCGGAGCGGCGGTGAAGAAGCCGGTGATCTTCGAATGCGTCGGCGCCCCCGGCGTACTGCAGAGCCTGGCCGAAGCCGCACCGGTCGCCTCGCGCATCGTCGTCGCCGGCGTCTGCATGGAGACCGACCGGCTGGAGCCGCTGGTGTTCATCGGCAAGGAGATCGAGCTGCGCTTCGTCTTCGGCTACAGCCGCGAGGAATTCGCCGCCTCGCTGCGCAACCTGGCCGAGGGCGTCACCCAATACCCCAGCATCGTCACCGACGTGGTGAGCCTTGCCGAGACTCCCGACGCCTTCGTGAAGCTGCAAACCGACAAGCGCCAGATCAAGATATTGGTGGCGCCGGGGCGGTAGGCGGCGAGCGCCGTAACCCCTCACCCTCCCGCTCGCTGACGCGAGCGGGCCCCTCCCTCTCCCTCCGGGAGAGGTAAAAGACACGCAACTTCAAACACTTCTCCCAGAGGGAGAAGGAGGGGCCCGTTGCGGAGCAATGGGAGGATGAGGGGTTACGCCGCCCGCCGCCTACCGCTGCATGTTCGCCAGATCGACGCCGTAGATCGCGGCGTTCTTCTCCGTGTAAGCCCGCCGCGGCAGCACTTCGCGGCCCCGCACCGTGTCTTCCAGGATGTCCAGGAACGTCGCCCAGCCCATGGCGTTCTGGGGCTCGAAGCGTTCCAGGATCGGCAGGTGGGTGAGCGTCAGCACCACCTCGCCGGCGTCCTCGGCCAGCTCCAGCGTCAGGTAGCTCTCCGGATATGGGCTCTCGCTCTCGCCGGGACCGAACACGTTCCAGGTGTGCGCCAGCTTCCGCGCCGGCCGCCACTGGGTGACAACGCCCCGGATATGGCCGCCGTTCAGGATCACCGCCCCGCCCTCCCGCGGCTCCAGGCTGCTGCCCTCGCCGTACCAGCCGCTGAGTTTGGCGGGCGTGGTCAGGTGCTCCCATACCCGCATCGCTGGCCCCGGCAACCGGCGCACGAAGCGCACCGCCGGAACCCGCAGATGTTCGCCTTTCTCGCTCATCGCTCGTCCTCCGCCTTGATCTGCGCCGCCAGCGCGTCCAGCCGGCCGGCCCAGGCGCGTCGCACGCCCTCCGCCCAGTCGCTGACCTCGGCCACGCCTTCCATATCGAGCTCGTAGATGCGCCGCTGCGCCTCGGCCCGCACCCGCACCAGCCGCGCCGCTTTCAGCGCACGCAGGTGCTGAGAGATAGCCGGCGCGCTGATCGGAAACCGCGCGGCGATATCGCCGGATGATAGCGGTCCCGCCGCCAGCGCCTCGACGATGCGACGGCGCGTCGGGTCAGCGAGGGTGGCGAGCGCGTCCATGCGCCGTTATGCGCTCGGCGCTTAATTAAGTCGCGAGTTAAATTAGGCGTCGTGCGGCGAGCGGAAGCGGATCAGGCCCTCTTGCGCGGTCGAGGCCACCAGCCGCCCGTCGCGACTGTAGATTTCGCCCAGATTGAAACCCCGCGCCCCCGATGCCGAGGGGCTCTTCTGCGCATAGAGGTGCCACTCGGTGAACTTGGTCGGCCGGTGAAACCAGATGGCGTGGTCGATGCTGGCGGTCTGCAGGCCCCGCGTCTGCCAGCTCATGCCGTGCGGCCGCATCGATGTGGAGAGGAAGCTCATGTCGGAGGCATAGGCCAGCGCCGCCTGGTTGATCACCGGGTCGTAGCCGATCGGCTGGCCGGTCCGCATCCAGACGTTCTGGAACGGCGGGCCGGGTTTGGAGGCCATGAAGCCGCCGCCGTCCACCGGGCGCATGTCGATGGGGCGCGGCCGGTCGGCCATCTCGCGCATCATCGGCGGCAGCTCGGCCAGCAGCTCACGGCGCAGCGCGGACTCGTCCGACAGGTCCTCCGGCGACGGCACCTCGGGCATCGGGTCCTGGTGCTCAAGGCCGCTCTCCGGGTGCTGGAACGAGCCGGCGAGGTTAAATATCTGCTCGCCGTGCTGGATCGCGGTCACCCGCCGCGAGGTGAAGGTGCGCCCGTCCCGGGCCCGGTCGACCTCGTAAAGGATCGGCACGCTGGGATCGCCCGGCCGCAGGAAATAGCAGTGGATCGAGTGGCAGAGGCTGTTCTCCACCGTAGCGTAGCCGGCCATCAGCGCCTGGGCGATCACCAACCCGCCGAAGATGCGCGGCCCCTGATCCTTCGGCGCATGACCGCGCAGCAGGTTCACCTCGATCCGCTCCAGCGTCAGCGTCTCGATCAGGTTTTCGGGCTTGGCCATGGCTTCCCTTCCAAGAACTGACGGTCAGTCGACCCAATTCAGGGTGCGCGCCACCGCTTTCTTCCATTGCCGCAGCTCGCGGTCGCGCCGGGCGGCGTCCATCGCCGGGCGCCATTCGGCGTCCTTGCGCCACTGCGCCCGCAGCGTCGCGAGGTCAGGCCAGAAACCCACGGCGAGCCCGGCCGCATAGGCCGCGCCCAGGCATGTCGTCTCGGTGACCGCCGGCCGGATCACCGGCACGCCCAGCACGTCGGCCTGAATCTGCATCAAGAGCGCATTGGCGGTCATGCCGCCGTCGACCTTCAGGCTGGTCAGTGGCGCACCGGCGTCGGCGGCCACCGCATCGACCACCTCGCGGGTCTGCCAGGCCACAGCTTCCAGCACGGCGCGAGCGATGTGGCCTTTGTTGACGTAGCCGGTCAGACCGACGATCGCGCCCCGGGCGTCGGCGCGCCAATACGGAGCGAAGAGGCCAGCGAAGGCCGGCACGAAGTAGCAGCCGCCATTGTCGGCCACGGTGCCGGCCAGCGCCTCGATCTCGGCGGCCGCGCCGATGAGCCCCAGGTTGTCGCGCACCCATTGCACCAGCGAGCCGGTGACCGCGATGGCGCCTTCCAGCGCATAGACCGGCGCCTGGCCGGCCACCTGATAGCCGACGGTGGTCAAGAGGCCGTTGGCGGATGACGCCGGCTTGGTTCCGGTGTTCACCAGCAGGAAATTGCCGGTGCCATAGGTGCATTTGCCTTCGCCCGGCTCGAAGCAGGTCTGGCCGAACAGCGCCGCCTGCTGGTCGCCCAGCGCCGAAGCCACCGGCACGCCGGCCAGCGGGCCGCTGGTCGCATCGCCGTAGACCGCCGACGACGGCATGATCCGCGGCAGCACCGCCCGCGGCACGCCGATGGCGGCCAGCAGGCCCGCATCCCAGTCCAGCGTCGCCAGGTTCATCAGCATCGAGCGCGAAGCGTTGGTGACGTCGGTGACGTGCCGGCCGGTGAGATTCCAGATCAGCCAGCTATCGATGGTGCCAAACAGCAGCTCGCCGCGCTCGGCTCTCACCCTCGCGCCGGGCACGTTGTCCAGCAGCCAGCGCAGCTTCGGTCCGGAGAAGTAGGTCGCCAGCGGCAGGCCGCAGACATCGCGGAAACGGTCCTGCCCCGCCGCCCCGCCCAGCTCGGCCACCAGCTTGTCGGTGCGCGTGTCCTGCCAGACGATGGCGTTGGCGATCGGCTTGCCGCTCGCCTTGTCCCACACCACCGTGGTCTCGCGCTGGTTGGTGACGCCGATGGCGGCGATGTCCGCGGCGGTCGCGCCGGCCTTGGCCAGCGCGCCGGCGATCACGCTCTGAACGTTGGTCCAGATCTCTTCGGCGTCGTGCTCCACCCAGCCCGGCTGCGGGAAGATCTGCCGGTGCTCCTTCTGGTCCAGCGCCACGATGGCGCCGGCGGCGTCGAACAGGATGCAGCGCGAGGACGTGGTCCCCTGGTCGATGGCGGCGATATAGCGGGCGCTCATGCGCCGCGCAGCAGGCCCATCAAGGTCGGGCGCACATAGCCGTCGACGACGTCCTCGGGCGGAATCTGCGGCGCCCAGGTGTTGAGGTAGGCCGACGAGTTGACCAGGGTCAGCGTCATCTGGGCGGCGGCGTGAGGATCGGCAGCCCGGATACTGCCGTCGGCGACGCCGTCCTCGATGAAGCGCCGGAAGCCGGCCGCGGCCTCGCCGAAACGCTCGGTCATGGTCCACCGCAGCCGGGGCGGCAGGCCGGCCAGCGCATAGGTGCGCACCATCAGCCCTGCCGGCGAATTGTGCCGCTGGGCCAGCGAGGCGGCCGCGACCGCCAGGCGCCGCCAGCCGGTGGGCTCAGCGGCGGCCCGCACCAGGGCGTCGCTCATGATCTGGAAGGTGCGGGCGAAGCAGGCCTCGATCACCTCATCCTTGTCGGCGTGGTGGTGATAGAACGCGCCCTTGGTGCGCCCGAGGCTGGCGGAAATGCGCTCCACCGAAGCGCCGCGATAGCCGTTGGCGTTCATGATCCGCGTCGCCGCGGCCAGGAACGCCTCGCGGGGCGCGGCGACGGGGTCGGGGGGCGGCGCCAGCGCTTCCGGCGGCGGCACTTGCGGCCACACCTGGCCCGGCGCGGCCAGCCCCTCGCTGAGGAACTGGGTCATCGCCGCGGCGCCGCGGTGGAAGTCGGCGTCGTCGGCGGCGCGCAGCCAGTGTCGCGACCAGCCGATCTCTTCGATCACCAGCCGCGCCCAAGGGGCGCCGGCCCGGGTGTCGCTGGCGGTCGGCGCACCGCGATAGAGCCGCGCGATGGCGCGGAACATTGCCTGGTACGCCTCGAACGCCTGCGGGCCGCTATGGCGAAGTTCGGCGAAGTCGGCGTAGTCGGGCGCGGCGCCGCTCCAGATGCGTCGCCGCTCGTCGAAGTAGGTTCTGACAAAGCCGCGCACGTGGCCGGCCGGGGTCTCGGTCGCCAGCGCGGCGTCGGCCATGGCGCGGATACGGTCGGCTGCTTCCAGCACGCAGGTCTCGATCAGCGTGTCTTTGCGCCAGTAGTAGCCCAGCGTCGCGGGATGGCAGCCGACAGCCTCGGCCACCCGCGCCAGGGTGAACCCATCGACGCCGGTCTGGTTGAGGATCGCCGTCGCGACGGCGACGATGCGGTCCTTCTTGGCCCTGTAGCGCGGGGTCGCGGGCTTGCCCGCGGTCTCGGTCATCGTCATGGAACGCGGACGGGATCATAGGCGCCCCAGCGAGAGCAAGCGAAACTTGAGCGCACTTGCGCCCGCTGAATCGATTGTCGCGCTGGATGCCGGAGCGTAGGGTCATACCCGAGCCCTGAAAGCGCCCACGAGCGGCGCGCCGGCCGGAGGAAAGTCAGATGAGCGCTGCCACTGAAACTGCTGATATCGTTGGGGAACTGCGCACGCCGCACAACGCCGCGCAAACCGCCAAGGGGTCGATCCACGACGACGCCACCGCCTCCAAGCTGGGGTTCAAAGGCGGCACGGTGGCCGGCTCCATCCACATGGATCAGTTCGCCCCGCTGGTCGCCAAGCTCTACGGCGAGGACTGGTGGAAGCACGGCAACATGTCGTTCTACTTCCGTCAGGCCACGGTCGACCGTGAGTCGGTGCGCGCCTACGCCCGCCGCGGCGAACCGCACAGCCGCCTGTGGATGGAAAACGAGGCCGGCGCGCTGGTGGCCGAAGGCTCGGCCAGCTGCAAGGGCGAGGACGAAGGCACCGTCGTCCAGAACCTGATGAACAGCCAGACGCACGCCAATTCCGGCGGCCTGCGCATCCTCGGCAAGACCAAGGTCGGCGACGAGGTGGAGGGCATCGAGGCCACCGTCACCACCGAAGCGGTGGAACGCCGCCTCAGCCACATCACCGAGCACTTGAAGGAATACGACGGCGACAAGAGCATCCTCGCCCCGTCGATGGTGGTGGGCCTGTTCCGCGGCCACGCCCAGGAGAAGCTCTACAAGACCGACGGCCCGGCCGTGGGCCTGTTCGGCGCCATCGAGCTGCAGTCGATCAACGGTCCGGTGCGGGCGGACACCCCTTACAAGCTGCGCGCCAAGGTGCTGGCTCTGAGTGAAAGCCCCAAAACTGAGAACGTCTGGTACCGCGCCTGGGCCGCCGATCCGGAAACCGGCAAGGACGTCACCAGCATGCTGATGTACCTCCGCTACATGAAGGCCTCGTCGAAGCACTACGCGGAGTGAGATCGCGGCGCGGCGGGCTCAGCTTCGCCGCGCCCCCCATTTACCGCTCGTGGCGAAAGCCGGACAGACGAAGCTGTTAGAGCGGGGATGGGAAAGTGGTCACACGAAGATCGCGAAGCTAGCGAAGGACACAAAGGCGCGCTTCGCGCGCTGCAAATCGCCACGGTCTTTGGGATTGGCTGTCGCGCGTAGCGCGACCTTCGTGTGCTTCGCGCCCCTTCGTGATCTTAGTGTGACCCTTCCTTTGGCCGCTTGCCTGGGTCCCGGCCTTCGCCGGGAAGAGCGGGGTATTGCGGTTACATCGGCGCTTTCAGCCGCCGTTTCGACAGGTGGTAGACCGGCAGGCCGTCTTCCACCCCGCCCCGGCCCTGCACATACGTCCGCTGCCATTTCTCCGCGACAGCGCCGGTCTCGCGATCGCCCAGGCGCTTGCCGAAGTCGGCGCGGCTGTTGCTCCAGGCGTCGTAGGCGGCTTTCAGCTTCGGATCGGCGTCGAGAGTCGAGAGCTTCGGCTGCACCCGGTCGAGCATGCCGTGCGGCGCCAGGGTGATGAAGCAGAACGGCTCGTCGGCCTCGAAGCGGATCACCCCCGGCCGGGTGAACTTCCAGTTCATGGTGAAGGGGAACGGCAGCCAGTCGGTCTCGACCAAGCCATCGAGCGGCGCGATGCCGTCCTTGTCGCCGTTGGGCGCGCCGCGGGCCCAGACCGCCCAGCCCGGCGGCGTCTTGAACAGCCAGCCGGTGTGGAAGGTGATGACGCCGTGGCCGAAGTGCGAGGTCGCGTAGTGCTGCACGCGCTGGTCGTTGGAGCGGAACTGGATCGCGTTCAGCTCATTGCCGCCGTACCAGGCCGCCTCGAAGGCGAACGGCAGCGCCAGCTCCCAGCCGCTGGCGTTGGCGATGGAGAGCGGGATGCAGCGGTAGGCGTAGTGCTCGTTGGTCATGTCCATCCATGACCGGTCGGCGCGGGCGGGGCGCAGCTCCGGCGAGGTGGGCCACAGCTTGTAGCAGGTGAGCTCCGGCGGCCCGATCTCCAGCTCGGCGGCGTCGGCGCCTTCAGGCTTCTTGCGGTTCATCCGGGCTCCCTCTGTCGCCGCCGGTTTTAGGCGCAAGCACCGCCGCTAGGCCAGATGCGCCGCGATCCAAGGCGCGATCAGCTCGGCATGCGTCTCGACGAGGTCGTGTTCTCCGCCAGCCACCACCTTCAGCGTTGCATGGGCAGCAGCGAGGCCAGCCGCTCGCCCACCGCCACCGGACTGATCGGGTCGGCGTCGCCCCAGATCAGCAATGTCGGCGCGTGCAGCTCCGCGAGCTGCTCGGTGACATCGCCCCAGGACTCGTAGACCCAGGCCGGTGCGTTCGGGTTCTCGCGGCGATAGCTGTCGCGCCAGTTGATCGCGCCCAGCGCCGACACGTCGACGCCGCCGGAGGTCACGCTGAGCACCAGCCGGCGCACCCTCGCCGGATGTTTCAGCGCCGCCTGCAGGGCCAGCACGCCGCCCATCGACTGGGCCAGCAGATCGCAGGTTCCTTCCCCCATCGCGCCCTCGACCAGACGCAGCAGGTCGGCGCGGCTGGCGACGCTCGGGTGCGGCGGCTGCGCGCCGAGACCTGGCCAGCCCAGGTAGACCTTGTCGCCGGCCGGCAGACGCTCGCCGAGCGGGCGCCAGAAGTTCGGATCCGCGCCGGCGCCCGGCAGGAACAGGGTCCGGTGCATCTTGCCCTCCTGGCGCCTTGCCACCAGTGATGGGGCCAAACGAGCGGGGCTTAGAGACAATGATCCTGATCGGCCAGTACGACTCGCCGTTCGTGCGCCGTGTGGCCGTCGCGCTGACGCTCTACGACATGGCTTACGAGCACCGGCCGTGGTCGGTGTGGGCCGACGCCGACGCTTTGGCGTATCTCAACCCGCTGCGACGCGTGCCGACCTTGGTGCTGGACGACGGCGAGGTGCTGATCGAGAGCGCCGCGATTCTGGATGCGCTGGATGAGATGGCCGGTCCGCACCGGGCGCTGATCGCCGGGGGCGGCGCGGCGCGGCGGCGCACGCTGAAGATCGCCGCCCTCGCCACCGGCCTCGCCGACAAGGCCGTCAGCCTCTTCTACGAGGGCCTGCTGCACACCGCGCCGTCGCAGATCTGGATCGACCGTTGCCACGCCCAGATCGACGACGTGCTGACCGCGCTGGAGGCCGAGCGGCCGCCTACCCGCTACTGGCTGGGCGAGGCGCTGACCCATGCGGACATCGCCGCGGCCTGCGCGCTGCGCTTCACTCGCGAAGCCCATCCTGGCGTCTTCGATGCGGCGCGATGGCCCCGCCTTGCCGCGCACGGCGACGCCTGTGAGGCGCTGCCGGCGTTCCAGGCCGTCTGCCAGCCCCTCACCGTGACGATGAAGGACGCCTGACCATCCGCGACACGCGGGCGCGCTTTCGCTCCCGTCAAGGATTCGTCAGGGCATGGGCGCCAGACTGCTGGCTCGCGCGCATGCTTTGAGGCGCGCTGGTTCCTGGCGCCCCACCATGGACAACGTCGCCACTGCGCTGCCACCAGAGCTTCCGGTCTTCGACAGCCCGGACCCTGCCGTCGTGCTCGAACAGCTGCGCGGCTCGTCGATGCTGGCGGACGGCCAGGTTTGCGTGGTGGCGCTCACCGCTATCCGCACCCGGCTCGGCGCCCGATGGCCGGAGCGCCGGGACATGGTCGGCGCATACGCCGAGCAGCGGCTGCGGCGGCAGATCGGGGCGCGCGGCTTCTTCTTTCGCACCTCGGAGACGGAGTTCCTCGTCGTGCAGCCAGCCCTGGAGCGGCTCGCCGGGCAGGTGAACTGCTTCAACGCCCTGCGCGACATCCTCGCCCACTTCCTGGGCGAGGCTCTCACCACCGACATCGTTATCCAGGAAGTCCGCGAGATCGACGGCCCCATCATCAGCGCCAGGCGCCTCGACGTCGCCGTGCTGGAGGCCGCCGACCAGGCTCAGCGCGCCACCCGCGCGCCGTCGCCGCCTGAGCCCGCGCCCGTCACCTCGCCCAATCGTTGGACCCCGTTCACCGCCCGCGACGGCCGCCAGCTGCGCGCCTCGTGCCTGCTGGAGCCGGTGGTGCAGCTGAAAACCTACGGCCCCATCGGCTTTCGAATGCGCCAGCGCGTGCTGCAGATGCCGGGCGACATTCCGCTATCCGCCGTCGAGCAAAGCCGGCTGGCGCAGGTCGATATCGAACGCATCGACTTCGCCACCCTCGCCCGCGGCCTCAACCGCTTGCAGGATCAGGCCGCGAGCGCCCGCCAGCCCAGCCTCATCCTGCCGGTGTCGTTCTCGACCCTGAGCAGCCAGCGTGGACGAGCGACGCTGGCCGAGTTCTTCCGGGCGGCTCAGGCCAACGTGCAACGCGGCCTGATCTGCGAGGTGTCCGATATCGAGGGCGTGCCGCCGAGCGCGCTGCTGGCGGCGACCTCATTGATCCGGCCCTACTGCCTCTTCGTCGTCGGCCGCCTTCGCGGGACGCCCGTGCAGCCGCTGGACGCCTTGAAAGGCGCGGGCCTGCAAGGTCTCGCGATCGAGTGCCCCGAGCAGGCGATGACCGAGAACGACTACGTCGCTTTCGTGCGTATGACCGTCGCCATGACCCGCCCGGCTTCGAAGACGCTGATGCTGCTCGGGGTGGGCAGCGCCCGCATGTCGGCGATCGCCAGCCTCTATGGCGTCACCCACGCCAGCATCGCCGCCGGCGGCGCCACGCTGCAAGCGGAAGACTGAACCGCCCTTCAGACAATCTCGTTTGAGCTGCCACCTGTGGGAGCTAGGGTCCGCCCGCCGCCACGTGGGCGGACCTGGGAGGCATCATGCTCTACGGCAGCATTCTCGAGACCGTCGGCCATACGCCCGTGGTGCGGATCAACCGGCTCGCGCCAGGTCACGTGAACCTCTACGCCAAGGTCGAGGCCTTCAATCCGCTCGGCTCGGTGAAAGACCGTCTCGCCCTTGGGGTGATCGAAGCGGCGGAGAAGTCCGGCGCGCTGAAGCCCGGTCAGACCGTGATCGAGGCCACCAGCGGCAACACCGGCATCGGCCTGGCCATGGTCTGCGCCGCCAAAGGCTATCCACTGGTCGTCACCATGGCCGAAGCGTTCTCGGTGGAGCGCCGGCGCCTGATGCGCTTCCTCGGCGCGAAGGTGGTGCTGACCCCGTCGCATCTGCGCGCCATCGGCATGGTGGAGAAGACCAAGGAGCTGGCCGAGACCCACGGATGGTTCTTCACCCGCCAGTTCGAGAACGAGGCCAATCCTGACATGCATTCGCGCACCACGGCGCGGGAGATCATCGACGACTTCGCCGGCAAGCAGCTGGACTACTGGGTCACCGGCTACGGCACCGGCGGCACCCTGAAGGGCGTGGCGCGGGTGCTGCGCCAGGAGCGGCCCGACACCAGGATCGTGGTCTGCGAGCCATCGGACGCGGCGCTGCTCGGCAGCCATGAGCCGCAGGCACGCAACCCCGATGGCACGCCCTCCGAGAGCCATCCGGCCTGGAAGCCACACCCGATGCAGGGCTGGACGCCCGACTTCGTGCCCAAACTCACCGGCGACGCCGTCGACGCGCACCTGATCGACGAGACCCTGACCGTCACCGGCCCCGAGGCGCTCGCCAACAGCAAGGCGCTGGCGACCAAGGAAGGCATCTTCGTCGGCATCACCGCCGGCGCCACCTTCGCCGGCGCGCTGAAGATCGCGGAGAAAGCGCCGGCCGGCGCCAACATCCTCTGCATGCTGCCCGACACCGGCGAGCGCTACCTCTCCACCCCGCTCTTCGCCGATGTGCCGGTGGACATGACAGACGAGGAGCGAGCCATCCTCAATTCGACGCCCATGTTCGCGACGGCCTAACGGGGCGCCTGTCCCCGCACCTTGTCGAAACCTGCCCTGATGGCTTCGAAGCGCGCGTCGACGGCCGGTTCGAACTGCAGGTCGGTGAAGATGTAGGGCCAGTCGCCCTCGATGCCTTCGCGCACCAGTTCGCCGACGGCCATGGGGTCGGCGCCGCCGGCCAGCATGGCTTTCAGCTGGCCCATCTGCTCCGGCGTCGGCGCGGCCATGCCCTCGGCGGCGACCGCCGCTTCGAAGCGCGCCGACAGATAGCCGCGGGTCTCGGCGATGTTGGTGGCCACGAGGCCCGGGCAGACCACCGAGACGCCGATCCCGCGCCGGCCCAGCTCGCGTCGCAGCGCCTCCGACAGGGCCACCACCGCGGCCTTGGTCACCGTGTAAGGCGTGGAGCCCTGCCCCACGAGCCCCGCCATTGAGGCGACATTGACAATGTGGCCGCCCGCACCGTCCCGTTCGAGCAGCGGCCCGAAGATCTCCACGCCCCACACCACGGCGCGCAGGTTGACCCCGATCACCCAGTCCCAGGCCGGGTCGGTCCAGCCGCCGTAGAGGCCGCCACCGCTGACGCCGGCGTTGTTCACCAGCACGTGGACCTTGCCGAAGCGCGCCAGCGTGGCGTTGGCCGCGGCCTGCAGCTCCGCCTTCACCGAGACGTCCGCTGTCACGCCCTCGACGTCGGCGCCCGTTTCCCAGAGCGATCCAACCGCGTCGTCCAATGCCCCGCGCCGCAGGTCGCAGAGCATCACCTTGGCGCCGGCTCGGGCCAGCGCGGTCGCAACACCGAGGCCGATGCCCGACGCCGCGCCGGTGACGAACGCGGTCTTGCCCTTCAGCTCCAGCATCCGACGCACCCCTTTGTGAAAGCCGCGCAGACTGCCGGCGCTCGGGCCGCGTGCCAATTCTTGAACGAAACTCGTTCGTCCCTAGATCAGATTAAGCGGACGGCCTTCAGCGCAACACAGGCGGCGCCTTCGCCACGCGTCGACATCGGACCACGCGGCCCCTTGCATCGGCACGCGGCTTTCGCGATGACGACCGCGTTCCCACCCCGAAAGCCGCTCATGCGCGACATCGTCGTCTTTTCCGGCTCTGCCCACCCGCGGCTGGCGGAGGAGATTTGCGCGCGCCTGGGCGTGCCGCTCTCACCCTCGCGCCTCACCCGCTTCGCCAACGACTGCCTCGAGGTGCAGCTGCAGGCCAACTGCCGCGAGCGCGACGTCTTCATCATCCAGCCGCTGAGCGCGCCGGTGCAGGAGCACCTGGTGGAGCTGTTGCTGATGATCGACGCGGCGCGCGGCGCCTCGGCCTCGCGGGTCACGGTGGTGATGCCGTTCTACGCCTACGCCCGCTCCGACAAGAAGGATGCGCCGCGCATCTCCATCGGCGGGCGGCTGGTCGCCGACCTGCTGGTGACCGCCGGCGCGGACCGGGTGCTGGCCATGACCATGCACTCGCCGCAGGTCGACGGCTTCTTCAGCGTCCCCGTCGATCACCTGCACGCGCTTCGGGAAATCGCCGCGCACTTCAAGCGCTACGACCTCTCCAACGCCGTGGTGGTGTCACCCGACCTTGGCAACGCCAAGGAAGCGGCGGCGTTCGCGCGGCGGCTGGGCGTCGGCGTCGCTTTCGGAGCCAAGCAGCGCATCTCCGACGACAGCGTGCAGATCACCGCGGTGATCGGCGACGTGGCGGACAAGGACGTGATTGTGCTGGACGACGAGATCGCCAAGGGCACCACGGTGATCGAACTGCTGAACCACCTGCGCGCCGCCGGCGTGCGCTCGGTGCGCATCGCCTGCACCCACGGCCTCTTTGCCGCCGGCGCCCTGCAGCGCCTGGCCGACCAGCCGGACATCGTCGAGATCGTCGCCACCAACACCGTGCCGGTGTCGGAGCACGGCGAGAAGCTGACCGTGCTCTCGGTCGCGCCGGCCCTGGCCGAGGCCATGCGGCGCATTCACGACGGCGAGTCGGTGAGCGAACTGTTCGGCTGAGCGGTGCGGCGCATCAACCAGCCCAGCGCCCCGATCACCACCAGGCCGGCCCAGAACATGTTGCCCAGCGCCTGCGGGAGGTGCGGTGGCCCCAGCGGCGCGCCGACAGCCGAGAGTGCTGCCGCGAGGCCGATTGCCGCCCAGAGCCCGCGGCGCACCCGCGCCGACGGGTCGAGCGCCGCGTGGAGGGTCAGCACCGCGAACGGGAACAGCAGCCAGACGAAGTAGTAAGATCGCGCTTCTGGCGAGGCGATCGTCACCATGGCGATCAGCAGCGCGTATTCGGCGCCGTCCGAGGCGGGGGTGCGCCGCGCCTCCGCCGGCAGCAACAGCGCGAACGCGCCGCCCAAAGCCAGGGCCAGAGCCAGCACCACCAGATTGGCCTGGGCGTAACTGAGGTTCAGCACGTTGAGGGTCAGCGGCGCCACGGCCGGCGCCTCCGCCTCGGCGTTGACGGGGCGGACGATGCGGTGCGTGACCGCGATCAGCGACTGGTTCTTCCAGCCCCAGTTCTGCGCCGCGCGCTGGCCAAAGCCTCCGGCGGTCGGCGCCATGCTCTGCGCCCACAGCCGCAGCTCGCCGAGGTTGCGGTCGAGACCGCGGAACGGCGCCGGCGCCAGCATCAGACAAAGCGCGGTGAGCGCCGACATCGCCGCGGCCGCCCGCCATCGCCGCCGCCAGAGCAAGTAGAACAGGATGGTTGCCGGAAACGCCTTCAGCGCCGTGGCGACACCGAACAGCGTGCCGGCGGACCATTCGCGACGCTGTTGCAGCAGAGCCAGGCCCCCCAGCACCATCGCCAGCAGCATCATGTTCGGCTGGCCGAGGTCGAAGAGGTCGAAGATCTCGGGGAGCACCAGCACCGACGGCAGCGCCAGCAGCCACCACGATCTTGGCGGCGGCAGGCCCGCCAGGCGGCTGCAGAGCCGCACCGCGATCAGCCAGCTCACCGCCGTGATCGCCGCCAGGGCGAGGATCATCGCCCGCAAGCCGCCGAGGCTGAAGGGCGCCAGCATCAGCGCGGCGAACGGCGGATAGATGAAGCGCAGCGGGGCGTGGCCGGCGTCGGGATAGATCGGCGCGCCGTCCAGCACCGCGCGGCCGACCAGGTACCAGGTCGGGTAGTCCTTCATCTGGCTGTGGACGATCAGCGGCCAGGCGCCAAGCGCCAGGCTGGCGGCGGCGAACAGCGCCCACGCGACGCCGGATGGGCCCGGCCGCGACGACGGCGGGCGGGCGGCCTCGGTCATGCCGGCGGCTTCAGCACCTGGCAGTCATGGTCGAGCAGCGTCTCGCCAGAGCCCATGTCGCCGGAGGCCGGATCGGCCCGGTCTGCCAGCAGAACGAACCCAGGTCCGCTCGGGAACGTCTCGCCCACCACGACGATGGTCTCCACGCCCATGTCGGTCTTGGCCGCTGGATCGCCATCAGCCAGCAGTCGGAAAGGATTGTTCGCGGCGAGGTCGGCGCCGGCCACGCGCATCGCTTCGTAGCGATGGCCCTCCAGCGCCTCGGCGAAGGGCGCCCACTTGTCGCCAACCTCGGCCAGGTGCGCGGTCAGGGTCTGCTTCACGTCCGGCATCACGCAGTCGACGTGGATATGCAGCTGGTCCTGGCTGCGGCCGTCCTCGGAGTTGATGGCGAGGCCCAGGTCCTCGCGCGGGATGGTCTGGCCGGCAAGGTGGTCGACGAAGCTCTGCGCCGCCCAGGCGTCCTGGAAGTAGTTCGGGGCGCCTGGCGCCAGGAGGGCCGGGCTCTCGATGCCGGTGATCTTGGTGGTCGGAATCAGCAGCATCTCGGTGGCCCCGTGCTTGTCTTTCAGCACTGCGCCGCCATCCGGATAGACCACCAGGCAGGGCGCGGGGCTGCCATGCTGCGCCTGGTCCGGCCCGCACTGCTCGCCGACGATCCGCCACAGCGCGTCGCGCTTTGAGCCGCCGCCCGGATCAGCCGGCGCGCCTTGCGCATGACAGCCAACGAGCGCGGCGATGGCCAGCAACGCGGCGAGCCCGGCGACGGGGCGAAAGCGCATATCCATGTGGAACACCTGCGGGGGTCGCGGGGCTTGTCGCGCGCCGCGCCGACGCTGGCAATGCCAAGAGCAAGATGGTTTCAGGCGCAAACGCCTGAAAGCTGACTCTGGCTCGACTCGTCGAGGTCTAACCTTCGAGCTCGCCGAGAGCGCTTTGCAGGTAATTGTGCTCGCCCAGCTGCCGAGCCAGCTCAAGCTGCGTCTCGAGGAAGTCGATATGCTCCTCGGTGTCGGTAAGGATCGCCACCAGCACCTCGCGGCTGACGTAGTCGGCGGCGGCTTCGCACTGCGCCACGCCCTCCACCAGCGTCGCCCGACCGGCGCGCTCCAGCGCCAGGTCGGCGCCCAGCGCCTCCAGCACGTTCTCGCCCACGGTCAGCTTGCGCAGGTCCTGCAGGTTGGGCAGGCCCTCGAGGAACAGGATGCGCTTGATCAGCAGGTCGGCGTGCCGCATCTCGCCGATGGACTCGTCGTAGACGATCTTGCCCAGGCGCTTCAGGCCCCAGTTGTCGAGCATGCGGGCATGCAGGAAGTACTGGTTGACCGAGGTCAGCTCGTTGGTGAGCACCTGGTTGAGCCGCGCGATGATCGCCCGATCGCCCTGCATTGGCCGCTCCCTACTCCGCGGCGTGGCGAAGCGCTTGCCTCGACTCCTGGATCATCCGCCGCATGTCGCAGACGCATTTGGCGCACTGGGCGTGCGCCTGGCAACGACGGAAGATTTCCGCCGGCTTGGCCGCCCCCGCCGCGATGGCAGCGTGCGCATCGCGTTCGCGAATGCCGTTGCAGTTGCAGACGTACAAGGACGCCCTCCAGCCTCAAGCTCGCGGCTTATGTAGCGCGTTGCCGTGCTTTTGCAACTCATTCGCAACTCAAAAACAACAGACAGGGCGTCGCGGGCGCCGGCAAACACGACGGCGGCGCGCTGCCGGCGAGCCTCGCTCCGCTGCACGGCCAAGCCCGCTTGGACTGTCCGCTCCGAATGTGTTTAAAGAGGCGCAGATTCTCGCGCCTGACAGGGGGATTTGGTCGAAGCGCAAGAAGATGGGCGACGGCTCAACGGGCTCATCAGCCGGCGCTCACGCGCCGCAAACCACCACTCCGAATTGGAAAATGGAGATCCAACCTATGAAACATAGCCATCTGCTGGGCCTCGCTGCTGCCGCGACCCTGGCGTTCGGCGCCTCGGCCGCGCACGCGGACGGCGGCGTCAAGGTGGGCGTTCTCACCTGCAACGTCAGCAGCGGCTGGGGCCTCGTGTTCGGCTCCTCGAAGGATCTGGACTGCACCTTCTCGCCGAGCCCGGGCGTGACCGAGAACTACGTCGGCAAGATCAACAAGTACGGCGTCGACATCGGTTACACCAAGGGCGGCATTATGGTGTGGGGCGTGTTCGCGCCCACCAGCAAGCTCGCGCCCGGCTCGCTCGCCGGCAACTACGGCGGCCTGACCGCCGGCGCCTCGGCCGGCGTTGGCGCCAATGCCAACGGCCTGGTGGGCGGCGCCAACAACTCGGTGTCTCTGCAACCCCTCAGTGTCGAGGGCGTGGTCGGCCTGAACGTGGCCGGCGGCGTGGCTTCGCTGAACCTCACCTACCAGCCGTAAGCGCTGGCGCGGCTTCGGCCGCGCGAGCTTTCGAGCGAAGGGCGTCCGGCTGGTCCGGGCGCCCTTTTTCGTTGAGGGCTACATGAGGGCCGTGAGTTCGGCCGTCGCAGCTTCCGCCTGCTCGACCAGGTCGGTCACGCGATCGGAGTTGGCCGCGGCCCAGGGGATGTACATCACCGCCGTCATCGCCCGCGCCCACCAGAAGCCGCGGCGCGCGATCGCCTCGTCAAACGCCCCGCCGGCGGCGCGATACGCCCAGGCGTAGGCGTCCCACAGCGGCGAGCCGATCGCGACGATGTTGGCGAGGTCGAGCATCGCCGGCGCCAGACAGACATTGCCCCAGTCGATGATCACCGCCGAGCCGTCGGCGCGGCGCAGGAGGTTGCCGGGGTGCATGTCGCCGTGGGTGAGCGTCCGGGGCAGCGTCTCGGCCGCCTGGCGCAGAGCCGGCGATGCCGAGGTGTGCGCCAGACGCG
This sequence comes from Caulobacteraceae bacterium, assembly GCA_036502045.1. GTDB lineage: Bacteria > Pseudomonadota > Alphaproteobacteria > Caulobacterales > Caulobacteraceae > Acaudatibacter. Next base: position 1,036 of record DASXZG010000085.1, on the reverse strand, counting down.
CGCGCCACGCCGCGGGATCCGCGAAGCGTTGGAGGAAACGCTCGGTCGTGCTCAGCGCCTGCAAAGCGTTGTCTCGCAACCGGTCGACCTTCGCGGCGTCGAACCTCCAGGTCCAGTCGATCGCCGCCGCCTCGCTGGCGACGTGAATACGCGCGAGCGTGGTCACGACCGCCTCCGGGATCGGATCGCCAAAATGCAGCTCGCCGCCGGGATAGAACGGGCTGACGAAGCCCGCCGCCCCACCCGCTTTGTCCTCGGCCCAGCTGGCCACCAGTTCGGGGGCGGCGTCGGCGCCGGCAACGCCCGGCAGGAACGCCATCGCGCGGACTTCACGCTCGAGGCAAGGCTTGCGGACATAAGCAGCGGCGCGCGGGGGCCCATCGCCCGAGGTGAAAGTGATGTCCAGCCGCTCGACGATCTCGCTGACGAAACCGCCAGGCAGGCGTTCGGTGCGGACGCCGGTCGCCCGCGCGCTCTCGCCGCCGGCGTGCCGCGCCAACGCCGCGATCAGTTCGTCATCCGACGGGCGCGCCGGCCAGTGCATCACCGCCTCCCAAACGAAAACGGCCCCGCACGAAGCGGGGCCGTTTCGAAGTTGGGTGCGGGGATAGGATTTGAACCTATGACCTTCAGGTTATGAGCCTGACGAGCTACCGGGCTGCTCCACCCCGCGGCAACTGATGTCCGGCACGAGAAGGCCCGCCGGCGAAGGAATACGTGAAGAAGGGTCAATAGATCGAAGTCGCTCGCACGTCCGGACACAAAAGCGCTGTGCGCTTTTGCTAACCGATGCTCGCGATTACATCCTCTTGGTAGACCTGGCGGCGACCTACTCTCCCGCGCCTTAAGACGAAGTACCATCGGCCCAGGAGGGCTTAACGACCGAGTTCGGAATGGGATCGGGTGGGGACCCTCCGGCATAGCCACCAGGTCAACGAAGAGGATGCGAGAAGACACCACGGCCCAGCGCCGCCAAACCAAGGCGCGCATGAATTTTGATAAGAACGATCAAGCCTATCGAGCGATTAGTACCAGT